>JACPCR010000054.1 GCA_016179685.1 Planctomycetota bacterium | reverse complement strand
CACTTGCACAGGTGTGCGCCGGCGATTCCGTAACGGACACCGGCATCAGTGTGCGGCGTGAGGCGGATGACCCGCCGGACGCTCGCCGGACGCGGACACGCTTGCACAGGTGCGGGGGTTGAGGTCGAACGGCGCCTCGCACGCACACCTGCACAGGTGTGGGGGTTGAGGTCGAACGGCGCCTCGCACGCACACCTGCACAGGTGTGCGCCGGCGATTCCGCAACGGATACCGGCACCGGTGTGCGGCGTGAGGCGGATGACCCGCCGGGCGTTCGCCGGACGCGGACACACACTTGCACAGGTGTGCGCCGGCGATTCCGTAACGGACACCGGCATCAGTGTGCGGCGTGAGGCGGATGACCCGCCGGACGCTCGCCGGACGCGGACACACCTGCACAGGTGTGGGGGTTGAGGTCGAACGGCGCCTCGCACGCACACCTGCACCGGTGTGCGCCGGCGATTCCGCAACGGATACCTGCACCGGTGTGCGGCGTGAGGCGGATGACCCGCCGGACGCTCGCCGGACGCGGACACACTTGCACAGGTGTGGGGGTTGAGGTCGAACGGCGCCTCGCACGCACACCTGCACCGGTGTGCGCCGGCGATTCCGCAACGGATACCGGCATCGGTGTGCGACGTGAGGCGGATGACCCGCCGGGCGAGGACACGCTTGCACAGGTGCGGGGGTTGAGGTCGAACGGCGGTCACCTTCTTCCCGCTTCATCTCTTCCGGGACCCTTTTGCCTTTTCTGAGAACGCGAAATCGTGTAGAAGTAACTCGTCCCTGTTGGGAGCTCCCGATGCAAGACAACCGGATGATAGCGAAAGCGGTCCTCGGGATGACCGTGGTGGCGATCTTCTGCCGCCTGGCCTCACTCGTCAAGGAGGCCTACGTCGTTTTTGTCTTCGGGCCGGGGGCCGCCATGGACGCCTATTCGCTCGTCATCCTGGTACCCGGGCTGATGGGCGCCCTTTTCCTCAACGCCGTGCGCCGGGCCTACCTCAGCCAGCAGCCCTCTCACGGGGCAGCCGGAATCACGGAAGGCGATGCCTTCGGTGACCTGTTTCTTAGCAGCCTGCTCCTGGTCTCTCTGGCCCTGGCGGTCCTCTTCTCGGCCATCATTCGCCCTCTCCTGGCGCTGGCCGTGCCGGAGAAGAATCCCGAGGTGGTCGAGCACGTGCTGCGGCTGGCGATCCCGAGCGTGTGGCTCATCGTGCCGATGACGCTGGTGACGGCGCTTTCCTCCATCCTGAATGCGCGGCAGCAGTTTTCAGCGCCCCAGGCGACGCACCTGCTCCCGCCGGCCCTCATCGCCTTGTTCGTGTACCAGTGGGGCGGCCAGAGCGTCGGCCCGGACGCTCTCGTCTGGGGCCTGCTGGCAGGCACAGCGTTGCAAGGCGCCGCGCTGTTGGGCATAGCTTGGCGCTCCCATCACGCGCCTCGCCTGCGGCTTCGTGGATATTCCCGGGCCCTGCGAAGCCTCTGGTCGCTCAGCGCGCCCATCATCCTGCTCGAAGTGCTCGTGTATGCCAACAGCACCGTGGACCGGAGCATGGCCGCCAGCCTCCCGCCAGGCCGGGTCAGCATCCTCTACTGGAGCTTGATGATGAAGGATTTCATCTCCGGCACGCTGGTGGCTTCCCTGCTCCTCGTCCTGCTGCCGCATTTTTCCGAGCAGGTGGCCGCGGGGGCCACCGGTGAACTGAGGCGCTCCTGCGCCCAGATCATCCGCTACGGGGCCATGACCATGTTCCCGCTTTCGGTCCTGCTCGTCGTCTGCGGCCCCCCCCTGTTCCAGCAGATACGGTTCGGCAAGCTCGGGCCGGAGGCCGCGGTTTCCATCGCTACCTGTCTGGCGGCCTACGGCCTCGGCCTCTTCGGCGAATTCGTCGGCGGCTCGATGGTCCAGGCGCTCATGGCGCTGAAACGCATCGGCACGCTGGTCTGGCTCGGCATTTTTGCCTACTTCCTGCCGAACCTCCTGTTCAATCTTCTGCTCATCGGGCCCCTCGGGGAGGTGGGCGTGGCGCTCTCGAGCGCCCTGGTGGCCTACACAACGACCGCATGCAACTACCTGGCGCTGAGACGGGCCGTGGGCATCGAAGAGGAAGCTCGGAATCTCCGCATCGTGGTGGGCTGCCTCCTGGCCGCCGCCGTGATGGCGACGGTCAGTTTCGGCGTCCGAGGCCTGGCGCGCCAGATTGGAGACGGCTCGGCCTGGGCGGACCTGGCGAGCGTGCTCGCTGGGGCCGCGATCGGACTCGCCGTCTACCTGTGGCTTCTCCTGGTCTATCCGGGATGTGAAGAAGCCCGCAAGGCCTGGGCGATCATCGAGGACAAGCTCCGGTCCTTTGGGTCCTAACGCGCCGCCTCTCCCTGGGCGTCCGCTTCTCCCAACGGGATTCCTGCGGGAGGCGGACAGCAAAAGAGGAGAAATCCACTTTGAAAAGGTCTCCGCGTGGCGCGAAGAAGTTGCACCCTGAGACTCTAAGGCGGGCGAAGCCCGCAACCCAGCAGGGCTGGGAAAGGTGTCAGGTGTCGGGTATCAGGAAGCAACTGACACCCGACACCTGACACCTTTCGACATCTCCGCCGGGTGCCCGCCGGGTGCCCACGTCGTGGGCGCGGTGCGGGGCGCGGAGAAGTTATACCTTAAGACTCTAAGGCTTCTCAGGAACAATTCGAGCTCCTTCTTTAGAACGGAATTCCCGGCCGCGGCGTGTGGAAGGGCGTCAGGTTTGGCTTTCTCCTCTGGCCCGCGGCCCTCCTTCCGGGTGCCTTCACCACCACGGTCATCATGGACGTGCCGGCGGAGCTGGCCGTTGTGGGGGCCATCGAACCGCTGGCAGAAGACGTCATCTCTGGGGCCATACTGCGGGCGAGCATCTACGGCGAGCTTTCGGAGGGGACGGACGCGGCCGGTCGTTCCGAGACCTTATTGAGAACAAGGCGATGCCCTCTAGACTTAACTGGAGGTGTCTCTAAAAGTTCTCCAAACTACATTTCCTGATGTTTTGTGCGGAGAAGAGGACAGCAGTTACCTCCTGAGAAACCATTATCTCGCCCCTTTGGGGCATTTGACTTCAGACTTCGGCTCTCTGGTCCTCCAGCCTGCATTACTCACACGATGTGTTCGAAATGCGCCCTGCGGGCTTCGACTCAAACGACTTGCGTCGTTCTCACTCAGGGCCAACCCGAATCGAGGTGTCAGGAAGGGCGCCTTGAAGCGTGCATTGCAACGGATCGCTGCACAGGCGAATATCGATCGTGCGGGTACGCCTTGTAAGAAACTCGGGTTAATGCCTGGCTATTCATGTCCGTCGGCCGGGAATGAGATTTGCCTATCGCCATGCCCCGACGGCTGAAGCACACAGGTTCAGGTTTCAGGTCACTAATGACTATTCACACCTGAGACCTGAAACCCGATAGCCGAAACCTGTTCATGTATCTTCGCCGCTTCATGTCTGGAAAAATCGACTCTCCATGCGGTATCCCCGATTTCTCTTGATCAGCCTGCTTCTTCTTGCCGGCCAGGCCATCCAAACGGTCGCCCCACGGCTCTCACTCGCCTCGCCTCGCCTCACCACCGCAGACGTCGATCGTCTGATCTCTGCTGGCTGGAAACGGGAACACGTGACGCCATCATCTCCGGCCAATGATGCGGAGTTTCTCCGCCGGCTTTCGCTCGATCTCCGGGGCCGCGTACCAGACCCGACAGAAGCCGCCGAATTCCTCGCTGGCGAGTCGCCCAACAAACGGGCCCGGAAAACGGACGAGATGCTTCAGAGCGAGGAATTTGCCGGCTACTGGGCCGGCCTCTATTCCCAGGTCCTCATCGGCAAGGCCATCGCTGACCGCTCCTACGGTTTCTACCTTTTCCAGGAATACCTCCGACAGGCGTTCTTGAAAGACAAGCCTCTCGACAGGCTAGCGTACGAAATTCTCAGCGCGGACGGTTGGATCGACCGGAAGCCCGCCGTGTTCTTCAATTACCGGTGGAGGGATCCCCAGGACCTTGCCGCCGCCACGGCCCGCATTTTCCTCGGCGTCCAAATCCGCTGCGCCCAGTGTCATCACCATCCGTTCGACCGCTGGAAGACGGAGGATTTTTGGAGCTATGCCGCCTTCTACGGTCGGACTGCCATCGGTTACAGCGAACAAGGCGAAAAGTTCACCGACGGAGACGGGTCCGAATACGACCGATACCGCGTCTACGAGGAAGCGGAAGGCGAGGTGGACCGCCTGCCCTCGGGCCAGCATCCGAAGGTCCTCCCGGCCCGATTCCTCGCCGCGCCAGAGCCCGCGGTGGAGACGCAGCACCGGCGTCGCCTCCTCGCCCGGTGGATCGCCTCGCACCAGAATCCATGGTTTGCCCGTGCTCAAGTGAACCGCATCTGGTCCCACTTCATGGGCCGGGGATTCATCCATCCGGTCGATAGTCTCACCGAAGGGGCGAAGCCCAGCCACCCGGAGCTCTTCAATCGCCTCGTTCGCGACTTCGCCGATCACGGCTTCCGGCTCAAGCCCCTGATCCGGTTGATCACCGCCAGCCGGGCCTACTCACTCGACTGCCATACGGACGGCGACCGGCCCAAGGAGGAGCTTTTCGCCGCAGCGCCCCGCCGGCGCATGACCAACCAGCAGCTCTTTCTGTCGATCGCCCAGGCCACCGGCATCGAGTACGACAGGAAGGAGGTAGCCACCCTGGCGGCGACCGAAAACTCGGAAATGGAAAACCCCGAGACCGCGGAAGATCAGCCCGCCGAATCGTCCACCGCGGAGTCCGGCGGCGAGTCGCCCGGCGAGGTGGCCATCACCATGAGTGAGACGGATTACCTCTACGAGTTCAATGTGACTTCGCCCATCGAATCCGTCCTTCTGCGATTCAACAGTTCCCTGGTCTCCCACGGCCTGCTCGTCGGCTGGCAGCTCCAGGGCGTCATGGGCAACATCGAGAAGCCGGAGGAACGCATCGACTGGCTTTTTCTTTGTGCGCTTTCCCGCTACCCCACGGACGGAGAACGGGCCTATTTTTTCGATCTGCTCAAAGACACGCCGGACGACGTGGAGTCGTATCAGCGGCTCTTTTGGGTCCTGCTCAATTCCACCGAATTCGGCTACAACCATTAGTAGATGAGCTAGCCAGTGCGGGTGCACTTGCTCACTCGTCTACTAGGAGGTTTTCGCCATGCCTTGCTCCTGCCATCGAGATTCATTTCCGGACCCGTCGCTCGAACCTCGCCGCGGCGCGCCGAGAGGACTCCACGATCCCTGCGGCCAGCGTGGCATTCCCGACCTGCCGATCGAACCCCATTGCGGCGCGCCGGGACCTCTTCACGAATCGTGTACTCGACGGAGCTTTCTCAACCTGTCTCTCAAGGGCACTCTCTCCCTCTGGCTGGCGGGCGGCATCCGCGCCCGCTCCGAGGAAACCGATCCAAAGGCCAGGATGCGATCCTGCATTCTTCTCTGGATGGACGGGGGGGCCAGCCATATCGATTCCTTCGATCCCAAGCCTGGCCGGGACGAGGGTGGTCCCTTCCAGGCCATCCGCACGGCGGTATCGGGCCTTCGGGTCTGCGAGCATCTGCCGAATCTCGCCAAGGAAGCCCGGGAGATCGCCGTCATCCGCTCCGTCACGTCGCCTATTGCAGACCACGGCCTCGCCAATTATCTGATGCACACGGGTTACCCGCCGGAGGAGTCCGTCGAGCATCCCGCGATGGGCTCGATGCTCGCCCACCTCGTCCAGGAGGAAAGCGCCGAGCTCCCTCCTTATGTCTTTCTCGGCGACGTCTATGGCGATGCCAACTCCAGCCGGTTCGGCGGCGGATTCCTGGGCGACCGGTTCGCGCCGTTCACCCTGGGCAGCGGTGGGCAGGTACCCGTGACGTTGAGCTTTCCGGAGGGAGTGGATGATGCGGAGTTCCGGCAGCGTATCCGCTGGCTTTCCGGCTACGAGAAGCGGTTCGGCCGGCGACTGGGGGACCTTTCTGAAGTTCAGCAGGAGCTGCAGGCCCAGGCCACGCGCTACCTGAGCGGGCGATTCCTGGAAACGCTGAACCTGGACAAGGAATCGGAGGCGCTCCGGGACGCGTATGGAATGCTCGAAGGCGAGCGCGACTCCTTCGGCCAGGCGTGCCTTCTGGCCCGCCGGCTCGTCGAGCAAGGCGTCCAGTTCGTCGAGGTCTCGCTCCCGGGCTGGGACACCCACGAGGAGAATTTCAGGGACCACGAGGCTCTTCTCCATCGTGTCGACGCCGCCTTCTCCACTTTGCTTCGGGACCTCAGGGCCCGGGGCCTGCTGGAATCCACTCTGGTGATCTGGATGGGCGAGTTCGGCCGGACGCCGGAGATCAACGAGAATCGCGGGCGCGACCACCATTCCACCGCCTTCTCCATCGCCCTCGCCGGCGGCGGCATCCGCGGCGCACAGGTCGTCGGGAAGACCGACGAGCGCGGCGGCGAAGTCGCCGACCGACCCGTGTCCGTGGCGGACCTTTTTGCCACCTTCTTCACGTTGGCCGGGCTGGACCTGAAGCAGGAGCTGTACACGCCGGAAGGTCGGCCGGTCCGCATCGTCGACAAGACCGGAGAAGCGATGTCCGAATTGATCTGATCGCGTCTCGGGTGACCTCACCCTTCGCCTTCACGCATTGCGCTCCGGCGGACAGGTCGGCGCAAACAGGTCCATTCGAGGCAGGAGCTTGGCTACGTTTCCATGATCTCGACTTCCGAGACCCGCGCGCATCCCTTGCCTTTGAGCACGAGCCAGAAGTCCAGAAGGTTGTAGTGGAAGGGGACGCCGCCATGGAGCACCTTGCAGTCGGGCGCTGGCGTCGTCTCGAGCACGAGCTCGAGGCCCCGGCCGCTGCCGGACACTGGCCGGCTCTCCACCGGGTCGGGCGGGCGAGTTGCCTCGCCCTTCTCGTCGAGGCGTGAATGAAAAAAACAGTAGGCCAGAACGAGCCCATCGCCGCAAACCTCTTCGAGGTCCGCCTTCGCCCGGAAGGAATAACGGCGTCCCGGCGTGACCGGGATGAAGTTGGCCCCATAGAGGCCCCAGCCGAGGAAAGTGGTCCAGGGCGACCTCATGACGAGCTGATGGGCGCTTCGGTCCCATATCGCGTGGGCGCGGTACATGCCGGCGTTCCGCGGCGATTCCTCCGCCGAGGCCTGGTAGTCCCCATGGACGGGACGCCAGAAACGCGAGCCGGAGGGTTCATAGGGAGGGACCGGCTCGTCGAAGCGATTGATGCCTGGGATGACGGCCCGGGGCAGCAGGAAGCGGCGTTCCAACCAGGGGACGAGCTCACGGACCACCTCGGCTTTTTCACGGAGGGCCCGGGCGTCCTCAGGAGTCGTATCGAAGAGCCGGTATCGGGCGGAGAGGAGGCGGCCGGGCGCGATCCGGCCCAGCTCGGCCAGGCTGACGTGCACGTCGAAGATCGCGTGACACAGCCCCAGGATCGTGCGACGGCCCGTGTCCCCGAGGAACTGGAGCGTCGGGTTGCCTACCCCTTCCTCGGCCAGGAGAAAGAGGCCGCCGTCGCAAGGCCGCATGTTCTCGGACACGGTCCGCGTGAGCCGGTTGATGGCCACGGCGACGAAGCGGCCGGGGGACTCCTCGACGAGCATCCACTGCCATCGCTCGCGTCCGTAATAGCCGCGCTGATGGGGCTCCAGGTCGGGCGTCTCAACGGGTCCGGCTGTGGCGTGATGGAACGACCCGCTGGGCCAGAAATTGCAGTACTCGACGCCCAGGTACATCCCCGAGGCGGTCCCGTGCCACAGCTTCGATTCGGGCACTTGAAGCGTCTGATCAAAGGTATAGACGTAGCTCACCAGCGTCAGGGAATAACCCACGCTCAGGAGAGTCCGCGTCCGAATGCCCTCGGTGTCCACCGTGGTCAAGGCCAAAGTGATCTGTTCGGGGCCCACAGCCCCGATGCAAAACTCCTCAGCCCGCGCAGGCAGGTAGAAATTGCTCCGGCCCCACCAGAGACGCCAGCCGTCGGCCCGGCCGTGTCCGCCGATCAAGGGTTCGGCCCCGGGCCGAAGCCGCCCGTATCGGATGCAGCAGCCCTGCAGATCAACCTCAAAAATGCACTCATCACCGTCGAAAAACCGTTCACGGCCCTTTTCCTGACGGTGATGGTAGCGCCGGGCTTCCCATCGGTCCGGCTGGCGATGTCGCGCGACTTGACTGGAAGAGTCTACACCCCGTGGCATGGTCACAGGATTCTAGCAGATCAGTTCAGAAATAGCGCCGCACGCTTTCTGAACGGATCTGCTCGGAGGCTGTAGTCCGCAGTCTCCGGTCGGTGTAAACTATCGCGAATGACGCCAGAAGAGAGATTTCAGTTCGGCGACAATTGGAAAGCCTTCCTCACCACGCTGGACGACGAGCGTATTCGAGGAGCGCAGAATTCGCTGAAGGAGCTGCTGGAAGTCAACAGTCTGAACGGCAAGACCTTCCTGGACGTCGGTTCCGGCAGTGGGTTGATGAGCCTGGCGGCCATGCGACTCGGCGCGGCGGTCCTCTCCTTCGATTATGATCCGCAGTGCGTGGCCTGCACGGAAGAATTGAAACGCCGTTACTATCCCGGCGGTGAGTCCTGGAAGATCGAGCCCGGTTCGGCGCTCGATGAAGATTACTTGAACGGCCTCGGTCAGTTCGACCTCGTCTACGCTTGGGGCGTGCTCCATCACACGGGTGACCTGTTCAGAGGCATCGAGCTGACTTCCCATCTGGTCAAGAAGGGTGGAATTTATTTTATTGCCATCTACAACGACCAGGGAGGCGCCAGCAGGAGATGGCTTCGAATTAAACAGGGGTATCATCGCCTCCCGCGGTTCATGAGGCCGTTGCTGGTCTTCCTCATTGCCTCTTTCTTCGAATCTCGGTATGCCTTCGCACGCCTCTTGAGGGGACAGAACCCCCTCCCGATTCGCGACTGGAAACAGAAGAAGATGGAGCGCGGCATGTCGGCCTGGCACGATTGGGTCGATTGGTGCGGCGGCCTGCCGTTCGAAGTCGCCAAGCTCGAACAGGTCGTCGTACCCTTGTTCAAAAAGGGTTTTGCTTTGCAGAATTTGAAGACAGCCGGCGGTGGTTGGGGCTGTAACCAGTATGTATTCCAAAAAATCACGTGAAGGGGGCTCAAGCCAGCAGCCCGGCGTCCGTCTGCCCGGGCTCGCTCTCTGGGAGCGCCGCCACCCTGGCGTCAGGGCCACTGGCGTCCGTCTGATCGGGCTCGCTCTTCTGGCAGCCCTCGTGGCGTCAGGGACATGGGCTGCCGAGACGGTGCCCGAGGGCTTGCCGCACCGGCCCGGAATCCGCCTCGTGTGCGTGGACGATGCGGCTTCGCCTTCAGCCACCGTCCAGAGCTATAACCAGAAGGTCGTCGCGAACCCGTATGGCCTTTTCATGGCTTACGTCCATTCGCGGAATGAGGAGGACACGACGTACACCTGGCGGCTTCTCCGGAGCACCGATGGCGGGGACTCGTTTTCGGTCCTGTTCGAAGGCAGGCATGCGACGTGCCCGCCCATTCTGGAGACGGACTCAAAGGGCAACATTTATCTCATGCGGCCGGACTTGGAGGATCACGATGCCTACCTGTATCGCTTCATGGCGGAGAAGCAGTTCCGCGGTCCGGCGATCAGCCGGATGGCCGGCGAGGGGAGAGACAAGTGTGCCATGGTCATGGACGCTCGTGGGGAGCGATTGTTCTACCTCTCTCAGAGGGGGAGGCTCGCCGTCATCGGTTTGGACGGCAACGTTCTGGACACCTACCGGGTGCTGCAGCGCGGCGACATGGCGGGACTTCAATATCCCCAGCTTTTCCTGACCGAGGGCGGCATTCTCCATGCGGCATGGACGACGCAGAGAGATGGGCGGTATCTTTACTGGGATATCCATCACATGCTTTCGGGGGATGCGGGACGGACATGGCAGGCCCTGGACGGGCGCAGCCTATCCCTTCCGGTGGCTGCCGATCAGGAGGGGCAGGCCACACGGATCACGCTCGATGACGAGTTCTGGGTCCATACGTGGCTCTCCTCCTTCATCGTGAACGCCGGGAAGGTCCATTTCCTGTACCTGGCCCAGCATCAGCGCCCGCGGCAGCATTATGTGCGGTACGACCTGGCGACGGGCCGCCGGGAAATCGATTTCCAGCCGATTTTCAGCGGAGGCGAGTATGCCATCCACGGGCTGGACGGCTTCTTCGCCCGGGGGACAGGCCAGAAGAATCCCCTGTTGTTTTGCACGGGGAGAGACGTGGAGGGCCGCCTCGTCTGCCTGGTCAGCCGCGATAACGGAGACTCCTGGCGGGATCACGCCCGCAGCGTGCAGCGTTTCAATGCCTACGCCATCGGAGGGTCGAGGGTCGTGACCAGCGACGGCATCGTCATGGGTTCTTTCACCGATTCGAAGGGGGATACTGAATCCATCGAGCGCAAGTCTCAGGTCTACTTCTTCCGAATTGAGGCGGACGCGGCCGGAGAGGAGGGCGGCCAGGCCCGATCGACTGCGGACACCGAGGGGCGAGGCCGGTAGTTTTGCGGTTCAGAAGCGCTGCCGCGCTTCTGAACCGCAAAACGAGTTCGTGCGGCTGCGCATCGCGGATGACCCATCGGACCGCGGCGGAACTACTTGGGCGACCAAAAAAAACCGCGGCGGAACAGGCCGCCGTACTCCGCATCATTCCAGACGCGAACGGCGATGGTGCTGGACTCACCCGGCCGGACCAGGCGAGTGACGTCGAGGTCGAAATCGTGCGGCCCGCGCCACCAGATACGGTGTTCCCGGTGGCCGGCGTATTCGCCGTTGACCCACACCCAGGCCTCGTTCATGACGCCCCCGCACCAGAAGTGGATGCTCCTGCCGGCCAGATGGCCGGGAATCTCGACGGTTGCCCGATACCAGCCGTAGCCGTCGTAGTCGTGGCCCGCGGCGTCCTCCGGCGGGTCCTGCTGCTCCCACAGGAAGAACGTGTTCTTCTTTTCCCATGACCGGTCGTCGAAGCCCGGGTCATACCACTCCCCGATCACGCCTTCGTTGAATCGGTCACGGGCGAACCGCATTTCGAGCGGAAGCGGAGCAACGATCGAGCCCGTGCCTCCGCCGGTCATGGCTGCAAGCTCTTCATATTTCTTCTTCCGGCCTTCGGCGAAGAGGGGGTGGGAGATGGTCGGGCCGATGAGGAAGGGGCAGAGGTCATGCAGCTTCTTCATGTCTTCGATCATGCGGCCGGCCTCGGAGGCGGCCCGGGCGTAATCCAGGCTCACGTCGGCTTCATCCATGGCGGCATGGGCCTCGAAGTGGTCGGCGATCAGGGCGAAGGCCTCGAAGCGCTGCCTCTGCTCGCCCGTCATAGGCGACCTCCGTGCGGCGTCGGCGTGGCGGTGGATGCGCTGGGCGAACCGGTGGGTATAGACGTGGTTGAGCAGCCAGTCCTCGTGAGCGAGGATGGTGGCCCGGGCGAGGGCTTCTTCACACGCGTGCCACCACGCCTGCACGTGCGGCCCGGCCCGGGGCCCGAAGAAGGTCACATAGAAATCCCTTTCGATCTCGGCGAGGTCGGCCTCGGAGTCCCAGAGCAGCTTGGCGGTGACGTAGTAGCTGAGCCAGGTCTGCATGAACGCCATGCGGCCCTCGCGCTTCATCCCTTTCAGGCCGATCTGCTTGTAGGACCGCGCGTTCACGGCCATGTTCGGAACGTCACGCTCCGGCAGGAAGTTTCCTGCCAGCAGGCCGGGATTGTAGTCGTGAAGGTACACATGGGGAGTCTGCCTCCGCCACTGCCGGAGCATCCGGACCAGCTCCTGCCGACGCCAGGAGCGCGGGTCGTCGTTCGGATGGAGGACGTCACAGGTGATCGGGGCGACCATGACGCTGATGTTCGGAAGCAGCTTGACGCCCTGGGGCGGCACGTCACGCAACGCATAAGCGGCTGTCGAAATCCACCGGTCCGGAAATTCCTTCGCCAACTGGACGGCAAATCCGAAAAACTCCTCGCTTTGCATGCGCTCGGGCATGTAGGTCGGATAGTTGAAGTTCTGGCTCTGGGCGAGACACCGGTCGCAAGAACAGGACGGCGCGCCGTCCGGGGGACTGATGCCCACACCGTGGGGGACGACATGGACAAGCTTCCTTTCGCCCGCAAAAGCGGCTTTCAGATTTCGAATGCTTTCACTGAACACTTCCGGGTTGGAAAGGCACAGCATGGCATGGTAGGGGCTGGTGTCGGGTCGCATCTTGCGCGTGCCGTTCTTGCTCATCGCGTAGAACTCCGGGTTCTTCCCGGCATATTCCTCGGGCGGTAGAAGATGTCCGAGAAATCCGTCGCCCACGACAGGGTACAGCGAAGTCGCATTCGGATGGTCGCCCGTGAAGCCGACACGGGTGCACCACCGCGCGTATTCCCAGTACTGTTCGGCCGAATATTCCACCCAGCCGGAAAGAATGATCAGCCGGACAGCGAAGTCCGGATGGGAACGGACATCCAGATCGGGAACGATCACGCGCTCGCGTCGAGGGACGATTTCACCCCAGCTTCCGGGGAAATACCACCGGCAGCCAATCCGTTCCAGCAAGGCATAGGCGGCGTAAAGAGTGCCCTGGTAGGGTCCGTCCGAGTTGCCTCCGATGACGATGTCGTTGCCCACGGTCTTCAAGACAAAGCCTTCCTCTTCGAAGGCCTCGGGCCGGATGGAAGGATCGAACCCGCCGGGGACCTGGATGCCGAGCCTCTTGGCGGCGTCCGTGTGTCCGACGAGAAGCCGGGCGCTGGCATTTTGTGGGATGGCCTCGCCTTCCGAAATGATCTGCAGGCTGGCATCACTCATCCTCTGCAAAAGGGCCTGGATTTCCTGTGCGGCCTTGGCCGCTTTCGGCTCTCCTGCGGCCACCACGATGGCCGCCTTGCCCACCCCCTGTTCTACCAGAACAAGGTCCGCCCGAGCGCCGGAGGTGAAACCGTGGAGAAGCACGAGTCCAAGAGCGGCAAGTATTCGAGTACGAAAGCGACCCCATGCGCCCGTCCTCGAATACGGCAAGAAACCGCGGCGAAACAGAGAGACACCCGGTCTTCCATAAGTGTCCAATATATAAGCGCTTGAATCGGTCCCCCCGTGCCCATCATTCAGCAAGCGCCCCCACCAACCACCCCGGACGGTCCAGTAGGTGTTTGGGCTCATCATTCCCCCACCGATGCCAGACTTCACCCTTTGTGGGAGGGTGGCCATGCTATTTTTCATGAACTGCCTGTAAGTTTTTCCCCTTTTTTTCATCTTATTGGGCTGAGCCTTCTTTTCAACTTCAAGGGATCAACGCGATTGAAATTCTGGGAATTCCACGCCGGAAGGGGAGGTGCTGGGTAATCCCCTTCCGGCAAACCAAGCCGCGTTAACATTCTCGCCGGTTCTTGCATTCCGATCGGACCTTGCCTATACCTCATCTCATGAAAGCCGCGGTCTACCGAGGCGTCAATCGAATCGAGTACGAAGATGTCCCCGTCCCGGAAATCGGTCCGGACGAAATCCTGGTCCGGATTGCCGCCTGCGGCCTCTGCCAGTCCGACATCAAGAAAATCCTCTACCCGCTTTACGAGCCGCCTCGAATTTTTGGCCACGAGATGGCCGGCGTCATCGAACGTGCCGGGCCGGACGTCCAGGCCTGTCGGCCTGGCGACCGCGTGGCCGTCATGCACCACATCCCCTGCCTGCGCTGCGGCTGCTGCCTTCGGGAAGACTACTCGTTGTGCAAGATGTTCAAGGAGCTGACGACCACGGCCGGATTCATCCCCAGCGGCGGCGGATTCGCCCAGTTCATCCGCGTTCCTGGTCACATCGTCCGGCACGGCGTCATACCCATTCCAGGCAACGTCTCCTTCGAAGAGGCCACGTTCGTCGAGCCGGTCAACTGCTGCCTGAAGGCCGTGCGAAAGGCTGGCGTAGCCGCTGGGGACCGCGTTCTGGTGGTCGGAGCGGGCCCCATGGGGCTGCTCTTCGTCCAGATTCTCAAGTTCCTGGGGGCCGTGCCTTTCGTCAGCGAGCCTCTCGCGGCCCGGCGAGACAAGGCATTGGAGCTCGGCGTCGAGGGGACGTTCGATCCCTCTGAATCCCGGTTCGCGGAGGCCCTGCGGGACGCCACGGGCGGCCTCGGGCCCGACCTCGTCCTCCTCGCTGTTCCTCACCTGCGGGCCTGCGAGTGCGCATTCTCCAGCGCCAGGCCGGGTGGGAAAATCCTCTTCTTTGCTGAGTTCCCCGAGGAGGTTTCCATCCCCGTACGACCCAATCTCCTCTACCGCTCGGAGATTACTCTCCTGGGGAGCTACAGCTCCTCGTTCAAGCTCCAGGGGCTTTCCGCCGATATCGTGTTCAACCGGCGCATCAATGTTCGGGCTCTTCTCTCTCGGGAGTTCCCGCTGGCCCGGCTTGCCGAGGCCGTCGACCTGGCCCTCCACCCTGCCAAGGATACCCTGAAAATCGTGATTCGGCCCTGGCCTGGATGGGTCCAGCAACTCGTTTGCGAATGAGCAGCGACGAACGAGGAGGAGAGAGGTATGGGGGTGTGGGGGCCAAGTGAGGCCAGAGTCCTTCCGCTTCTTGCTTACAATCCTCCTTTCAATTTCTACTTAAGTGATTTTCCAGCAACTCGTTAAGAAAATGGAAGGTAAGATTGAAAGTAAGAGGCCAATCAGCCCATTTTCTTCCTTAACTTGGCACGTATGGGAGCATGAGGGTGTGAGAGCTTGCCCCGAAGCGAAGCGGGTGCATGGGAGTGGAGGAGTGGGAGGGCAGAGGTTCCAGGAATTGACACTGACACCTGACACCTGACGCTTGGAACCTTTCAACTATGACAACCTCTATGATGCGCGGCGCGGTCCTGTACGGACGTGAGGATGTCCGGCTCGAATCCGTCCCGGTCCCTCAACCCGGCCCCGGCGAGGTGCTGGTCCACATCGAGCGCGCGGCAACCTGTGGCACGGACCTCAAGGTCTTCCACCGGGGCGGACACGCCCGGATGCTGAAGCCGCCGACGCTTTTCGGGCACGAGTTCAGCGGGGTGGTTGCCGCCGTGGGGCCCGGCGTCTCGAATTTTCATGCCGGTCAGCGCGTCGCCTGCCACAACTCGGCGCCCTGCGGCCGCTGCTTCTACTGTGTGCGGGAGCGTCTCAGTCTCTGCGAAAACCTGCTATTCCTCAACGGCGCCTTTGCCGAGTTCATCTGCGTGCCCGAGCCCATCGTGCGGCAGAATCTTCTCGCGCTTCCCGACGGCGTCTGCTTCGAGGAGGCCTGCCTCATGGAACCCCTTTCCTGCGTGCTCCATGGGGTGGACCGCACCGGCGTGCGGCCCGGCGACTGGGTCGCGGTCAACGGGGACGGGGCCATCGGGCAGATGTTCGTCTGGGTGCTTGCGCTCCGCGGTATCCGCGTGATTCTGACGGGCGGGAACGATCATCGCCTGGCTGTCGGCAATGGCCTCGGGGCAGAATACGTGCTGAATTACCGGAAGGTGGCGGACGAGGCCCAGGCCGTCCGAGTCCTGGCGCACAACGGCCGCGGGGTGGACGCCGCCATCGAGTGCACCGGCCAGCCCAAAGTCTGGGAGATCACCCTGGGCATGCTGCGCAAGGGCGGGATCGCCAACCTTTTCGGAGGCTGCCCCTCCGGCACCTCCTTCTCGGTCGGCACCGAGGCCGTCCACTACAACGAGATCGAAGTCCGTGGCGTCTTTCACAGCACCCCGAGCCACGTCCGTGAGGCGCTCGGGTTGATCGCCCGACACCCGGGCCGCCTGCGGCCACTTCTGAGCTGCGAGCTTCCTCTGAGTGAGCTGCATGAGGCCTTCCGGCTCATGGACGATCGAAAGGCCTTCAAGGTGGTGATCCATCCGGAAACAGCTTGAATAAAGCAAATGAACGACGCGGCAACGAAGCGATTCATGCTCAAGAAGCTCCTCCTCCTCAGCGTCCTGTTTCCCATGCTCCTGCTGGGCGCCGCTGAGCTCCTCTGCCGCTGGCTTGCTGATGACCCGAAACCGTCCCCCGCAAAGCAAACCCTTTTCGAGGAATCGTCCGACGGAAGATTCCTCCAAGTTCGACCCGCCTACCTCTCCAGCTTCCACGACCTGAAAATACGGATGCCCAAGCCGGAGGGCAGCCTGCGCATCCTTTGCCTGGGCGGATCGTCCGCCTATGGCTTCCCATTCGGCATCGAGTCCGCCTTTCCTCGCTGGCTCGAGCTTCTGCTTGGAAAGTATCATCCCGAGTGCAGGGCCGAGGTGCTCAACCTTGGCGCGATGTCCTATGGCAGCCGCCGCATCCTGGCCGCGATGCCTGAATGGCTGTCGCTTCAGCCCGATGGGGTGCTGGTCTATTGCGGGCACAACGAGTTCGTCGAGAAGGCGCATGCGCCGGTGAGGAGGAGGGCCGAGCTTCCGGCCTTACTGGCCTCGTCTCGGCTTCTGCAGGTGTTCCGGGGAGCGTTGAAGGCTCGCCGTCCTTCCGATCAGGCCCTCACGCCGGAGGTCTACCGGGAGGCGGTGCATCTGGCCAGCGAGTCCGAGCGCCGGGCCACGGTATCCGAGTTCGAGAAGAATTACGAGGCCATACTCCGCGCGTGCGTGGGAGCAGGCGTGGCCACCCTCGCCGCCACGATGCCTTCCAATATCCGCGACTGGCGTCCGGACGGAGCGCGTCGCTTCGGCACGGGCCGGGAGGATGAGTGGGAGGCTCACTATGGGCGTGGGAAGGACCGGTGGGCAGAGGCGAAGCACGAGGAGGCGCTAGGGGAGTTTGAAGCCGCTGCGGCCATCGATCCCAGCCACGCCATGCTTCAGTACCTGCGCGGGCAGTGCCTTCTGCGCCTGGGCAGATATCCCCAAGCGAAGGAAGCCCTGGAAACGGCGCGGGACGCCGACGCTTCGCCCCAGCGGGCGTTTCGGTCGATCAACCAGGCCATTCGAGACGCGTCGGCGCGCGTCGGCGTGCCCTGCCCGGACCTCGTGAAGGTGTTCGAGTCCGAAAGCGAGCACGAACTGGTCGGCAGCGACTGGATCGAGGATTACGTGCATCCCACGGTGGCGGGCCACCAGCTCATCGCTGCCGAGCTTTACCGGGCCCTGCCGGAGCTGCCGCCTCTCCCCATCAACGAGCGCCGGTCCAGAGAAGAGGCCTTGAAATACCTGTCCTCTTTGGAGAAACCCCAGCCTTCCGGCCCCGCCCGCGCCGCCTTCCACTACAACCTCGGCCTGAAATTCATCAACCAGGGCAACTGGGAGAAGGTCGTCGAGGCGAACCGAGAAGCCATCCGGTGCGACGCGAGCCACGCGCTGGCGCATAACAACCTGGGCCGCGGGCTGCAGGAGCTGGGGCGGCTCGACGAGGCGCTCGAGTGCTACCTCGAGGCCGCGCGGCTTCGGCCCAACCTGGCTGGCATCTATCGCAACCTTGGAAGCGTTTACCAGGCGCGGAAGCAGATGAAGGATGCCGCGGCGGCCTATCGCCGGTCGCTCCAGCTCAGGCCGGAGGATGCGCTCGTCCATTACCTCCTGGCCACGGCGCTTGCCGACCAGCAGCTCTTCGACGAGGCCATCGCCCACTATCATGAGGCCATCCGACTCGATCCCGTGTACTTCGAGGCTCATGCCAACCTGGGCCTCGCCTACGCCCTTTCGGGCGAGAAGGAGAAGGCGAGGGCGCAGTGGGAAAAAGCGCTGGAAATCCGGCCCCGGGAGGCCGTCGTCACCGGCTGGCTGCGGGAACTCAAATCGCCATAGACTATAGTCTGTAGACTGGTGCTTGGTCCGTGCTTCCTGACACCTGACACCTTTCCTCTGTCCGTAGACTTGCGGCCGTGAGTGCGCTTTGCGCTTCGTTCAGATTCCTCATCCCACCGGAATGAAAAATTCAGATTAGGCGCTTGGGGTGTCAAACTTGAAAAACCTTTTAAGTTTGAGTTGCAGTTTCACGGTATAGGAACTCTTTCGATCCCGATCCCGACGTGCACTCAATCGAGATGATCCAAGCTAAACTGAGAAGATGGAAATTAGAGTTAGAGACTTCTGCTTATCGGCCAGGGTTGGGCCGGCGAAGCCGGACCAACCCTGGCTCTGAAATCCGCGAGCCCGAAGGGCGCAGCGGATTTCATTAGACCCACTCTGTCCGTTTACCCCATGCCTCTTTGGCCCCGATCCCCGACTCGCTTCCTCTTCGCCGTCACCGTGCTGGCCCTGTCTGCGCGGCTGATGCACTTCACCCGGGTGGACCTCTGGCAGGACGAGGCCAACGAGGTCTTCATCTGCGAAGGCAGCATGAAAGAGACGCTCGACCGCATCCGCGATTCGGAGATGCGCCCCCCCCTGCGCTATTACTTTCTCAAGCTCTGGCTGCTGGGTGGCCGCGGCACGCATTACCTGCGCCTGCCTTCCCTGCTCTTCTCCGCCGCCGCGGTCGGCCTGCTCTATCTCGCTGCCCGCCTCCGATTCCGGGAAGAGACCGCGCGCACGGCCGCCATCCTCCTCGCCGCCGCTTCGTTTCCGACCTCCTCCGCCCACTTCTGCCGGTCCTACGGCATGGACACCTTCATGGCCGTCCTCGCCGTCCTGACCTACCTCCGGCACGAGGACCAGCCCTCGGCAGCCCGCGGCGTCGCCTACAGCCTGGCGATCTCCGCGGCGGCGCACACCTCCTATTTCTTCGACTTCCTGCTCGCCCTCCTGTTCGCCAGCCACCTCGCCGCTCTCCGCCGCCGGCATCTTTCGCTGGACCGATTTCTCCAGATATACATCCCTGCCGCCGTCTTGACCGCTCCCCTGCTCCTTCTCGCGCCCGGCCAGTGGATGAATGCCCGCCTCCACGAGTGGCACGCCCGCAGCGCCGACGCCTTCGACCTCTACGAATACTTCCTCGTCCTGGGAAGCGGGCGCATCCTCAATTGGGATTTCTCGGCGATCCAGGGCTTCGCCGCCATCCTCGCCCTTTTCTTCGCCGGGACCGGAAGTTGGCGCATCCTGCGACAGGCTCCGGAGACCGTCGCACGGCCGGAAAGCGCTCGACTTTTCTTCTGGTGGTTCGCCGGCTGCTCCGGTTTGATCTTTCTCTTCTCCCTCTTCTCCATCGGGCTTTTCACGATCCGGACCATGATCCTCTTCGCCCCGGCCTATTACGTGCTCGTGGCGGCAGGCATCCAAGGCCTTCAGTCCCAGGCCGGCCGTTTCCTCAGCCTCGCTCTCCTCGCCGGGATCAACGTCTACAGCTTCCGCACGACGCAGGACCTGCGCTACCTGACCAACGGCTGCAACAAGGCTTCTGAATTCTTACGGGCGACCTTGCGCCCCGGCGAGTGGGTCGTCCACGCCCAGCACTTCACCTATTTTCCCATGCGGTTCTACGGGCCCGAGATGCCGCATCGCATTCTCCAGGATGAGGTGCCCTGGAACTGGGGCGCCGGGCAAGTGCCCGAGGAATACCTTTTGACGGACCTCGAGAAGGCGCGGTCCCTCCCGGGCCTCTGGTTCGTCCACAAAACCCTCAACGCGTATCACCATTACCAGGATGACGAGCAGAACTACCGTGCGTGGCTGGGACAGCTCATGGAACTGGCCGCCCCGTGGGAAACACACGAAGCCGGAGAGACCCGGGAGTTTCTGTCCGATCAGCGCGTCCGGATCGGAAACGTGATCCTCACTCACTACCAGGCGCGGGTCAGACCGCCGGATGCGCCTACGCCCGAGGAGAAGATTCGAAGAGACTTACAGGGCCTGAGGGAGGCTTATCCCCCAGCGGACGAGTACGTGGCCAGGGCGCTCAACCGAATCGGCCCATCCGTTCTGGAATCTCCGACCCGTGAAGGAACGGATTAACTCAAGTTGACTGACGCTTGCCCAATCAACTCTTAAATTCCTAAACATTAGATACTTATGAATCGAGAGTTTAGAGCAATCACAGGGCGAGGAAGACTGCAACTTTCTTGTTTATAAATACTTATAACCGAGTCCCTGGCCTGGCCGGCCGGGATGCGCTTCGACAATCGCGGCATCGTTACCCCGCTGCGGCTTGTAAGCGGGCAAGTCCAGTTTCAGCGCGGCTTTCGTGAACAGTTGATAAGCCATGTCAAATCCCTTTCCCAGGGTAAAGCGTGATGACGGTGAACCCTGCCTACGAGAGCCCGATCAGGCGCTCCGCGTTCCCGAAGAGAATGCGCCGCCGGTCCGGCTCGGAGAGGTTCATCTCGCGGATCGCCCGAAGGGTCTCGCGGATGAAGCCGGGCCCGCGTTCGGGGTCGAATGGCATATCGGAGGCGAAGACGAGCTTCCCGGCCCCGAAGAAGGCGAGTCCGCATTCGATGGCCGCCCTCGAGCCGAAGGAAGCGGTGTCGGCGTAGAACCTCCGGAAGGCCTCGACGGGCCGTTCCTTCAACGGCGTGCGCACCGCGTCGGCCTGGTCCGGCGGTGTCCGCGTGCCGAGTCGATCGAGGCCCGGGGCCAGCCGGCCTTCCATCATCGGCATCATGCCGCCGACGTGATGGGTGATGATTTTCAGGCCGGGCCACCGGTCGAACACTCCGGCGAAGGCCAGGCGGCCCATCGCCAGGGTGCTCTCGTAGGGCCAGCCGAAGGCCCACCAGAGCTCGAAGCGGGACACTTTTTCCGTGGGATAGTCGGGCACATTCATGCCGCGGGCCGGGTGAAGCCAGACCGGGCGGTCCAGCTCGGCCATCAGGCTAAAAAGCGGAAGGAAGGCGGGATCGTCGAGCGGGCGGCCATTGACGTGGGTAAAAATCTGCACGCCGGACGCGCCAAGTTCCCGGACGGCGCGGCGGGCTTCTTCGAGGGCGGCGTCCGGCCCGTTCATCGGCAGGGAAGCGACGAAGCCGGGGAAGCGGGCCGGGTGTCGGGCCGACATCTCGGCGAGTCCGTCATTGGCGATGCGGGCCAGGCCCGGCGTCTGGTCGGGCCCCGCGATGACTTCGAGCGGAGGCGAGGTCAGGCTCGGCACCTGCCGGTATCCGGGAAACTGGTCCATGACTCGCAGCCGGGCTTCGAGGTCGACCATGACGGGTATCTGGGCGGCCCGTTCGAGCATGAGCAGCTTCCGGGCGGATACCCGCAGCGCCTCCCGCACGTAGTCGGGCGGCAAGGCGTGGCAAAAGACGTCCAATGAAGAATCGGAGTTATTCATCAACCACTCAGGCGCGAAGACACAAAAGCTTTTAGAACAGGGACTTTGGCTGAAGCTCTTGTGCCAACGAACCTCAGCTTCACTGTTTGGGCCACGTCCGGTGGTAGCCATCTCTATGGATTACGATCGAGCCCCTGGGCCCAGGTAAAGGTCCCGCCCGGCCGCGAGCGCCTGCATCTTGGCGTCCGCGACGGTTCGGGGCAAGAGGCGCAAGCCGCAGTCCGGGTGCACGTAGGCGAGCCGATCGGGCCCCAGCAGCCGGGCCATCGACTCGATCCGGCGGGCCACCAGGTCCGGGCTTTCGACCTGGAGGTCCTTTACATCGATCACGCCGATGCCGAGCCGGACCTCCGTCCGCACCTCGGTCAGCCGGGCCAGATCCTCCGGGGCCCGGCGCGTGGTCTCGAGGACCAGGTGGTCGCACCGCAAGGCGTTCATGAAGCGGACGAGGCGCGAGTAATCGCCCTTCTGGATAGTCTGTCCGCCGTAGTTGCCGAAGCAGAGGTGGACGGCTTTCTCGCCTGAAACGGCTTCCAGCACGGTGTTGATCGCCTCCGCTGCCAGGTCGCCGTCCTCGGGACTGCCGGGCAGATTCGGCTCGTCCACCTGCAACACGGCGGCATCGATCCCGCGGAGTTGACCGGCGAGGATGCCGGCCAGGGCCATGGCCAGTTCCCGGAGGTCGAGATAATACTCGTTCCAGAGCACCTTCGCGAGCATGTAGGGGCTGGTCACGGTGAACTTCATCGGACGTGCGGCCAGGCCCCGGGCCAACTCCCAATCGCGGCGCAGGTTCAGCGTCCCGTCACCCAGGGGACCCGTCACCACGCCGGGCGGGTGTTTCCGGTAGCTCGTCGATGCCCGCGACTGGAAGGCCTCGAGCTGAGCGCGTGTCAGCACGCACTCGACGCCGGCCATGGGACGGACGAACCGCTCGACCATGCCGCCGGCCGCGTCCCGCGCCGGGTCCCACCGGCCCAGCTCTCCGTCGGAGACCACCTCGATGCCGGCCGATTCTTGCGCCCGGATCACCACCGTCAGGGCGTCCCGCAACGTCTCTTCGTTCGGGTGGGACTTCAACCAGTCAGGGACCGGGTAGCTGCCGACGACGGTGGTTCGGGGCGAGGTGGGAGTCATGCGCTAGATCTCGAACTCGAGCAGCGTCAAGCTTGCGGCAGGGAAGGGGAAGCTCCCGGCCACGCGGTCCCATGCGCTGACCAGTCCGACCTGGCTCGGGTGATCGAGCGTATTGGCGGCCTGGAGGGACGGCCCGGTCAGGCGGTACACCCGGACGAGCGTGCTTCGGGGCTCGATGCCTCGGAAGCTGAGCCGTGCGGTGAGGGCACGGTCTTCGAGCTTGTTGACGACCGAGAGCGAGAGGCGTCGGCGGCCCCGGTCCACCGTGCACAGGGCGTCCAGGGCGTCGAGGTCATCGAAGTGAAGCAGCGTCGGCAACGTCTCATCCTTCGCCTTCTCGACGTCCACGATCCCGCAGAAGTAGCGCTCGTGCTTCGCCGGAAAGACCGGACCGTCGTAAAAGGTTTGCACGGCCTCGCCCGTGTGCTTCTCGCGGAACAGCATCTGCGGGTAGAAAATAGTCTGCCGCACGCATCGCTGCCGGTCCGTGAAGATCGAGCCGCAGGTATTGGCGGCGAGGGAGATGTTGGAGAGCCGCACGGTGCGGGTATGGCGCAGGACCACGTGGAGGAGGGTGGCGACGGTCAGGGCGTCCGTGTAGTCGTAAATCTCTTCGAGGCTGGCCTCGGCGGCGTGCCGAGCGCGATACCACACGTTCCACTCATCGAGGGCAATTCCGGGCCGTTCCTTGCGAGAGAGGCGGGTGTCCATGGCCTCGTCGATGGCCACGTTGGCCCACTCGATCATCGTTTCGTAAACCCGGGAGGCGGCCATGCAGTCACGGAACACGGGCCTGCCGCAGTAGTTGTGCACGCTGAACAGGTCGATCGAATCGATGAGCCCCTTGAGGACCGTGCGGTCCCAGTCGGGGCCCGGCCGGCCCATTCCAACGGCCGCGATGCTCATCGTAGGATCGACGGCCTTCATCCAGCGAATGGCCTCGCGGCACCATCGCACGTATTCCTCCGCGGTCTTCTGGCCCGGCTGCCAGTCCCCGTAGATTTCATTGCCCAGCCCGAACCGCTTGATGCCGTAGGGCTTTTCGCGGCCGTGCGAACGGCGCAGGTCCGCCCATCGCGTCCGCGTCGTCCCGTTCAGGTATTCGACCAGGTTGGCTGCATCCTCCGGTGACTGGGTGTGTGCGTTCACGGTAAGGTAAAGCTCAGCGCCCAGCTCCTCGGCATAGGCGAAGGCTTCCGGCAGTCCGAACGCGGTGGACTGCGGCACGCCGGTGTACCGATAAAGCTTGGCGGGCGGCCTCTGAGCCCGAGGCCCGACAAGCTCCTGCCAGTCGAAGTAGGACACGGCGCATCCGCCGGGATACCGCAGGTGGGTGGGCCGCAGCTCCTTCATGGCCTCGAGGACGTCGGCGCGGACCCCATCGGATCGGGCCGCTGGGCTGCCGGGATCGTAGATTCCCCCGTGAATGCAACGGCCGACGAATTCGATGAACTGGCCCCAGAGGGGGCCTTCGACGGGACCGAGCACACGATCGGCCAGGATGAACAACTCACAGGTTCTCATCCGCCAAGCCTCCTAGCTTCGAGCACGAGATCGGGTCCCAGCCTTCGCAGGGAGACGGGCTCGAGGAGCATCGCCTCCGCAACGGTCCTGCATCCGAGTCCGGCGATGGGGGAGAGACCGTCTCCGAGAATCTTGGGGCCGAGATAGACCAGGACGCGATCGACGAGATGCGCCCGGAAGAAGGAAGAAAGCACTTGCTGGCCCCCCTCGACCAGCAAATGGGTCGCCTGCTCCCGGCCCAGAAGACCGAGGAGGTCCGGCAACGAGCACCGTCCGGAACGGACAGGGACGATGCAGACACGGCATCCGGCGCGCTCGAGGGCAAGTAGCCGCTGGGCGGGCGCGGCGGCCGTCGTTACCACGAGCACCGGGGACTCCCGGGCGGTTCGAACGAGCCGGGAGCGCAGGGGCAGCCGGCCGCGGCTATCGAGCACGATGCGCGTGGGATGGCGGCCGCCGGGAATCCGGCACGTGAGAAGCGGGTCGTCGGCGAGGACGGTGCCGATGCCGACCAGGATGGCATCGGAGAGGCTGCGGGCGCGGTGTCCGTGCCGACGGGCCGCCTCCGAGGTGATCCAGCGGGCTTCGTGAGCCAGGGAGGCGATGCGGCCGTCGAGCGTCATCGCCCACTTGGCCGTGACGTAGGGGACGTGCCGCGTCTTGAGTTTCAGATAGGGTGCGTTGAGCGCCCGGGCCTCTTCCCGGCACAGCCCCATCTCGACGTCGAGCCCGGCGCGGCGCAGCCGGCGCACGCCCCGGCCCGAAACCCGTTCGTCCGGGTCCTGCATGGCAGCGACGACGCGGTGTACCCCCGCCGCGACGATGGCCTCGGTGCAGGGCGGCGTCTTGCCGTGATGATCGCACGGCTCGAGGGTGACGTAGAGCGCCGCGCCGCAGGCGGACGCGCCCGCACCGGCCAGGGCGTGCACCTCGGCATGCGGGCCGCCAAACTGCCGGTGGTAGCCCTCACCGATGATCCGGCCGCCGCGGACTACCACCGCTCCGACCATCGGGTTCGGCTCGACGCGGCCGCGTCCTCGGCCAGCCAGCGCCAGGGCACGACGCATGAAACACTTCTCTCGTTCGTCCCAGGGAGGCATATCCGTGGTTGACCTGCTTCAGGATTGCGGAATTTCACTTGTGGCGTCATCATGCTGACCTTGGCGTTCAGGACTGCGCCGATGACCCCTCATCTTGAAACAAAATAGGATGTTCCAATGGTCTGAGGCTCCGCCGTGTCAGAGTCTTAGGGTGTCACTTCTCCGCGCCGCGCCCAATACGCTGGCATCCGGCTGGCATCCGGTGGAGAAGTTGAAAGGTGTCCCGCCAGACTTGTCCCGGTGGGAGGCGGGTCGGGAGTCAGTTGATTCCTGAACCCTGAACCCTGACACCTTTTGCACCCTTGCTGGGTTGCGGGCTTCGCCCGCCTGAAGCGCTTGGGGCCCAAAATCCAAGAAAAGCATTTGATTTGCGCATGCTTCATGTTCTGAGATTGACGTTTCCGAAGGTTCGGTCTCATGCCACGGAGGACAAACCCTGTTGTTCCCTCATTGTAGAGCATCGCCGCAGCGGTGGGAAATGGAGGAGCGCGGGTCATCCACCATGCGGTTTTTTTGGGGTGGCCCTCTGGATTCCCTCTCTGATCCTCTTTGACGCCCTGCCAAGCCCTGCGGAGGTCCTCTGGCACGACGCCGGGGACGACAACCCCTTCACTTTCTCGCTCGATCCGACGGGCCGGGCGCAGCCGCTTCGGCTGCCGCTCGGGGGTCGCCGGCTGCGGCCCGGCGACGTGGAGCGTCTTTACGGGGCGGCGGGCGGTTTCCGCGTCCTTGACGAAGGGCTTGACGTCGCTTCCGCAGCGTGGGCGGAGACCGGCAACTTCCGATCGCCGCGGCGGGTCCGTTACCAGGACCTTTCCGACGCCGCGGGCTGGCCAGGCGTGCACGTGCCCGGCGGATTCATCGCCCTCGATCCGGTCACCGGGCGACTGAAATTTTCAGAGGGGAATCCGGGCCAGCCCCTCGAGAGAGTCAGCGTTTCACGGACGCCGCACGGGACGCCCAGCGGGGTGCTCCTGCACGGCCGTTACGCCTACCTGTCGAATGGCGGGAGCTGCCGGGGCTTCCAGGTGATCGATGTGTCGGACCCGCTCCTTCCCGAGACCGTCTCGGCCATCGACGTGGGGCATGACCTCCGGTATCCGCCGCAGCTTCTGGGCGACCTGGCGTTCGTCTCCAGCAGTGACAACGGGCTGCTGGCGGTGAACGTCTCGAATCCCCGGCATCCAAGGATTTCTGGTCAGTTCTGCCTTCGAGCCCCAGCGACCACGGGCGCGTTCGTCCTTTGCGGCCCGTGGGCGTACGTGCACGTCGGCTGGGAGGGCCCGCAGCCGCCGGACCCGGCAGTGGCGGGCTGGCACGTCCTGGACCTGACCCAGGCCCATCGGCCTCTGGACCTGGGCTTGATGGACCCGACTGCGGCCGCGCCCGGCCTTTTCCACCGCGGCGTCGCTTATCGCACCGGAGAAAAGTCTCTCGACATCCTGGACATCACGAACCCGTTGCGTCCCAAGACCGCGCGGTCCCTGCCGCTGCCGGGCAAACCTCTTGGGGCCGCCGTATCCAGTGACTTTTTCTACGTGCTTCTGCAAGACCACCGCGTCGTCATCGTTTTTGCCGGCCGGTTCGAGCAGGAACGGCTTGCCGTCACGCCTCCACTCGCGGGCCTGGGCGGGTCCGGCGGCTTCGCCGCGGAGGGTAAGCGCCTCTACATCTCGCAGAGGGCGCCCGAGGGCAAGAAGGAGCAGCCGGGCCTTCTCATTTATGATCTGGAGAATCCTGCACGGCCGCGGCGATTGGCGCGCCTGACGGGCCGCCACTTCGATCCGGCGCAGATTTCTGTCGAGGGTGGCCGCGTCGTGGCCACCGACGGCAACTTCGGCCTCTGGTGTCTGGACACAAGGGAAACTCTGAAGCGCGCCCTGGATTCGAAGGACGGAGAAGTCCGGCTGTTCCTTCCCCATGAGGAGGAAGCCGGGCCGGACGGAAACCGCCAGCCGGCGGGCCTCTGCCACACGGCTGGCGAGATTCAGTCCCTCCGGCTTTCGGGCGATCTCGCCATCGCTTCCCTGGAGCGGGGCGGGACCGAGGCGCTCTTCGATGTTCGGGACCCCCTCCGGCCCCTTCTGAAGGGCTTCTGGCGGAACGGGCTCGGGTCGGTCACGGACCTGGCCGCGGGCACGTGCTTTTACAACAAGGCCTGGGAGGAAGCTTTCTATCGATTCGTGGATGCCACGGACCCGGCCAGGCCGAGGGAGGCCGGGCGCCTCGGCCTGGGCTTCTCGTGCCCCATGCGTGCCGCCGGACACCTTGGCTACCTCCTGGTCAATGGCCAGCACGAGGGTCAGCCTGCAACGTTTCTCGAGGTCTACGACCTCCGCCGGCCCGCCGCGCCTTTCCGGCTCGGCCTCCCCAGCCGATTGCCGCCCGACTACGCCGGTCCCTACTCTGACAGCCTGGCCACGACGACCCGCCTTTACGCCGTCAAGAACGGTGGTGTGGCCATCCTGGGCGTGCTGGACCCCTACCGACCCGTCCCGCAGGGCCGCATCGAGGACGCGGAGATTCGCGTGCCGGCCTATTCCTGGCAGGGTTCTGGCCGCGTGCTGGGGCTGCACGGCTTCCGGCTCTATCTTCTGCAAGGCGTCGAGGCGGACAACAACCAGCGGCTTCTCGTCTACGACGTGTCGGACCCCGCGGCGGCGAGCCGGGTGGCGACCTTTCCGCTCCGGGCCGCACGCTTCACCCGGGGCGGGCACGAACGGCGTCCCCTGCCCCAGGGGGCGTTCATCCCCGATTTTTTCATCGACGGGGATTTTCTTTATGCCGCGGACTACTGGGGCGGCGTCAAGATTTATGACCTCCGCGCCGATCCGATCGTCCATCCGGCCCGCGAAGGCGGCTTCGAGGCTAGGGACATTCGGCCTGGCGCGCCTGACGGGGACGGTGCGGACGACGCTTCGTCCGCCCGAATCAGCCTCGACGATGCACACCGCGATTTCTTTGACGCCGCCGACGCCCCGAGCCTTCTGGATAATGAATCCGCTCCTGACGAGCACTTCGAGGACGCTCCGGACCGTTCCGCCCGTGGAACGCCGGACGACCTGACGGTCCCGGGCTACGACGTCATCGGCTGGAACATCGGCGAGCTTCACGGCGACGTCCTGCTGTGCCCCAAGCTCGCCGGATTGCACGTTTACCGGGCCAGGCGCAGCCCCGAGCGGCCGTCAGGCGACCGCCTGGTGCTCGAAGAGGTGCCCGAGTGGGAGCGTTTTCGAGACGTCATCACCCACGTGGAGTCGAGCATGGTCTCGCTCGAAGCCGCCAGCGCGGCGGCCATTCTGATCCGCCAGCGCGGCCGCACGCTTCTCGAATGGTATCGCGGGCGGCACAACTCGTCGCCCGCATCGAGGGCCGTCGACGCCCGCTCGAGGTTTCCGATCTGGTCCGTCACCAAGGCCTACGTCGCCACCGCCCTCGGACTCGCCATCGACGCCGGAAAGGTCAGCCTCGATGACTCGGTTCACCGCGTCGTCCCGGAGCTCACGGGCCAGGGCCGGGAACGCGTGACCTTCCGGCATCTGGCTACGCACACAAGCGGATTGCCCGGAGACGGCGACTGGCGCACGGTCAAACTGGCCTCACCGCCTGGCGAGAAGCTTCACTACAGCAATCCGGGAATGGACCTCCTGGCCTTCGCCATGGCTCGTATCTTGGGCGAGGACGGCTTCGGGCAGCTCATGAAGCACCGCCTTTTCGAGCCGATGGGACTGAGCGAATCAGGCTTCCTGTCGCCCGGCGATGATGAGACCGAGATTGTCCCGGCGGTGAAGTCGCCCCAGGATGCCGGCTGGCTCGATCCCTGGGGACCCGAAGGCCGCGGCATGGCGGGACTCTACGTCAGCGCGAGAGACCTGGCCGCCTTGGGCGAGATGTACCTGAATCGAGGGCGGTGGAAGGGAAAGCAAATCCTGAGCACCACCACCGTGCGGCTGCTGACCTCTCCGCAGGTTCGGGGTCCCTTGCGCCAGGAAGTGCCCGATCGCGCCTGTGCGTGGCTCGTCGCGGGCGACTGGAGGAGCAGCGAGTTGCCGGACACGGCCCCCGCGGGCACTTTCGGGCACGGCGGCGGAACACACTGTTACGTCCTGGTCTGCCCCGCCCTCGATCTCGTGGCCGTGAAACTCCTGAACCGCGGCTACTGGCCGGCCTCTTTCGATTACGCCGGCGATTACCGGAGATTCGGAGACCTGGTGCTCGAAGCCGTCCGTTAGCCTGGACGGCAGACACCCTCACCATTCGGGACTGAACGTCATGTCCAAGCTCAACCGGATCACTCTTCAAATCTTTGCCCCGGTCCTCGTCCTGGCCGGTATCCTGGGATTCATCCTGCCGCCCACCATGAGCCTGACGAGCGGGGCGCCCGCCTATAACGTTTTTCACATCGTCTTTGGGCTCATCGGGCTTGGGCTGGTGATTTCAGGCCGCGAACGACTGATCCGAGGATTCAACGCCGGGTTCGGGCTCATTGACCTCTACCAGGCCGTGGCGAGCTTTCTACATCTCTTTCCAGAGCAATACTTTATGTGGAAAACGGCTGACGACGTCCTGCACGTCCTCATCGGCGCAGCTCTGGTGGCGATAGGCCTTTTGGGAACGCGAGTGACACGACTTGACTGAGTTCTGTACCTTCTCAATAAGTTCGGGTAAGTTGACACAGTCGTATATATAAGTTGCTGCATAGAAAATTGTTATATAAAGCGGGTAAGCGATTTACCCGAATTTGTTGAGAAGGTACCCGAGTTTTCACATAACCCCTCTTTGTTCAAGAATTCGATGAACTCGATGAAATCCTTCTTGACTTCCATGCTTCATGATCCACAGATTCATGTGAATAGCCTCGAGCGCAAGAATTCGCTCCTCCGGAGTGCGCTCGCGCCAATAACGCACTTCCGCCTCTTCCGCCTCCTCAGGGCTGTTGACCTGCACCAGCACGCGACGAGATCGAGGAGACTCCAAGCCGTCCTACCTTTCAAAACGTCCCCACGTGCAGGCTGCGATTGGTCATCGGCAGAGGCACGCGCTGGCCGCCGAGCCGGTGGGACTCGACCCACCCGAGAATGATTTCCTGGCTTCGGCACGCCAGGGCAATGTTCCCTTTCGTCTCCCGGCCCGTACGGATCGCCTCGATGAGGTCTCGGATACAGGAGACGCCGCCGCTCTCATAAGGGTAAGGAGGGGGCTCGACCTGGCGCTGCAGGTTGGCCTTGCCCACGTTGCGCAGGAAAAGGATCGAGCCCTGATCGTTGAGCGTGCGGAGCTTGCCCTTCGTTCCGACCACCTCGAGGTCCCAGCCGGGACAGGCGACGAGCTGGCCTACCACGCCGTTCTTGAACTTCACGTAGCCCATGAGGACCGAGGGGTCTTTGTCGATGCGGTTGTCCGCGAAGTCCGCCTCTTCCGCGGAGGTCATGCCTTGGACATGCTCGACCTCGGGGTCCCCGGCCATGTAGAGCATCAGGTCGGACGCGTGGGTCAGGGACCACTGGGCCGACCCGGCGCCGAAAGTGATCACGGTGCGCAGCTCGCCGATCTCCCCGTCCTGGACGAGCTGGCGGATCAGGACGTGGCAGGGGGTATAGCGCCGATTGGTGCCGTAATTGAACTTGACGCCATGGCGGCGGCAGGCTTCGAGCATGGTGTCCGCCTCCTGCATGGAGCAGCAGAGCGGCTTCTCGCAATAGATGCCGCGGACGCCGTGTTCAGCGGCGTAGACGGTGATCTCCGCGTGGTTGCCGGGCCGCGTTGTAACGCTGACGATGTCCGGCCGTTCCTTTTCGACCATCTCGCGGTAGTCCGTGTAGCCGCGGGGGATGCCGTATCGCCGGCGCGTCTGCTCGACTTTGTCCGCCACGACGTCCGAGCAGGCCACCATCTCGGTCTCGGGTGTTGCCGCGTAGCAGGCCGCGTGCGAATAGGGCAGGCAACGGCCCAGGAAGGGGTGGTCCTTCACCTCGTCGTCGATCGTCGTTCCCATGCGGCCGCAGCCGATGATGGCCACTTTGAGCCTGGACATCGAAAGGATTCTCCTAGAGTCTGAGCTTGTAACTTCTCCGCGCCCGCTAGGGCGCCCGGCGAAGATGTTGGAAAGGTGTCACCTGACACCTGACACCTGACACCTGACACCTTTACGAGCCATGTTGGGTTGCGGGTATCACCCGCGTTAAGAATAAAGTGCTGGTGCAAAATTCCATTGGACCGCCGGATGCGTGGAGTGTCAATACCGGCCATCGGAGCGTGGCGCGTCTCCGGCAGGGCGTTGAGGGGCGTCCGGCCGTGTGAGATACCGGACTGCTTCCCGCGCCATGTGGAGGTCTTCACGGGCATGCAAGACGAGAATCCGGCCCGATGAGGAGTCCGCAGCGACGTCGGCGTCGGGCTGGCAGGCGCGGTTGCGGTCCCGGTCGAGCCGGAGGCCCAGGCACTCGAGGCCCTCGCACACGCGGGCGCGCAGGCTGGCGGAATGCTCGCCGATGCCGGCGGTGAAGATGAGCGCATCCAGTCCGCCGAGGGTGGCCGCGAAGGCCCCCACCGTGGCCCGGACGCGATCGGCGAACATCTCCAGCGCCAGCCGAGCGCGCTCGTGACCCGCCAGCGCCTGGCTCTCGATCTCCCGGAAATCGGAAGAAAGGCCGGAGACGCCCAGGAGGCCCGAGTGATGATTCAAGGCCAGATCGAGCCTCACGGGGTCGAGCAGGCCCCGTTCCAGGAGGTGGAGCAGAATGCCCGGGTCCACTGATCCGCACCGCGTGCCCATCATCAGTCCTTCGAGGGGGGTGAAACCCATGGTGGTGGCTACGGGCGATCCGGAGCGGACGGCGCTGGCCGAGCAGCCGTTTCCGAGGTGGCAGGTCACGAGACGGAGGTCTTCGGCGGGCCGGGTGAGAAGCGCGGCGGCCCGCTCGGTGCAGTAGGCGTGGCTGATGCCGTGGAAGCCGAAGCGCCGAATGCCCCACTCGGTGTACCAGGAATAGGGCAGCGGGTAGAGAAAGGCCCTGGGCGGGAGTGCAGCGAAGAAGGCGGTATCGAAGACGGCCAGGCCGGGCACGCCGGGCAGGACCCGTTCGGCAGCCTCGATGCCGAGCAGCGCGGGCGGGTTGTGGAGGGGGGCCAGCTCGCAGAGCCGGCGAATCTCCGTCTTGACGCGGTCGTCGATTCGGACGGAGTTGCGGAACATCTCGCCGCCGTGCACGACACGATGGACGGAAATTCGGACGGAGGAGGCGGCGGACTCAGCGCCCGTTTCTCGCAGCATCGCCCGGATGGCCTCGGCGGCGATCTCACCTGGACCGGCCGATTCGAGGGCGACCGAACGGGCGCGGCCCAGCGCGTCACTGAGCCTGAGCGCGCCCGCGGCGCGGTCCGCTTCCCATTCGGCGAGCCCCGAGAGGGCCAGACGGCAGTCCCTGTCGTAAAGGGCCAGCTTGAGGGTGCTCGATCCGGCATTGAGGATCAGGATGCTCATGGAGGAATCACGCCAGGAATTCGGGAATCCTCGACTCTTGGGTCAAGTGCGAAGGGGCTGTACCGCGGCCTCGGACCGACCCGACTTTGTCTTGTGCCTGCCCTCGAAATGCGGGCGCACATTCCGGCGACGAGGACGACAACACACGATGCCCTGGCCATGTTTCATGAGGTCAACGTGCTCGCCCTCGAAACGCGAACGTCCATTCCGAAGAGGACGAGGACGAGGAGGAGGACGACGTTAACACACGGTAGCCCAAAACGATTAAACGCTTAAAGAAGTGCACCCGCACTACCGCGCGCGCCACGTGACCGATTTCCATTCCCAGCCAGAGATTTCGGGCGGGTCCATCCCCTCGCGGCGGATGAAGTCGCGGTGCTCCCGCAGGCGGGATTCGTACTTGCGGATCAGGTCCTCCGCGTGGGCGGAGCACCCGGGATCAGCGGCGGCGACTTTCTGCGCGGCCTGGATCACGAGATGGTATCGGCTCGTCCGGTTGCGCACCTGCATGTCGAACGGGGTGGTCGTCGTCCCTTCCTCACGGTAGCCGTTGACGTCGAAGCGCTCGTTGACGGGCCGTTCCCAGACGAGCTGCTTGATGGCCGCGGTGTAACCGTGGAAATTGAAGATCACGGGGGCATCCAGCGGGAAGATTCTCTGGAATCGCTCCTCGTCCAGGCCGTGCGGGTATTTCTGGGGGATGCCCAGAATCTGGAGGTCCGTCACGTTGACCACGCGGACGCGCCATTCGGGCGCTTCTTCCCGGAGGATTTGCACGCCGGCCATGACCTCGAGGGTGAGGTTGTCGCCGCAGCCGGCGAGGACGACCCGGGGCGCTTCGCCGCCGTTCGTGCTGGCCCAGCGCCAGACGGAGGCGCCGGTGCGGCAGTGCTCGATCGCCTCGTCCATCGTCAGCCATTGAGGCATGGGCAGCTTGCTGGCGATGATCAGGTTGATCGTGTTTCGGGCCCGCAGGCAGTGGTCGATGGTCGAAAGCAGGGAGTTGGCGTCCGGCGGCAGATAGATGCGGTAGGTATGACCCTTCTTGGTCAGCAGGTTGTTGATGAAGCCCGGGCCCTGGTGCGAGTAGCCGTTGTGGTCCTGCCGCCAGCTCTCCGAGGTGAGAAGGTAATTGAGGGAGGAGACGGGCTCACGCCACGGGATTTCGAGGGACGACTTTAGAAACTTGGCATACTGGTTCATCATGCCGTCGACGATGGGGATGAAGGCCTCGTAACAGGGGAAGAGCCCGTGCCGGCCCGTGAGCAGATAGCCCTGAAGCCATCCCTGGCAGTTGTGTTCGCTGAGCACCTCGAGGACGCGGCCTTCCGGCCGGAGGTGCTCCGCATGAGGAGGCAGCGGCCAGTCATATTGGCGCGCGGTCACCTCCAGCACCTCCCCGAGCTGGTTCGACTCCAGCTCGTCGGGACAGAAAATCCGGAAATTCCTGGCCTGATCGTTCCGGCAAATAACTTCCCGGAGGTAGCGGCCCATGGCCTTCATGGAACTGGCGCGGGTCTGGCCGCGTCCAGAGACGGGGACCTGACACTCGCCGAGGGGGGGCAGATCGAGGGGCCGGCGCATCCGCCCGCCGAAGGTGTGAGGGTTCATCGCCATGCGCCGGTCGCCGCGGGGGCAGAGGGCGAGAACATCCTCGGCGGGCCGGCCTTCGGCATCGAACAACTCCTGGGGCCGGTAGGACCGCAACCAGGCCTCGACGGCCTGAAGGTGGGCGGGATGGGTCCGCAACTCCTTGCCGGGCACCTGATGGGCGCGGAAGGAGCCCTCGATGGCCCGGCCGTCGATCTCGCGGGGCCCCGACCAGCCCTTGGGAGTCCGGAGGATGAGCATGGGCCACGCAGGTCGCTCGGGGATACGGCCCGCGCGCGCCGCCTCCTGGATGCGGCGAATCTCCCCATGCGCCCATGCCATGGCCTCGTCCATCTCTCCATGTATCCGGTCGAGATGGCCGACGATGCGGACCGCGTAACCGTGGCCGCGGAAGAGCGAGGCCAGTTCTTCGTCCGTCATCGTGGCGAAGATCGTCGGAGAAGAAATCTTGAATCCGTTGAGGTGAAGAACGGGCAGAACGGCCCCGTCCGTCACCGGATGGAGGAACTTGATGCTATGCCAGGCCGTGGCCGTCGGCCCCGTCTCGGCCTCGCCGTCCCCTACGAGACACACGGCCACCAGGTCTGGATTGTCCAGCACCGCGCCGAAGGCCGTGGCCAGGGCGTAGCCGAGCTCGCCGCCTTCATGGATGACGCCGGGCAGCGCCGGGTTCAAATGGCTTGGAAAGCCGTCCGGCCAGGAAAATCTCTGGATGAAACGTTGCAAGCCCGCGCGGTCTCGTGTCAGCTCGGGATAGAACTCCCCGAGCGTGCCATCCAGATACATGTTCGCCAGGTTCGCGGCCGCGCCGTGTCCGGGACCCGTAACCAGCAGAAGGCTCGCTTCAGTACGAAGGATCAGGCGGTTCGAATGTAGATAGAGAAGATTGATCCCGGGGCACGTGCCCCAGTGGCCGAGGAGACGGTCCTTCACGTGCTCAGGCCTGAGGGGCTCCTCGAGAAGAGGATTGGACTTGAGGTAGACCTGCGCCGCAGCCAGATAGTTGACGGCACGCTGGTAACGCCGGACGGCCGTGAGGTCAGAATCGGCCGCACCCGACTGGCGGCGGGGCCGGTCAGCGGTCAGTGCTTTTCGAGATTTCATGGGCATCTTTTCACCTCCTGCATCAGGAATCCGTTTTAGTGATAAGATTTTATTGAGATCGCTATCCGGGCGAAAGTAAGAGGCAATTCCGATTCGCCGTTCTTGATGATCTTACGCCACCATGAAATCCCCTAATGCTTGTCAACGGAATCTCGCCTCCCACATCTGAGGTGCAATGAGTGCATAGCAATCTGGCTTGTCTGCTCTTTTTGCCTGCAAAAAGTGCGCTTTCAGTGGTGTCATCCGGTCTGTGCCCGGCTACGCAGAGGACTCGCTCAGGTTTTTCACAACCTTGGAACGACGCATTTGATATTGGCCTGTGCCGCAAACCCAACCACTTGGCGTTCGACCCTGCCTCTCGGGCGCCTCGGTCCGGACTAGACATGGGCGAGGACGACGCGGGCCGTTGAAGCTGAAGCTCGTAGGGCGTATCTCGGACACGCCGTGCAAAAGAAACGTAGGTTAGCGAGGAACTGGCACTTTCGTTGCGTTGTGTTCCATCGGTCTTTGATTTCTGGGGTCGAGGTCGAAAGCACCGGATGTGGCCGTCATCGAGTATGCCGCGCCGGGATTTGTTGAACATATCCCACTGAGTCGTATCAGACGGCCTATCGTCCCCTCTTAACCTTTTGTCCACGCCAGTGACCCGGGTCTCTGGGACCAGAGATTCAGCGGGAACGCTCCACTCATGACCATGCCGACCGCAGGATGCCCCTTTTCGGGGGAGATTCCATCATGAAAGTTCAACGGACATTCATCGGGATGGCGATTGGACTTGGGACTTTCGCTTCCTTGGTGGCCGAGCAACCGTTTGGCCGGGACCGGGAAATTCAAATGCTTCGCGAAGAGGTTCAGAAGCTCCGGGAGGAATTGGCCCGGCAGAATGGGGAGATTGAACGCTTGAAGGCCGGTCAGAGGGGCATGCAGGCCGCTCCGGTCGCGCCATCGGCTTCCGCGGGTATGTCCCAGGACCGGCAGGACACCAAGGCGCTGCTCTCCGAACTGCTTCAGGAGCTGCACATGGAATCTTCGAAACAGACGGAAGAGGAGAACGCCCTGGTGACTTCCTATGACGACGGTTTCGTGTTCAAGGGTAAAGACGATGTATTGAAAATTGGCGGCTGGCTTCAGACGGATTTCCGGCAGATCGAATCGGACCACCCGGGCGATTCCGGTTTCCTCGTGAGGAACGCCCGGCTGGACGTCCGAGGCACGCTCGAGAACGACTTCAGCTACCGGCTTTTCGGAGATTTCTCCGGGGCAGGCGCGAAGCTGGTCGAAGGTTGGCTCGAATACCATCATTATGCTCCCGCGCGGCTTCGTGTCGGACAGATGGTCGAGCCCTTCAGCCTCGAGGCGCTGACCTCGTTCCGGTGGGTGGACCTCATCGAGCGGAGCATGGTCGTGACGGCGTTTTCGCCGCAGGAGGACCTGGGGGCCATGCTGTTCGGGACGATGGCGGGCAAAAGGATCGAGTACGCCCTGGGTGTCTTCAACGGCCGCGGCAAGAACGTGGAGGACAACAACGACGACAAGGACGTGGCGGCGCGGGCGGTGCTGAGCCCGTTCGCCGGCAGCAATAGCCCCTGGATGCGCGGCCTTTACGTGGGGACGGGGATGACCTGGGGCGAACAGGAGGAGGACTTCTCCGGGACCTCATTCCGCACGGCGGCTCGTACGCCGTTCTTCCAGTATGCCAGGGGGGCGAGCTTCCGCGGCGACCGCACGCGGGTCGGAGCGGACGTCGAATGGTTCATGGGTCCAGCGAGCCTGAAGGCCGAATGGCTGAACACGCGCTTCGAGAACGTGTCCCTCGCTGGAACGTCTCTCGATGCCGGTTTCTCCGGTTGGTACGTCACGGCCACCTACCTGTTGACCGGCGAAAAGAAGCCGCGGAACAAGCCGGTCGTGCCGAAAAAGAACTTCGACCCCCGTCTCGGCGGCTGGGGCGCCTGGGAGCTTGTTGGCCGGTTCGAGCGCTTCGACGCCGACAACGAGCTGATCCCTCGTGGCCTGGCGTCCGGCAGTGACGAGGTGGACGCGTACACCCTGGGGCTGCATTGGTGGCCGAACCCTCACATCAAGATTTCGTTCAACTACGTGCACACCCTGTTCGATGACGACGTTGCGGTCTCGGGTTCCACCCTGGACGACGAAGACGCCTTCCTGTTCCGATTCCAATACAACTTTTGAACGAAAGGAGGCAGCCATGAATGGAAGCTTCGAAAACCACCACGAATCACACCAGGAATGGAGCGCGCTCTCTTTGGCCTTTGTGATGGGAGCGCTGGTCTCCACGTCGGCCCTGATTGTTCTGATCACGGCCCCGTTCACCAAGATCCTGGGCCCCAGCGCCTTCGCGCTCGGCGCGGCCCTCCACGGCCTGACCGCCTTTGTTCTGCTGGTGGTGGCCACGGTGTCCCTCTACCTGGCCTGGCGGCTCTACATGGGCCGAATTCAGGCTTTCCCCGACCTCCAGCTCGCGACGACGGTGATGGCCACCCTGGCCTTCATCACCATCACCTTCGGGAACTGGATTTATATCCCTTATCGGGCCAAGATACCCGATTCCCCCAGGAGCTACTTCCTGACGAACATGCCCGAGGTTCACCAGGTCTTCTTCGAGTTCAAAGAGTTCACCGCGCTCTTCACGCTCCCGCTGGCGACCGCCGCGGCCTTCATCCTGTGGCGCTATGGCCGCCAAATCCTGGCGGACCGGCACGCCAGAACGCGTACGGCCATCGCCATCCTGATCGCCCTGCATTTCTTCTATTTCGTCATCGCCTTCGGGCTCGGGGCCGCGGTGACCAAGCTGAAGGCCATCTGATTTCATGCTGCCGGTGGAGCTTGCCCCCGGCAGAATGGAAAACGGCGGCTTCACCGCCGCGCTCTCGAAGCTGCTCCGTGATTCCAGAAGAACCCTTCCATGAGGAGTCCACCATGAAACCCGCCGAAGCCAGTGTCGTGGAAACGAGCCCGGTTACCGTTCCCGGCGTCCCGGGCCCTGTCGGACAGACTGCGGCCGAGCCGCAGTCGATTCCGAACGGCGCCGCCATTGCGGCCTATCTCGCGGCCATGATCGGCATGCTGGCCATGGGAATCGTCGTTTTCGCTTGCGAGGCCTCGAAGGCTTTTTCCGAGAAAATCTATGCCCTGGGAAAAGGGTGGATGCCCGGCGCCGATGGCATCGGCCCCTACTCCGGCAAGGAAACCATCCTCCTCCTGGCCTGGCTGGGAAGCTGGGCCATCCTGCATCCGCTCCTGCGCCGCAAGCACCTCGACGGCTACCTCGGATTGACCCTGTTCCTGGCGGGGGTCGGCATCGCCACCACGCTCGTCTGGCCGCCCGTCTGGCACTTTTTTCTCGACCACTCGAGCAAATAGCAGCCCGCTTTTGGAGGCGGCACTTCTGGAGGGAGTGAACAGCCCGCACCGTCCTTACACCAAGGCAACGCTTCAGCGGATTCGAAAGGCCGGGCGTCAGTCAAGATGAAATTGGCGTCTCCATATCCGGCCGCGCTGAGTCGGACCCCGGTCATCAATATCGCTGGTATCTGGAAGATGCTGGTCCCAGGGTGGCCGAAAAATTTCTTGCCGCGGTCGATACGGGTGTCGAGCGGTTGGCAGAGTTCCCTGATTGAGGCCGTTGGCGTAGGTTCCGGGACCGGAAACTGGCTGGTATCCGTTCGATACCAGTCGGGGGCGGGTCCGGCTCACATTTGATTTTTTATAGGGCCATCAAGGACATCTTGAGCGTCGAACGTGTCATGCATGGGGCACGTGATTTGGAGCGTAGGCTGGTCGAGCCACCTGACGATGCCCGGGATGTATGAGTTTTCCGCCGGGTTTGAACCCCCGCCCCTAGCCCATGTTTGGACCTTTACCCCCGTAATGCTCCCTAAGTGGCCGGTTTGCAGGCAGTTGAATTCGAGTGTCTCGAAATTCCTGGGGCTGATTCCATGGCCGGGTATCCGAGTTGCCTGTGAGAATCAAACGAGGGCATGACCGTGCATGCCCTGCGCCTCGACGGCGGTGCGGAAGGAGGACAACCTACATGTTGAACCGAATCCTGGTGCCTCTGGACGGATCGGAACTGGCCGGCCGGATTCTCGGTCCAGTGCGCTCGCTCCTGCTCCGGCAGGATGCCGAGGTGATGTTCTTGCGCGTTCTTCCGGGCCACTGGATGGCGGAGGAGGATCGCTTGTGGCCGGGCGAAGGCGAGAGCCCGCGGACTCATCTCGAGCGTCTGAGGAACGATCTGGTCAACCAGGGCGGCCGGGCCTATTACCTTTTCCGGAAGGGCGACCCGGCAGATGAGATTTTGAAGTTTGCCGAGGATTACCAGCCCTCCTTGATAGCGATGTCCACGCACGGTCGGACCGGGGTGGAGCGCTGGATACGGGGAAGCGTGGCCGAGCGCGTGCTGCGCGGATCGATCTTTCCTCTCCTGCTCGCGAGCCTTCATGGGCTCGAAGAAGGCGGTGACCGCCGAACGGGTCCTTTCCGCCGCATCCTCGTGCCCCTGGACGGGAGCGAAAGGTCTGCCCGAATTCTGCCCCTCGTCCGGGAGATCGCCCGGCTCTACCATTCGGAAGTCGTCCTGGTCTGTGTGCAGGTGAACCTGCCGTCCCCCGAAGGGGCGATGATCGTGCCCCCGGCCGACGCCGCCCTTCAGGTCGAGCCCTACCGCAAGAAGCTCGAGGAAGCGGATGTGCCGGTGCGCGTGCTGTTCCCCTGCGGCGCGGTGAGTCATGAGATTCTTGCGGCCGTGGAGCACTCGAAGATCGGCCTCCTGGCCATGACGACCCATGGTCGGACGGGCCTGTCGCGCTGGGTGTTCGGCTCCGTGGCGGAAAATGTCCTCCGGCACTGCCCGTGCCCGCTGCTGGTCCAGCGCACGGTGGATCTTGCCGGAGAGGCCGCGGAACGCATGGCCGCCGAGGGGCCCGAGGATTGGACCTGAAGACGGACTCCGAGGAATGGGGCAGGAGAAGCCAGGAGATGAGCGGAGTGCGGTGTGTCCGGCATCACCCCGTCACTGCTTCTCGATCGCCAGCAGGCGCATGTTTGCGCAGCCGATGGGCGTGACGAGCTCGCCATCCTCGATGGACGCGCCTTCGAGGAAGACCGCGTCATCCACCTTCAGCCCGCGCCAGTCCCCGAATCCCAGCTCCGGCCAATTCAGCTTCAGCCGTAGCTGGAGGTCGTTCTCGTTGTTGTTGAGCAAAATGACCAACACCCGCTCGGCCGCGTCGTCTCTGTAAAAGGTGGCAAAAACCTTTTCCGGCAGCGTGACCACTTTCTGCCGCCAGTAAGGAATCATGCGGTATCGCTCGTCGAACGAATATTTCCGCAGAGCACCGTCGACCCTCTCGTAGCCCTGCGGATTGCCGTAGGCCTTCCAGTACCCGCCATCGTGCAGCAGGATCAGGCCGTAGAGATGCGTGACCGGCTGCACGCCCAGCCGTTTCCAATCCTCCTCGTTCGTCGCGCCCGAACGGTTGAACTCGTCCAGAAACCAGTTGTTCAGGCCGAAGTTGTGCCCCATGGACTGTGCGAGGAACGCTTCGGGCGGGAAGAGGCGATGATAGTCCTGCTCGACTTTGCTCAGACGCGACGTGAAGTTTTCCCCATCCACGAACACGTCGCACCAGGAAAGAAAGGCCATGTCGATTTGGCCAGAGTTGTGGTAGAGGACCATGGTCTGCTCCGGCTCCAGTTCCCGAAGTTGGCAGTAGAGCCGTTTGGCGATTTCACGGGCGCCCAGCACGGCGCCGGTGGGGTGGACCCTTCCACCGATCTTCAGCCCGCCGCCGTGATGGAAGTTGTCGTCCTGCAAATAGGGCGCGCAGTCGTAGTAAAGGCCGATATAGCGACCCCGCTTGTAGGTCTGCCGGTAGCACCAGACGAAGAAATCCACCCAAGACCTGGCCGCGACGGAGCACTGGCCCATGCCGCCTTCAACGCGGCGGCCCATCATGGAGGGACTCCACTCATCGCCCCAGTACTCGAATTCGGGGACTTTGGCCGGACACATCGTGGTGACGACGTAAGGCCCGCCGCTGCTGAGACCCTTGCCCTTTCCGTCGGGCCGGTCGAACGGCCCCACGAAATGCGAATAGCCGAGCCAGCGGGGATCGAACTCGCTCCCTGGGGGCCAGTACCACTGGTAGCCCGGCAAGGTGTCCGCACATTGCGTCATCCAGCCGCGGTAACCGGGCGTCGGCGGACGCACGGGCGTCGACACCCAGCCCCACGAGACCTCGAATCCCTCCTGCAACTTTGTCGGGACGTTGATGAGCGTGATCTCGAGAGCCGTCGCGGCTTCACCGGGTATGACGCGAAGCGAATGCGTCTCCGGCTTCAAGCGGCAGGGCGCGAGCGTTTCGGTCGTGAACTGGAGGCCGCCTTCGCCATTGCCGAGCCACAGCGGCTGGCCACCGCCTTTCCAGCCTTCGGGCTTCAGTTTGCCCGTGTTGACCGTCGAGTAGTCATAGGGATTGATGTACTCAGCCCATTCTTTCTTGAGCGGGACGCTGACCACGAGATGGCCCACCGAGACGCTGGATGGCGGGAGGCGAAGTGTGGTCCAGAGGAAACCATCACATTCGAGCCAGCAGGAAACTCTGACCTTGACCTTTCCCAGTTGAATACTGCGCTCGAATTCCTGCCGAAAGTCCGTGGCCTTGCCCCAAGCCGCTTCTGCCGGAACAGATGCGGAATCGAATTCGCGGCCGCTCCCGTCGGTCAGCCTCAGATGAATCGGCCCGGCCAGTATCTCCGAGTTTCGGGTGACGATCTGCGCTGGGAAAAGCTGGTGATCGAAGCGGTACTCCCGGCCCCAGCAAGACAGCGAATCTCCTCGGCGACGGACCGGGGTGAACGGCTTCGGCGCGTTATCCGTGAGGCCGATGGTGTTGCCAAGCCATTCGGGTGGGGGGCGTTTCTCCAACGCGATGCTCTTCTCCGCGGCGAGTTTCCCCTCTCGCTCGATGCGGCAAACGGCCCGGTATTTCCCCGGCTCGAGCGACGCCACGTTCATCTCCGCCTCGCAAACGTAGCCCGGCAAGGGCTGGAGCTTTTTGACCGGCAGGGTGCGCTTCCCGTTTTCATCGAGCAGCGCAAGCCTGCAGGAGAGTTGCTTGAGCGGCGTGCCGCGCAGCCGGCCCGCGTCCACAAACACTTTGAAAATCCCTGCGCTCGGAAAGTGCGCGGAACGAATTTCCAGCACCTCCCGGCGGCTGATGGGCGCTTGGGACCGGAAACACACCTCCTTCCGGCCCTCGTCTGTCACGGCCAGCGTCAGCAGGCTCGTTGCCGGGTCCTGGAGGCGGAAGTCGAACCCAAAGGAAGCCGCGGCGCCGGAAGCGATCTTCAAGAGTCGCACATCCCTGCACTCACCCGAATCGCTCGAAAGGCTGACCGAAGCCGTCGCGGGCTGCTGGCCTGGATTCGCCACTTCGCCATGAACCGCGACCAGGTTGTCGTGCAAAGGCCCCCAATCGGCAAGTCGGACCGTCAAGGCATCAGGCCCGCCGAACTGCACGGCCGACACCGCGTACCGGTAGCCGGGCGTAAGGCCAGGCGCGACGGCCCAGGCCTCCCTGCCGCTTTGCAGCGCCTGCCAAAGACGAAAGAGATTGAGTCCCCAGCGGTCTCCGGGTCTGGGCGCGGGGACTCCGAACGCGGCGAACGGCAGCCGAATCTCCACGTGCCAGCCCTCCGCGTCCAGCGTGCTCGCGGAAGTCCACGCCGGATTCCAGTCCAGCGAAATGACGTTGCCCGGCGTGATGGAGTAGTCGTAATGGGTGTTGAGGCCGTTGAGGACGAGGCGAAACCAGTCGCCGCCCGAGTCTTGGGGCCCCGCGGGCGGCCGCGGCATGACGTTGATCTCGACCGCGTCGTCCGCGTCCACGTCCGTATCAAAGCGGTCGCGGGTTTGCCGCAGGATGCCGGTGATGCCCGCGGACAAGGCGAAATCCCTCCTCGCCTTTTCTGGCAGGCCGGAATCGAACGCGACCAGCAGGGCCTCATCGTCGTACATCAGCCGGGCAAGGGTCGGAGTCGGGGCCGCCATTTTGGTTTCGATTCCGATCAAACCCGTGGTGGTTGCCGCGGGCGCCCATTCTTCAAGCTCGAGGCGGCCGTCCATACGGACTTCGCTCGTTCGCCTGGGAATGATGAGCGCCGGCTCGGTCCGAACCCCGGCCACTTCCCGATACAGGGCCTTGATCTCGGAAATGCCCAGCGGCTCGTCAAAAATTTTCAGTTCGTCGATGAGGCGAGAGGTCTGGTCTCCGCCGCCCACCCAGAAGCTGGAGAAGTGCTGTGCCGGGAAATCGCGCTTTTCAGCGGCCGAATCCGTAGCGCCGTCCATGTAGCCGCGGGCGTGATGGCCGTCCCAGGTGAAGGCGAAAAAATGCCACTCCCCGTCATCGCCATCGCCGGGTAGTTGAAGTCCGACGTCCCCCGAACCGCCCAGGCCATGCAGCATGTTGACCGACCCATGCCATTCCCAGCGGTAGAGCAGCACCCACGAGCCGTCCTTGTTGCCCCACCCACCCAGATGAAACGTGTAGCGTCCTTCAGGTTTCGGCCCGGCGCGCTTCGCCCAGAACGAGACCGTGCCCCGGTCCCCTTGCAGATTGCCGGCCACAGCATAATCCACCCGGCAGCCGGTCCCGATATCGAGCGCCTTGCCGACGATGCCGTCCAAGAATCTCGGCTGGGAGTCCGGGGACTTGGCCGGCGGATGGAAGGTCCCCTTCGGTTCTCCGGCCGCGTTCCTCGCTTCAAGCGACTCATCGAACGGAACATGGAGCAAGAGCTTTTGGCCATGAGCTGTTGAAGACCAGGGCGTCAAAGCCAGCATCGCCAGCCACCCGAGGGTCGAAAGGGTTTTCACGGCAGGGTGAGGGGCTGGAGGTTTCCAAGAACCACGCGGCATTTCATGGCATTTCGCGCGGACACGAAGAGCCGTTTTCCTGCTGGACACCCGCCTGAAGGCTGGCGAAGCCCGCAACCCAACAAGGCTCGGAGAGGAATACACGATCGACACGACCGGCTTGACCTCGGATGGCGGGTAGGGGCAGTTATCCGTGGCGGCCATGCGCCGCTACTTGGCCACGCCGCCGCCGGTGATCACCACCCCGTACTCCTCGAGCTTGAGGTGCGCCCAGGAGGCCGCCCCCGTACCGGGGTAATGATCCAGAATCGCCTTCAACAGGCTCACCGCGCTTTCTCGATCCCGATGCGTCTGGCTGTTCCTCACCTCGTAGACCGACGTGACCATGAACTGCATGGCGGGGATGCGGCTTCCCTCGAAGAAATTGATGATTTCCCGGCACGTTTCCAGAGCGCGCTCCCATTTCTGCATGGCACAGTAGCACTCGGCAACCCGAAACATGTGCGTCGGGGCCTCGTAATTGCTGTTGTTGTAGGCGACGATCGCTTTCTCGTAGTCGTGAGTGAGCATCTGGTGCACCTGCCCCACCTGGTAGTAGGCCGCGCTGATGCGCGCGAAGTCCGTATTGATCACATCCTCGTAGGCCTTGATGGCCTCGTCGGCCAGCTTCTGCCGGTGGAAGGAGGCGGCGACCTCCCATTGGCCGTCGAACTTGTTCTGCATCAGACGGTACTGGCTGCGGGCCTCGTTCCAGGCTCCCGCCGGCTTCTCCAGGTAGAGCCCGAACTCCTTGCGGGTAGCATCGTCCGACGGCCACTTGTTCAGGAACAAGGCGTACCATTGCCGAACCATATCCTCCTTTTCCAGTTTCTTGTAAATATCAATGATCTTCTTCACGCAGCCGGGGAAGTGCCGCGTCGCCCAGGGATGCCGCTGGGGAAATTCCTGATAGACCTTCACCGCCTCCGGATGCTTGCCGATGTCCAGGTAACACTCGGCCATCGCAAATTCGCACTCCGGGATGCGGTCGCGGGACTTGGGGAAGTTCACGCTGAAATCGCGGTAAATCTCGATCGCGCGCTGCACAAACTCGGTCCCGCCACTGTGCTCGCCGCCCCCGTAAAGCGCCACACCGTGCCGCCGGTAGAGCATGGCCAGGTGCAGTTCCGTATCCTCTTTCGAACGCACGCGCCAGCTCATTTCTCGGGCGGAAACAGGGTCCCTCTCCGTCAGCGCATAGTGGGCGATCATCCAGTCCACGGCCTGTGAATAGAGGAGGTGATCTCCGTATTCCAGAATGATGCGCTTCCGTTCCCCCACGGCCTCGTCCAGCTTCCCCTCAACCAGGTGGATTTCCGAGAGCGCCCACAGGGCTTGCGCGGCCAAAGGGGCCTTGGGGTAGAGGTCCACGACCTTCTGGAACTCCGGGGGCGACTTTTCGGGCTCGCCAATCTTCTGGTAGCACCTCGCGATCGCCCACTGGGCCTTCGGGGCCTCCGGGCTGTCCGGGTAGTAGGTCAGAAGCTCCTCGTATCTCTTCATGGCCGTGTTGACGTAATTGTGCTGCTCGTGGCTGACTCCGAGCATGTACTGGGCATAGGACGCCGCCGGGATGGTCGGATACAACTTGAGGAATTTGTGAAACTCGTTGATCGCCAGCTCCATGTTGCCGCTCTGGTAAGCCTTCTCGCACAACTCGTAGTTGTAGCGCTCCTCCTCCCGGAGCTGCTTGAATCGCTCGATGTCGAGGGACTCGGCCATCGGACCGATCCCCGGCGCGAACGCCGTCAGAAACAGGACGGCGAAAGGAATCCGTGGAGATCGTTTCTTGGTCATCAACATACGCTCGGTCCCCAAACGGCGGCCAGGTCCGAGTGGAAATGCGGGCTGGGGTAATGGGTAATATAATAGCAACGGGAGTTTTCTGTTCCAGTAAAGGATTGTAACGGTCGCTGAAGTTGGGGGAGGGATCATCGATAATGCCAGTGGGTTGCGGCGAGGGAGTGCCGCAACCGATCCCTGTTTTCTCATCCCGGCGGGATGCGGAAACAGGGATCGAGTCTTCTCTTCCCAGGTTTTCTGCGCTACACCGAGGCCACCCATGTGCACGAAATTCCGTCCTTGGCCCGCTCTGGGCCCGATGGTGCTGATCGCGGTTCTCTGCCCGCCGGACGTCCTGGGAGATTTTGAACCGCCGCCGCCGCCGCCTCCCCAGAGGCGCAAGGCGGGCGAGAGCGTGCCGCCGCTGCCTCTGCCGGCCACGCCGCTGCGCCGGTCCGAAAAGAAGCGGGAGCCTGCCCCGCCCGCCCTCGTGGGCAAGGTGCGTTACGGGCAGCCGATCTGGAAAACAACGGAGGATGGACGGCGATTCTCCTACCTCGACTGGCAGAGCGACGTCAGCGACGCCCATTACCTCCTCGAGCTGGCCAACGGTCTCCTCGGCGTCCGGTATCGAGACGTGCAGATCGACCTCGGGAGCTTTTCCTATACCCCGTCCGAGGTTCCGGTTCTTTACTTCACCGGGCACGAGAACTTTTCTTTTGCGCCCGAACAGCGCGAGAAGCTCAGGTCCTACTTGCAGGATGGGGGTTTTCTCTGGGGAGACGCCTGCTGCGGCAGCCGCAAGTTCGTCCTTGCCTTCCACGAGGAGATGAAGCAGATTTTCCCGCAGAGGCCCCTGAAGGCCGTGCCGCTCGATCATCCGCTCTTCGATTGTTTCTACGACATCCGCAAGGTTTCCGTCCAGGAGGAGGCGCAGCCGGCAGTGGAGAAGGAGCCGGAGATGGACATGGTCTCCCTGGGATGCCGCGCCGCGGTGCTGCTGTCCCGCTGGGACCTCTCCTGCGGGTGGGCGCGCCACGCCCATCCCCAGGGCCGCAAGGTCGTCCCCGAGCAGGCCAACCAGCTCGGGGTCAACATGGTCAGCTACGTCCTCAGCCATTACCAGCTTGGCCGGTTTCTTTCGAACCCCGTGGTCTATGCTGAGGAGTCCGAGCCGACGCGCGAGAATCTCGTCTTCGGCCAGATCGTGCACGGCGGCGACTGGGACCCCTCGCCCTCGGCCATCATGAACCTGCTCAAGTACGTGGGGCGCAACTCCACGCTCGAGGTGCAGTTCAAGCGCGCCCCGGTGGACCTCCGGCAGGTGGATGCCTTCCGTTTCCCCTTCCTCTACCTCACGGGGCACGACGATTTCGGCTTCACGGACGCAGAGGCCGCCTGTCTGCGCAGCTTCCTCAAGACCGGCGGGACGCTGATCGCCGATGCCTGCTGCGGCAGGAAAGCATTCGACCAGGCCTTCCGGCGTGAGATGCGCCGGGTCCTTCCGGGGCAGGGTCTCCAGCCGCTGCCTCTGACTCATCCGTTGATGACGGCCGCGGCCGATATCCGCCAGGTCCATTACACGGATTTCGTCCAGCAGAACCAGCCGGACCATCACGCGCCGGACCTGGAGGGCGTCGAGTGGAACGGGGTGCTGGCGGTCATTTACAGCCGATACGCCTTCGGCAGCGCCTGGGACGGCTTCGAGCGCCCCTATGCGCGGGGCTACAAGGCCGAGGACGCCCTGCGGATCGGCCTCAACGCCATGGTGTATGCCATGAGCCACTGACCGTCAACGTGGGCAGAACAGGTTTCACGCTTCCGCCACTGTTGACTTTAGGTTACTTAATCTTCAAGAGTCGTCGCGATTGAGTCGAGTTTTTTGTAACATGTTTTTCCGCAGGATGTTACAACTCATTTGTCCGAGGCTCTGCCTCGCTAGAGTCTCAGAATGTCACTTCTCCGCGCCACGCGCCGCGCCCACTACGTGGGCACCCGGCGGAAAAGTTGAAAGGTATCAGGTGTTCGGGTGTCAGTTGATTCCTGAACCCTGAACCCTGACACCTTTTGCACCCTTGTTGGGTTGCGGGCTTCGCCCGCCTTAAGTCATCCGTCTCTATGACGTATCGGCACATCGGACAGATTCACGAACGCTTGGACGATGCCCGGCATTACCGGCGCCGGCTGCATCGGGGGGAGCGCCTCGCCTCTTTTGTCCTGGCGGCCGCGGGCCTCGTGCTCTTTTGTACCCTCCTGGGTGGCTTTGGGGAGTTGCCTGCCATGGTCCGCTGGCTGCTCCTCCTGGTCGGATGCGGCGGGCTTCTGACCGCGGGGATTTGCTGGGTCCTGCGGCCCCTCCGGGCAGACTGGAATCGGGTCCAGATGGCGTGCCGCGTCGAAGGTCATTTCCCCCATCTCCATAACGCCTTGATCAACGCCGTACAACTGGCGGAGCAGCCGGACCCGCGGTCGCCGGGCATCATCGACCGTTGCATCAGCGAGGCGGCCCGAAGCTGCTCGGGTTGCGATTTCCACGAGCCGTTCAGTCCCCGGCCCCTGCTCCGGCGGGTCTCCGTGTCTGCGGCCCTTCTCCTGGCCTTGGCCGTCTATGCCTCTCTCTGGCCCGAGCGATTCCAAAGCGCGGCCGCCCAGCTCCTCCATCCCGGCGCCCTGTCCCCGGCGGGCGGCCTCGCTGAAATCCGCGTCCTGCCGGGCCACCAGACCGTTTTCGCCGGAGATGACTTCACGGCCCGGGCCTTCGTCCTGGCGGGCGTATCCGATGCGGACACGCTGGAGGCCTGGATGCACACGGACCTGCCCGGAGAGAGTCGTGGAGGCGAGGTGGCGTCCGGCCTCTGGCCTACGCGTTCTTCACCCCACGCCATGACGCGCTCCGGCAACCCAGGCTTCCTCTACGTCTTTCGCGATGTCCGGAAACCGTTCCAGTACTGGGTCGAGTCCGGGGGCAGTTCTTCGCCTCCCTATCAGGTCTCCGTCGCGCACCGGCCCGAGGTGGCCAGGATCGACGCGCTTTACGAGTTCCCCGCCTACACTCGGCTGCAACCGCGCCGCGAGGAGAACATCCCCGGCCCCCTCAAGGCTGTCCAGGGCACCCGCGTCCGCCTCCGCGTCCGCGTCGGGCCCGAAGGCAAGAAGCTCGCCGCGGCCCAACTCGGCCTGGCCAGCGCCTCGGAAGCGCCTCGGACGGAGATCAGCCCGGAGGGCGACGCCTTCCAGACCGTCTTCGTGCTCGAAAAAAATGATGCCTACTCCATCCACTTGCGGGACTCGGAGGGCAACAGCAGCCGGGCAGCGGTGGCGGACCACCCCATCACGGCCACGCTGGACAGGCCTCCGGGAGTGACGCTGGTCCGGCCTGGCAAGGCCGCCTCGGCCGCCCCGGGCGAAACCCTTTCGGTGCGCCTCGAGGCTGCGGACGACTTCGGCGTGGACGATCTGTTCGTTCTGGCCCGCGTCAACGACTCGCCCGTCGAGCGCCTCGTCGGCTGGCAGGAGTTCCCCGATCCCCGCTTCGCCCGCGTGGAACATGAATGGTGGATTGACCCGGACCGATACCGGCCCGGCGATACGGTCCGATACCATGCGGAAGCGGTGGACGGCAATCCGAGGCCGGGCCGCGCCTCGACCGGGGAGTACGTGCTGCGGATCATCGACCCTCGCGAGCGTATCGAGGCCACGCAGAAGTCCGTCGAGGAATGGGAAAGGGACCTCCGCGCCGTGCTCGAGCTTCAGCGCGAGGCCCGGACCGACACGGAAGCCGCGGCGGCCCGGCCCGGCGAGGAGACGCTGAAGGGAATCCGGCCGCTCCTCGGCACGCAAGTGGACGTCCGGACCCGGACGCTGGCGATCGTGCAGAAGATGCCAGCCCGGCCCGGCCCGCAGGCCGCAGTGCACAAGACCCTCGCCTGGCTCACGGCTAATCCGATGACCGAGGCCGTCCAGCGCATGGAGCAGGCCGCCTCTCGGGCGGCTGCTCCGGAAGCCGCGGAGGACCTCCGCCAGGTGCTGCCCGTGCAGGACCGCATCGTGGAGACGCTCGAGCGTATTCTGCAGGTGATGCCGAAGCTCCGGGATGCCCCCCCGCCTCCGCCGGAAACCGCCGAGAGCGCCAGCGACCTTCCCGACGACGGTCTGAAAGACGGCATGGAGCAACTGGCCAAGGGGCTCGAGGAATTCCTCAAGGAGCAGAGGAAGGTCGTCGACGCCACGGCGGACCTGGCCAAGCGGCCCGTGGACGATCTGACTTCCGAGGACGACGCCGCGCTCCGGGGCCTCGAGGCCAAGGAGGACCGCTGGTCCGATTTCATGAAGGACACGTTCAGCGATCTCAGCAAGGTGCCGGAGCAGGACTTCTCGAACCCCTCTCTGCTCAAGGAGCTGATAGCGATCCAGTCCGAGATCGAGATGGCCAAGGACGCTCTGGCCCAGAAGGCCGTGCAGATCGCCACTCCACTCGAAGAAAACGGGGCGGAACTGGCCGAGGCCCTGACGACGCACCTGGAGAAATGGCTGCCGGAAACGCCGGACCGGGAGCAGTGGCAGATGGAGGAGCCGCTGGGGGAATACTCCACGCCCATGGCGGAACTGCCCAAGGAGCTGGAGGACATCATCGGGGAGCTGCTCGAAGCGGAGGAGGACCTCTTCGAGGAGATGGAGGACACGAGCAGCAGTTGGGCCGATTCGATGGACAAGGGTGCGGGCTGGGACGCGGCCGACGGACCCATCAGCAACATGAGCGCCCAGGGCGTCACGGGCAACAGGCTGCCCAACTCGTCCGAGATCGGCGGCCGCAGCGGAGAGGGCCGCACCGGCAAGTCCAGCGGCGAGTTCGTGGAGGAGTCCGCGCAGGGACTCGGCGGACGCCGCACCCCCACGCGGTTGACGCCGGACCCCTTCGAGAGCGGGTCGGTCAAGGACACCTCTCCGGAGACCGGCGGGGGCTCGACCGGCGGCGGCAAGGAGAGCGGGGCAGGAAGCGAGGGCCTCGAGGGTCCCTCGCCCGACCAGCACAACCGCATCATCCAGTCCCTGGCACAGCAGCAGGCGGAGTTGCGCAACCGGGCGGAGAAGATCAAGCTCCAGCTCCAGGTCTCCAACTATCCCGCTCTTTTCGAGGAGACTCTCGACAACCTGCGCGCCGTCGAGGATGACCTCCGGAGCGGTCGCTACCAGGACGCGTTCCGCCGCCGGGCCGTCCTTCTCGGCAACCTGCGAGCTGGCCGCGAGTTCCTCCAGAATGAGGTCCGGATTCACCGAGACACCACCCCGGCCATGCCCGATCGAGAGCAGGAAATGATCCTCGATGCCATGACCGGGCCGGTCCCGAAGGGCTACGAAGAGGCGCTCAAAAACTATTACCAGGCCATCTCCCGGGAAAACGAACCATCGAGCATGGAAGTGCTCCCGCACTTCCATGCTCGATGACTACAGGAAACTCCGGGCGGGACAGGGCCCTATGCGGAGTAGCGCGGCCGCTGTGCGGCCGCATCCTGGAAACTCCTACCGGGATGGGGCCGTACTTTCGATTCTAAAATTCTATACAATAGTGGCGTGAAGGTTCCGGGATTCTGAACCCCCATGCTCACGTGTTCCTCCTGCGGCCACTCTTACCCGGCTTCCGGGCTGCCCCTCGGCTCCCTCACGCGCTGCCCGCAGTGTCAGGGAATCAATCGAATCACGCGGCCCGATGAAACGGCGCGGCCGGCGTCAGCGCCTCCCGCGAGCCCGGGTCCGATCCAGGGGCGGGGACTCGCCGTCCTGGCGTGCTGCATCCTCGCCCTCGTCGCCTTCGGATTCTTCCATGCCTATCGCCGGTTTCACCCGGCAGCCGCCTCCCCTCAAGCTCCTGGGGCGGCCGCATCAGCCACCGAGTCCCCCAACCCGCCCACTCCGCTGGCGACGGTGGAGTCGACGACGACCGCTTCGCCCACGACCACCACCACGACTTCCATTCCCGACGACCCGGGTTACGAATCGCTCGCTGACGCCCTGATCGCCCAAGGCGACGCCGATGGCGTTCTCCGGCTCGCCGAGGAGGTCAAGGGACGCCTGCCTTTCGTTGCCGAAGCTCGGGCGATCAAGATTCAAGAGCTTCTTCAGCAGGGCCGTAACCTGGAGGCCAGGCACGTCTGCCAGGAACTGCTCCGGACCCATCCGGGCCATCCCGAGGCCTGGCTCGGAATCGCTCGCCTGGGAGAACGGGAGAACGCCCCCGCTCTTCAGAACGCCGTGGCCTACAAGCGTTTCCTCGCCGCCGCGCCGGCCGATCACCGGGACCGCGCCCTCGCCGAATCCGGCCTCCTCGCCGCCGGCCAGCGGCTCTTCGCCTGGAAGGAGCAGAATGCCCGAGTCCGGCGAGAGGCTGGCCGCGGCCTCGTGGGCGTGGCCCTGAGCATCCATCCCGAGCCCGAAAAGGACGCCCGGCCCCTCTTCGAATTGGAAAAAATCCGCCTCTTGCAGGACGGCTTTCGCCTCTTGCGCACCGATCCCGCCGCCGACGCGGGCCATTCTGAAGAGAACCGCCGGGACCGGGTCGGGACCATGCCGGACGTTGCCGTGCTGGCCTCCGGACTTGATGTCTGCCGGGAGATGGCCTGGAATCCATCCACCTCCGTTGCGGTCCGGCCCGCACTTTACCGCCTCGGACTCGCCCTCGCCCAGGAACTCCAGCAGAATGCGGAAGCCCGGACGCCCGGACTCCGGGAAAGCCTGGCGACCACTCTCGCTCTGCTCCGCTATCTCACCCGCGCCTATCCCCTGGCCTCCCAGGCCCTGGATTCGTGGGAGGCCGAACGGACCGAGTCCGCCACGGCCGGGGACGCTTCCACCGAGGCCGGTCTTGCCGAAATCCGCCGGGCCATCCGCGGCCTTCTCGCCGCGCGCGGACTCGAACGCTTCCACCTCGCCGGCCAGCAGGACCTTCCCCATGGCGCATCCCTCGAATGCTACGAGCTGGACGTGTTCCCCGAATCGGCCCTGCCCTGGGAAGAGGCCCTCTGGATCGAACGGCGGCCCGACACCGGACACGGGCGCGTTCACTCCTTGACGTCCGTGGAGGAGATGCCCGGCCAGCGCCGCTGGGACCTCTTCGAGCATGCTTCAGGCCAGTCCGCGGGCTCTCCCCTCCAAAGTTATGGCCATCGCAAGCCGCCCCTGGAAGCCGTCACCGCGTGGGTCGCCGAACGATGCGCCCGCCTCGAATTCGGCGGCCCCTACAGCCCGGCGCGTTACGGGCCCGCCCTGCGCTCCGCCCAGGCGCGCCTCCAGGCCATCCGACTCACCCTCGGGGAACTGGAGAGCGCATCGGCGGCCCCTGGCGAAGCCCCGGTGGATGCCGGGCCGGCCCAGGCCATCGAAAGGGAAGAAATTCTCGACCTCCTGCATCCGCAAAGCCCCGTCCTCTTGGAGCGTCTTCGCCTTCTGGCACCATCGGCCCAGCTTGCGGAAACCGTCCCGAGCCGCCAGGCGGCGACCTTCCACTGCCTGGACGGCCGAATCCGGCTGGAATATACGATCGGTCCCCGCTCGGACTTCATCCGCGTCGAGACCTGGGAGATGCGGCCATGACCCAACCCTCCATTCTCTTTTTCCTGCTCGCACTGGCTTCCCGTGCGCATTCCGCGGAGTCCGAATCCGCGGTCCAGGACCTGGCCCGCCAGGTGAGGAACGAGCAGGGCCAAGCGGAGGAGCTGGCCCTGTTGCTTCAAGGCATCGACGGCGACCTGGTGAAGCTGATCGAGGACGGGGCCAAACTGGATGAACAGGTGATCAAAATCCGCAAGGAACAGGAGGAGGAAATACAGAAAATGGAGGCGGCTTCGGCCCCGCGAGCCGAGGAGGCGCGGCGGCTTGCCGAGGCACGAGCGAGCAGCGAGCAGGCTGTCCAGCAGGCCATCGAGGCGCGCCTGCCAGCCGCTCGAGAGGCCGCCCAGGCCTGGCAGCGCCTGCGCCAACTCGAAGCGCCCGGCCGCGTTCCCCAGGGGCGCGAGACCGCCGCCACATCGCCCGTTTCGCCCGGAAACGCTGGTGGCGGCGGCGAAGCCGGACCGCCCGGCCCCTCCGGCAGCCGGGTCCCCTCCAGCCTTTCCGGGCCCGCCTGGTCGCAGCTCCAGGCCCTTGCCGGCCTCAGCGCCTCCATCGAAGGCACGCCGGAAGCCATCCACGAGACCGCGCGGCAGGGCTGGGATACCCGCCTCGGTCACCGACACCGGGCGCTGACCGAGTCGGACATCCGCGAGGACACCTTGCTCAAGGGTTCTTTTCGGGCCGGTCAAGAATCCGCGGCCTTTCAGAATCTGAACTTCAAGACGACGAAGCACTATTTCGACTGGGCCCGCCAGCAGCAGGCGGACTACCGCCAGAAATTCGTGGCCCTGAAGGAAGAGCTAACGGCGCACCGAGACAACCAGTTGAGCCTTCTCGTGCCCACGTCCGGCAGTCGCACCTTGGCCCAGTACCAAGAGGATATCAGGGATGCGAAAACGGAACTGCAAGCGCTGCAGGCGCGCCGCAAAGACGCGGAGTCCAAGGCTTTCTATTACAACGATCTGGACCTCAAGGAGCGCGAGCCTCTCCAGGAGATCGTGGACTTGACGACGCGGGTGACCAACGACTGGAACGCGTTGCCGAGGGAAAACTGCGCTCAAAGCGACATCGACGGATTCCTGGCGCGGAATCCGGGCTGCGGCGTGAGCCGACACGAACGGCAGGAAGGGGATCGGGTGATCACGACCTGGCATCTCGACACGATCGGGGGAAAGTCCGGGGAGACCTGGGAGAGCGAGCGCCAGGCCCACTATCAGCGCGCTCTCGAGTATTACAACAAGAGCCGGGAAAACTGGAATCAGGTGGATTCTCTCGGCCAGCAGATGCGCGGCCAGGAGGACCGTATCCGGCAATTCGAAGGGGACCTTCAGGAAGCACGGGAAAGGCTGACCGGGATGGAGTCCGACTGGCGGCGCGCCCTGGCGGCTGTTCAGCAGACGCTGGCCGCTCTCGGCGACCTTCGGCTTCAATACGATGCCCTCTCTCAGGACACCTTGAAGATCGTGCAGGAACTGGAAAAGTCCGTGAAGGGCCGGACGGCCAGGGAGTCGCCATCGACGCCGTAATCCCGTCTGGGGCTTGACGCGGCCTGACTCCCTCCCACAGTCCCTACGTCCCAACTTTACTGAACGGAGACGGGGATGGAGACGAAGACTTGGGCGCTTGGGGCGTCAAACTTGAGGGCGACATCTTTCACGAATCAGTCTTTACCCGCACGCTGAGGCCGATGATGCCCGCATTCTGGGACCTCGTCATTCGGGCCGGAAGGGTCTTCTGCCCCCTCACGGGCCTGGACGGGCCCGGCGGCGTTGCGGTCCGGGCGGGCCGCATCGCCGAGGCGGGCAACTCCGCTCGGGGGCCCGCCCGCCAGGTTCTCGATTTTCCGGATGGCCTGCTCCTCCCTGGCCTCGTGGACATCCATGCCCACCCGGCTCGCGGCGAATCGAAATACGGCATCGATCCGGACCTCCATCTGCTGCCCCGCGGCGTGACCACGGTGCTGTCCCAGGGCGACGCGGGGGCGAATAACTGGACCGCCTATCGGACCGGCGTGATCGAGGCCTCCCGGACGCGGGTGCGGATGGCGATCAACCTTTCCCGAGCCGGGGAATCCCGGACGGGCGGCTGTTTTGAACGGCTCGAGGACGCTGACGCCGAGTCGTGCGTCCGAACCATCGAGGAGAACGGCAGCCTCATCTGGGGCATCGCGGTCAACACCTCGCCCGTCTGCTGCGGGCCGAACGATCCCGATGAAATCCTGGCGAGGGCGCTGGCCGCGGCCGAACGCACGGGCCGGCCGCTCCTCTTCGGCAGCAGGAGGCATCCGGACCGACCCCTCGCGGCTCAGCTCCGTCAGCTACGGCCTGGCGACGTCGTCACCTATTGCTTCCATGGCGAGGCCGAGGGACTGCTCCGCGAAGGCCGTGTGCGCGAGGAGGTCTGGGCCGCCCGGGAACGAGGCGTCCTGTTCGACGTCGGACACGGCATGGCCTCCTTTCGCTTCGAAGTCGCCGAGGCCGCCATCGGCCAGGGCTTCTGCCCCGACACGGTCTCGAGCGACCAGTACCTTCGGCACGCCGGACTCGTGCCGCCCCACGACCTGGCCCGAACGATGTCGAAGCTGATCGCGGCCGGGATGCCAGAAAAGGAGGCTTTCCGGCGCGTCACTCTCCGCCCCGCCGAGGTGCTCGGCCTCTCGAACGAGATCGGCAGCCTCGCCCGCGGCTGCTGCGCGGACCTGACGGTCCTCCGGTGGAATCCCCGCGCCGGGCCGCTCCGTGACACTTCCGGCATCGAGCGACCCGGCGGCTGCTGGGAAGCCACCCTCACCGTCCGTGGCGGTCAGACGATCGGGAAAGCGGGCGGCAATCGGGAGTGACCCGCAAGGGAGAAACAGGAAGGCGGGAAACCAGAAATTACGCGACTCAGGAAGGCCTGGGGAATTACGGCATTGATTTCGAGGACGAGGGCGGGAATATATTCGTCGGTTGGAGGCCGCCATACGGCGGCTTCGCTGTTCTCTCAGACCCGGAAGAGCTGCTTGTCTCTCAGTTCATAGCGATCGCCGCAGGCGGCGCACGTGGCCTGGAATCCGCCGTCCGGCAGCTCGATCTTGACGCCGCACTTGCAGACCCATCCCTTCTGCCGGGCCGGATTGCCGTAGACGAGGGCATAGGGCGGCACGTCCCGCGTCACGACGGCGCCCGCCCCGATAAAGGCGTACTCGCCAAGGGTGATGCCGCAAACAATGGTGGCATTCGCCCCGATGGTCGCACCGCGCCGGACCAGCGTCTGCTGGTACTCGTCGCGGCGCACGATGTGAGACCGGGGATTGATCACGTTCGTGAAGACCATCGAGGGACCCAGGAACACATCGTCCTCGCAGACCACCCCCGTGTAGATGGACACGTTGTTCTGCACCTTCACGTTTCGGCCCAGGCGCACCTGGGGCGAAACCACCACGTTCTGGCCCAGGTTGCAGTTCTCACCGACCACGCTGTCCTTCATGATGTGCGAGTAGTGCCAGATTTTCGTCCCGGCGCCGATCTGGCAGGGCGCATCGACCGTCGAGGTCGGATGCACGAAGTAGTCCGGCCCGAGCTTCGCCGCCGAGGACGCCGAGAGATTCACCACGCCGGACCCCTCGAGCGCCTGCTGGCACGCCGCCAGCACCCGCAAGACCCTCAAGCCCTCCTCCCCATCCGTGCGCGGCGTCGATCGAGTCGCCAGCGCATCCAGGAAATGCTGGCACTCGGCCCGCAGCGGCTCCTCGGCCGGACACGGGATGACGACGGCATCCGCCCGGTTCGGCACAGGCACGTTTCCCCGCCACTCGATCGAGTGCGGGTAGAGCCTCAGCTTGTCCTTCGGCTCGACATCGTCGAAGACCGCCATCGCTTTCTCGCCGACAACAATCAGCTTCTGCTCCTTGTAGGGATGCAGCCACGAGACGAAGATGTGCGCGCGGATGCCGGAGGGGAATGACAGCGCGCTGATCGTGACGTCCGCAATCTGGTGATGGAGGTAATTGCCGCCGCGGCACGCGACCTCCTCCGGAAACTCGCCCGTCAGCGCCAGGATCACCGAGATGTCGTGGGGCGCAAAGCTCCAGAGAATGTTCTCCTCACGGCGAATCCGGCCCAGGTTCAGCCGGTTCGAATAGATGTACTGCAGCTTCCCCATCTCGCCCCGGGCGACCATGTCCCTCAATTTCAGCACCACCGGGTGGTACTGGAGAAGATGCCCCACCATGAGGATGCGGCCGCGCTCGCGGGCGATCCGGACGAGCTCCTGGCCGTGTCCGACGTCGAGCGATAGAGGTTTCTCGACGTAGACGTCCTTTCCGGCCAGCAGGGCCTCCCGGGCGTGGTTGTAGTGCAGTTCCGCCGGCACGGCGATGACCACGCCGTCCACCTCCGGATGGGCTAGCACCTCGCTGAAGGAAAGGTGGAGGCGGGCCGCTGGGTAGGTCTCCTTGAAGCCGCTGAGCAAGGCCTCATTCTGGTCGCAGATGGCGTGAAGCGCGCCGAGCTGGGCGAAGTTGCGGACCAGGTTCTTGCCCCAGTAACCGGCGCCGACGACTGCCACCTTCTTGCTGGACTCGTGCTTTTTTTCCATGGGCCGTTCATTGAAGCCGGACGAGCCCGTTTGTGCAAGTTCCTGGCGCAAAGGCTTTGCGTCGTGAAGCCGGAACTTCTAAAGTGGAGGTTCTTGGAAACCGGGACATCCTCGGCTTCCCGTTGTGCACCCCAGTCACCGAGGCGGCTTCCCACTGTGTGCGGCATCTGCGGTATCGTCTCGGTCGATGGCGGCCGGCCCATCGATCCCGCGCCCCTGGAGGGGATGAATCAGGCCCTTCGGCATCGGGGGCCCGATGACAGCGGCGTCTACCAGGATGACTTCGCCGCACTCGGGCATCGCCGGCTCAGCATCATCGACGTCGAGCGCGGCCATCAACCCCTCTGCAATGAATCGCGCTCCGTCTGGGTCGTCTTCAACGGCGAGATTTATAATTTCCCGGAGCTCCAGAAGGACCTCGAAGCCAGGGGACACCGCTTCTCGACCCGGACCGACACCGAGGTGCTGGTTCATCTCTACGAGACTTACGGCCCCGACTTCATCGAGCGCCTCAATGGAATGTTCGCCTTCGCCCTCTGGGACGCCCCAGCGCGCCGGCTGATCCTCGCCCGTGACCGCATGGGCGAGAAACCGCTTCACTACACGGTCCGGAACGGCCTGCTCATCTTCGGCTCGGAGCTCAAGGCCATCCTGAAGCACCCGGCCGTGTCCAGGCGCATCGACCGCTCGGCGCTCCAGCAGTACCTGTTGCTCGATGCCATTCCGGCCCCGAGGACGATCTACGAAGAGGTGTGCAAGCTCCCGCCGGGTCACCGCCTCGTGGTCGAGGCCGGGCGGTTTCATGTGGAGCCCTACTGGCAGCTCCGCCTCCACGCGGATTACCTGCCCGAAGACGAGGCGGGCCAGAGACTCGAAGCCCTCCTCGAGGAGGCCGTTCGCATCCGCCTGGTCAGCGATGTTCCCCTCGGGCTCTGGCTCAGCGGAGGCCTGGATTCCAGCCTCGTCGCCGCCCTCGCCAGCGAATCCCATCGCCGCCTCAGCACCTTCTCCATCCGCTTCGCCGAGGCATCCTTCGATGAGTCCGCCTACGCCCGCGAGGTCGCCCGATTCCTGGGCACGGACCACCACGAGTTTGTCGCTCACGTCGATCAGATGCCTGAGATTCTCACCGAAATCGCCCCGCTCATGGACGAGCCGATGGCCGACGGCTCGCTCCTTCCAACCTTCCTGCTCTCGCGGCTCACCCGGCAGCACGTCACCGTGGTCCTGAGCGGCGACGGCGCTGACGAACTTTTCGCCGGTTATCCGACGTACCCCGCCCACTGGCTCGCCGAGCTGTATTCCTCGATCATGCCCATGGCCGTCCGAAACGCTGTGATCAACCCCGTCGTCCGAGCCCTGGTCCAGCGACTGCCCGTCTCCGAAAAATACCTCAGCCTCGATTACAAGCTCAAGCGTTTCACCGAGGGCCTGGGGGTGCCCCTGGCCGACCGGCACGCCATCTGGATGGGGACGTTCCCGAAGCGCGCCCAGGAGCGGCTGCTTCTGCCCGAGTGGCGCACGCTTCTGGACCCCTACGAGACCCTTCACGAGAGAATCGCCGCGGGGCCCGAGCTCCCCGTCAGCCAGGTCCAATGGCTCGACCAGCAGATGTACCTGCCGGACCAGATTCTGGTGAAAGTGGACCGCGCGACCATGGCCTGCTCCCTCGAGTCCCGAGCCCCGTACCTCGACCACCGGGTCGTCGAATTCGCCAATCGGCTGCCGCAGCGTTACAAGCTCCGGCGACTCCGCGGCAAGCATCTCCTCAAGAAATACCTGGGCCGGCGACTGCCTCACGGCGTTGTCCATCGCCCCAAACACGGTTTCGCCATCCCCAAGGGCCTCTGGCTGCGCACGCGGCTCTCCTCTCTGGTTCAGCATCTGCTCGGACCTGACCGGCTCAAGGCCCAGGGGATATTCGATCCGGCCTGCGTCGCGGCGTTGATCGACCACCACCAGCGCAGAAAACACGATTACGGCAAGGAACTCTGGACGCTTCTGGTGTTCCAGATGTGGCATGAGCATTATGCTTAGCCAAGCGTTGCCTCAAAGCCGACCCGTGCGGCTCGAGCGGCCAGAACTGAAACGAAATCGGGGCTCCATCTCCCCGCCCGATTTCGTAACCGATGGTGATTCAGCGCTTCGCGGATTTTCATAGCGAAGCGCGTCAGCGCTTCGTCCGGGCCCTCAAATCTCATCTCTCGGGCGGAACGCTGGCGCGTTCCGCTGCGGAATTCATACTTCAAGGACTTGCCCTGATCTCCTCCCCGAACTTATTGAGAAGTTGCAGAAAAAACATCTATCTCTTTCGGATGAAAGATGTTGTACCGTTTCTCGAAATAGGGGTGCGCCCCGCATGGACGTCCAACTCGAATTGGAGAACATCGAAAATTTGTTTTCGATACGGCATCATAACGGCCTAATCCGGGTCCCTCACAAGGCGTACCAGCACGAACGATCGATATTCGCCTGTGCAAGAATCCCTTGCAATTCAGGCTTCGCCCCGGCCTTCTTGTCGCCTCGTGCCGGGCTAACCCTGAGCGAGAACGACGCCAGTCGTTCGAGTCGAAGCGCGCAGGGCCCATTTCGAGCACACCGTGGTAGAAATGCGGGCTCATTGCCACGGTTCTGCTCCGTGCCTACAATGCCGGCTCTGATTTGTTCGACTCGTTCCCTTCGCGAGGGCTGAACGTGCGTCATCTGGTCCGTGAGGAACGCTCCCCTTGAGTCAGAAGGCGGATCGCCCGGCGCCGATCCGGCCCGCAAGCCATTCGGTCGTCGAACATTTCAACGTCGCTGAAGGCGGATTCACCACCCGGCCAGTCATCATGGGGCGGAATGGGGTGGTGACCAGCGGCCATTATCTGGCGACGGCGGCGGGCTTTCGGGTGCTCGAGAGGGGCGGCAATGCCTTGGACGCCGGCGCGGCCGCCGGCTTCGCCCTGGCGGTCGTCGAGCCCCATCTCAATGGCATTGCCGGTGAAGTGCCCATTCTCGTGTATCCTGCCCGTGAGGACCGCGTTTACGCCATCAGCGGGCAGGGCTGGGCGCCGCGGGCCATGACGCTCGATTGGTTTCGTGAACACCGCGTCTCCCTCATTCCGGGCGATGGACTCCTGGCCGCCACGGTGCCCGCCGCCGTGGACGCGTGGATTCTCTGCCTCATCCGCTTCGGCCGGTTGACCCTGGCCGAGACCCTGGGGCCCGCGATCGAGCTGGCCGAGGAAGGCTTTCCCATGTACCCGGGCTTGCGAAACGCCATCCGCGCCAACGCGGACCGATTCCGGCGTGAATGGCCCGGCTCGGCAGCCGTCTGCCTGCCCGGCGGACGCGTCCCGGAAGTGGGTGAGGCCTACCGGCAGCTCGACTGGGCCCGGACCTTTCGCCGGCTCATCGAGGCGGAGAGCGCCCATTCCCATCGGGGCCGTGAGGCGGCCCTCCGGGCCGCCCGAGACGAGTTCTACCGAGGGGACATCGCCCGCCGCATCGCGGACTTCGCCCAAGGCACGGAAGTCCTGGACGAGACGGGTGTCAGCCACCGCGGCTTCCTGAGTGCGGACGATCTCGTCTCTTACGAGGGGGCGGTGGAAGAACCGGTATGCACGGCCTATCGGGGTCTCGAAGTCTTCAAGTGCGGCCCCTGGTCGCAGGGCCCCGTCCTGCTCCAGATGCTCAACCTGCTCGAGGGCTTCGATCTGAGCGGAATGGGGCACAATTCGGCGGACTACATCCACACCTGGATCGAGGCGGCCAAGCTGGCCTTTGCGGACCGCGAGGCGTATTACGGAGACCCGCGATTCTCACCCATCCCACTGGAGCGTCTCCTGGACAAGGGATATGCAGCGGAACGACGCTCGCTCATCGATCCGGCTCGGGCATCTCTCGAGATGCGGCCCGGAGACGCCCAATCCGTGCTGACGCGCCGGCCTTCTTCCGGCCACGGCAGGGGCTTCGCTTCCGACACGACCCATCTCGACGTGATCGACTCGGAAGGCAACCTGCTCGCGGCGACGCCCAGCGGGGCCTGGATTTCCGCCTCGCCCGTCATCCCCGGCCTCGGATTCCCCCTCGGCACGAGGGGCCAGATGTTTCTCCTCGAGCCGGGCCACCCCAACGCGCTCGAGCCCGGCAAGCGACCCCGAACGACCCTCACCCCGAGCCTGGTGCTCCGCGAAGGCCGCCCGTTCATGGTCTTCGGGACGCCCGGGGGGGACAACCAGGATCAGTGGACCTGTCAGTTTTTCCTGAACTTCGTGGATTTCGGCATGAACGTCCAGGCTGCCCTGGACGCGCCGACCTTCCACTCCCTTCATTTCCCCGGTTCGTTTTACCCTCGGACCTCCGAGCCCGGCCACGTGGCCGTGGAGGCCCGCATCCCGGAGGGCGTGCGGCGGGAGCTCGAAAACCGCGGCCACGTCGTTCGGATTTCACCGGATTGGTCCCATGGCCGATGCCTGGCGATCTGGCGCGACGACCGTACGGGCACGATCTTCGGCGGGGCATCGCCGCGGCTCGGCACGGGCTACGCCATGGGCCGGTGAACGTCCTGAAACTTCGATTTTGATCTGGCAGGAAACCCGCATGAGCACCCTTCCCGAGAACACCGAATCATCGGTATCATCTCCTACGGACAGAAAGCCTTGGACTGGGCCGACTCGGTGAAAGACCCCAGGTTACGCCGGGCTCTGGTCTACCTCATGGCGGCCCGCGAAGGCTGCTGCGAGCACCTGTGGAAGATGGAAAAGAATCCTCACGCAGAATACGCTGTGACGAGCATGGAGGTCTGGTCCCACAACGTCGGAATCGAGATTCTCCGGGAAATTTACAAGGAAGAGTGCAACTTCAACTGGATCGATCCGGAGTCCACGGTGCTCAAGAAGGCCAGCCCGCGCTGGCTTCTGGCCATGTGCGATGGCATCCTGTCGTTCGTGGAGGCCAAGCAGAGGGGTTACTGACCGCCTCGGAACATCATCGCAAGGTGCTCCTAGCCCGCGATTCGAATTCCGCGACGGTGAGGGAGCACGCCTCGCAACAATATCCCCATGAGTCCTACCGTCGCCGAGCTGGAAAAAATTCTCAAGATGACCCCGCCGGACCTGGGATTCCCTCGGGCCAGGGAATGGCCGGCCGCTGACGAGGCCGCCCGCCGCGGCGTCGAGCTTCCCACCCTCTTCGATCGCGCGGACAAGGCCCTCGCTCAACCTCCGTCAGGTCCCCTCTTCGGCGATTACATCGCCTTCCTGGACCGCGGTTCTCGAGTGGAGGCCGACCAGGCCCTGATGGCGCTTACTGGGAGCGTTCCAGCCCTCGGCCTGGCCGAATGCCTCGAACGCCGGGGCCGATTCCTCGTGGCCCTCCAGGACCGCATCTTCTCCGCCTGCTCCATGACGAGCTGGGTGGGCGTGGCCCACATGGGGCGGCGTCTGCCCGAGCCGCAATGGCTCGAGCCCGGCGGCCTGGCGGCCGCGCCTGGCCCCGATCTCTTCGCCTGCATGTTCGCGGCGGACCTCGCCCTTCTCGATTACCTGCTCGGGGACGCCCTCCATCCCCACCTCCGACGCCGCATCCGCTACGAGGTGGACCGCCGGGTCTTCACCCCCTTCGAATCGGCAACCGCTTGGTGGCATCACGGTTCGAATAACTGGAACGGCGTCTGCTGCGGCGGCATCGCCATGGCCGCCATGGTCCTCCTCGATTCCCCGCTGCGCCAGGCCCGCATCCTTCAGAGGGTCCTCAGCTCCTTCGAGACCTTCCTCGAGAAGGCCTTCGAGGAAGATGGGGCCTGCAACGAGGGTGTCGGATACTGGAATTATGGGCTTTCCTGGTTCGCCTTCGCCGCCGATCGCGTGCGATGCCGCACCCGAGGCGTCATCGATCCGCTCGGCCACCCGAGGATGCCAGCCATCGCGGGCTTCCCCGTGAAATGCGAGGTCGCACCCGGCGTCTTCGTCCCCTTCAGCGACTGCGTTCCCGTGATGACGCTTCCGCCATGGTTTCTCGAGCTCCTGGGCAACCGGTACGGCGACCCGGGCCTTCTCGATATGGCCCGGCGACACCGTGAGATTCGCCGGCACGGCGAAGACACCCTCTGGGGCACGCTCGCCCGGCTGTTCCTGATACGGACGAACGACGCCTCGGGCAATCTGGCGGGCCGATCCCCGTCGGAGACCTTCCCTCGCTCCACTTTCGTCTCCAGCGTCGCCTGGCTGGTCGCCCGAGAGGCTCCGGGCTCGGCTTCGGGCCTCGCCCTCGCGGCAAAAGGGGGTCACAACGCGGAGAACCACAATCACAACGACGTCGGCGGCTTCGCCGTCTTCCACCATGGCGAAATGCTGATCGCCGACCCGGGTGCGCCCATCTACGACGCCGACTTCTTCGGCCCCAAGCGATACGAGAACCCCACCGCCTGCTCCCGTGGACACGCTGTCCCGAGGGTCAACGGGCTCGTTCAGCGGCCCGGCCGGGACGCCGCTGCTCGGGTCCTTGACCGGCGCAGCGGGGAGGAAGCGGAGCTTCTCGAACTGGATATTACGTCCGCGTACCCGCCCGAGGCCGGCCTCGAGAGGCTCGTCCGGCGTTTGGAGTTCCTGCGCGGCCCGAATCCCAGAATCCGCGTGGAAGACGCCGCCTCGTTCCGGGGCTCGGACCGGCTGTGGGAAAGCCGTCTGATCAGCCTGTATCCCTTCACCATTGACGGCCGCTCGGCGCACATCACCGGAGAAAAGTCTGGGATTCGCATTACCGTCGATACGCCCGGCGTCGAGCTGGCGGCGGAGACTCTGCCCGAATGCCGCCTGTCGTGGCACGCTGGTGGCCAGCCCGTCACGCTCCATGTCCTCGCCATCCGGCAGCGGCCGCAGGAAGCTACGGGCCGGATCGCCTTCCTCATCGAGCCAGGGGGCGGGCGAAGGCCTTCTTGATGGATATGGACCCGAGCGGCCGTCCTCGGGTCGTGCCACAAGAGACGTGATGCCGGACAAGACCTGATGGGAGGCGGGGCGGTATTCTGCAACGCTGCGAGGAGGAACGGCCCCCGCAGCCGGGTCCCCTTATGGACACCTGAGCACTTGGGTCGGGGCCGTGACGACCATGGAAATTCCCGCGATGCTCCTGCTGGCCACCGCCGGTCTCGGATTCGGCTGCCTCTGGCTCGCCTGGAGGGCCGACCTTCACTTACGCCAGATCGAGAATAGGGCGGACGGGGTGGTCCGCGAGGTCTATGGAGTGACTGGCCGTGTCCGCGATCTGGACCGTGAGCTGAAATCCCGACTGCCGGCCGCCCAGGTCGCTGTGCGGCGGCGATTGGGGCGGATGCGCTTCGAGCCGGAGATGCCCGTCCTTCTCGCACTGCTGACCCATCCGGATGCGGCCCTGGTCCTGACGTTGCCCCCGTCCAGTGCGGGCTGCGGGCCGTCCCTGCCGGGACCCGAGGAGGAATCGGAGAGCCTTCGGGCTTACCTCGAGTCCCGGGGCAAGGACGTCACGATGACGCTCCAACAGCTTAACGGGCTTCTCGACGGCTCAACGAGGCTTCTCCCGAAGACAGCGGCAGGATTCGTGTCCGTCTCCTCGATCCTGCGGAAAGCTACCCGGCAAGGTCCATCTCTCAAAAACGATGCCGCGCGCGAGTAGACGAGTTTGCCAGTGCATCCGCACTGGCAAACTCGTCTACTCCGTAGTGACTCGCTCGATTTGAACGGTGGCCGGTGCTTCGCTCAGTCGTTGCTTTCGGAAGCCAGCTTTCTATAATTCGAGTCTCATGGCCGAAGATGCCGCCGTCGAGACCAAGGGGCTGAGCAAGACCTACGTCGATTTCCTGGGCAAACGGGAGGTGAAGGCGCTTCGGGACCTGAACCTCACGGTGGGCCGGGGGGAAATCTTCGGCCTCTTGGGTCCCAATGGCTCCGGAAAGACCACGACCATGAAGCTGCTCCTCGGCCTCATCTTCCCCACCCGGGGCGAGGCCCGAGTCCTTGGCCGCCCCGCTCACGACGTCCAGGTCAAGCATCGCATCGGATTCCTTCCCGAGGAGTCGTACCTCTATCGTTTCTTGAATGCGGAGGAGACCCTCGATTTCTATGGCCAGCTTTTCGATATTCCCCGCAAGGAACGGCGGCGTCGCACCGACGACCTGATCCAGCGGCTGGGCCTCGAGTCCGCGCGGCGGAGGCCCGTCAAGGAATACTCCAAGGGAATGGCCCGCCGCATCGGATTCGCCCAAGCGCTGATCAATAATCCCGAAGTCCTCTTCCTGGATGAGCCGACCAGCGGGCTCGACCCGATTGGATCGCGGGAGATGAAGGACTTGATCCTGGCGCTGCGCAAGGAGGGGAAGACGATCCTTCTCTCTTCGCACCTCCTGGCGGATGTTGAGGACGTTTGCGATCGCATCGCCATCTTGCACCTGGGCAGCCTCCGGAAATCGGGCGAGGTGCGGGACCTCCTCCACCTCAAGGAGATTCTCCAAATCCGGGTCCGCGGCCTCCCGGACGCAGCACGGGAGAAGATCGCCAGGATCATCGCCGAACACAGCGGCGAGCTGCTGGGCTTCGACCACCCGTCCGAAACCCTCGAGAATCTCTTCCTCAAGACGATCCGGGAGCATCCGCAGGAGGATGACCAGGGCATGCACCGGCCGGAGTGGGACCGGCGGGCGGACTCCGGTGGCTCTTCCTAGTATCCCTATTCAGAAGTGCGGCCGCACTTCTGAATAGGGATACGAGCCTGGGAATTTCAATCTTGAGTTTGAGTTGCAGTTTTACGGTATAGGAACTTGTTCGATCCCGCTCCCGCTCCCGACGTGCACTCAATCGAGCTGATCCAAGTTCAACTGAGAAATTGAAAATTTGAGTCAGAGACTTCTGTTGAGCCGCCAGGGCTGGGCCGGCAGAGCCGGCGCAGCCCTGGCTTTGAAATCCGCGAGCCCGAAGGGCGCAGCGGATTTCAATTGATTCTTCATCCATTCTCTGGGGTCATCCCGGTTTGCCGTCGTAACCCATCATGTCCGCCGTCCTTTCCTGGCTCATTCAGGGACTCGCGGGTGTCCTCGCCGTCGCCATGGCGGTCGTTTCGCTCCTCGAGCGCAAGCCCATTTGGGCCATGGCGAAGCAGACGTGGCGGGAAGCGGTCCGCAAGAAGGCCTTCTGGCTCGTCATGCTTTTCGCGTTGATTATCCTGGCCGCCACGGTCTTCCTTCGGGCCGCAGGCTCCGAGGCCGCGCGCGAAGAACGCCGCCTCCGCATCATGGTCGAGGTCAGTTTCCGGACCATGAGCCTCTTTTCCGTCCTGGCGGCCATCTTCCTTACCTCTCTTTCCCTCCCTTCCGATATTTCGGACCGGCAGATTTTCACACTCCTTTCCAAGCCGCTCTCCCGCTGGGGCCTCATCGCTGGGAAAATCCTCGGGTTCTGCCTGGTCACTTTTACCATGCTGTTCCTCATGGCTGCCGTCACCCTCGTTCTCCTCGAGAAGACCGCCGCCTCGGCGCCGCCGGAAGCCCGCGAAAATATCCTCGCAGCCCGTGAAATCATCCGGCCCGGCGAAGTCCTCCTCCTCGCCTGGCGCAAGCCAGCCCTCGAGGGAAATCGCATCCTCCTCCCCATGCGGCCCCAAATCCCGCCCGGAAGCCTCTTCCGCTTCGAAGCACCCGAGCTCGCCGGACTCTCCGGCCAGAAGGAAGTCCTCGCCCAGTTCCGGTTTCATCACTTCCGCGACGAGAACAACCGCATCCCTTACACTCCGGACGAGTTGAGGGACTGCTCTGTGGAGTTCGAATTGATCGACCCCGCGACGCGGCGCGCCCAGTTCCGCCGCGCCCCGATCCAGCCCGAGAACGGGCTCTCCAAACCCTTCCCCGTCCCGGGCGATTTCCTCGCCACTGGAAGCCTGGGTGTCCGGGTCGTCCGGCTCGAGCCTCCCCCGCAGGTCGAGGGGCCGATCTCCTTTCTGCGGTCCGCGGAAACCGCCCGCTGGGTCTTCCGGGGTCTTGACCGATCAGACCTGACCTCACTGCCGCCCGCGGGGAACGCCGCCTCCACCGCTGCCGGAACCGTGCTCTCCCCACGCCCGGCCGCTCTCGACCAGCAAGTCACCGCTCGCGTCCGCCTCCGGGCCGTCAGCCGACAGGGTTTCTATTCCGGATCGAGACCCGTCGAACTTCGCATCGGATATCGCTGGCCGGAAGACGTCCAACCCCGCGGCCACGTCACCATCACCGTGTTGGACGGCCGCGCGGCCACGTTCGGACTGCCGCCCGAAGCCGTCTCGAACCGCGGCGACCTCGTGCTCGATTTGGAGATGCCGCTCGACGCGCCCTTCTACCCGGGATATGACAACCAGGACTACGGCATCACCCTCCTCTCTGCGCCGCGCTCCTTCGAGTTCAACGTCCTCAAAGCCATCCTCATGGTCAGCATGCAGGTCATCCTCCTCATCGCCGTCACGGCCGCCGCTTCCACCTTCCTCTCCTGGCCCGTCACCGCCTTGACAGCACTTTTCGTCTACGCGTCCGGCAGCTTCGTCCCGTTCTTCGGCGACCTGATCGAATCCGTCGAGAAAAGCGGCTTACACGGAATGGGCAGCCACAGCCATGGCCCCGTCGAGGAACACCACATGTCCTGGATGGACCATATCGTCAAGGGCGTTCTCGAAGCCCTCCGGATCGTCCTGCCGGACCTCAGCCGCTTCAGTCCCTTGAATTTCTTGGGACAGGGCTACTCCGTGAGCGTGGCGGAGTTGATGCACGCCTTCGCCTACCTGTGTATCTTTGCGACCTTCTCGCTGGCCGCCGGCTGGCTCATTTTCCGCCGGCGTTCCGTAGAATAAGGAGGCTGCATGCCGTGGGACACAGCCTGAAACGAACCGGAATCGTTTACCTCGTCACGGTGGCCCTCCTGTTTGGCGTCCTCGCACAGCTCCTGGAGCCCATTCGCTGGACGCGCGAGGCCGAGGGTACCGCCGCACCAGAACTGTTCGCCGGAAGCGAGCCGAGCGAGGTCGTCACGCTCCTCCTCGGTGGCTTCCGCGCCCTCGCCGTCGATGTCATCTGGGTCTGGGCCATGAATGCCCAGGAGGAGCGGCAGTGGCACGAGATCGTCTTTCTGATGAACCTCATCGCCCAGCTACAACCCCGATTTGAGGAGGCCTACGTCTATAACGGCTGGAACATGGCCTATAACATCGCCCATGAGGCGGAAACCCTCGAGGAAAAATGGGGCTGGATTCTTGAAGGATACAACTTCCTCCGCATGGGCGCCCGGCGCAACCCCCACCTCTACCGCATCAAATTCTGGGCCGGATGGGTGCTCTTCGATAAGATCGCCCAGAATTTCGATCCCGACCAGCGGCAGTTCTACACCGGCCGCTACCTCCGGGAGAACGCCAACCGCCAGCCTTTGAGTGACGCAGGCCTCTGGTTCGAGCGCGCTCATCGCACGCCGGGCTATCAGCTCCAGGCGCACCGCACGATGATGGTCCACGCCTATGTCCGACTCGGCGAGACCTACTTCCTTCAAGACGATGAGAAGCGCTTCGAAGAATCCCTCACTCGGGTTTACCAGCACCTCGACGAAATCCTCCGCTACAGTCCCGAGAACGATTATGCCATTCGCCTTGGGGAGGAGTGGAATTGGAATCGCCAGATGATCGCACGCGGCCACGAAGCCCTCCAAAGGCTCGCCTCGAATCCTCAACAGGCCTCGGAGAACCTGCGCCAAATCTTGTCGGAATGGGAGACGGAAGTCCACCCCCAGCACAATCCCTTCGGAGTGGTCGCCAACCGGGAACTGGCGCGGACCGCCGCCGCACTGGCCGGAGACGCCACCGAGCGCCTCAGGGACGAGAAGGCCGCCTGTTCCTATTGGATCAAAGCCCAGGCTTCGCTCCAGAAGCTCCTCCGGCGGTGGCCGGAAAATCCAATTCTCCAACGGGAGCTCGAAGCGGCCGCTGCGTCTCTCCAGCACCTCGGTTGCCCATCGCCCGCGGAAATCCCGGACGAAGAATAAAGGGTTGCACTGAATCGGGTGGCAGGAAGGCCGGGATTCGGTACCATTTCGCCTTCACGAAGCCCATCTATGACCCGATTGAGCCTTGCTTTCCTCGCTGCCGGTGTCGCTCTTCTCCTGAACCAGACGGCAATGACCGCCCGTGCCGAGGATGCCGACGCTGGCCCGCGTCCCGGCAAGTATCTCATCCATTCTTACGGCGCGCCTCCGTCCCGGCTCTTCCTCGGCTATTTCATCCTGGAGAAAGACGGGACATACAGGGCGTTCCTGCCCGGCGACAAGGAGACGGGGAAGGGCCATTATGAATACCAGGCAGAAAAAAAACTGGTCGTGTGGAAGGATGGGCCCTATGAAAAGGTCTGGGGCGGAGACTTTACTATCGAACGGGAGGGCAAGACGCACAAGATTCGCCTGAAACGCGGCACGGTGGCCACGAACAGCACAGATTAGTACCCGAGCTCGGAAGTGCACCTGCACCTCCGAGATTGGGCACAGGAGGCGCTTGGGGCGCCAAACTTGAAAAAAGTGTTTGAGTTTGAGTTGCGTTTCAGTGGATAAGAATTCTTTCGATCCCGATCCCGACGTGCGCTCAATGGAGATGTTCCGCGATTAACAAAATCGAAGTTGTAACCTTGAGTTCGAGGTTTCTGCTCACCCGCGAGGGTTGGGCCGGCGAAGCCGGGCCAACCCTCGCTCTGAAATCCGCCAGCCCGGAGGGCGCAGCGGATTTCAATAGAGTCTTAGGGTGTAACTTCTCGACGCCACGCGGAGAAATTGAAAGGTTGGCCCGCAGGAGGCGGGTCGGGTGTCAGTTGATTCCTGAACCCTGAATCCTGACACCTCTTGCACCCTTGTTGGGTTGCGGGCTTCGTCCGCCTGAAGCAACCCCTCCATCCGGGACGGGTTGCCGGGAAGTACGCCACAACGAGAGGCGCGTCTGAATCTCTGATCCGGCGCATGAATTCCCCGGGAGTATCCCTCATCGATTCTCTTCATCTCGCAGCTTTCTGTGCCAAAATCCTTGACGAGAAGCACGCCCTTGAAATCGTGGTACTCGACCTTCGGGCTTTCGACGCCTTCGCCGACTACTTTCTGCTGAGCACCGCCGAAAGCTCGCGCCAGTTTCGGGCCATCGCCGAAACCCTGGACGCGGCCCTGTCGGAACGCCGGATTCCCCTCCGGAGCGTCGAAGGCCTCCAGGCCGGGCGTTGGTTGCTCGTCGATCTCTACGACGTGGTCGTCCACGTGTTCGATCCCGAGGCCCGCCGCTTCTACGACCTCGAACTGCTCTGGGGCGACGCTCCGAAACTGGATTGGAAATCCGTCGAAACCCCGCCCATTCCTCGCGCGGTCACCGCGAGACACTCGCGGGCCGTCCGTTCCCGCTCGTAAATCGGCTGCAGAGTTGTAGATCAGAGCCGCACGAGTTCCCGGCCGATCTATTAAAGCTTCTTCTGATACAGCCAGTCGGACATCCCGAGTGTACCCGTCCTCATGAAACCCAAGTCCGTGTAAAACTTCACTTCCTGCCGACTGTAAATCCGCACGTTCACCGATTCCAGACGCTGCGGCAAGGGGCCCTCTCGGCAAAATTTTTGAACCACGCCGCGCACCAGCTTGAGAAAATTCACGCCCTTCGGAGGCGATAGGGCGAATGAAATCCGATTCTCGCCCGGATAATTCTCAAAGTAACCCAGGATATGGCCCTCGGAAAGGACGACGTAGAACGTTTCTCCCTTCGCAGCGAAAAAACTTCTTGGAATGTCCAGATGCATCCCGTGGGCCCGCTGCTGGAAGTCCTTTGCAATCTCCACCAAACGCGCATCGTCATTCTTGTGACGGTGGCGAAATTCCATGACCTTCAACACCCGGTCCACTCCCTGCCACTGCTCCCATTGCGGTGACATCATCTGGTGGAACGTCGACAGCTCCCGCCCGAGTTGGTCCAGGGCCCGCGTCAGCGCCTCCGAGTAAATGTCCGAAAAACGGGGACGATAGGACTGGTAACGCTCGATGTTCTTCTCGAAGCCCCCCAGCTTCTGCACGCACTCCTGGAGAGCCTCCACAGGATAAAACTTCTTCGCCGCGCTCTTGTAATATTCTTCAATCTCTCGAAACTGACGAAGAAGAACGTCTGGCGGGTTCTGCTGCAGCTCATCGGCCAGCTTCTCCTTGACGCGCTCGCGCTCCTCCTGCCTCTTCAGCTCGCGCTCCTTCTCCGCCTGCTCCACCAGGGGCTTGAGCGCCATCAATTGTTCCCGGAAGGATTTCGCGTCTTGTGCCATGATTCGCACCGGCCCCGGCAAGGCGCCCGGGTCATCCCCTGATTCCTGAATCCACCCATCTCTCGCGGAGTGTAGCAAAACCCAAAAACGAAGTCAAAGGAAAGGAATCCCCGCCCGGGAGGACGCGTTGCGATGCTCTTCGGCGCGACTATAATTCACCCTCACATGGGCACCTCACAACCTGTCCAGTTACCCCTGCTCGTCGGGATCACCGGCGCCAGCGGCATGCCCTACGCCCAGAGGCTGCTGAGGTATCTCAGCCAACGCAGAATTCCTACTCACCTGGTCGTCTCTCCGGCAGCGACCCTGGTGATCGCGCAGGAGCTGGGGCTCGCCATCTCGCCGGAAAAGCCCGATGTCCGCGCCCTTGGGGCCGACCCGGAAATCGTCCAAGCCTATCATCACCAGGATTTTAATGCACCCATGGCCAGCGGAACGTTCCGCACCGCGGGCATGGCGGTGATCCCCTGCAGCACCGGCACGCTCGGGGCAGTGGCCAACGGGGTCGCCGACAACCTGATCCGCCGGGCCGCCGAGGTCGTGCTCAAGGAACGGAGGCCCCTGGTGCTCGTGCTCCGGGAGACGCCCCTGAGCCTCGTCCACCTGGAGAACGCCGCCCGGGCCACGCGCGCCGGAGCCTGTGTCCTCCCGGCGTGCCCCGGCTTCTACCACGGCGTCCAGACGGTGGACGACCTCGTCAATTTCGTGGTCACGAAGACCCTTGACCAATTCGGATTGGAATCGGATTTGATCCTGCGCTGGGGCACGGAGAAGAGGCGCTCATGAGCAGGACGATCGTGCTGATCGCCACGTTGGACACGAAGGGACGGGAGGCGGCGTTCCTGCGGGACTGCATCCGCGCGAGGCGACATCGGGTGCTGCTCGTCGATGCCGGCGTGCAGGGGCGGCCCGCCGTCGCCGCGGACGTCACGCGGGCGCAGGTCGCCCGGGCCGCCGGGCGGAGTCTCCGCGCTCTGGCCCATGGCAACGACCGCGGGACCGCCGTCGCCGCCATGGCCGAGGGCGTCGAAGTCGTGGTTCGCCGGCTCTACGCCCGCGGCCAGCTCGACGCCGTCTTCGGCATCGGAGGGTCCGCCGGGACCACCATCGCCACTCAGGCCATGCGCGCCCTGCCCGTCGGCGTGCCCAAGCTCATGGTCTCCACCCTCGCTTCCGGCAATACCCGGCCCTACGTCGGCACGAAAGACATCACGATGATGTACTCCGTGGTCGATATCAGCGGCCTCAATCGCGTCAGCCGGGCCGTCTTCTCCAATGCCGCCGCCGCCGTCTCGGCCATGGCCTCCGCCCGGCGCACGTCCCGGTCCGACCTGCCCCTCCTCGCCGCCACCATGTTCGGAGTCACAACCCCCTGTGTTGAAAAAGTGCGTGCCGCTCTCGAAAGCCCGGAGGCCGGCTACGAAATGCTCGTCTTTCATGCCACCGGTACGGGGGGCCAGGCCATGGAAGGCCTCATTCGCGACGGCCTCATCGCCGGCGTCCTCGACATCACCACCACCGAGCTGGCCGACGAATTGGTCGGGGGCGTCCTGTCCGCCGGGCCCCATCGGCTCGAAGCCGCGGGTGATAGGGGAATCCCGCAGGTGGTCTGCCCGGGGGCCATCGATATGGTCAATTTCGGGCCCCGCGAGACCGTTCCCGCTCAATGGGCCCACCGGCGGTTTCATCAGCATAACCCGACGGTCACGCTCATGCGCACCACTCCGGAGGAAAATCGACGGCTCGGGGAGTGGACCGCCGAGAAGCTGAACAAGGCCCGGGGCCCCGTCGCCGTGGTACTGCCCCTGCGAGGCGTCTCCCAGATCGACGCACCCGGCTTCTCCTTCCATGACCCCGAAGCGGACGCGGCTTATCGCGAAGGGCTGCTCCATGCCCTCGACACTCGGAAAATCCAAGTCCGACAGGTGGATGCTCACATCAATGACGACCGATTCGCCGCCGAGGTCGTCTCCACCTTCCTCGCGCTCAGTCAGGGGCGCTGAGCTGCCCGTGCCGGCGGCAGCATGACCCGAAGAGAGGTCGCCGTGCCTTTTTCACGTCAAGAGATTCTTCAGAGGCTGCGTTCCCAGACGGCGCGTGGTCTGCCCGTCATCGGGGCCGGCGCGGGCACCGGCATCTCCGCCAAGTGCGCTGAGGCCGGTGGCGCCGACCTCATCATCATCTACAACTCCGGACGATACCGCATGGCGGGCCACGGCTCGCTCGCCGGCCTCATGCCGTACGGCGATGCCAACGCCGTCGTCGTCGAAATGGCCCGCGAAGTCCTCCCCGTGGCTAGAAAAACACCCGTCCTCGCCGGCGTGTGCGGCACCGACCCCTTCCGGCTCATGGACCGTTTCATTGCGGAGCTCCGGGACCTGGGCTTCTCCGGCATCCAGAATTTCCCCACGGTCGGCCTCATCGATGGCCTGTTCCGGCAGAACCTCGAGGAGACCGCCATGGGATACTCGAAGGAAGTCGAGGCCATCGCCATCGCCCACACCATGAATCTCTTCACGGCGCCCTACGTCTTCAACGAGAAAGAGGCCCGTCTCATGGCCCGGGTGGGGGCCGACCTCATCGTCGCTCACATGGGCCTGACCACCAAGGGCACGATCGGGGCCAAAACGGCCTTGACCCTCGAACAGTGCGTCCCCAGGGTCCAGGCCATCCGGGACGCCGCCCGGGCCGAACGAAGCGACGTCCTCGTGATCTGCCATGGGGGCCCCATCTCCGAGCCCCAGGACGCTCGGTTCGTCCTCGAGCGTACCCGCGGCGTGGTCGGATTCTTCGGCGCATCGTCCGTGGAGCGACTTCCCACCGAGGCGGCCATTACCGCCCAGGTAGCCGCTTTCAAGGCGCTACGGCCGGGCCCGTTGCCCCGCGCCCGGAAAAGGAGTAAAAGAATCCAGTAGTCGTTTGAAAAATGGGCCCCTAACGGCTGGCCCAAACGAGGAGGCTGACCGATCGGCCTCCTGACCGCGCGAGAAAGCTCCTCTCTGCTGAGCCCATCGCGCGAGCCCCGGGAATAGCCCCGGATCGTTGACGAGCGAGCAGCCCTGACCCCGACGCCACGGACTCGGCTGTTCATCAGAAAGTTGACGGCCGGGGCTATCCCATTAACAGCTCCGGAATTTCAATCGAGAGCTAACGAGAACCACCATCTTGAAGAGGGAATCCGGTAGCCGAGCCAATCCTCATTCCTTCGCCGCCCGCATGGTATCTACGAACTGCTCCAGCCGAGCCAGGGCATCCAAGACCTGACCATCCTTCACCCAGTAAACCTTTTCCTTGTGCCGCGTCTCGTAGCGGACCAGATCGGTCTCTCTAAGGTGGCGCAGGATATTGGACACCTGCGTCAGGCTGGGGCCAATCTCCTCGGCAAGCTCCGAGGGAGTTTTCCGTCCATCTCCGAGGCTCTTCAGGATGAGGTAGGCGACCGGATTCCCGAGTACACGACAGCAGCGAGAGGCCCGATACCACGTCTCCGGCATCTTGTTCTTGAGATCCGTCATCCGTCTACCTCCTCTCCCTGTCAGGAAGGAATGATGCCCCCGCGAGGTCTCCCGGTTCTTCTCCCGCATTCGCCAGGCTCTCTCAATATGCCGGCATTCGGACAAAGGTTCAATGGCCATCCCCTCACTTCAACAATTGCTGAAGTGTTGAAGGCAGGCCGGCCGCTCTCCCTCACGCCGCACGAGGGGTTGCCCGCGCCCCCATCGCTTCAACAATTGCTGAAGTGTTGAAGGCAGGAACTCTCCTATGTAGAAGACGGATTCCGCAGCCTCAAAGACTTCATCCGAGCCCGGCCCATCTCTCACCGCCGAGACGAGCGCATCTGCGCCCATCTCTTTATCGCCCATCTTGCCTTCCTGCTCTTGTGCCAACTTCGACACCGGCTCGACCAAGCCAACCTCTTCTTGAGTCCCCGAGACGCTTTCAACGCGGCAAAATCGTTGGGGGTCAGCATCCTGGATATCAACGGCAAGACACAGGTGCTTGCCTCCGCTGCCCAACGCGATGCCCGACGCGTTTTCAATGCCTCGGGTATTCAGAGCCTAACACCGCCCCTCCCACTCACGAACTCTTCAGCGCATAAAAACGACTCATGAAGTCGATGTCATGCCAAATTCAAAAACCACCCTTTGTCCAGCAAAGACTTGCGTCGTAAAGGTCCAAACATGGGCTGGAGGCTTCGCTCAGGAATCAAATGGATTATAATAAAATGATTGGATGCGACTGATCTGCCTCCACGCCACGGGAATGCTCATGCCTGACACCGCTTCCCCCACGTTACCCTCCGTCCCTGTAGACTTACCGATCGTCGAGCTGTCCGGCACTCCTCGTTGCATGGGCGAGGCCTTCGGCGAGGCCTGCCGCCGGGAGATTCGGGAGCTTTACGAAATCCGCCTGCGCCACGCCCTCGTCTTCGCCCGCGAGGCCGGCCGGAGATTTCGGGCCGAACAGGTCATCGAAACCGCCCGCCTCTGCCTGCGCCCGACGGAGGCCTATCATCCTGCGGGACACGAGGAATCCTGCGGAATCGCCCGAGGCGCCGGCCTGGCCCCGGAACAAGTCTTTGTCCTGCAAGGGTTGACGGACCTCCGTGACCTCCTTGCCTGGGGCAAGATGCCGGAGACGGAGGGCTGTTCGAGCTTCATCGTGGGGCCTGACCGCGCCGCCGGCGGCCGCTTGCTGCTCGGCCAGAACTGGGACCTCTACACGGACAACATGCCGTTCCTGCGGCTCGTACATCGCCGGCCGGTCGAGTCGCCGGAGACCTGGAGTCTGACCGCGGTGGGCTGCCTCTGCCTGATCGGGCTCAACAGCGAGGGCATCGCCGCTGGCAACACGAACCTGAAGACGTGCGACGTCCGCATCGGCGTCCAATACCTCTCGGTCCTCCATCGGGCGCTCGCCTCGCGGACCCTGGACGAAGCGATTCGCGCCGTCGTCGAAGCGCCCCGCGCCGCGGCGCATTACTTCTACGTCGGCGGCCCCGAAGGCAAAGCCACGGGCATCGAGTGCAGCGCCCTTCAGAGCGCCGCCATCGAGGTGCGCTCCGGCGTCTTCGTCCATTGTAATCACATGCTCATCCACCAGATGCGCGGGCTCGAGGTGGGCGATCCGGCCGACTCGACCTGCTTCCGGCAGGAGCGGCTGACCCGTCTTCTCGAGTCGCACCCGGGCCCCATCTCGGTGGAGAGCCTGAAGTGGATTCTTTCGGACCACGAGGGCGGCCCGCTGGCCATCTGCCGCCACGATGGCCCCGACCGCATGAGCACGAACGCCTGCGTGGTCCTGTGCCCGAGCGCGGGCGAAATCCACGCCTGCCGCGCGCAGCCTCACCTGGGCCGGTGGGTGACGAAGCGGGTGCGTTCTTGAGCTCTGCCCCTTGCGGGGCGCAGCATTCAAGAAGTCGGGTAGACCACGGGCCAGTGGGGCCCTTCGAGTACCGCGCCCTCTGCAACGGTCACGAAGGGCTTGAGGAAGTGCCCTCCCTGGGCGCGGTAATGGGTGTCGCCCCGCATGTAGTGGATGGCCATGGCGCGCCGGGGCCGACCGCTTTCGTTCCTCAAGGAACAGTGCCAGGTCAGCCCATGATGGAAATGGACCTCGCCGTGGCGCACGGGCCGCGGCTCGACGGAGATGCCGCATTCACGCCACACGGCGGACAAGGGGTCCGTCTCCTTGCTTTTCAGAAGGCTCTCGACACCCGGAGGCGGCTCGCGCCAGCGATGGGAGGCGGGGATCATGCACATGCAGCCATTGGTCTCATCGACGTCGTCCATGGCAATCCAGGCCGCGACGACGTCGCTCTCCGCGAGGATGTCGAACGCAGGCCCGTCCTGATGCCAGGGGTTCATCTCGCGGTGTCCTCCCACCTTGCAGAGGACCGAATCGGCGAAAATCCGCAGGCGGTCGGCCCCGGCAAGCTGAACGACCTGGGCCACCAGCGCTGGTGAGAAAACGAGCCTTCGGAACAGATCGCTGATCTCCCAGATATTGGTGACCTGAAGAAAATCGCCCCGGTGTCGGCACAGGGCCGCCGTTCCCTCGATGAAGGCGATCTCCTTGTTTCCTCGATCATGCCGGGCGAGGACGGCATCCAGCTCGTCCCTCAGCGACTCGACCTCCTCATGGGTCAAAAGGAGCCCGGCATGGAGGTAGCCCTTGGACTTGAACTCGCCGACCTGTTGGGGGGTCAACATGGCCGTTTCCGTGCGAAGGTCGGGGGCGAAAATGGCGGCCAGCAAGACGTGGAGTGGAAGCGGGCCGACGACACCCTACCCTCTGTTCTGCCTTGCAAAATGGAAGTAGCGGGGGTGGGATTCGAACCCACTACCTGGCGCTTATGAGACGCCCGCTCTAGCCGATTGAGCTACCCCGCCGGCTGAAAAATCATAGCCCCGCGAGGCCCCGCGACGAGGCCCCAACAAACGGGAAAATGATTGTAGGTTTCCCGAGGCCGGTCGCAAGGCGGACGGCTCATCCCGAGACGTTGCGGATGATGGCGACGATCTTGCCGTTGGCATAGACGGGAACCACCTTCTCGCCACGGGCGATCAGCTCCTCGTAGCGATACTGGAGGTCCCGTGGAGGAAGGTCGTCGGACTGCACCGGCCCGGCCGAAGAAAAAGGGGCCGTCTCCGGCTCGAAGGCCGTGCCGCCGTAGGCCTGCCGGAAAGCGCGGGAGACACGGACGGAAAAAAGCTCCGCGCTGGCGGAAAAGAAGATGACGACGGCGATAAAGCAGAGAAGAATCTGGCCGGTGAAGAGGCCGTAGACGAAGAAGAGAACGCAGAAGGCCTGGCCGACGCGGGCGGCGATCTGCGTGGCCCGGAGGTAATCCATCCGCATGGCCAGAAGCGACCTGAGGATGCGGCCGCCGTCCATGGGAAAGGCGGGGATCAGGTTGAAGATCAGGAGGAAGAGGTTGATCACCAGGAGCTGGATGAAAAAGTTCGAGGAGGAGAAGTCGAATCCGGAGAGGACATCGACCATAGAGGCCGGGAGGACGAGGGCGAAGAAGAAAGCGGCGAGGAGGAGGTTGACGGCGGGTCCGGCGAGCGTAATGACGAATTCCTGCCGGGGCCTGCGGGGTATGTAAGCGAGGCGCGCCATGCCGCCAATGGGCGAAAGAGTGATGTCCTGCACCGGGACGCCGTAGTGCCGGGCGGCGAGACTGTGCCCGAATTCGTGGAGAAGGACGAAGGCGAAGGTCAGACAGACGAAAAAGGCGCTGTAAAGGGCCGGAAGCATCCCCCCATTCCCGTCCAGGGCCGCGGAAAGCACAATCCAGATGAGGAACAAGAGGAAAGTGAAATGCAGCCGGACGTCGATTCCGAAGGCTCGAAAGAGCCGGTAGGAGCTTTTCATTCGTCCATGGCCCCCAGGGACAAGCGGTCTCAGGACAGCAGGAGCGTAGCACAACTTCGGCGAACTTGCTCCTCCGAGTGACGGGCGCGCTCAGAAGGGAAGGCATGCGTTCCGGCGCTATCCCCGGCCGATCGACCCCGAAGCGCTGACGCGCTTCGCCACGAAAACTCGTGCCGGCGTTCCGGCGCTATCCCCGGCCGATCGACCCGGCCTGGCCCTCCGACTTCAGCTCCGAGAAGCCGGACTTCCAGTTCGGGTCGAGGAGAACCTTCTTGACGACCTCCTCCCACTTTTCGACGTCGTTGAAGCGGCCCCAGACGAGGGGCTCAGGGACGGACCGGTACAGATCGATAGCGGCGTCGTAGAGGAAGTGCAACCAGGCCTCGTCGATCCGGGGAGGCGTCTGGCGCGGATAGTAAAGCCGGGTCAGGCCCTGGCGATGCAGCTCGTCGTTGATCACCACGTTGATCCGGACGAAATCGAGAATCTTCTCCTCCCAGGAGGGCATGGCCAACGCGTGCTCGAGGAGAGGAACGATCTCGGACGAAAGACAAGGCAGACGGCGAAAACTGCGGTAGAGCCACTTGTTGTAGGGCGCGTAGGCGCGGTTCAGGAGGTGACCCATCTCCAGGGTGCGCTTGACGGTGACGCCGAGATAGATGGCGGCCGAGGGCCCGTCGCCGCGCTGCCGAGCCCGGTTCATGTTGTAGCCCCCGTGCGCGGTCAGATAGACGAGCCAATCGGCCATCTTCTTGCGCCAGACGGGATCGGGATAGTAAGCGAACGCGCGCCGGCGTCGCTCGAGTTCCCCGGTGGCGTCGTGGAAGACTTGCCCGCCCGTGACATGGAAGAGGTCCGCCTCCGTCAGCCGAAACCAGCCCGCGGCGTCCGAGGGCGCTTGGTCCTGGCCCAGCAGGTCGTGGAAGAAGTGCCCGAGGGTCTCCACCGTGACACCGCTTCGGTTCAACTTGTTTTGATAGACCTCGAAGCCAAGGAAGCTTCGAGGCGCGTGCTGGTGAAGAAAAGCCTCGATTTCTCCGCACCGGGCTTCGAGCCAATCGCTGAGCAGCAGGTTGCAGCGGGGGCCCCAATGATGGTCGCGGGAAAGATCATCATCAAGGCCGGAGACGTCCGAGCCCATGCCGAGGACACCGGCGGCCATCTCGGCCGTCACCTCCGGATAAGCCTTTTCGAGAAGCGGCAAGATGACCTGCTCGAAGAACTGCCGGCTGAGGTCGCTGCCTTTCATGGAGGAATACCCTGGAACGGTCGTTTTCTTCGCTCAAGGCGGGCGATACCCGCAATCCAACAAGGCTTGAAAGATACCCCGCCAGAGGCTGGTCCGGTTTCAAGTTTCAAGAATCACCTGACATCCGACCCGCCTACACATGGAGGATGCGATGAGATATGATCTTTTATCATACCGGCGGTCGTTGGCCGCAGCCAAACCGGCGTTCGCGATAGCGGCTCATTCCACGCGTTCTTGCAACCCTTGCGTTTCCCGGGAGTCACTTTGAAGGTGCTCATTCCTGCCATGGACTCGGTGGCCATGCAACAGCTTCGCCAGAGCGCGCCCGGGATCGAGTTCCTGGCCGCCAAGGATGAATCCGAGGCGCTGGCGCTGGCGGGCGAGGTCGAGGGCTGCTACGGCACCTGCAGCCTGGAATTCCTGAAGGCGGCCACGCGCCTGCGTTGGGTGCAGGTGCGCAGCGCCGGCGTGGAGCGATACCCGCACGAGGAGCTGAAAAGACGCGGGGTGTGCCTCACGAACGCCAGGGGCATTTACGGCATCCAGCTCGCCGACCACACCCTGGCGCTGATCCTCGCTTTCAGCCGGCAGTTGCCGTTCCTCTTCCGCGCGCAGCAGCGGCAGGTATGGGAAAGCCGTGACCATTACCCGCCCGGGGAGCTGGCGGGCCAGAACCTGCTCGTCGTGGGACTGGGCGGCACGGGGCTGGAGACGGCGCGGAGGGCGGCCGGCTTCGGCCTGAGAATCCTCGCCACGCGGCGGCATCCGGAGCTGCCACGCCCGGCGTTCGTCGAAGAGGTGCACGCGCCCGAGCGGCTGCACGGCCTGCTCCCGCGGGCCGACTGGGTGGCCGTGTGCGTCCCCCTGACGGCGGAGACGCGTGACCTGTTCGGAGACGAGGAGTTCGACCGGATGAAGAGGTCGGCGGTCATCGTCTGCGTGACCCGGGGGGGCATCCTGAACACGGAGGCTCTGGTCCGTGCATTGCAATCGGGGAAGATCGCGGGCGCGGGATTGGATGTCACGCAGCCCGAGCCGCTCCCGGCGGGACACCCCCTGTGGACGATGGGGAACGTCATCCTGACGCCGCACGCGTCGGGGCACTCGCCGCATGCGGACCAACGCCTGCTCGATCTCGTGTGCGACAATGTGGGAAGATTCGCCCGGGGTGAGCCGCTGCGGAACGTGGTGGACCTGGACCTCGGGTACTGAATTCCGGGGATCACCAGCGAAGTGCCGCCTGCAACCGAGCAGTATGGCGCGGGCGACCAGAACGGATCAAGGATACGGCATGCGCTTCGCCTTGCACCATGCGTTTTGCTGAGATGCAAGCTCCGGCTACTCCCCCTGGGGGTTCATGGCCCAATCGTACAAGAACGACTTCGAGCCGATCCCGATCCCGGTCCCGACGCGTTCAAGATCGTGAAGGGCCTGAATTCCCTACACACTTAGAGGGTCGCCTGGTGATCTCCGGACCCTCACTTTTCGGCCTCAAGCGCGGTACGGGCGAGGAATCCGTGTTCGTGGAGGACCTGGAGGACCTGTTGCAGGCTGGTCCGGGGACGGAGGATAAGGCCGCCGTCCCAGGACGCTTCGATGAAAGGCTTGAGCGCCGGAAGGTCATGAACGCGGCGGGCGGTCTCGGGGTCCCGAAACCGAAGGTAGCCGCTGGCGGGTCGGACCTCGATGGCGTCGAGCTTCGCCAGGACGCGGCGCACGGGTTCGAGGAAACGCGGGTCGGGTGGTGCGCAGGACTCGAGCAGGCGGGCGAGGCACGCAGGGTCCTCACCCTGGCGGGCCGCCTCAGCGAGCTTATCCTCATCGAGCCGGAATCGGAGGGGGCCTTCGAGGGAGAGCGCGTGGGTGAAGCGGCAGAGATCGGCCTGCGCCTCGAAGGGGAGTTCCAGAGAAGCGACGATCAAGCCATCACAGCCGAATTCCAGGGATCGGCCGGTCTCGAGAGGGCTGGCCGCTGGAAATTCGAAGCGGTGCTGGAGCAACCCGAGACGCCCGGCCTGGGAGAGGCGGAGGAGGTCGGGCCGGAGGGCATCGGGTGAGGCCTCGGCCAGGCCGAGCCAGGCCAAGGTGCGGGCCATCCAGAGGCTGATGGAGAGGAGGACTTCCGCGTCGTCATCCACGTAGCGCCGCCAGTGTTGGGCGAGCCGCTGCTGGACGGGCTCTTCCTGAAGCCAGTCCCAGAAGAGGTCGATCCGGGCGAATTGGCAGGGGCCGGCGCGTCCAAGGAACTCGCGAGCGAAGAGGTGCTTCAGTTCCCGGAGGTTTTCCGAGATGGGGCCTTCATCAAAGGAGGCTTGCCAGAAGCAGGCGGCGGCGGCCCGGGCCCGGGCCGCCGCGTCGCGGTCGAGGAAATCCGGCGCGACGGCAGAGGGGGTGAAGTCGCCCGAGACAGGGTGCAACCCGAGGAGTTCCTGGCTCATGGCGAATTCAAAGAGAAACTCGGTGTAATCCTCGGGCCACCCGAAGACCTTCCGGACGCGTCGAATCTGATAGCGCGCCGGCTTGCCTCTCCGCGTGGGAGAGAACGGGTTGGCCACGATGGCCAGGAGGAGACGCCGCAGGTCCTGCTCGAATCGAGGGAAGCGGAGCTCGGCGCTCCGGCCCGGGGGGAGTGTCAGATACGGCTCGTCCGTGGCCGCTGGACTGGGGGTGGAGTCTGCGGCGTGCCGGGCTTGTCCATAGGAAGCGGGATGCTCCAGAAAAGTACGCAGCCGTGCCCATGCGGCCCAGTCGATACGGTGCGCCAGGGCGGCCATGCCGTCGCCCGTGATGCGCTCGGCCACAGTGCGGCCACCCGAGACGGCGGTTTCCAGGATGCCGCTGTAGCTCAAGGCAGAGTGGAAAGCGTCTTCGAGGCCGCGCAAGAGATCGGGCAGGGTCCCCCACGGCGGCTCGGCGGCCAGACCTGACCCCGGGCCGGAATCCGCGCGGGTGCGGCCCTGACCGATTTCGATCTCCTCTCGCAGTTCCTCGAGGACGACCAGGTGCTCCAGGGTGCGGGGATGATACCAGCGGTCCGTCTCGAGGGAACGGACGACCAGAACGAGGCGTCGGGCGAATCTTTCCCATAGGGCATCGCCGCGCGTCGAGGCCAGCAGGTGAAGGAAAAGGCGGCCACAGCGCTCGCGATCGGAGAGGACGTTCCAGGGACGGAATGGCCGGTGCTCGACCAGCGCGAGGCGTTCCAGGGCGCGCTCGCCGGAAAGGACAGCGGCGAGGCAGCGGATGTCGTCCTCTGGATGAGAAGACGGGCCGGGCGGGCGGACCAGAAGTCGCCGGACCTGCACGGCCAGGTCTGGACGCTCGCCCGGAAGCGATCCAGCAGAGGCATCGCCCGGTATCTCGACGAGGAGGCGGTCCACGGCCTCCGAGAAGGACTCGGCGGGCCTGGGGAGGGCGAAGAGACGGGGAAGCTCGGGCGGGTCGTTGCGCAGGAACGAGATGGCGACCTCCGGGAAGACCATGAGAAAGGGCTCGGCTGGAGGAAGCACGGGAAGCGGCCTCCAGTCCGGCATGCCGACGGTGCCGAGGAAGTAATGTTCGAGGAGGTCCCGGAGAGCCTGTGGCTCGCCGGCGAGGCGACCGTCGAGATGGCGCAACGGCAGGCAGCCTCCGGACAAGGCGGCCTGCCGCAGAGCGGCAGCGGCGTCCGGCAGAGGCAGGAGGTCCAGCCGTCTCTCGATGGCGGGGAAGCTGACGAGGTCATGGAAGAGCCTATCCGCCGCCTCCTCGACGGGCAGCGGCCGGCCCTGCAGGAGCGAGGCGGCGACCCGGGCCAATTCCTCAGTGTTGAGGGCATGAATCTTCTGGGCCAGGGTCTGAGGTGTATTCACGGCAACGAGGCCCAGAATTCCACGGGCTGAACAAAAATCTTTCCGTCGCCGATGCGGCCCGTGCGGGCGGTGCTGATCAGCCGCCCGAGGATGGCCTCGATATGTTCGTCCTCCGCAGCAAATTCGATCTTCACCTTGGGAAGGAACGCGATCAGGTACTCGGACTCGCGGTAGACGTGGAGATGCCCCTTCTGGCGGCCGTAACCCCGCACGTGGCTGATCATCAGGGACTCCACCGGGAACTCCTGGATGGCCTGGACGAGCGCGTCGAGCCGGAAAGGCTTGATGATGCAGGTCACGTATTTCATCGCTTCATTCTCGGGCTCACGAGCCGGGCAACGGCGCGGCGGCCGCCTCGGCCAGGGCCTCCTCAAGCACCTGGAGGCCTTCTCGGAGCTGGTCCTCATGAATGCAAAGCGGAGGACAGATTTTGAGCGCCCCTCCGCCCAGTCCAACGGGAGCGAAGAGGAGCAGCCCGCGCTGGAAACACAACTCGACGATGCGGTGGGCAAGCGGATGGTGGGGTTGCGTCGTGCCGGGGACGACCATCTGGAGCGCCCCGACGAGGCCCCGTCCATCCGCGTGTCCGACCGTGGGATGCTTTCTCTGGATGCGGCGCAACTCTGGCTGGAGGACCTCGCCCAGCTCGCGGGCTCGGCGAGGGAGGTCCTCGGCGAGCAGCAGCTCGATGCTGGCCAGGGCAGCAGCGGCGCAGATCGGATTGCCCGTGTGAGTGCTCGTCATCTCGCCGGGCCCGTAGAGGTCCATCACGTCTGGCCGGCCAACGACCGCAGACAGCGGCAGCCCGCCCGAGATTCCTTTGCCCAGGCACATCAGGTCGGGCACGGCGTCGCCGTAGTGCTCGAAGCCCCAGAGCGTACCCGTTCGGCCGAATCCGGCCTGGATTTCGTCCCAGACCAGCAGGGCCCGATGCCGCGTGCACCACTGCCGGAGGGCCCGGGCATACGGGACGGGCATGAAATTCGCCCCGGCGCCCTGGAACGTCTCGCTGATCACGCCGCAGACGTTGGCGGGCTCGACCCCCGCGGCGGCCAGCGCGCGGTCGAACGCCTCGAAGCTCGGATCGGGGCTGCGAAAATCACCGGGAAATGGGACCACGTGGATGTTGGGGTCGCAATGCGGTATCCAGGACTGGAGAGCCGGGTTGCCTCCGATCATCTGCGAACCCAGGGTGCGTCCGTGGAAGCTCCCTCGGAAGGTCACGAAGTCGATCTTCCGGCGGGCGAGACTTTGGCCGTAAGTGCGGGCGAGCTTGAAGGCGCACTCGGTGGTCTCCGCCCCCGTCGTCAGCAGGAAAACCTTCTTGAGAGGCGGCGGGGCCAGCTCGACCAGCTTGGCGGCGAGGGCCACGCGCTCCTCCGACGGGAAACAGTAATGATGGAGATGCGGTTTCTGCGCGGTCCGCACGATCGCCTCGATGACGCGGGTGCGCGCGTGCCCGACGTTCGTCACCAGGACGCCCGAGCTGAAGTCGAGCCACATGTTGCCCCAGCAGTCGTGGACCTGGACGCCCTGGGCCTTGTGCCACACGAGCGGCGGCTGGCCCTGCATCGACCGGGACTCGACCTCTCGAAGCCTTTCGAGGACAGGGAGGGATTCGGGCACGGGGAGAGGCGTAACGATGCGGCGATAGGCGGTCTCGACACGGGGCACCTGAACAGGCGTGAGAGAGAAGACTTTTCCGGCCATGGAGGATTACCTGAACACAATGGGACCATGAACCATGGACGACAGACCATGGGCAAGGGGACCAGCGGACAAGGGACTTCAGAATCCAGAATAGGTTAGCAGTGAACAGACATCAGTCAAAAGTCATCAGTCAACCACGAACCACCAACCCACCATGGGTGCGCGGTCCGCAGCCTTCAGCCCTGAGCACAGAGGGACCATGGACCATGGACGATGGACCATGGACCATGGACAAGGCAGCCAGGGGACCAGCGGACCAGGGACTTCAGAATCCAGAATGGGTGGGCTGTGAGCAGTCATCAATCAAGAGTCATCAGTCAACCACGAACCACCTACTTCCAACCACCAACCGCGCCAGAGCCTGCCAGCAAGATGCTTCCACAGGATCCCTCCGGGAGGCGGCATCTGCGGCCATCTCGCCTTCTCACTCGGGGGTTGTGCGAAATGGGCTCACCGCCGTGCGGCGGGGTGGGCCCTCCCGATGCCGGGCGATGGGCGTCCGCTGAGGCGGGGGAACTTCAACTCTGCGGTCGCACAGCGACCGCGCTACACCAACCACGACCACCCACCGATTCCCCAGGCGTCATGGCCATACGTAACTCTTCACTTCCCAAGGCGCTGGCGCAAGAACCGGCCGGTGGCGCTGACTTCGACCTGCGCCAGGGACTCCGGCGTGCCGGAGGCCACGACGCGGCCGCCACCGCCACCGCCCTCGGGGCCCAGGTCGATGATCCAGTCCGCGCACTGGATCACCTCCAGGTTATGCTCGACCACGATCAGAGTGCTCCCTCGGTCCGCCAAACGGTTGAGCACCTCCAGGAGCTTCCGGATATCTTCGAAGTGGAGGCCCGTGGTGGGCTCATCGAGGACGTAGAGGGTCCTTTCGGTCGAGGACTTGGCCAGCTCGGCGGCGAGCTTGATGCGCTGGGCCTCGCCTCCGCTCAGGGTGGTGCTGGACTGTCCCAGGGCGACGTAACCGAGTCCGACGTCGCGAAGGGTCTCGAGGATGCGGCGGGCGGGCGGGACGTTGCGGAAGAGCTCGAGGGCCTCGTCCACCGTGGTCTCGAGCACCTCGGCGATCTGTCGGCCATGGAAGCGGACCTCGAGGGTCTCGCGGTTGAAGCGCTGGCCGCGGCACACCTCGCAGGGCACGAAGAGGTCCGGCAGGAAGTGCATCTCGATGCGCCGTGCGCCCTGGCCCTCGCAGGCCTCGCAGCGGCCTCCCTTGACGTTGAAACTGAAGCGGCCGGGCGCGTAGCCGCGGACCCTGGACTCCTTGAGCCGCGCAAAGAGGCGGCGGATATCGTCGAAAAGCCCCGTGTAGGTGGCAGGATTGGAACGCGGCGTGCGCCCGATGGGCGATTGGTCGATCTCGATCACCTTGTCGATCGCTTCCGCGCCGAGGACCTGGTCGTGGTCGCCCGGCCGGGCCTTCGAGCCGTGCAGGAGGCGGCGGAGTGCAGGCAACAGCGTCTGGTGCACCAGCGTGCTCTTGCCGGAGCCGGAGACGCCGGTGACGCAGACGAGGCCGCCGAGGGGAAAATCGACGGTGACGGACTTGAGGTTGTTCGCCCGGGCGCCGACGATCCGGACCGCCCGCGCCAACGAAAGGGGACGGCGTCGCGCCGGCATCGGGATGCGCCTCGCCTCCGAAAGATACTGGCCGGTAAGCGACTCCGGGCAGGCCACGAGGTCCGGCAGCGAGCCCTGGGCCACCACGCGGCCTCCGCTCGTGCCCGCACCGGGTCCGAGGTCCAGCAGGTGGTCCGCCGCACGGATCACCTGTTCGTCGTGCTCAACCACGATCACCGTGTTGCCTAGGTCACGCAGCTTCAGCAGCGTCCGGATCAGCCGTTCGCCGTCCCGCGGGTGCAGCCCGATCGTCGGCTCATCCAGCACGTAGCAGACGCCGACGAGGCTCGAGCCCGCCTGGGTGGCCAGTCGAATCCGCTGCCACTCTCCGCCGGAAAGCGTGCGGCTCGGACGGTCCAGCGTCAGGTAGCCCAGCCCGACGTCCTGGAGGAAGGCGAGGCGGGCGCGGACGTCCTTGAGGATGGGGCCGGAGATGCGGGCATCGTGGGCGCCGGCCGCTTCGGCCGTGAAGAACGAGGCCGCTTCGGAGACGGTCAGCTTGAGGACCTCATGGATGCCGCGGCCGCCGAAGGTGACGGCGAGCGCCTCGGCACGAAGCCGAGCACCCCGGCACTCCGGGCACGGCATCTCGCTCATGTAGGCCATCAACCGCTCCTTGAGCGGCTCGCTGTCGGTCTCCTGGAAGCGCCGTTCGAGGCTGTGGAGGACGCCCTCGAAGCCGCGCCAGCGGCCCCGACGTCCCGCGGCCGGCTGGCGGAGAAGCCGGCCCCGCGCCCGCTCGTCGAGCGAGGCGAACGGAAGATGCACGTCGATGCCTTCCGACTTCGCGTAGCGCAGCATCTGCCGGTGATACTTCTGGCCCGCTCCGATCCCAGGGTTCATGAGAACCTCGAACGCTCCCTCGGCGAGCGTCTTTTTCGGGTCCGGCACGATCAGATCGAGATCGAACTCCAGCCGCAGACCGAGCCCGGCGCAGCCGGGGCAGGCCCCGTAGGGGCTGTTGAAGGAAAAGGTTCGGGGGGCCAGCTCCTCGAGGCTGACGCCGCAGTCGGGGCAGGCATAGTGCTCACTGAAGACGCGCTCGCCCCAGGCGCCTCCTTCCTCCGCGCTGACGGTGACCAGGCCTCCGCCCACTCGGAGCGCCGTCTCCAGGGAATCCTGGAGGCGGCTGCGCAGGCCCGGCCGAACGACGAGGCGGTCCACCACGACCTCGATGCGGTGGGAGCGCTTCTTGTCCAGGTCCGGCAGGGCCTCGGCTTCCACGAGGACGCCGTCGATGCGGAAGCGTACGAAGCCTTCACGCCGGGCGTGCTCGATGGCCTCCCGATGTTCACCCTTCCGGCCTCGCACCAGGGGTGCGAGGAGAACCAGGCGCACGCCCTCCGGCTTCCTCAGGATGAACTCGACCATCTCCTCGGCGGACTGGCGGGTAATCGGCCGGCCGCAGAGGTGGCAGTGAGGCTCGCCGGCCCGCGCGTAGAGAAGCCGCAGGTAGTCGTAAATCTCCGTGGTCGTCGCCACGATGGAGCGCGGGCTGGACGCCGCCTGGCGCTGCTCGATGGCGATCGTCGGCGGCAGCCCCTCGATGCGCTCCACCTCCGGCTTCTGGAGCTGTTCGAGGAACTGCCGGGCGTAGGCGGACAGGCTCTCGACGTACCGCCGCTGGCCCTCGGCGTAGATCGTGTCAAACGCCAGCGACGACTTGCCTGATCCGCTCAGGCCCGTGATGACGATGAGCCGGTCACGGGGCAGCGTGATGTCCAGATGCTGGAGATTATGCTGCGCCGCGCCCTGAATGACGATGGACCGTTCCAAGGTCGCCTCACCCGCGATGATGGAGGGGACTTGGTAAGAACTGAGTGAAAGAGAAAAGCGCGAGACTCATGGATAGCCCTGAAAGGGCGAAACAGGACAAGAATTTGGAAGGAAAATGGCGGGCCGCGTCGCCGCAAAGATGGATGGAGTTGGGTCCCCTTCGGAGAGAGCCGCGACGAGTTTCTTAAGAAGGCGTTCGGGTCGCGGGTGTGGGATAGTGTCCGTCCGCATCCCGCGGATGCCAGCGCGTCCGCCCACGCCACAACCTGTGGGTCAAACGCGATACCGTCCTACAGAGCAGCCATCTCCTGAGAAACAAGCTGGTAACACGTTTATATACAACCACTTAGCCGTTGTCCGAGCAGCGCCACGCCTCAAGGCCTGTCTGCGCCGCCGCGCGGCAGGCAGGCGTGACTCCAACATCTCCGCGCGACGCGCAAACTTTTACAAGTAAATCTCTACCTCGGCCACCCAGACCCTTGTTTCTAGCTGTCACAGCGAAGCGAGTCCGCGAGCTTCATAAACCGCGCTTCCAAAGAGCAATTCATTCACCCTCCGCCGCCTTCCCATCGGCAGAATCCACTTCCTCCTCCGCCACGAGACGCCGCTCCGTCAGACGGAAGGCCCGATAGGGCAGCCGGTAGGCGGGGATTCTGCCCATGGCGACCCTGATGCGCAGGTTCGTCGCGTCAATCATCGCGGAATGCAGGTTCATGGTCGTGATGGGGACGCCTTCAGCCCCGGCGAGGTTGTCCGACAGGCCCAGCCTGCCCCGGCGGCCGTCCACGAGGTTCTGGACGCACCCGAGCCGTCCGCCATGGAAGACCTCGCCCTCCACATCCTTATCGTAGAGCGACAGGAAGCTGTTGGCGGCGCCGACGAAGCCGCGGGTCGGCCGGCGCACCATGACCCTTTCGCTGTCGAACTCGAGGATGGCCCCGCCGGGCGGCCGGCCCGCCGCGATCAGCATGTTGGTGCCGCACGCCCGCTTCGCCTGCCGGACCAGGGCGATGCCCTCGTCCAGGCTTCCCGCACGCTCCGCAACGTACCGGAGCAGGAAACAGGTGGAAATTCCCTCGAGAGACTCCTTGCGGGCGCCGAACGCCGTGTTGTTGGACACCACGATCCCCTTCAGGCTCAACAGCGTCCAGCCGTTGACGATCCCGGCCCAAGTCACCGTTACAAAGGGAATCTTGCCCTCCGGCCGGTAATGAACCAGGATGGAGGCGTACTCGCCCACCCCGTGGTCGAAGTAATCCAAGTTGCGGCCCACCAGGCACACTTCCTCGCCCGTGTTCGGAGGCAGGACGGCGAAGGAGGTGCACAGCGCTGAGCTTCCGGGCCCGCTGATGCACCTCCGAACGTCGCCGAAATACTGCAGGAGCAGCAGATCATCGTAAGCCACACGAGCCGCCTCAGCCATGGCCCGCACCTCTTCGCGGTAGTCCGCAGGCTGGTGTGCCTCCATCCTCCGGCTGCCCGCCAGGATGTTCTCATAAGCCGCTCGGTCACGTCCGATCCCGTCAGTGATCATCGCCTGGACGACCCTGCGGATCGTGGGACCCAGGAGCTGTCCGCAAGCCTTCCCCATCTCCTGGGGTGTTCCTTCCAGAGAGACCACGGTGTAGCCGTGCAGGGTCTCGAGCCGGCCATGGGGAGTCTCGCGCATCTCCTGCGCCGGACCCAGGGTCGAGAACAACAGAGACCCCAAGCACAGAGGGAATGTCCTGTGGCTTCTGCAGGCCATAAAGGATCTCCTGAGAAACAACCAGATAAGAGCCTTCTACACCAACACTTGCGTTTTTTCCCTTTTCCCAGGTCATGGGCTTGGAATGCCCCGAACGGAGACTGCTCATGAGCCACCGAGGCGCAGAGACTTTCATCCTGGCGAGCGCGCAAGTCCAAGGTGAACCACGGAGGACACGGAGGGATTCTGAGAAAACCCTTTGCTGGTTTTCTCCGTGCTCTCCGTGATTCCAGCCGATCTTGTTTCTCTCTGACACAACGAAGCGAGTCTATCAGCTCCGTCAATCACGCTCCTGACCGTCCGGCCGTCCGTGCCGTGGAAGGCGGCCATTGGCCTTCTTAATGAGTATCATACAACTTCCCGCGTCCCGTTTGAATGACCCGGTCGAGGCTGCTAACATGAAATCCGCTCCGCCCTTCGGGCTCCGCGGATTTCATTTGCGGGCCTGTTTCGGCTTCGCCGAATCCCGATGATGTCACCCGCGTTCAACATTATACGTGCGATCCAGAAAGGCACTGGGCTGCCTCCGGGCCCGTTCGAGGGCCGGATGTCGTGTCGGATGGGCCCCTGGTCGCTGATCCCGATCCTGGCATTCGCCGTGCCTCTTATGGCCCAAACGCCTGCAGAGCTCGCGGCTCGCGCCGAGCAGCAGGCGCAGGCGGGCGACCTTCACGCCGCGGTCAAGTCCTACCGCCAGTTTTTCCAATCGGCCCCCCGGGACGATCGTTACCGGGACGCTCAACTCCGGCTCGGCCAGTGTCTTCTCGAGATTGGGGAGCCCATTCAGGCCTGCCGCGTCTTCGAGGAATTCGTCCAGCAGTGGCCGGGCGATCCGCGTGAGAAGGAGTACCGGCTCAAGACGGCCCGGGCCTATGAGGCCCGGGGCGACTTTCCCAAGGCTATCGCTCTCTACCGGGACTATCTGGGCCGCTATCCGGAGGATCCGCAGGGTGGGGCGCTTCGCCTGTATCTGTGCCGGATTTACGAAGAGGTGCTCCACGAGACGGAGACGGCCTTGCGGGAGTATCGAGCGCTGCTCGAGGAGGCGCCGGACCCGGCTTCCGCGGCGGAGTTGCAGTTCGCCATTGCGCGGGTGTATGAAAACCAGGCTCAGGACTTCCTGAAGGCTCGCGAGGCCTACACGCTGCTGGTAGAAAAGTATCCCCAGCATCCTCTGGCCGCGAGGGCCCAGTTGAAGACCGCCGAGTTGTCCGACCAGAAAGGAGTGCGGCAGTATGCGGTGGCCGTGTCCCGATACCGCGCTTACCTCGAGAAATACCCGGACGCCCCGGACCGTGAAGCGATCTGGACGCGCCTGGCACAACTCTATCTGGAGCGGCTGAAACAGTTCCAGAACGCCGCGGATGCTGATGACCAGGTCCTCCGCCTGCACGACACGCCGGAGACGCGACTGGCAAAGCTCCGCGCGCTTGAAAAGACGCACGACCCAGACCGAATCCTGCCGGCCTACGAGGATTTCATGAAGCGGCACGGACAGAGCGCCGAAGCCCGGGCGGCGAGCCGGACCTACGCCAGTCTCCTGTGGGACCTGGATCGGAAGGAGGAATCGCTGGCGGCGCTCGCCCGGATGGTCGAGCTGCACCCGGAGAGCCTCGAGGACCGCCTCGAGCTGGCCCAGCGGCAGAAGTCGGCGGGCCAGTTCGACGCTGCGCTCCAGACCTACCAGCAGGCCGCGGCTCGTTTTCCGAGCGGCGACCTCTTCGTGGCGATCAGCGAGTGCCCGTTGGGCAAGGCCGCGGAAATCCGGGAGAAGCAGAAAGGGGCCGGCGCCCCGGAAGGCGAGACGCCGGACACTCCGGAGATTCAGGCGCTTTATGCCCAAGCGGAAGCGCTGTTGAAGGACGCCCAGGCCCGTTTCCCCTCGGATGGGGACATCGTCTGCAAGGCGAGCTGGCAACTCGCCACGGCGGTGTACGAGCCCCGCAAGGAGCATTCGAAGGTGGTGGAGGCCCTGGCCCCCATCTTCGAGCGATTCCCATCCCACGCCCATTACGCCGCCGCCGGGCACGCCCCGGCGCGGCTGCTCGACCACGCCCAGGCGGCCAGCCAGCTCGATCGTGCGGAAGGCCTCCTGCGGCGCAGCCTCGCCCGCTTCCCGGGCCACGCTCGCCTGCGCGAGGCCCTGGCGGAGTTGGCGGGCCGGCAGGTCCGGCTGGCCAGCCCGCCGCCGCCGCCAGCGGGCCGTGCGGGCGAATCCGACGCCGCGGCGAAACGCGATCCCGCAGAGGCCAAGGCCCGGCTCGAGCAGGCGGTCCGCATCGCGCGGGACGTCCTTCTCGAGGACGATTCGGACGCGGCCGCGGCCCTGGCCCTCGGCATCCAGGGGGCCGCCTGGGGCCTCCTGGGCGAGGTCCAGCCTCAGCTCACAGCCCTGGCCGCCATGGCTCGGCTCGCCGCCCATCCAGCCCTCCGCGGCCTCGGCGGCTTCTTCGACGAAATCCGCAAGGGACAGGTCAGCCCCCTCCTGGAGCAGCTTTCCTTCGAGAAGGCTCGACTCGAAAAGTGGCGCTTCCGGCGGGACCCGGACAACGCGGGCGAGAAGGAAAGCTGGGTCACCGCGCCTCTCGACGCCGCCTGGGGCGAGATGAACGCCGGACAGGATTGGGGCGGCGACTTCGACGGGTACGGCTGGTATCGGCTCGACTTCCCGCACAGCGGCACTCCGGACCCGTACACCTTGATCTTCGAGGGCGTCCAGGACGAGGCCTGGGTCTACGTGAACGGCGTCCTGAGCGCACAGCACAGCGGGGGCGGCTCGTTCCGCTTCCCCTTCACCGTGGCCAGCGAAGACCAGCCCGTCCGGGTGATCAGCCTGGTCGTGCGGGTGCTCGACCGGGCCGGGCCCGGCGGCCTGACGGGCGGCGTGCTCCTGCTCAAGCCGCGGAAGCTGGAAGGGTTGGACCTGTTCCGGGCGGGGTTATGCCAGCACGCGCTGGGGCGGTGGGATCAGGCCATGAGCCACTACAAGGCCTACGAGGAGGGCGGGGAAGAGGAGAAGAAGGTTCCCGAAGGCCAGGACGAAATCCTGGGGATTCTCTCCGGCCTCAAACTGGAACTCATCCTTCTCCAGGGCGACCTCGAGAAGGCCGAGGCTCTGCTGCCGGACAAGCCCGAGCCGTTCGTGCTCCTGCGGCTGGCCCAATTGCTGGAAGCTCAGCGCGAGCCGGAGAGGGCCCTCGAGCGTTACCGGCAGGCGCGGGCTCTGGCCCCCGGCAACCTGCGCTGCATCCGCGAGCTGGCCGAAGCCCTGGACCGCCGGGCTCTTTTCGAAGAGGAGGTCGCCGAGCTACTGGCCATGCTGGGCCATCTGCCTGCCCAGGCCGATCCGACCGGCCTGCAGGAGAAAATCATCTGGGTGGCCTCGGATCGCTGGCGCAACGTGACCAGGGCCCGGGAACTGGCGGAACAGTTCAACCGGGAGCGGCCGGCCCCCTCCTGGGAGCGCGTTCTCGGGGATTTGTACCGTGACCGAGACCCGCGGGACTATGCTCGGAGCATCGAGCATTATCAGAAATACATGGGCTACCAGGGCAAGGAGGCCGTTGACGTCTGGCACGGCGGGCTCAGCCTCTGGGACCTCTACAACCGGCTTCAGCGCTACGACGAGGCGATCGCCTACGCCCGGACGTGGCGGGAGACGTTTTCGGACCACCCGCGGGCGCTGGAGATGGCCTTCCGAGCCGGGCAGACGCACCTCTACCAGAATCGGCCGGGCGAGGCGGCCAAGGTGTTCACCGAGCTGGTGGAGAAATATCCGGACAGCGAGGCCGCGGTGCTCTGCACCCTGACGGCGATCGACGCCTTCACGGCGGACGCCCGGAACGATCTGGTCCAGAAGTGGTTCGAGCGCAACCCGGGCAACCCGAGAGCGGCGGAGATTTACTTTCGCCTCGGCCAGCGTTACGAGCCCGAGCGCGACGGCATTCCGCGCGCCATCGAGGCCTATCGCGTGGTTTGGGACCGTTTTCGCGACAAGTGGAGCGAGAATCTGCGTGCGGCTGACCGTCTCAGTCATCTTCTCCTGGCCTCAGGCCAGGTCGAGGCCGGGTCCGCGGTCGCGGAGCAGGTGCGCCAGAAATTCGGCAACCAGGCCCACGCCGAGGTTTCCAACGCCTGGTATCGCCTCCTCGATCATTACGGCCCCCGACTTCCTTTCCACGCCGAGGTGGATACGACGTTCTCCACCGGCACCTCCCCCGGTTGGATTCACGACGGGATCACCGACGGCGAAAGGGGCAACCCCGCCCGCTCCTGGCTTTCCGACGTCTCGCCGAGGCCCCACTGGGTGGACTGCGTGCTGCACCGGGCCGCAGCCGTGCATCGTGTGCGCATTTACTGGGGACACGCCGCGGAGCTTCCCAAGGCCTACAAGCTCCAGGTCCTGCAAGGCAATGACTTCCGCGATGTGCCGGGCTTCGAACGGGCCAGGCCCGCGGAAGCCGTCCTCGTGGAGCACCGGTTCAGTCCCGTGACCACCACGGCCATCCGCATCCTGCAGCAGGCCGGCGGGGGCTCCCCAGCGATGCCGAACCAGATGATGGTCGCCGAGGTGCAGCTTTATGAACTTCAGCCGCCCGAGTCGGTCCAGCGCTACCTCGATTTCGTCGGGGAGATGACGCGGCAGTATGCGAACCGGCCCGAGGCCTTCGAGGCTCGAAAACATCTGATCCAGTTCTACCGGCTGCGCGGCGACGACCTCCAGGCCAACCTGGAGATTCAGAGGATGGTCTACAACGCGCCGCGTGAGGAGGCATGGCATTGGGACAGCCTTCGCGAGTTCGCCGCGGGCCGCATGCGGGAAAAGCGCTACGGAGAGGCCGCCGCCATCCTTCGCTCCCTCCTCCGGCTCAACCCCAAGTTCGCCGATAAGAACCGGATCGCCGACGCCGAAAAGCTCCTGGGCGAGGCCCTGACGGAGAGCGGATCGGGCGCTTTGGTGATCGATGCGGCTGCGCCGGAGGCGGGGCTGCTCTGGGGCAACGCCTTCGCGCTTTCCGGCGAGGAGGAGCTGGCCTGGCAGCGTTACCAGGAGAACCTGGAGATTTTCGCTCAGCACCAGCACAAGCTCAGCGCCGAGTACCTCCGCCTGATCGTCCGGCATCACCTGGCGTCCAAGGCGATCAAGCCCGCCGTGGAGATTTGCTCCGCTTTTCTGGCCCGGCGCGAGGCGGACCCCCTCGTTGCGGACTCGGACAAGGCCATGATGCAAATCCTTCTTGGAGACTGCTTCTACCGCGACGAGCGCTACGAGATCGCGCGGGAGCACTACACGGCCGTGGCGAACCGGTATCCGGCCCTGTCCGAGGGCATCGAGGCGCGGTTCAAGATCGCCACGGTGTTCATCGCCCAGAAGCTTTTCGACCAGGCCCGGGAGATTCTGGCTGACCTGTTGGACCATCCGGAGCGGGACACGGTGATCCGGGCGCACATCCTGATGGGCATTCTCTACCACAGTCTCGAGGAGAAGAAGGCCGCGGCCGACGAATTCCGCACGGTCCTCATGATGAGCCCGAATCCCCAGACCGCCGACGAGATCATCTTTCGGCTGGGTTCCGTCTACCACGAGCAGGGGCGCTACAAGGAGGCGGTGGATACCCTCAAGCTCATCGGGGCCTGGAGCGGGGAGTCCCGGCGGGTGGTGGACCTCGGAGGCGAGATGCGCATTCGCGTCTCGGACCAGGACCTCAACATCACGCGGGGCTCGCTCGAAGTGCCCGTGATCGTGCAAGGGGTCGGGCCGGACGGGAAGAAGAGGGACCGGGAGCGCGTCATTCTGGCCAAGTCGGAAGCTGGCGCGGGCCTCTTCGTCGGCTCCATCCAGACGAGGCTCGGCGAGCCGGAGTCCGGCGACCACGTCCTCCAGGTCTCCGGCTCCGACGTTCTGACGTATTACTACGATCCGGACTTTGCCAAGGACTTTGTGCTGGAGGATGCCCATGCGCGGGAATTTACCCTGCGGGTCGCGGCGGACGGGAGGCTTCTCGCCAGCGCATCCGAAATCCCGGAGGAGGAAGAGGCCAAGGTGGAAATCCGCGGCGATCTCTTCGAGGACCCGCACAAGAAACGGCGCGAGTTCCGCGATGCCACTCAGGTCAAGCCCGGCAACAACATTTATCTCCGCGTCGTCGATCTGGATTTGGACCGTTCGTCCGAGCCGGATACGGTCCGCGTCGAAGTCACGGCCTCGAGCGGGGACGTGGTCCGGGCGGCGTTGCAGGAGAGCGGCCCCCACACGGGCAAGTTCAACGGCCTGGTGAGAACCGGCGTCCGGCCGCCCGACGCCATCGCGAGCGACTTCAGCGAGGCGCATGAGGCGATCTACGCCATCGACGGGGACCCGGACCCGCAGAAGTCCTGGATGGGCCTCATGGACGGCCAGGCCCCGAAGTGGCTTCAGATCGACCTGAAGGAGGTCTTTCCAGTGGACAGGGTAGTTTGGCACCGCGGGACGGGGGCGCGGGACCGCGAGCCGATCCGCTACCAGGTGCAGACCTCGGCGGACAACAAGAGCTGGCAGACCGTGGCCACGGTGCCCGAGAGCTGGAATTACCACGACAAGCTCGTCTACGGGCCGCTTCGGGTCCGGACCCTGCCGAACTACATCGGCGATCCGAAGGTCCTTCGGGACATCATGGACATGTGCGAGCTGGCCCCGAGGGTCTACGGCGAGGCCAGGACGCCGTGGATTCACGACGACGAGGGCAACCCCTTCGGACCCGACGAATACTACATCGCCGTCCTTTGGGGCAACCTGTGGTGTCCCGAAACCGGCACCTACGAGTTCGCCGTGGACTCGGACGATGCCTCCTTCCTCTTGGTCGATGGCGAGCTCGTGGCCGAATTCCCGGGCAACCACGCGGCGTCCGGCAACTGGTCCCACTCCGGCAAAATCCTGTTGCAGAAGGGCCTCCACAAGATCACCTGTTACTTCCAGGAGTGGGAGATCGTCCAAGTCCTGCGCGTCGCCTGGCGCCTGCCCTCACGGTCCAATTTCGAAATCATCCCGAAGGAATTCTTCGACCCCGCACGATATCCCGAGCTCAACCAGTCCGAAAAACTCACTGCACGCCAGTTCGAAATCCAGGAGGCCAAAGAAGGCCACGGCGCCGCCCTCACCTTCGCCCCAAGGCCCGCCCGGTTCGTCCGCTTCCTCATCGATGAATTCCATTCCGACGCGCCCGCCATCGCCCTCCTCGAGGTCTGGAGCGGAGACCGGAAGATCGTGCCCACGCCGGGGGTCCGCATCCACGAGCTGGCCAGGAACGAAACCCTCGAACTCACGCCGGGCGACGCCATCACCGCTTCCTATACCGATGAGGTCAACGTCGAGCCCGGCACGCCCGTCATCCACCGGCAGAAGCTGTCCGTGACCTACTACAACGGTTCGATGGCCGCGCTCACCCGGCAGTGGCAGGAGAACGAGGCCACGGGCGAGCGCAAGGCCGCCGAGCTGCTCACCCAGCGTGTCAACGCCGGGGACCCCTTCCTCGTCCGCATCGTGGACTACGATATGGACACGAGCGACGGGATCGACAAGGCGGAGTTCGTCGTGCGCACGCTGCGAGCCGGGGAGGAGACGAAGTGGATCGCCAAGGAGACGGAGCCGTTCTCGGGAATCTTCGAGGCCGAGTTGCGCACCTCGGCGAAGGCCCAGGCCGGGTGCATCACGCTGGGCGAGGGCGAGGCCATGGAGATCGCCTTCGTGGACCGGGAAAATACGCTGCCGGGCAACCCGACGGAACGGACCTGGAAGGTCGTCGAGAACGTCCCGACGCTCGGGCGAGTCCGGGTGATCCCCTTCGGCCGGGACGCCCCGGGTGAGGAGCAGTGGCAGGACCACCTGAGGCTCATCTCGCTTGACGATGGCCTCACCGTTGAAGTGGTCGACCCCGACCAGTGCCTGCACGAGGGGAGCACCATCCGCGTGCGGCTCGACGGCAGTTTCGGCAAGGATACGGCCATTGTCGAGTGCAAGGTCGCCGGGGCGTCCACGGGCGTCACGCCCTGGGAGGGCGGCAACCCGGCCCAGCTCCTCGATGCGCTCGGCCTGGGCCTCTTCCGCGGGCACATCAAGACCCTCCTCGGCGATGAGAAGTCGCCCGATTTCGTCGTGCAGGCCGCCGGACTCACCGACGAGGAATCCGTCTACAAGATCAAGAGCCCCATGAGCAAACGCAAGGGCCAGAAGGATGAGCCCACCGTCCCGGTCCTTAACGTCTCCGGGCAGGACCTCATCACCGTGACGTACGTGGACCAGGAGAGCCCGGATAATCCGCTCGAGACGGAGGTCCACGCCACGGCCCGGATTCTCAGCAACGGGACCCTCGGGTTCTTCGACGACAAGTACGAGGAGAACGTGGAGGCGGCCCACGTCGGCGAGAGCTTCTTCCTGCAAGTGACGGATTTCGACGCGGACACCACGGGCGAACGCGACCAGGTCCAGGTCCAGGTGGAAACCAGCCTGGGCGACGCCTTGACCCTGCCGCTCACGGAAACGCTGTCGCACAGCGGGGTCTTCAACGCCGCCGTGCCCCTCGTTCACGCCCTGGCCGCGGACCCCGCGAACCAGGCGGTCGAGGCGGATTACGGCAGCCGCATCCGGGTCCTCTACCTCGACGAGCGGAACACGGAGGCCGAGGGACCAGCCGAACGAGTGGCCGGGGTGGACGTCGTGGCCGGGACGGACGGCGTGGTCGCGGCCTTCAGCAAGAAGTATCCGGACGACAAGACGGCGATGGAGACGGAGTTCAAGATCGGCGAATGCTTCTTCAACCTCGGCCGGGAGCACCTGAAGATGAAGAAGCCGGAACTGGGCCGGAAGGAGTTGGACGAGGGCCGCCAGATTTTGCGGGATTTGCTGACCTACTTTCCGGATGCGGAGATTGTGGACCAGGCGGCCTTCATGCTGGGCAACCTGGATGCGGAGGAGCAGCGTTATGACGACGCCATCGTCACCTATCGCCGCATCACGCGGGACCACGCGGACAGCCCGGTCGCGCCGGAGGCCCAGTTCGCCATGGCGAAGGCCTTCGAGTCCAAGGGCGAGTTCGACCGCGCCTGCGAGGAATACGTCCGCCTCGCCTACAAGTACCCGGATTCTCCCCTGCTCGCCGACGCCATGATCCGCATCGGAATCTATTTCTTCGACAAGAAGGATTACCGGACCGCCATCAGCGTGTTCGGCCGCTTCACCGACCGCTTCCCGGACCACTCGGACTCCGTGAAGGTCTATTTCAAGATGGGCCTGGCCTACATCCTGGGTGAAGCGTTTCTTCCCGGCGCGGAGCACTTCAAGGGCTTCATCGACAAGTTCCCCCAGTCCGACCTGGTGCCTGCGGCGATGTACTGGGCCGGGGACGCCTTCCTCAAGGGCCAGGACGCACGAAAGGCCTACCAGATGTTCAAGCGCTGCACCTGGGACTACCCGGAGACCAAGTGGGCGAAATACGCCCGCGGCCGCCTCACCTCGCCCGTCTTCGATCACATCGCGGAAGAGGAGTAAATCGGCCTGGGAGCAGTGCGGCGTCCTGCGGGACGCTGCCGTTCACTCATGACGAGCCTGTCTGAAATGACGACGCTGGACCTGATTCATGAATAGCGCGAAGAGATTTGCCGCATCGCCGCCCAGCACGGTGTCTTGACCATCCGCGTGTTCGGCTCGGTCGCCCGTGGAGAGGCCGGGCCGGACAGCGATGTCGATTTTCTCGTCGAGGTCGGTCCGGCCACCAGTCCCTGGTTCCCGGCTGGCCTGATCATCGACTTGGAGGACCTTCTCGGACAGCGAGTTGAAATTGTCGTCGAGCGAGCGCTCAACAAGGACCTTCGAGACCACGTGCTTCAGGAGGCCGTCTCGGTATGAAGGATGATACCGTCTACCTGCGCCACATCCTGGAGTGCATTCGACGTATCGAGGAAAACACGGCTGGTGGCCGAGAAGTTTTCATTGCGTCGCACACGCTTCAGGATGCCGTGCTCAGGAACTTGCAGACGCTAGAGGAATCCACTCGGCACCTTTCAGAAGCGACCAAGTCGGCGCGTCCCGGCATGGACTGGTGACGTATCGTGGCCTTCCGCTTAGAACCGCAGAAGAGATCGTCCTGAAATCACCCCGTTTTCCGGTTGAGAAGTGCTCCCGCACTTTCAACCGGAAAACTCAATGCAAACCCCTCCCAGCGTGAGGGGTATCCAAAGTACACGCGTTCGGAAGTGCCCATGCGCTTCCGAACGCGTGTACTAGGCGTATCCTCATGAAGCGAACGCTGCTGCTCCTCTGCCTCGTCCTCTATGCCGCCGCGATGGCCCTGATGGTGCGGGGCCGCGTCGGGAGTGACTCCCCGCCTCCCCGGGCCGCCACCGTTCCCTTGCCGGACCCAGACGTTTCCACGCGTCCGCCGCGGCTGCGATTCCGGGACTGCACCGGGGAGGCGGGCATTCATTTCCAGCACGAGTCCGGGCAGTACGGCGCCCTGCTCTTCCCCGAGATCAACGGGGCCGGATGCGGATTCTTCGATTTCGACAACGACGGCGATCTGGATCTCCTCCTCGTCAACTCGGGCACGTGGCCGCATCGCGCCACCGATCCCGCCCAGCCGACCGCCGTGCACGCGCTTTACCGCAACGACGGCAACGGCCGATTCACGGACGTCGGCACGGAGATGGGCCTCGCCACCCGAGTCTATGGCCAGGGCGTCTGCTTCGGCGACATCGACAACGACGGCTACGAGGACGTCCTCATCACCGGCGTGGGCCGCAACCTCCTGTTCCGCAACGACCAGGGACGCCGGTTCGTCGAAATCTCGGCGGAGGCCGGCGTCGGGAGCACGGAGTGGTCCGTCTCCGCGGCCTTTCTGGACTACGACCGTGACGGCCGGCTCGACCTGTTCGTGAGCAACTATGTGAAATGGTCGCTCGAGGAGGAGCGGAGGATCAACGACCTGCGGGAGTCGAACATTGCCCACGGCGAGGAGCGCCGCCGGTCCGGCGGACCGATGCTATTGCCCCAGCGGGTCAGGAACGAGAATGCCTCGTTCCGGGACATGTTCGCCTACGGCAATCCCGCGCTCTATGGGGGAACCTTCTGTGCCCTGTATCGGAACGTGGATGGCCTCCATTTCCAGGACGTCTCGGAGGAGTCGGGCATCCGCCGGACCGAGCGAGGGGGCAAGCCCGTGGCGAAGGCCCTGGGCGTCGCCGTGTGCGACTACAACGACGACGGGTGGCCCGACATCGCGGTCGCCAATGACGGCGTGCCCAACCTCCTCTTCAAGAACCTCGGCCACGGCCGTTTCCTCGACGTCGCACCCGAGGTCGGCCTATCGACCAGCACTTCTGGCCAGGCCCGGGCCGGAATGGGCATCCAGTGGGCTGATTTCCGCAACAACCAGTCCATCGCCATGGCCGTCGGCAATTTCGCCACCGAAGTCCTCGGCCTGTACATGGCCCAGGACCCCGAACGCTCCATCTTCGTGGACGTCGCCCTCGCCGAGGGGGTCGGCGCCGCCTCCCGGCCCGGAGTGACCTGGGGCCTTTTCTTCTTCGATTATGACCTCGACGGCTGGCTCGACCTGTTCACGGTGAACGGCCACACCCATTTGACGGAGGCCCGCGTCCAGTCGCTTCCTTACGAGCAGAAGCCCGTCCTCTACTGGAATCGTGGCCCGCGTCGCGGACCCGCCTTCATCACCGTCGGTCCCGAGGAGTCCGGGCCGGACCTCTTCACGCCCGTCGTGGGCCGGGGGACGGCCTTCGGGGACATCGACAGCGACGGCGACCTCGATATCCTGGTGTCGGCCAACATGGGGCCCGCACGCCTCTACCGCAACGAGGCCGGGCCGGATAAAAACTTCATCCGCCTCCGCCTCGCTGGCGTCCGCAGCAACCGCAGCGCCATCGGGGCCCGGGTGCGCGTTCGCACCGGCCGGATGTGGCAAAGACGCGAGGTGACCAGCGGCTCGAGCTATGCCTCCCAGTCCGAGTTGACCCTCACCTTCGGGCTGGGCGATCATCCCCGGGCCGACGAGGTCGAGATCACCTGGCCCTCGGGCCGCCAGCAGGTCTTCCGGGACGTGCCTGGCCGCCGGACGATCGTCGTGACGGAAGGGCAATCCCTGCCATGAGTCGCCGCCCGAGTCTGCTCCTCTTCTTCCCCCTCTGCCTCGGGCTTGTCGCTGCTTTCTTCCTGTTCCGGCGGCCCGCCGACAAGGGGCCCGGAGTGCAAGCGCGCCGGACGCCGCCACCACCGCCGCCCGCCGTCCCCGCCCCGCTCGTGACGTTCACGGACATTACTGCCTCCGCGGGCATCCGCTTCCTCCACGACTCGGGCGACTACGGGGCCCTCTGGTTTCCGGAGATGCTGGGACCCGGTTGCGGCTTTGTAGATTACGACCGCGACGGGGACCCGGACATCTTTCTGGTGAACTCCGGGCACTGGCCATTTCACCCGAAGGAGGCCGCGGGCACCCTCCCCGCCCACGCCCTTTACCGAAACGAGGGCGGCGGCCGCTTCACCGACGTCGGCCGCGACATGGGCTTCCTGTGCCACTCCTACGGACAAGGCGTCTGCTTCGGAGACATCGACAACGACGGCTACGAGGATATCTACGTGACGTGCGTGGGACGCAACGTCCTCTACCGCAACCGCGAAGGAAAGGGCTTTGAGGACGTCACCGCCGAGGCCGGCGTCGAGTGCCCCGAATGGTCCACCAGCGCCGCTTTCGTCGACTACGACCGCGACGGCTGGCTCGATCTCTTCGTCGGCAATTACGTCCACTGGTCCCCCGATATCCAGCGTAAACTCGCCGTCGAGTCCGCAGGCTGGGGCATCCATGAATATCCCTATCCCCAATTCTTCGAGGGAGATACCTGCCGGCTCTATCACAATCTCGGCCAGGGCCGATTCCGCGAGGTCACCGACGAGGCCGGCATCCGCCGGATCGATTTCCGCGGCCGCCTCGCCGCTAAAGCCCTCGGCATCGGCGTATGGGACTACAACGAGGACGGGTGGCCGGACATCGCCGTCGCCAATGACCAGGTGCCCGGCTTCCTCTTCCTCAATCAGAAGAACGGCACGTTCCTCGAAGTTGCCGCCAGCGTCGGTGTCGCCACCGACGTGCACGGCCTTGCCCGCGCGGGCATGGGCATCCACTGGGCCGACTACCGGAACGACGGCAGCCTCGCACTCGCCATCGGCAACTTCACCCAGGAAATGGTCAGCCTCTACTTCTCCGACGATCCCCGGCGCGAGGTCTTCACGGACCTGGCCGCAGCGGAAGGGATCGGCGCCCCGACCCTCCTCCCCGTCACCTGGGGACTCTTCTTCTTTGATTATGACCTCGACGGCTGGCAGGACCTCTATGTCCTCAACGGGCACACCCAGGAATCGACGGAACGATTCCAGTCCGTCGGACACGCCCAACCTTCACAGCTCTTCTGGAATCGAGGCCGCGCCGGCCAGGGCGGCCGGTTCTCCCTCGTCGACCCCGCGCAGGCCGGGCACGACCTCTTCGCCCGCCGCGTCGGACGCGGCAGCGCCGCCGCCGACATCGATGGAGACGGCGACCTCGATATCTTGATCACCACGAACCGGGGCCCGGCCTTCCTCCTCCGAAACGACCACTCCCTCGGAAACCACTACCTGCGTCTCCGGCTCGAGGGTCGCACCAGCAACAGGTCAGCCGTCGGCGTCAAAGTCAGGCTCCGGACCGGCAAGACCTGGCAGCGCCGAGAGGTCACCAGCGGCTCCAGCTTCGCCTCTCAGTCCGAGTTGACCGTGACCTTCGGGCTCGGGCGCGCTCCAGCCGCCGACGAAATCCAGATCGTGTGGCCCAGCGGCCACACCGCCCGCTGGGGACCCCAGGAAGGGGATCGGACCCTGCACCTCGTGGAGGGGGACAGGTGAAAAGTAAAAGGCAGAAGGCAAGAGGTGGACGAACGAACGAGGAACCCTCAGTCCGCTGAAGATGTAACCCCAGAGACCGCCCCTTGATTCGTGATTGGAAAACTCGCTTTGGGTTTGTGCCTATGGACTGCAGACTGCGGACTCTTAGCCCGCTTCGCGCTTCTCGTTCCTCTCCATCCTCAGGCTCCAGGTCACTCCCGAGTTGGGCGAGACTGGCTTTTCATCGCTTCGCGCAGGCGCTGGAGTTCCTGGTCGAGCCGGCGCGCCTTGGCCTCCGCAGCCTGCCGGGCCTCGGCCTCCTTCTCCCGGGCTTCCGCAGCCTGCCGGGCCCGGGCTTCCGCAGCCTGCCGGGCCTCGGCCTCCTTCTCCCGGGCTTCCGCAGCCTGCCGGGCCCGGGCTTCCGCAGCCCTCCGGGCCCGAGCTTCCTTTCGCCGCACCTGGGCATCCTCGCGGCGGGCACTCGCCTCCTCTTCTGGCGTCAAAAGCCACTGCCCCGTCGCCGGGTCGAACAGCCGCAGCCAACCTTCCTCGACCCCGGCTTCCAGGCCCGTCACTCCGCTCCTCAACCGCCCCTCCATAGAGGATTCCATCGCTACATATTGAGCACCATCCAGCCGATAGCCCTGTAACGGCGGACTCAGATACTCCGCATACGGGTCGAACAGGAAGTACTCCTTCACTCCTAGCTCCGCGTAAATTGCCTTCTTTTTCCTCAAGTCCTCCCGCTTCGTGCTCTTCGACGTCACCTCGATGACCAGGTCCGGCCCCTTCCCCTCCTTCCACACCTGGTAGGTTCGCCGCAACGCCTTCGACACCCCTCGAACCACGAAGACATCCGGCGCGCACGAGGCCTTGGGATTGCCCTCTTCGTAGTACAGCAGGAGATTCCCGGCCACGTACACTTCTGGTTCGCTCCGAAAATATTGCTTCAGGGCGTGCAGCAGGGTTATCATGTTTTCCCGGTGCAGGTCCGTCTCGGCCATGGGCTTCCCGTCCGACTCGGGATAACGGATTTCCGGCGCTTGAATCAGGACTTTTCTCATAGCGGGTCTCCCGTGCACGTTCCCGACTGCATCTTATCCTGGGGCGGATGGCCGCGCCATTCGTTTCCCGTGCGGAGTATCCTCATGAAATCCGCTTCGCCCTCCGGGCATCGCGGATTTCAAAAAGAGAAGACCCTCTCTTCCCTATAATCCCCAACTGCTGAGAAACTCCGCCAAGAAAAACCGCCCGGGACATTCCTGTCGCTTCCAAGCGTTGCAGTTGGGGACACCAGGGAAACCGGCCCCCGCAGTCCGCAGTCTCCGGTCAGTGGTGACCGGCCCCCTGGCCGCCGTGTCTGGAGACCCCTGCCCCTCGTCCCCTTCTGCCAGCTCCCCGCTTCACGACTTCTCGATGACGCTCCCCACCGGACCCGGCTCCTCCCTCGGCGGCAGGGGAATCCCCGAATCCGACTTGAACCTCGGCTCGATGATGATGCGCGGGTCCCACGGCCAGTGGCGCTTCTTGATCCTCGCCCTCTCCGCACCATAATCCGGCTGCCTCTTCGCCCAGAGCACCCAGGGCTCCTCGGCAGTGTAGATCACCATGTCCCCGTAGACGGAGCGCTCCGGCAGCCGCTTTCTCACATATTCCATCAATTCCGCATCCTTCATGAGCGTCCGATTCACATCCGCCCTGAAGTTGTACACCAGCACTTCGACGTGCTGTTCCTCGAAGGCCTCGACCACGGCCCGATAAACCAGTTCATCCTTGCGCGGGACTTGATAGGTACGGAACGGATTGCGCCGGCCGGACAAGGCGAAGACTTCCGGGCAACTCGGGAACGCCATGACGTAATCGCCCGGCTTGGAGCAGACCCGGACCGACCGGATGATCCCTTCATAGATACGGCAATCCTCGTCCGTGACGAAGACGGGGGCACGGTCCAGGCCCAGACGGTCATCGTGGGTCCTCGGCACGAACTCCTCGGCGAGATGCCGGGCATCACTATTCAGCACGAAGGCCCAGGCGAAGAGGCCGAAAAAGGCGAGCCAGACCACCGCCGCAGTGGTCAAAAACCACCGGGCGGCCTGAGGAGTGACCTCAGCGAGATGCGTGATGCCGCCAGAGGCCAGCACGGCCAGCAGCAACAGGAGGAACGGAAAGGCATAGAGGAAGGAAATGCCGGAAACGTCCGGGAACTGGGCCCACGTAAAACAGCCCGCAAAACAGGCCGCCAGCGCCAGGAGGCGGCGGGTCCCTCCCTCCCATCGGACCTTTCCCGCGGCGTCGAGGCTGAGGATGGCCGCGGCGACCAGGACCGCCTCCGGCAGGACCAGCCGGAAGAGCGACCAGGTCTGCCGGTAGGAGGCCGGCTCGTAGCACCGCGCCAGGGCGTAGAACAGCCCGACAGCGGTGGAAACGACGATGAGCCCGATCATCCACGTCGGCGCCTTTTCACGGTGGAGCACCCAGAGGACCAGGACGAAGATGTTGGCGGGCGCGAGCGCCAGGAGGTCCCGGGCCTCGAACGGGCTCTCGATTCCCTTGCCCAGGGCATTGAAGGGACCGGCCACCGCTTCCTGCCAGAGGGGGCCCAGGCTGGCCCGGATGAGATAGGGGAGGAGGTAAGGCAGGATTGTCAGAACCATGGCGGCGGCATAAATCCCCAGTTGTCCGAGCAGGCGCCGAAGCCGCGCCCCGGAGCCGGGGTTGCCCCATTCCAGGTACAGCCACCCCGCGCTCAAGGCCACCGGACCCAACATGAAGTAGGCCAGCAGGTCCAACTGCCGCTCCTTCGCCAGGAAGTACAACAGCAGGAGTTGCACGGAGACCAGTACTGCGGACTTGAATCCCCAGGCCGGGCCCGCCTGCTTCACCTCGCCAGGCGCGTCGCTCCGTTCGCTGTCCAGGTAGAAAAGGAACAAGACCGCGGCGAGGACCTGCAAAAGGCCGTAACCGAGATGAAAAAAGATGCCCGCTCCCGCCGCGATCCCCGAGGCGAACAACCAGCCGATCTGCCTCGTCTCGCTGTATCTCAGCAGCAGATAGAGCCCGCATAGGGCCGTCAAAACGCCATACCAGCCCGGCGTGGGAACCAGGTAGCTTCCCGGACCCCAGAAAGCGCAGACGAAGATGACGAGAAAGCTCATCGCTGCGGAGAGACAGCGCCGGAGCACCAGCAGGCCCACCAGAGACGTCAGCGCGCTCACCGCCAGGAGAACCAGCCGGCCGCTCAGAATGGATTGTCCCATTGTCTCCGAAACGGTCTCGAACTCGCCCGGAGTCACTTCTTTCCATTTCTGCACCCCGGTCCAGCCGCTCAGAGCCTCCACGACCACGGAATGGAAAAAGTGCACTCCGCCCGTCGTTGAATCTTCGAAGTCGCGATGAGGCAGGTCTCCACGTCCTACCCTTATAGCCATTTCCAGGTAGGTTCCTTCCTCGCGTGGGTACCAGCCCAGATCGTAGACGGCAAAGGAAAAGAAATAAAAAAAGACAAGGAAAAGGAGTGCAAAAAGGGCTAATTCCGCGTTTCGAGGGAATCGGGTGGTCAATTTCATAAGAGGCGTCTCAACCTTCGGCGATCAGGGAGATAGCTGTTGCAACTTGCCTCTATTAAACTAAAATATGTAGCAAAGTGCAAAAATAAAATGACCGGACGCGCCGCCCCTCCGTGGCCGGCGCTTCGGAAATGGGGGAGCGGCGGCCTCCAGCCCCCGCTCCTCCCATTTCCTTCGCAGGACCCTGTTGGGAGACGCCGCCTGGTCCCTCCACAGGATGCATCCAGCAAACGGGCTCCCTCCGAGAGGCGGCATAACAAAAGAGGAGGAATCCACTTTTGAGAAATTTCCGCCGGGTGACAGCCTGATGCCCACGCACCTGAAGCGTGGCATCGCCATGGAGATACCGAGACCGCCATGAATGAACTCAGACCGCCTCCCGCCCGCCGGTCATGGGTCGTCCCGTCGGTTCTCGCCGTTGGCCTGCTCCCGCTCCTCTTTTTTTTGTGGGGCAGCCGCCTGGCGACGCCGCGTCTGCCGGGGCCCGGGGAACGCGTTCGTCCTTCTACCGCGGTGCCTGAGGCCTCATCCGAGGCCCGGCAGGGGGCCGAGCCGGCCGCCGAGGTACGGTCGGCCAAGGTGGAATCTTTCCTCACGGACGAGGACCAAAAGAGAATCTGGGACATCGAGCACGAGGCGTATCTCCTGTCTGAAAAATCCTTCGTCCATTTCCGGCGTTGTCTGAAAGGCGAAGTGGAGGATTCGGGAGAGGCGCTCGACCGTCTCTTCAGCCCGGAATTTGATGGCGCGGCCATCGAGTTTCCAGCTCTCGCCGCCGACCCCGATTTCCCGTATCTGCTGGCAGGGTCCGCAGCCGCGCCCGCGGCTTCACCGAAGCCCGTCGATGCGGCGGGAATGGTCCGTTACCTCAAGACCCTCATCGGCCTGTTCGAGGTCAGCCCGGCGCTGAGTTGCAAGATCAAGAGCCTGAAACACCAGGCCAGAGAGGACGGCTCGGGCGAATGGTCCGTGATGCGGTTGAAAATGGTCGCCAAGGGCCGGCACCGCGACTTCGGCTTTCTCAAGGTGACCTGGTATCAGGACCTCACCGCGCTCCCGGTGAGCGACGAAGACCCTAGCCCGACGGCGTGGATTCGCTCCTGGCAGGTCCGATCCGTCAGCGCCCAGGCCAGCGCCCGGCTTCTGTTCCGGGAAGTCACCGGGGAAAGCGGCCTGAACGCTTTCCGATACCATGACAACTGGACGGCGCAGCGGCCCGAGGGGGTGCCCAAGCCCGACATCAGCGGCGGCGTCTACCTCGCGGACTACAACCGGGACGGCCGACTCGACGTGCTGGTGACCGATCTCTACGGTTGTTTCCTCTTCCGTGGCGCTGAGGGGGCGCGATTCGAGCCGGACACCGACTTCGGGCACGCCCAGGCGGAAATGTCGGCGCTCTGGGCGGACTTGGACAACGACGGCTGGGTCGATCTGGTGCTCGGCACGCAGATTTACTGGAATCGCGAGGGAAAGCTGGCGGCGTCCGGCAAGCGCTTTCCCACATCGCGATACACCCGGGACCCCCAGTGGAGCGTTGGCGACTTCGACGGAGACGGCCGGCTCGACCTTTACGGCCTGAACCAGGGCCGCGTCTCGCCTCTTCTTCTCCAGAAAGGCACCCGCGGCTTCATCGACCAGAACCTCGAGTCCTACATCGAAAACGTCCTCTGGAGAAACCTTGGCAACGGCGAATTCGAGGACGTCACGAGTCGTGCGGGCGCCTCCGGCAAATTCGGAAAAAGCTTCGCTGCCCTCTGGCTGCACGCGGACCAGGACCTCCATCCCGAGATATTCGTGGTCAACGAATTCGGCCGCAATGCCTTCCTGGCCAACAACGGTGACGGGACCTTTACGCTCCAGAACGCCGATCCCGGCTGGGGCGGCTTCTCCATGGGGGTATGCAGCGGGGACGTGAACAACGACGGCCGCACGGACATTTACATTGCCAACATGTACTCGAGCGCCGGGAAGCGCATCTTGGAGCACGTGCCCTTCGAGCGCTATCCGGAATCGCTCCGCGAGCCCATGCGCCACATTGTTGACGGCAATTCCCTCTACCTGGCCACTGGGGATCATCAGTACACCGACGAGGGCGTTGCCCTCGACGTCCATGAGGTCGGCTGGGCCTATTCCGGCGCCATGCTCGACATGAATAACGATGGATTTCTCGACCTTTACGCGCCCGCCGGCCACCACTCCGTCACCGGCAAGGCGCCCGACGGCTGATCCTGCGTCTGGCAGGCTGTGGTTGCACAGCCTCTCGACCTCACCACGGAGCATCCGGAGCTTGGGCCCGTCGACCGTGAGGGAGGCGAATTCTGGGTCTCCAACCCCTGGAAATTCGAAGGCGAGGACTTCAACCTCAGCATGTTCGAGAACAACTGCGTCTTCCTGAACCGGAGCGGGAAGAAATTCGCCAACATCAGTTACCTGACGGGTGCCGATCTCGACTCCGACACCCGGTCCGTCGCCGTCGGCGACTTCAACCACGACGGCATGCCGGACATCCTCGTCCGGAACATTGGAGGCGGCCCGGTCCGCGTCTTCCTCAACGAGTTCCCCAAGAAGAACTACCTCACGGTCTCGCTTCGCGGCACGCGGAGCAACCGGCAGGGGATTGGAGCGCGCCTCATCTGCAAGGCGGGAGGCAGACGGCTCGTTCGGGACCTTTTCCCCGAGAACTCCTTTTACTCGGAGAATCCCGACGAGGTGACCTTCGGGCTCGGCGACCTTCCCGCCGTGGACTCTCTGACCATCCTGTGGCCTTCGGGCCGCGTGCAGGAGCTCAGCCAGGTTGGTGTGAATCAGCGGCTCGTGGTGACGGAGAAGTAGTAGGCGGCTATGGATGTGCTGGTGCACTTCCATACCCGCCTACTGGGGTCGCCGGCGAATCTCCATGCGCAAGCGCTCGGGCTCGATGGTGAGCCGGGCCGACTCGGCCTCGGCGGCTTGCCGCGCCTGCTCGGCCTTGAGCCGCGCCCGCGCTTCTTCGCGGTGGGCCTCCGCTTCCTCCTCCGGAGTCAAGAGCCGCTCCCCCGTAGCCGGATCATAGAGCCGCAGCCAGCCCTCCAGAACCCCCAGCTCCAATCCCGTTACCCGGCTTCTCATCCGACCCTCCGAGGAAGGCTCCATCGGCACATGCTCAGCACCCTCCAGCCGATAGCCCCGCAACGGCGGCCTCAAATACTCCTGATACGGATCGAACAGAAAATACTCCTTCACGCCCAGTTCCGCGTAGAGCGCTTTCTTGCTCCCCATGTCCTCCAGCTTCGTGCTTCTCGACGTCAACTCGATGACCAAATCCGGCCATCTGCCCTCCTTCCAGGTCTGGTAGACCCTCCGAATTTCCTTCGAGACCTCGCGCACCAGAAAGGCATCGGGCGCACAGACCGCTTGAGCATTCCCCTCCTCATAGTAGAGAAACATGCTGCCGCTAATATAAACGTCAGCTTCCTCCCTGAAATGGTCCCGCAGCGCATGAAGCAGGCCCATCAGGATATTCGCATGGAGTTCCGTCTCGGCCATGGGTTTACCGTCCGATTCCGGATAGCGAATCTCAGGCGCTGAGACCACGGTCTTTTTCATGGGGCGGACCTCTCGTGACGCTTTGTGCGGATAGCTTGTTTACGCGTGGCCGGGCGCGCAAGCGGTCCGCCTAAGGGTCTTCTCGGATTCGGCGCAAGGCTTCGAGCGCGCTGTCCCGGAAGGGGTCCTGCGGGCTGGCGGCGATGGCCTCGAGTGCCGGAATGGCCGCTCGGGCCTCGTGCCCGATGCGGCCCAGGGCCTCGATGGCCTCGGCAAGGACGCCAGGCTTGTCCGCCTTGGGATTCTCGGCGATGGCTTGGAGGACGGGAACGGCGGCCGCGGCTTCGGGACCGAGGCTGCCCAGAAGAGACGCGGCCTCGATCCGCGCCAGCAGCTCTTCCGATTTCAGCCCATCGAGGAGAAGCTGAAGGGCGGATTCATTCCGGGCCTGGACTCGGTCGGCGGCGAAGGCTGCGGCCAGGCGCAGCGCAGCCTGCGAGCTGCGGGAAGACTCCTGGAGCGCCTGGGCCGCCGCGGACGCGCCGGGCCCCCATTTCGCCAGGGCCCTTGCGGCCATCAGGCCAAGGTCTGCGTGAGGGTCAGGGTCCTTCAGCGCGGCGATCAAGGCCTCGATCACGGGCGGGTCCGGCTGGCCGACCCGTCCCAGGGCCTGGATGGCGGCCCGGCGGAGGACATGCTCCTGTCCCGCGAGGACACGCAGAAGGTCCGGAACGGCCTCCGCAGCCCCGGGCCCGATCTCGCCCAGAGCCTCGACGGCCGCGCAACGCATCCCCTCTTCCTCCTCCTCATTGCGGACGATGCTGAGCAGCGAAGAAAGGGCGGGCCGGGCATCGGGCCCGAGGCTGGAAATGGCTTGCAGAGCGCTTTCGCGGACCTCCTCTTCTTCCTCCTCATTATCCAGGATTCTGAGGATGAGAGGCAGGGCGGGTCGGGCGTCTGCCCCGATGGCGGCAAGAACTTCCAGGGCCGAAGTCCGAAGCTCGGGGTCCGCGTCCTGCAGCGCCTTCACCACCTCAGGGATGGCCGGCCGGGCATCCCGGCCGAACTCGGCCAGAAGCCACAGGGCCTGTTCACGGTTGTCTTCATCCGGATCACGCAGGGCCTCGGCCAGGACCCGGACCGCGGGCGCCCGGACGTCCGGGGCAAGAGAATGGAGAAGTTGAACCATCTCGAGGCGAACCTTCATCTCGGGGTCGTTCAGGGCATCCTGCAGGGCCTGAATGGCGGGCCTGGCCTCGCACCCCAGTTTCGTCAGGGCATACACGGCCCCCGACCTGACTTCGGGATGGCCGTCCTTCAGAGCCTCGGTGAAGGCCGGAAGAAGAGCCCGAGCTTCCGGCCCCAGATTGCCGATGGAGTAGAGGGCGCTGGACCGAACGGAAGGGGACTGGTCTCGAAGAACGGCTTCGAGCGCCCGGATGAGCTCTGGATCGCCCTGGAGCTTCAGTCGGCTCACCTGGGTGACGGCGGTCATACGCACCGTTTCATCGGGATGCCGGAGGTCCCGCAAGAAGCTCTGGAGGACGGCGTCTTCCTGCTGGGGATTCACGGCAGCCAAGGCGGCGCCAGCGTGAAGCCGCACCGCAGCGTCAGGGTCCTTCAGGGCTTCCTGGAGGGCGGGGACCGCGCCCTTCACGCCGGCCCCGGTCTCGGAGAGGGCGTGAGCGGCCAGAGCGCGGATTCGTGCATTCCTGTCCTGGAGGAGCGCAACGAGGGCCGGGGCCGCTTCGGGCACGCTGGCGTTCAGGTTCGAGAGCATTTCGAGGGCATTCTCGCGGACGGCGGGATCGGCGTCTCTCAGGTGCTCGAGAAGAGCGGAAAGAAGAGCCGGCGGCCTGTCCTGCAGTTGCAGTAGGGCATGAGCGGCCGCGGCTCGGGTGATGGGGTTGGGGCTTTTCATCTCCTGGCCCCATGCCTCGACGGCCCGGGGATGGGCGGGAACGATCTTGAGCGCGGTGAGGAGCGCGGCGATCCGCACCGCCGGGTCCATGTCCTGGAAGGCCTGCTCGAGGGCAGGGATGGCCTCGCGGCCTTCGGGCCCGGCGACCGACAGCGCTTCGACCGCCCGGGCCCGAAGGCCTGGGTCCTCCTCCTGAAGCAGGCGGGAGAGAGCGGAGACGGCGGCTTTTCGGACGTCAGAACCGCTCATATCAGGACGGGTCAGGATCGATCGGGCGGCGGCGATTCGAACGCTGGCATCCGGGTCCTCGAGAAGTTTTCGGAGGGCCTCGATGGGCTGGCTGGCCGCCTGTGCGGACAGGGTGGCCGTCTCGTGGAACTGCTCGGTGGCGAGCGCGCCGAGGGCCTCCGCCGCTTGAGCACGTACACCGGCGTCCGGGTCCCGTGCCACCTCGACCAGAGCAGGGACAGCCCTGGTGGCGCGAGCAGCAGAGCTGTAGAGGATGCGGACGGCGGACTGCCGGACCTGGGCGTTCGGGTGCTGGAGGCAGGGCATCAGGGCGCGCCAGGCCTCCTTGGCGCCCAGGTCAGCAAATTCGAGGGCCTCTCCGGCGGCCTTCTGCACCCCGGCGTCCTCGTCCTGGAGGGCCTGGACCAAAGCGGGAATCACGCCCGGATGCGGCAGGCCGATCCAATCGACGACCTGGATGGCGCAGAGGCGGACCCGGGGGTCCGGATGCCGGATGAGCCGGACGATTTCAGGCAGGCCATCGCGGGCGATGGGTCCCAGGGAGGTCAGGGTATTGGAGGCGGCCTCGCGGACCTGTGCATTCTCGTCCTGGAGGGCATGGACAAGGGCGGGGACGGCCGCCCGAGCTGCGGCCTGCAGGTCCTCCGACATGAGCATCTCTGCCGCGCGGGCGCGCACCTGCGGGTCCGTGTCCCCCATGGCCTCGATGAGCACCGGGGCAGCCCTCGGCCCCATCCGATTGAGCACGCCGGACACGGGACCCTGGACGGCCGGGCTGTTGACCTTCATCAGGAAGAGGAGAGCGGGCGTCAGGGCGAGCCAGGCCAGCAGGACGGCGAGAAAGCAGCCGGCCACGATCCCGAAGCACACGAGATAGAACTTTTTCATCGGGGCGGGGATGGAAAGTGGCTGCGCTCTGCGAGCGCAGGTATTTCGGCGGACTCCAAACCTCGCGCGGCGGAGACCAGGACGACGAGGAGAAAGAAGGCGGCCAGAAGTCCGATGGCGATGAGCGCCGTGCGTTTTTCGAGAATCTTTCGCTCGACGGCCCGCTGCCGCCAGGGATGGGACTTCGCCCGCCGGCCCGGGGACGGGCCAGAGGCGGCCGGGGCGGCCGGGGCGGCGATCGGGGGCACCCCCGTCGTATCCACCCTGGCGTCCGCGGCCTGGCCGGACGCGGAGACCCGCGATGGCCATTCAGCCCGGACGCGGTCCAGCTCCTGCAAGAGCGTCTTCGGGTCCTGAAAGCGCTCGCTGGGTTGGCGCGCCATCATCTTTTCCACGGCGGCCGCGAAGGTCTTCGGGACCTGCGGATTGAGCGTCAAAATGGGCGTGAAAGGCTCGGTCGTCACCTTGACGATCGTCTCGAACGGCGACCGTCCCTTGAAGGGAACTTCACCGGTCAGCAGGTGGTAAAAGGTCGCACCGAGTGAATAAATATCCGTCCGGATGTCCACGTCCTCGTTCCGCGCCTGTTCCGGGCTCATGTAGTACGGCGTGCCGATGATGATGTCCGTCGGAGTGGACTCCGTCATCCGAGCGATGAACTTGGCCAGGCCCAAGTCCGCGATCTTCAGCGTGTCGTCCCAAGTCACCATGAGGTTCGCCGGCTTGATGTCCCGGTGAATCACCTGGTGTTCCCATGCGTGGGCAAGGCCGCGGGCGGACTGCACGAGGTAGCGAAGGGCCTCGTGCGGCGGAACCCGGCTCTGACGCCCCAGCCGAGCCTTGAGGGTCTCCCCGTCCACGTACTCCATGGAAAAGAAGTAACGGCCCTGGTCCACGCCGATCTCGTACGCCGCGATGATGTGCCGGTGGTTCAGAGCCGCCGCCGTCTGGGCCTCGCGCTGAAATCGCTTCAGGTAGAGCGGATCGCCGGCGAACCTCGGGGCCAGGACCTTGAGAGCCACGCGGCGGTTCAGCCCGTCCTGCACGGCCTCGAACACCTGGCCCATGCTGCCCTCCCCCAGCTTGCGGACCAGGCTGTAGTGCCCGAGCCGCGCCGCGCTCGAGGAGTCCGACGCGCCCGGCGGAGGCAGCGGCGTCACCGTCCCACAACGGGGACACTGCGCGTTTTGACCCGCGATCTCCTCGGGGTAGCTGAGCGCTTGCCGGCAACTCGGGTTGCTGCACAGGACCTGGCGAGTCATGGCCTCCCAGTGTACTGGAGGCCCTTCGCTCGTGCCATGTTACTGCCGGTGTGGCTTGCCTCCGCTGCCGACCGGGTATATCTTGACGGTTGTCGGAGCTTGTACCCGAGCCGCTCCCTTCCATGGCCCCACCCAAGGTCTGGTATCTCCCTCCTCGCAGCCACACCGAGCAGGTCTTCCGGCCCGAGACGTTTCAGAGGCTGACGGAGGAATTCGACGTGTCGGTGAATCCACATCCGAGAAACCTCACGGCGGAGGAGGTGGCCGAGGGCATCGGCCCCTTCGATGCGCTGGTGACGGGCTGGGGCACGCCGGCGCTCCCCGAGGCGGTGTTCCAAAAGGGTCCGAAGCTGAGGCTCATCGCTCATTCGGCCGGGACAGTGAAGTCCTTTTTCTCAGAGGCTGTTTTTCGGGATTACCTGGTGAAGCGCAACGTGTGCGTCTTCAGCGCGAACGAGGCCCTGGCGCTGAATGTGGCGGAGTACACCGTCGGGGCTCTCATCTGGACTTCACGCCGCTTCGTCGATCATGTTCTCGCCGTCCGCCATCGCGGGGCCTGGAGATGCCCTGAAATCCCGCCGCATGGGCAGTTCCTCCGCGGGGCCACCGTCGGTGTCGTGAGCGCCAGCAAGGTCGGCCGGGAAGTCATCCACCTGCTCGGGCCCTTTGACGTCCGCCTCCTCTGTTTCGATCCCTATCTTTCCGACGCGGACGCGGCCGCACTCGATGTGGAACGCGTGGGACTCGACGACCTTTTCCGCCGGTCGGACCTGGTGACGGTGCACACGCCGGTGACGCGGGAGACCGTGGGGCTGATCGGGGCGCGGCAACTCCAGCTTCTGCGGGACGGCGCGAGCCTGGTCAACACGTCTCGCGGCAAAATCCTCGACGCGGACGCCTTGCTGGCGGAGGCCCGCACGGGCCGGATTTTCATCACCCTGGACGTGACGGACCCCGAGCCTCTGCCGCCGGACCATCCCCTCCGGGCCCTGCCTAATGTCTACATCACTCCGCATCATTCCGGATGCGGCCTCTATGGCTACCTGCGGGTGGGCGAGCTGACTCTCATGGCCATCAAGGATTTCTTCGCCGGCCGGCCCGTGCGGGGCCGTGTCCGCTGGGACACCTACGAGCACATCGGTTAGAGTCTAAGGGTGTAACTTCTCCGCGCCGCGCGGAAAAGTTGAAAGTTGTCAGATGCCGGGTGTCAGTTGATTCCTGACACCTGACACCTTTCCGAGCCTTGTTGGGTTGGTCTCTTGTAGCGGAACGCGTCAGCGTTCCGTCCGAGAGATGAGATTTGAGAGGCCAGACGAAGCGCTGACGCTCTTCGCTACAAAAATCCGCGAAGCGCTGAATCATCATCGATCATGAAATCGGGCGGGGCCGTCTCCCCGAACTGATTGAGAAGTTACTGCCACCTTACATAACTCGTTGTATGTGAACGATCGATGTTCAGCATACGTAACTTTCCTAACTCGCCCCTCCCAAACTTGTCCCTCCCGGACCTGTCCCCATGAGGAGTGGGCCCGGATCGAAAAGGACGAATTAGTGTTCCCGATGACCCCTTTCAATTACCGGATGATCGCCCTGACGCGGCCGTGACTCCACCGCGCCGCACGGGGATTTTTTGAAACCTCCTCCCCGTTGCCTCGCCCTAGGCTGCGAATATAATCGAACACTATCTACTATGCCGGTCGATACCCGCGTTCTCCAGCAAGGCGCCAAGCGGCTGACCCAGAAGAGCCGTTCCAACTTCTATTTCTCCTTCCTGTTCCTGCCGAAGGAGAAGCGGGAGGCGATCTACTCCGTGTATGCCTTTTGCCGCCACTCGGACGACCTGGCGGACCAGGACATTCCGGCCGAGAGGCGCATGGAGCAACTGGACGCCTGGCGCGGCCATCTCGACGCCTGTTACGAAGGCCGGGCGGACACTCCCGTTCTGCAGGCCCTTGCTCGGACGGTCGAGCGATTTCACATACCGAAGGTCTACTTCGAGGAGCTGATCCGTGGCGTGGAGATGGACTTGACGCGCTGCCGATACCGCACCTTCGATGAACTGTACCCGTACTGTTATCGCGTGGCCTCGGTCGTCGGCCTGATCTGCATCGAGATTTTCGGATACCGGAATCCGCGCAGCCGAGAATTCGCCGAGCACCTGGGAGTGGCTCTTCAGTTGACCAATATCCTCCGGGACGTGGGGGCCGACGGCGAACGGGACCGCATCTACTTGCCGCAGGAGGACCTCGAACGTTTCGGCCTGTCCGAATCCGACCTCCTCAGCCGCCGTTACGATGAGGTTTTTATCCGGCTCATGGCCTACGAGGCGGACCGGGCGGAGTCCTATTACGGGAAGGCCTACGAGGCCCTGCCCCCGGAGGACCGCCCCAACATGCTGGCCGCAGAAATCATGGGGGCCATCTACCATCTCCTCCTGGAGCGAATCCGGTCGAAACGCTTCGACGTCTTTCACGGCAAGGTCTCGGTTTCGGACTGGAGGAAGTTCCTCCTGGCTTTCCGACTCTGGGCAGGGAACGGATTCAGGGCATGACGGGGTTTCAGGTGTCGGGTGTCAGGTGTCAGGTGTCAGGAAACCCTTGGGATTTTGACTGGACACCGGATACCGAAGGTCAGAACCCTGAGCGCCGTCCCAGGTTGGGCAACCAAATCAGAACCGTGGACTTTGAACCTTGAACGCCGTTCCAGGTTGGGAAACCAAGCGTGAACCTTGAACCCTGAACGCTGACACAAGGGGGAGATACCGTGGACATGAGTTTTTCGACGCAGGCGGGCGGGCAGGCCTGGGCCCTGCGCGAGTGTGCGCGGTGGGCCAAGGCCAACGGCTTTGACGCGGTACGGCTGAGCAACCAGGGGGTGATTCCGCCCGAAGGCTGCCCCGCAGACTCTGGGGCCGAGATACTCGACACGCTGCGGTCCGAAGGCGTGACTCTTGCAGCCATCACGGCCCACAGCAACTTGCTCGACGAGAACGCGGGGCAGGCCGATGCCGCGGAACGCCGGCTGCGCTCCGCTATCGAAAATGCCTCTCGACTGCACGTCCCCGTGGTCGTGACCCATGCGGGCAGCCCCGTGGGCTGGCATTTCTACGGGCAGTTCTCTTCGCCGCCGGGCAACCCGGGCGACCGATCCGCCGAGCTGGTCAGGCGATTCCGGGACCGTTTCGGGCCGGTGGTCTCCTTCGCGGCCGATCGCGGCGTGCGCATCGCCCTCGATGTGGCGGTCCGCATGGGCAACATCGCCTGCAACCCGGAGATGTGGGAACGCATCCTCGACGCGGTGCCGTCCGACGCTCTGGGCCTCTCGTGCGATCCCTCCCATTGGGTGTGGATGGGCATCCTGCCTGCGGAAGACGCGGTCCGCCTGTTCGCCGGGAAGTGGTACTACGCCGACGTGAAGGACTGCGAGGTGATCGAGCACATGAGGTTCCGCCAGGGCATCATCGGCAACTGGTGGTGGCAATACCGCGTCCCGGGCCGCGGCCAGCTCAACTGGGGCACGCTCATCGGCGCCCTCACCGAGTCCGGATACGATTACGTCCTGTGCGTCGAAAATGAGGATCGAGGGCTGCCGGGCCTGCCCGGCTTCGCCTACGGAGGCCGATACCTCCGCCAGTTCCTGCCCCCACGTTCCCCGTATCCCTGTTCATAAGTACGGGTGCACTTCCGAGCTCGCCTACGAGCATCCCTGGTTTTCCTGACCGCGTCACACCAGCTTTTGGAGTCCAGCGGAATGAAGAACGACGAAGCTAGCAACGGCAAGATGAAGATCTCTGACACCACGAAGATCGATGTGCGCATGACACTGCGGGTGGGCATCATCGGTTGCGGGAAGACCGGCGAGGGCCGGACGGGCTCGGCCATGGGACACCAGCACGCCAAGGGGTACGTCCGGCATCCGAACTGCCAGCTCGTGGCCTGTGCGGACCTCGTAGCGGCGAATGCGGAGGCCTTCGCCAAGGCCTATGGCGGCCTGAGGCCCTATACGGACTACCGGGAAATGCTGGCCCGGGAGAAGCTCGACATGGTCAGCATCACCGTATGGACCCCCTACCACCACGACATCGTCGTCGAGTGCGCCCGGGCGGGTCTGCGAGCGGTCCACTGTGAAAAGCCCATGGCCCATACCTTCGGGCTCGCCTGGAACATGCTCCGCGTCTGCGAGGAAAAAGGCGTGCAGCTCACCATCGACCACCAGCGGCGATTCGGCCCCCCGTGGCGCACCGCACGCAGGCTCATCGACGACGGGGCCGTGGGCGAGGTGACGCGGCTCGAAAGCGCGTGCGATAACCTCTTCGACTGGGGCACTCACTGGTTCGACATGATGAATTTCTTCAACGGCGACGAGCCGGCCGAATGGGTCCTTGGACAGATCGACTGCCGATCCGCCCAGTCCGCCTTCGGCGTTCCCATCGAGAATCAGGGGATGAGCTGCATCAAGTGGAAGAACGGGGTGCGCGGGATGCTGCTGACCGGTTACGACATGAACATTGGGTGCTCGAACCGGATTCTGGGGACCGAAGGAGTGATCGAGGTGGGGGTGCCGAACGGGCCCGCCTGCCGATACCGTTCCCAGTCCCATACAGAGTGGCAGGTGCCCTCGTTGCCGGACGAGCCCTGGTACAGCGCGATTGCCGAAGGGATCGCCGATGCGATCGACGCGCTGCATGGGCAGCGGGAAGCTGAGTTGAGCGGCCGCAAGGCGCTCCAGGCCACCGAGTTGATCTTCGCCACGTACGAGTCCAGCCGGAGACGAGCGCGGGTGGACCTCCCGCTGAAGATCGAAGATCACCCGCTGGTCAGCATGCTGGAGCGCGGCGAGGTGGGGGCCAAGGAGAAACCGCATGAGTGACAGTTCAAGTGCTACGGCGATTTGCCTCTCGAGGCGGACATCGATCGGGAGGGCCCGCTGCCATGGGTGCGGCAGGGTCAGAGCCTTTGTTGAAAAACAGATTGGAGGCGTCACGCCATGGTGGCTGTGCGATGACCGCTTATCCGTGCGTCTTTCGCTCGCCATGGGCTGCACCCTCACCTCCGGATGGGCGGCAGATTTCGGAATTTGTTAGCCGCCGCGGCCCCCTCGCTGATGGAACTCAAGTGCAGCCTCGGAGCAGCAGGTCACACCCCGAAAACGTTCGGGGTTTCTCCACGGCCTTTGGACCTCCGACTTCAGCCGGAAAGCTTCGAGAAGCCCCCAGCGACGAGATGGAAGTCGGTGTTCCGGAGCGTTCCGGCGGCATCCCCTGCCGATTCGCCCCCCCTTGCTTGGCCGGGCGCGACCTGGTATTCTGCCTTCGCTCTGGACTATCCCGGTTCAGAAGTGCACCGGCACTTCTGAACCGGGATAGTCGCCTGACGCGCCGTCCCTCCCTGGGCGTTGCAGAGGAAACACCGCCATGCCACAGATCACGGAAACCGTCTACGTCTACGTCGGCACCTATACGAGCGGCCAAAGCCAGGGGATTTACGTTTACCGGCTGGACCCGTCCTCGGGCGCGCTGAGTCCCGTCAGCCAGGCCACGGGCATCCAGCATCCCTCGTTCCTGGCCATCGAGCCCCGGCGTCCCTGCCTCTATTCCGTCAGCGAAGTCGCCGAGTCGGGCGGGAAGCCGACCGGCGCGGTCAGCGCCTTTGCCATCGATCCGAGGACCGGCGGCCTGACTTTCTTGAACCACCAGTCCTCGGGCGGCCGAGGCCCCTGTCACCTGTGCGTGGAGAGGACCGGCCGGTACGTTCTCGTGGCCAACTACTCGGGGGGCAGCGTGGCCATGCTGCCGATCGAGCCGGACGGCAGGCTGGCCGGGGCCTCCGACTTCGTGCAGCACCAAGGGGGAAGCGTGGACCCGAGGCGGCAGGAAGGCCCCCACGCTCATTCGATCCAGGTGGACCCGGGCAATCGCTACGCCTTTGCCGCGGACCTCGGCCTGGACAAGGTGCTGGTTTACCGGCTCGACCTGGCGAAGGGGAAGTTGAGGCCGAACGACGAGCCCTGGGCATCGGTGAAGCCGGGAGCGGGGCCGCGCCACTTCGATTTTCACCCGTCCGCGTCCTTCGCCTACCTGATCAACGAGATGGGCAACACGGTCACCGCCTTCCGTTACGAGGCGGCCAGGGGCGTGCTGCGTGAGGTTCAGATGGTCTCGACGCTGCCGGCCGATTTCTCCGCCACCAGCCACTGTGCGGACATCCACGTTGCTCCCTCGGGCCGGTTCGTCTACGGCTCGAACCGCGGCCACGACAGCATTGCCGTGTTCGCCATCGATCCGGCGACGGGGCGGCTCAACTCCCTGGGCCAAGAATCGACTCGGGGCAAGACGCCGAGGAACTTCGGGATCGATCCGACGGGGACGTTTCTGCTGGCGGCGAACCAGGACACGAACAGCATCGTGACGTTCCGGATCGACGCTGAGACGGGCCGGCTCGCCGCGACGGGCAGCGCGGCGGAGGTGCCGACGCCGGTCTGCGTGCAATTCCTGCCCCTGCGGACGTAACATGGAACTGATCGATCTCCGGTCCGATACGGTGACCAAACCAAGCCCGGCGATGCTCGAAGCGATGGTTCGGGCGGAGCTGGGGGACGACGACCGCGAGGGCGATCCGACGGTGCGGAGGCTGCAGGATCTGGCGGCATCGAAGCTGGGGAAGGAGGCGGCGCTCTACGTGCCGAGCGGCACCATGGGCAACCTGCTGGCCTACATGACGCAGTGCACCTACGGGGCCGAGGTGATCGTGGGCGACCGAAGCCACACCTTCACTTCGGAATGCACGAATGCCGCGTCCGTGCACGGCGTCTCCATGCTCCAGATTCCGACGACCGGCCCCTTCCTCGATCCCGCGCGGGTCGAGGCAGCGATCCGGCCCGCCCTGCGAGTGTGTCCCCGGACGGAGATGGTCTGGGTGGAGAACACGCAGGTGAACTACATGGGGCGGGTGACCCCGCTGGCCAACCTGGCAGCCATCCAGGAGGTGGCCCGGCGGCATCGGCTGGTGGTCCACATGGACGGGGCCCGGATTTTCAATGCGGCAGTCGCCCTCGGCGTGGATGCCGCCCGCATCGCCCAGTACGCCGATTCGGTCATGTTTTGCGTCTCGAAGGGGCTCGCCGCGCCCGTCGGCTCGCTTCTCGCCGGCAGCAAGGACTTCATCGAGCGCGCCACGTGGCAATGCAAGAAGATCGGCGGGCGAATGCGGCAGGCGGGCGTCATCGCCGCGGCCGGGGTCGTCGCCCTCGAAAAGATGATCGATCGACTCCAGGAGGACCACGACAACGCCCGATTCCTCGCCAGCCGGCTGGCCGACCTGCCCTGCCTCGAGTTTGATCCGGCGCACGTGGAGACGAATATCATCCAGGCCCGGCTGCGCCACCGCCGTTACAACCAGGCCCAGGCCATCCAGGCGCTCCACGAGAGGGGCCTCTGGGTGCTGAGGTCCGCCGCCGACGGCCTTCGATTCGTCACGCATTACGGCATCGAGCGCCGCCACTGTCAGCAGGCCGCCGCCATCTGCAGGGAAGTCCTCGCCTAGCACCCGCGTGCGCAAGGGCATTCGCACTTCCGCACGCGGGTGCTAAAGGAAAGCCCTCCCTCCGCAAGCCGGAGATGATCTCCACCTGGCACGCCACGCATCCCGGCGACTACGACCCCGTCGAACGCTGGACCCCCGAGGCCAGATACCCGCATGCCCAGCAGCTGGTCCGAGATGGCCGCCTGCGGGTGTACCCTCTGATCACTTGTCGATATCCCTTTCGCGAAGCCCACAGGGCGATGGAGATGCGGACGTCCAGGGATGGGGCCGTCACCTGCGTCCTCGACTTCGAATCATAATCGGTGAGAACGCGAGCCGCTTCGGCATTCGGGTGGGGCAGGAGTTCCGCGTCCCATCGCGCTTCGAGACCCGGCGCGTGGAACTGGCCGATGTCATCAGTCGCTTTGGCGTCCAGCCGCGCATCTTCCGGGGCGTCACGCCGTCCCGGAACGACGCGCTCGTCCGCCCCGGCTGGACGCTCTATGCCCGCGACACGGAGGCCGGCGCGGCGAGCCTGCTCGGCTTCATCCTGGCCGACGCGGACCCAAGGGAACTCCTCGGCGTGCCGCTCCCGGACGGCGTCTACGAGATCGAGGTGCGGCCCTCGGAGTGGTTCTGGGATGAGTGCCGGGGCCGGAAAGTCATCACGCTCATTGCCGGAAGCGCCGGGGGCGGGGGCACGACCACGGGCATGCCCGTCATCCAGAACCTGCGCCGGGAGATCGTCTCCTTCCAGAGCGTCATCCGGTGGAACATGGTCGCCGAATATTTACCCGCCGAAGCTTCAGCGATGGCGGGCGATCCGGGGGCGTTCCGGTTCGGGATATGGTTCGGAGCAACCACGCCGGTGGATACCTCCGGCGCTCCCGACCAGACCGTGGACTACATCTCCGGCCAGGGCGAATACCAAGCCGCCCGCGCCCAGGTTGTGCCCGAATACGTCGCCGTCGCAGCCTTCACCGACACCGAGCATGGCCCGGCCGCTGAACGCCTCCTCGATTGGGACATCGTCGCGCCGATCAGCCCGCCGAATCAGTACGCCTCTCCCGTCATCAGCATCTGACGTCGCCGCTCCGCATCCGAAATTTCTCGCCAAAAAAGATGTTGACAAACCGGCCAGAATATGTAAGATGTTATAGTGGTTTACATAAAACAGGGTTTCGCAGAAACGAACGGTTCGCAGGAAGGCGGCCATGACTGATCTCGATATCCCGAAGCTGATCAAGGAACTCCGCGAACGGCTCGGTCTCACGCAGGAGCAGTTCGCGCAGAAAGTGGGCGTCACCTTCAGTTCGGTCAACCACTGGGAGAACGACAAGCGGACTCCCCAGCCGTTTCTGGTCCGGCGTCTCGTCGAGATGAAGGAGGAACTGGACGAGGAGCAAAAACGGTCGTCGAAAAGGAAGTCATCCGAATGAGCGAAGAGCATCCTATCCACGAAGGCCAAGTCATCACCGGTTCACTTTTTAGCGAGCCGATGCGCGTGGAGACCGTCCGATCCAGTAGCCCCGGAATATGGGTCGCCGGGCTTGTTGGCCTTCAAACGGAACGGTTCCGCAAGGTCACGTTGACATCCGAGGCATCGGGAAGCTCACCGTTCTCGACGCGGCCTTCAATTACGGTGGTGACGGACAGCTTCTACGCCTGGGCATCCAGGCCTATTCTCTCGGCATCGCCTACGAGTTCGATCCTTTCTTCGGCCTGTCCATTTCCCGCGTGGACCCGCTACCACACCAGCTGGAGGCTGTTTACGACTATCTTCTGAAACTCGCCCGTGTGCGGTTTCTCCTGGCGGATGACGCCGGAGCGGGCAAGACCATCATGGCAGGACTTCTCGTCCGCGAGATGGAGCTTCGAGGACTGGCCGAGCGCATTCTCGTCGTCTGCCCGGCCAACCTTGCCTTCCAGTGGCAGCGGGAACTCAAGGAGAAATTCAGCGAGCAGTTCCTGGTGCTCAAGGGACAGGACATCCGGGAACAGTTTGGCTTGAACCAGTGGCTGGAGCAGAAGCGCGTCATCACTTCGCTCGACCTTGCCAAGCGGCAGGACATGCTCCCCGGCTTGCGGCAGGTTCACTGGGACCTCGTCATTGTGGATGAGGCCCATCGCATGTCGGCGGCCGATGAAACGCACAAGAGCCTGCGGTACAAGCTCGGCGAACTTCTCCGCGACATGACCGACCACCTGCTTCTCTTGACCGCGACTCCGCACAAAGGCGACCCGGACAACTTCAGCCTTTTCCTTCAACTTCTCGACGCCGACGCCTACGCCGACGTTAAATCCATCCGACAGGCGATGGACCGCCGCCGCGCGCCTTTCTACCTGCGCCGCACCAAGGAAGCCATGGTCTACTTCCCCGAGCGCAAGGCCGACGGTTCATGGGTGGCCGAGAAGATATTCACCAAGCGAATCCCACATACCGTGGACTTCCAGATAGACGGCCCGGAGTTCAAGCTCTACCAAGAAGTCACGCGCTTCGTGAAACAGCAGAGCGCCAGAGCCGCCGCCGAGGACGACGACCCGCGCGCCCGAGCCGTAGGCTTCCTGATGTCGCTCTACCAACGCAGGCCCGCCTCCAGCATCTACGCCATGCGCCACAGCCTCCAGAACCGCGCCCGGCGGCTGGAGGAAGGGCTGAAACGTGCCCAGGAACTGGCTCGCCAAGCCCCGCCCGAACTCCCGGACGCGGATGAACTGGAGGAAATGGAGGAGGCCGAGCGCGAGCGCCTTGAAAACATGCTGGAGGCCATCACTCTGGCCGGTAACGCGGAGCAGGTCCGAGAGGAGATCAAGGAACTTGCGGTCTTACGTCCCAGGCGCAGGCCGTGGAGGACTCCGGGGCTGAGGCGAAACTCTCCCGGCTCAAGGAGCTTCTCCAGAAGGAGGGTTTCTTCGACCACATGGACCAGCGCCTGCTCGTTTTCACCGAGTTCAAGGACACGCTGGACTACCTCGTATCGCGTCTGAAGGATTGGGGCTTCCGGGTGGGTTACATCCACGGCGGCATGAAATCCGGCTCCCGCGACGAGTCCGGTTCGCGGCTCTTCGCCGAGCAACAGTTCAGGGATGGAGCAATTCAGATTCTCGTCGCCACCGAAGCGGCGGGCGAAGGCATCAACCTGCAGTGCTGCAACATTCTCTTCAACTACGACATCCCTTGGAACCCGAATCGCTTGGAACAGCGCATGGGCCGTATCCACCGCTACGGCCAGCTCAAGGACTGCCTCATCTTCAACTTCGTGGCGACCAATACTATTGAGGGCCGCGTGCTCCAGCGACTCATGGAGAAGTTGCAGGAAATCCGGGACGCCCTCGACGACGACGCGGTCTTTAACGTGGTGGGCGAGGTGCTCCCCGCCGCTCAAGTCGAGAGAGTCCTCCGCGATTACTACGCGGGCAAACTCGGTGACGCGGACCTCGAAGACCGCCTGCTCAAGAACGTGGATGAGGCGCAGTTCCGGGCGATTTGCCAGAACGCGCTGGAGGGTCTCGCCTCCAAGAAACTCAACCTCGCCATGCTGGTGGAACGCCGGGCCCTGGCGCAGGAACGTCGCGTGGTGCCGGAAACCATCGCCCGCTTCATCCGAGAGGCGGCGAATTATGTCCGGCTTGACCTCAAGGTCGTTCCCGCTCTGCCGCATGCGTTTGATCCGGGGAAGACGCCGTCAGCCCTTCGCCGGTCCGAAAGGAAACAGGATTGGCGGCTTCCCGCGCTTTCGGCCAAGTACCCGCGATGCTCGACCGACCGCGAGACCGCCGAGAAGAACAACCTCGAATGGGTCACGCCGGGGCATCCGCTCTTCGAGGCTGTCCGGCGGCACACGTCGTCGCTTGCCGTGGACGCGTTCGGCAAGGGGGGATGTTTCCACTCCCTCTCGCACGACCAACCGGCGCGGCTTGATTACTACCGCGCTCGTGTGGTGGACGGACTTGGACAAGTCATTCACGAGCGTCTTTTCGCTGTGGAACTGGCCGAGGGCAAGGAACCCGCTCTTCGGGAGCCCGGCCTCTTGGGCAACTTTGCACCTGCTGACCTGCCCGCCGAAGCCTCGGCGCAGGCGGGGGCCCCAGCAAGCATGCCCACAGCCGCGCTCCTGCCGGAGGCAATCGAATGGCTTCAGAAATGCGCCTTCCAGCCGTTTCTCGACGAGACCCGCACGGATCGGTTGTCCGAAGTGGAGCGTATCGCGTCTCATGTCGAGTTGTCGCTCACCGAGCTTCTCCAGAAGGCGGACGAGGAAATCGGCAAGGCCGCCTCGGACGTGGAGAAAAAACTCCCCGGCGCGGAAGGACGGCTCGCCCAAGCAGAGACCCGCCATGCTGAACTGCTGGCCCGCCGCGACCGGCGCAGGCGGGAACTGGAACGGCAACGCTCCCTATCTCTGCAAGCCGTCGAACGTATCACGAGCGTCCTTGTCCTACCGCATCCTGAACGAGATACCGCTGAGGTCCAACGGCTCCAGCCCAACCCGGAGACCGAGGCTACGGCCATGCAGGTGGTGATGGAGCACGAGCAGGCGCAGGGCCGCCATGTCTACGATGTCCACGAGAAAAACCTCGGCTATGATGTCACCAGCCTCGACATCAGCTCCGGCGAGCTGCGGCTCATCGAGGTCAAGGGCCTGTCCGCCGCCACGGGAACGATTCTCCTGACACCCAACGAACGCCGCGTTGCCGAAGACCGCCGTGACTGCTACTGGCTCTACGTGGTTACAAATTGCGCCGGGAAGCCCACACTCCAGGAGCCCATCCGCGACCCGGCGCGCTTTCCCTGGCATGAGGTTAAGAAGGTCCAGCACTATTGGCTGGAAGTGAACGCCATGACTCAGCCGATGATGGTGCGGGAGAATCCCCAGCCGCCGTATGGAGGGAAACGTCCATGACGGCTGCAGGGATTCTCGCCAATGCGAAACAACTCGCCGCGCTCGTCATACAGGGCGAAGGAGCGGCGCTGGAGTTCAAGCGCTCGACCGGCGAATTGAAGGAAGGCATGCAGACGCTCTGCGCCTTCCTGAACGGCTCCGGCGGCACGGTGCTCTTCGGGATTCGGCCCGACGGGACGATTGAGGGGCAAGAGGTCTCCGACCAGACGCTCCCCGACGTCGCGCAGGCCGCCGACCGCTTCGAGCCTCCCGCGCATGTTTCCATCCACCGCGTCAAGGTCAACGCTGGCCGCCCTGCCTGCCGCGACGCGGTTCGCGGCGCAGACATCTGAGGAGGTTTGTCAAGTGAAAAAATTTGAGAATACTCAATTTTTTCCACAGGAAACACACAGGTTTTCAACAACGGGCTGTACCTACGTTGGGGCTCTCCTTTTCCATGTATTCGAGGAGTTTTGAGCCGCGTTTCCGGAGCGATTCCAGGTACTTGGCCTCGTCGTACGGGGTTCGATTTTTCCAGCACCGATAGAGAATTCGGATCCACTTGAAGGCCAAGGCCCGAAGCGCGGCGTTGTGGCGCATTCCCTGGGCTCTTTTCATCTGATAGAAGGCCATGGCCCAGTGGCAGTACATCCGAGAGTGGGCGGCAAACTCATGCCAACTCTGGCGGAAGAACTTCGGGCAGGCCCATCGCCAATGCACCCACTTCTTGGTCTTGCCACTGCGCTCCAGGACGGGAGCAATGCCGTGGAAGGTCTGGATTTCCTCGGGAGAATCCCAGCGTTCGCGGTCGGTCCCCATGGCGGCGAGCAGCCGCGGGGCCATGACCCCGCCGGCGCCGGGAAGTGCGGTGTAGAAATCTGCTTCCGGGTGTTTTTCCATGACCTGGGCGATCTGGTGGTCGAACTCTGCGACCGATTCGTTGAGGTCGTGGATGCGACGCACGAGCTGCTGGACTCTGAGAGAGCCGCTCTCCACCAGGGCACGGTCGGTCGTCAGAGGCATAGCCTCGCGGATTCTGCGGAGCAAGTCGTCGAGGGCCTCGGCACTCAACTTCCCGTGGCGCGCGAACACTTTTCGAACGCTGGAAGGACGAGCCTTCTGAAGAGCCTCGAGAGTCGGCCATCTCCGAAGGACTTGACACGCGAGAGGGGAATGAAGGTTCTCCCCCAAGAGTTCTAACACCAAAGGATAAAAGGACTTAAGTCGGGATTCCAACTGGTTCGTATGCCGGGTGCGCTCGCTGACCTCCTCGCGCCGGTCATGGGTCAACTCGACCAGCAGACGGGTTTCCTCGGTATCCGGCCGCCAGGCCTTCATCCGATGGCCATCGGTGTGCAGGTACCGGTAGAGGAGTGTGGCATCGGTGGGGTCATCCACTGCACCACTCGTCGTGAAGGCCTCCCGGTAACTCTTCAACCTCTTCGGATTGAGCGGGTAGAGGTCGATGAATTCATATTTCATCAGAGCGGCGATCAGAGAACCTTTCTTCTGCTCAAGGCAGACTGCGAAGCGCCGACCACCCAGCCGCTTGTGCAGTTCCAAAACCCATGTGCTGATCTCTTCGGGGCTCTGCCGCAACGGGACGGTTTGAGAGACCCCCGAATCCACTTCTGCCAGGTGGACCACGTGTGTCTCGTCCGCCCAATGGATCCCCACCAGCGCACCATACTGTCCCAACCAAGCTTGCCGGTCCTCCTGCTGACTCATCTCTTGCCCTCCCTCTGAGAACGGACTCCTAAAACCCGACACAAAACAACGAGCACGGCTGGCGCTGGCTGTTCGAAATCCTTATAGTAGAATCGTCGAACCGATATCATCTGAGTATTCGTTTAGCCAGCGCGCATCGCCCAGCTCGAAAGTCTGCGCCTGATCCTCGAAGGATTGGCAGGTGTGATTCGTAGCATGGCGGTGCGTGCTTTTTTTCGTACCTCTATGATAAGAGCACGAATCTCAACAACTCGCAACATCCTCCCCCCAGACCCCCCTCCCTTCCTTGCAGTACTTACAAAAATGTGATGCCGGAAGAAGGCTGCCGGTACTATAAGGCAGGGATGTCATCGCCGTCGCGGTCGAAGGTGGACGTGACCTGCGGCCGTTCACTCACGAAGGCCACGCCTACGAGCGCGTGAGCAGCACGACGCGCCGGATGCCACAAGCCAAGTACGAACGCCTGCTCGTCGAACGCGGCCACGCCAAGCGCCGTTGGGAGAACCTTCCCGCCGAGGGACTGACGCTGAAGCAACTGGACCGCAAGGAAATCCTGCGGACGCGCGAGCTGGCCATCCAGCAGAGCCGGATTTCGCCGGATACCGGCCGCGACATCGGTGAAATCCTCAACCGACTGGGATTGCGGATTGATGGCGTTCTCACGCAGGCCGCGCTGATGCTTTACGGAAAAAGATTTCTGCCGGATTATCCCCAATGTCTCCTGAAGCTGGGGCGTTTCCGGGGCACCGAGGTCACCGGCGAGATCGTGGACAACCGCCAGGAGCACATGAACGCCTTCGCTATGGTGCGCGAGGGCATGGCGTTTCTCGAACGGACCATGCCGCTGGGCGCGCGGTTTCCTACGGGAAAGATATTCCGGGAGGATCGCTTCCCGGTCCCGCTGGACGCACTCCGGGAAATCCTCCTCAACGCCGTGATGCACCGCGACTACTCCCACTACTCCGGCTACGTCGCCATTGCGGTTTTTGATGACAGGATTGAGATTCAGAGCTATGGGCGGCTTCCCATCGGCATCACGGTAGAGCAGCTTTCCGGCCCGCACAGATCGAAGCCGACCAACCCCTTGATCGCCGAGGCGTTCCATCGCACAGGGGCGGTGGAGGTCTGGGGGCGCGGGACCAACAGGGTCATTGCGATGTGCAAAAAGCACGACACTGCTCCGCCGGTCTTCGAGGAACAGCAGGGCTTTCTTGTCGTCACATTCAGGGCGCAGATGGTCGCTGGACGCGCGGCCACGCAAGTCACCACGCAAGTCGCCATGCAAGTCACCACGCAAGTCGCGGCGGTACTTCAAGCCGCCTCGCAAGCTTCGAAATCGCGGGAAGAACTCCAGCGGGCCACCGGGATGAGGAATCGCGAGCATTTCCGCAAAGCGTATCTGGAGCCTCTTCTGGTATCCGGCTGGTTGGAGCGGACTATCCCCGACAAGCCGCGCAGCCGTCTGCAGCGGTACAGAACCACCGAGGCGGGGCTGGCCGTCTTGAAGCCGGAAGGCAAGGAGTAGAGAAGGTAATGTCCATGCTCTTGTTCATGCCGTGGTGCCCGATCATCAAGCGATATGAGGCGGGCGAGATAACGATTCTGCCCTTCGGGCGTCATAGGCCGATTAGAGGTCTTGATGACGCGGGGCAATGCCGGGTCAACGCCATAATGGCGACCTACAAGGACATCAAAGGTAAGGCGGTGCACAAGGCCGCCGTTGTCCACTACGGCAGCAATTCACCGATTCACGACCTGGCTGACGATGATATCGACGTTGCACAGGAGCTCGTGGCTCTCGCCTGCTTTTCCGGTCTCGCCGGGCGTGAGTACTTCAATTCGCTCGGGCCTTACTGCAATGCCGACTGCTTCTCATTGCACGTTCAGAAGTTCGATAAAGTAGACTTCACCGCTCTTACAACGCGGCGTCGGGAAGGACGAACCCTGAGCGGCTGGCCGATTGACGATATTCAGATAACGGTTCCGGTGCACTGCCATACGAGACGTCTCGCTGGACGTCGAACTTCTCAATGCCCTTATCAACCATCGCGCCCAGCCGGGTAACACTGAGTGGGAGAGATGGCAGAATGCTATCTCGTGCTTCAATCAGGCGAACACGGACAGCGATAACATTCGACACCAGATGGAATGGGTACTCCTGTGCAGTGCGTTCGAACATATCTTGGAGGCAGATTCCAAGGCGACGAATGTAGCGTGCAGATTTGCCAAACATTTTACCCCGTCGGATGAGTTGTTGGGGAAGAATGCGACGCGCTTCTCCGACCAGCAGGGGAAGGACGACAAATCGGTTCGTTACGAATGGATGCGCGAGTTCTACCGGATACGCGGGAATTTCGCACATGGGCAGTCGGATATTCGACAACCCACCACGTGGAACCCAATTGAACATCTGCTGCTGGCGACCATCGCATTCCCGCTGCTTGTCAAGTCGCTCCTGAATAAGGCCTGCAAGTACAACCTGAACGAGGATGACCAAGCGCACATTAACGTTTTCGAGAAGTTCGCGGATACACATAATTTCTTGAGACCTCCGACTGACCAGAAGAACAGCCTCGACTCGCATTGGAAACGGTTGGTCAATGAGCGGTCGAGTAAGATGGCGATGAAGCGAGCATTTGAACAGGCCAGGAATAGCCTCACGCCCGAACAGCCTCGGCGTTTGGAAGAGAACCCAGACAAGGAGAACGCATGATCCCCAAAGACTGCAAACGCCTGGCCGAGGTGGACTTCCCGATTGCCGTCGTATCGAAGCACTCGGCGCGGGAGAAGTCCATCCGTCACGGGCATCCGTCCACGCTGCATCTCTGGTGGGCGCGGAGGCCGCTCGCGGCGTGCCGGGCGATGCTCCTGGGGCTGCTTCTGCCCGATCCGTGCGACCCGAATTGCCCGGCGGAGTTCAAGACGAAGGCGCGGAAGGCGTTACTCGACGCCCCCGGCTGGGGCACGGAACGGAACAAGCAGCAGGTCAAGACCGACGAGGGGCTCCGCAAGTCGCTCCTCACCTTCATCGGCGACGTGGCGGATTGGGATGTCACCAACCATCCCCGCTGGATCGGCGTGGCGCGGGAACTGGTAAAGGCCGCGCACCCGGACGAGATACCGCTCGTCGTGGACCCATTCTCCGGCGGCGGCTCTATTCCGCTGGAAGCGCTTCGGCTCGGTTGCGAGGCGTTCGCCAGCGACCTGAACCCGGTCGCCTGTCTCATCCTCAAGGTTATGCTGGAAGATATCCCCCGCCACGGGCCGGAACTCGCCGAGGAACTCCGCCGCGTGGGCAGCGAGATAAAGAAGGCGGCGGAAAAGGAACTGGCCGAGTTTTACCCCAAGGACTCGGACGGCTCGACGCCTATCGCCTACCTCTGGGCGCGGACGGTCAAGTGCGAATCGCCAAACTGCGGAGCGGAGATTCCACTCGCGCGGTCGTTCTGGCTATGCACCAAATCGAGCCGTCGGCGCGCACTCAAGCATAAGGTTGTCCGTCCCAGGGGCGAACCGCCACACGTGGAATTCGAGGTCTTCGAGCCGAAGTCCGAACGGGATGTGCCACAGGGGACGGTAGCGAGGGGCAACGCAACATGTCCATGCTGCAACATGGTATTGCCTGTCGAGCGCGTCCGGGCGCAACTTTCCGAACAGCGCGGCGGAGCGGACGCGATCTTCGACGGCAAGGGCCGTCGCACCGGCGGCGCACTCATGACGGCGGTCGTAACGCCGCACCCTGGCATGCAGGGGCGGAACTACCGTCTGCCAACTGACCGCGACTATCAAGCCGTCTGGAAAGCACAGAAGCGGCTCAAGGCAATTCTCGACGACTGGGAACGCGGTGGGAAAAAGGGACTCTGCCCGGTGCCGGATGAACCGTTGCCGCCGAACAATACAAACTGCTTCCGAATTCCGAACTATGGCATGAGACAGTGGCGAGATATTTCGTCTATGCGCCAACAGCTTGCCCTATTGACAGTATCTGACCACCTTCAGGGGATGTGTTCTGAAGGCCGCGCAAATATCGCGATCCAGACACTCGGCTTGGCTGTGAGCCGGTGTTCCGACTTCAACTCGAGTCTCAATAGCTGGGCCGCTGGCGGTGAATTTGTGCGCAGCACGTTTGCTCGCCAGGCACTGTCAATGGTATGGGACTTCTGTGAAACAATGCCATTCACTTCCGAGTCTGGGGGGTTTCCGGGGGCGCTGGAATGGGTCGGTCGGGTGACCGATTGTCTAGTTTCCTTGAAATGGAAAAAGGGCCAGGTTGAACAAGCAGATGCTTGTGCGTCGCCGTTGCCCGACGAAGCTGTGTCTGTTTGGTTCACTGACCCTCCTTACTACGATGCCGTGGGTTATGCGGAACTCTCCGATTTCTTTTTTGTGTGGCTCAAGAGAGGACTGCGCACACACCCCGTGCTGAAGGATCCTTTTGATCCGTCAAATCCGCTCGTTCCAAAAGTTCGAGAATGCGTCCAAGATGAGAGCTACCTCGCGGCGAGCGGTGCACCCAAGAATCGAGCTTTCTTTGAGAATACGATGGGTTCAGCTTTCGGAGAAGGTCGAAGAGTCGTGCGCGACACTGGATTGGGTAGCGTGGTGTTTGCGCACAAGACTACGGATGGCTGGGAAGCGCTCTTGTCCGGCATGATTCAGGGCGGCTGGACGATCACTGGTTCATGGCCCATTGCCACGGAAAGACCCGGACGCCTCCGTTCGCAGGACTCCGCCGCTCTCGCCACCAGCGTCCATCTCGTCTGCCGTCCCCGTCCCGACGACGCGCCGGTCGGCGACTGGGGCGAAGTCCTGCGCGAACTGCCCAAGCGCGTGGGAGATTGGATGGAACGGCTCCAAGGCGAGGGCATTCGCGGGGCGGACCTCGTCTTCGCGTGCATCGGCCCGGCGCTGGAGATTTTCAGCCGTTACTGGAAGGTCGAGACCGCCGACGGCCGCGAGGTCAAACTCGCCGAATATCTGGTGAAGGTCTGGGAGGTCGTGGGCCGCACGGCGCTCGAACAGGTGCTCGGCACGGCCGAAGCCAAAGCCCGCAACGGAGCGGCCGGGGCGCTGGAAGAGGACGCGCGCCTGACCGCGCTTTTCCTCTGGACGCTTCAGGCCACGGGAAGCGAAGAGGAAGGCGAAACAGGCGAAGGGGCCGGAGAAGAAGCGGCAGACGAGGCTGACGAGGAATCTCCGGCAAAGAAAAAGAAGAAGGGTTACACGATGGTCTTTGACGTGGCCCGCCGCTTCGCCCAACCGTTGGGTGTGGATTTGCCCAAGTGGGAAAGCCGCATCATCGAGACGGATAAGGGCGTGGTCCGGCTCCTCCCCGTCTCGGAACGGGCCGAGCAGCTCTTCGGCGAGGACGGAGCCGAGGCGGTCGCCCACCAACTGGAACGCGACCCGGCTCAGGCCCTTCAGCAGTCGCTCTTCCCCGAACTGGACGTCGAACCTGCGCCACATATCCGTGGCCGCAAGAAGGGCCGCATCGCGGGCGCGTCCGCCACGGAACCCGAACTGAAGAAGGACCGCGAGGCGACGACGCTCGACCGCGTCCATGCCGCGATGCTTCTCCAGGCCGGAGGCCAGGCCAACGGTCTCCGGGCGCTCATCAAGGCCGAGCAGGATCGCGGCCCCGACTTCCTGCGGCTGGCGAACGCACTTTCGGCGCTCTACCCGTCGGGAAGCGAAGAAAAACGGTTGTTGGACGCCATGCTTCTGGCGGTTCCGAGGTGAAGATGCACCACAGAGACACAGAGGACACAGAGATGGAATTGAATAAGATAACGGAAACGATTATTGGGGCGGCAATTGAAGTGCATAAAGCCCTCGGACCGGGTTTGCTGGAGTCGGCTTACGAAGAATGTCTGTGCCGGGAATTGAGTTTGCGTGAAATTTCCTTCGATCGGCAGAAACCCCTGCCGATCGAATACAAGGGGACGAAGTTAGACTGCGGCTATCGGCTTGACCTTCTTGTTGCCGGAGCAGTAGTTGTCGAGATCAAGTCAGTATCGGCTATCGAACCCATTCACGAAGCACAGTTGCTTACCTACTTGAAACTGGGCGGATGGAAACTCGGCCTGCTCATCAATTTCAACGTTCCCGTCCCGAAAGACGGCATCCGAAGGAGGATCCTATGACTTCTCTGTGCGCTCTGTATCTCTGTGGTGAAATGGAGGTTTCCTGATGGACGCCTGGTACAAGGCAGCAACGCCGCGAAAGGAAGTCCGCGAGGGCCGCTCGTTCAACCCGGACGAGTTCGCCATCCACCTGGAGCAGGTCATCGGCAAGACCGCCCCGGAGGACTACCGGGAGCCGAAGCAGTTCTTCGCCCGCACCTGCTTCACGCGGGCGCTCCGGGAGCACGCGGGTATGGTGCTCCGGCGGCTTTCCGGCGAGACGGCGAACACCGCGCCGGTGATGACGCTCATTACCCAGTTCGGCGGCGGCAAGACGCATACGCTTACCACGCTCTACCATCTCGTGACGACCGGGGCGAAGGCGTCCGAATACTCCGGCGTGGCAGACCTTCTCAAGGAAGCGGGCCTCAAGGCCGTGCCGGAGGCTCGGGTCGCCGCGTTCGTGGGCAACGCTTGGGACCCCAAGGACGGCCGCGAGACGCCTTGGATCGACATCGCCCGGCAACTGGCCGGTGACAAGGGCGTCAAGGAACTCGGCGCGGCGGCAAAGACCACGCCGCCGGGAACAGAGGCCTTGAGCCGCGTCTTCCAGGCGGCGGACGGGCCTGTTCTTTTGCTCTTCGACGAGGTGCTGAACTACCTCAACCGCCACCGCGGCATGGCCGACCAGTTCCATGCCTTCATTCAGAACTTGACCGTGGCCACCACGGGCACGACGCGGGGAGCGGCGGTCATCAGTTTGCCCAGAAGCCAGGTCGAGATGACCGAATGGGACGTGCAGTGGCAGGACAAGATCACCAAGGTCGTCCGCCGCGTGGCCAAGGATCTCATCGCCAACGACGAGACGGAAATCAGCGAGGTCGTCCGGCGGCGGCTCTTCGAGGACATTGGAAGCGACCGCATCCGCAAGAACATCGCCAAGACCTACGCCGACTGGTGCTTCGAGCGGCGCGCCCAACTCCCGCCCGAGTGGACGGCTGTGGACACGGCGGCCACCGAGGCCAAGGCCCGCGAGTACCTGCGCGGCCGTTTCGAGGTCTGCTACCCCTTCCACCCAGCTACGCTATCGGTGTTCCAGCGCAAGTGGCAGGCGCTCTCTCAGTACCAGCAGACGCGCGGGACGCTTGCCATGCTCGCGCAGTGGATTTCCTGGGCCTATCGCACCGGCTTCACCGAGGCCCGGCGCGAGCCGCTCATCACGCTCGGTTCCGCGCCGCTGGATGTGCCGGAGTTCCGTAGCGTGGTGCTGGGCCAGCTCGGCGAATCGCGTCTCGTGGCCGCGATTGACGCGGACATCTCCGGGGCGCAGTCCCACTCCCGGGCGCTCGACGCGGACACCAAGGGCGCGCTCAAGAACATTCACCGCCGCCTGGGTACGGCGGTGCTCTTCGAGTCCTCCGGCGGACAAATTGACAAGATGGCGTACCTGCCGGAACTGCGCTTCGCGCTCGGCGAGCCGGACCTGCCTACCGCCCCAGCGGGGCAGGCAGGGGTGGATACGACCTCCGTGGACAACGCCGCGTTCGCGTTAGAGGACAAGTCGTACTTCATCCGCAAGGTCGGCTCGGACGGCTTCAAGATAAGCCACCAGCCGACCATGAAAAAGGTGGTGAGCGACCGCCGTGCATCGCTTGACGAGGAAACCGAAATCAAGCCCGCCATGAGGAAGGTCATCGAGGACGAGTTCCGGCGCGGTGCAAGCGTGCCCGTCGTTCCGTTCCCGGAAGACGGCTCCGCCGTTCAGGACACGCCCAAACTCACGCTCGTGGCGATGGACCCCGGCCACGAATGGACCGGCGAGCCCACGCTCCGCCAGAAGATTGCGGAGTGGACGCGCTTGAGGGGCAAGTCGCCGCGTCTCTATCCGGGATCTCTGGTCTGGTGTCTGAAGAAGCCGGGGCGCGACATGCGCGACAGCGTCGAGATGTGGCTGGCGTGGAAGCGTGTGGCGCGGGAAATCGCCGAAGGCACGTTGGGCGGCGACTTCGACCGGGCGGACCGCGCCGAGATTCAGTCCAAGGCCGCTGCGGCCGAGGACGCCAGCAAGGACCAGGTCTGGGGCGGATACCGTTTCGCGGTCATCGCCGACACGAAGGAACCCGACGGCCTGAAGGTCATTGACCTCGGCGCGGGGCATTCCTCGAGTGGCGAGACGCTGTGCGGCCGGGTCATCACCGCGCTCAAGTCCCAGGCGTTGCTCAACGAGTCGGTCGGCGCGGGGTACATCGAGCGCAACTGGCCGCCCGCCCTGAATGAATCTGGGGCGTGGCCGCTGGCGAGTCTGCGGCAAAGCTTTCTGAACGGGTCGCTTACGCGCCTTCTGGACCCGGACACCATCCTGCGCGGCAAGATTACCGAGTTCGTGAGCCGCGGCGATTTCGGGCTGGCGTCCGGGCAGAAGCCGGATGGCTTGTATGACCGGATCTGGTTCAGCGAACTCATCGGCACCGAGGAAGCGGCCTTCGAGTCGGGCGTGTTTCTTCTCACCAAGGCGAAGGCGCAGGCCCTGAAGAGCGGCGCGCGACCGGAACCTACCCCGGGTCCGACCCCGGGCCCTGACGTGCCACCGGCACCCGAACCCGAGCCGCAACCGGAACCGGAGCCGGGCGCAAAGGCGAAAACATACCGCATCGTGGGGAACGTGACGCCCGAAGTCTGGAATCGCCTTGGCACAAAGATACTGCCGAAACTGCGGGCGGGCATCAATCTGCAGGTCGGCATCGACTTCTCCGTCACGGTGGAAAGCGACGTGGCCAAGACGTTCGAGTCCGACATTCGCCAGATTCTGGACGACCTCGGGCTGGCGGGAAAGGTGCGGCTGGATTGACAGCCAGATTCACAAGGATGCCAGTTCGGAAAAGGCTCTGACTTGCCGGTCCTCGTCCTCGCACAACGCGATGGGACGGAGATTGCGTTCAGAGACACCGGTACGCGCCGTCGTGGCGGGCATGCCCAGTACGCGCTCCTGGATTTCCGGGGCAACCGGATGAGCATCAGCACCTGCGTGACCCTGGCGCGGGTGAGGCCTTCCCGGCGGGCGATATCGGCCTGCTTAGCGACCGCGCCGGAGTCGAGTTCCTGCCGCCAAGCGAGGGCCTTGCGGAGCATCTCGACCACGGGCGGCGTCCGGGGCTCGCAGGGCGACTTTGGCGGCTTGGGTGCGTACCGTGGCGGCGGAACGGCGGAAACCACGCGGTCGGCGGGCACCCGGCGCGTCAGGACGCCGATATTGCCGTTCTCAAACGCCCCTTCGGGCCCGAGCGCGATTTCGACCGTTTGTTCGCGGAGTTCGACGGAACCCTTGACGTGGTCGGCGGATACGTGGATGATGCAGAATCAGACCTCCTGGACGGCCCTTCGGAACTTACCGAGGGAAGTACGAGGAGGCTTTTGCAGAGACTTTTTGCTCCTGCGCTCTGACCGGAAACACGGCCACGGAGGCACGAAGCCCACCGGTGGGATTTTCACTCAAGGAAAATGAAGCGGAGGCCCGGGAACGGTTGCGGGCCTTCTGGGCGGGGTCGAGCCTGGGCCGGCCGGCGCTCCACGTGACGGCCGAACGGCCCGGCGCCGCCGAAAGTCCGTGGCCACACCCGGACATGGACCCGAAGAGCCGCGACCTGCTGCCGGAGTGGCATGCCTGGTGCGCCGATCAAACGATGCGGAAGACACTCTACCTGGCGGAGGCCATGCCCTCCACAACCGTAGGGTGGGGCAGCGGACTCGTCACGGTTGCGGTCCTGGCGGGAGCGGACTACGAGTACAAGAGCCGATCGGCCTGGATACGCCCCATTCCCGACCTGTGGGAACGCCCACTGCCCCGTTTCGACCCCCAGAAGCCCCTCGTGCGCAAGATGGAGGCCTGCATCCGGAAGGCGGCCGAAAAGGTGGGGGAACGGGGCTTCGTCAATCCTCCCATCATGTTGGACGCCATGACCAACCTCTCCCAGTTTCGAACACCGGAGGGGCTCTGCCTGGAGCTGCTGGAACGTCCGGAAGATGTGCGCCGCTGGGGCCGGGCGCTCACGGACTTGTATATCGAGGCTTATGACCATTTTTATCGTCTGGTAACGGATTTGGGTTACGGTGACACGAGCGCCTGGCTGAGCGCGATGGCCGAGGGGAAATTCGAGGCCGTCCAGTGCGACTTCTCGGTGATGATTTCTCCTGAGATGTTCGAGCGGTTCGTCTTGCCTGACCTCAGGCGCGTCGTGGAATCGCTGGACTATTCGCTTTACCACCTCGACGGCGTCTCGCAGATGCGGTTTCTGGACCTGCTTCGGACGCTTCCCCGTCTCAACGGAATCCAGTGGAATCCGGAGCCGCCCGCGGGACGGCCCGTGAAATGGCTTCACGCTTTTCACGAGATTCGGAAACGCGGGTTCTGCCTCCACGTCTGGTGCACCGCCGATGAGGCCGTGACCCTTACCCGGGAGCTTGGCCCCGACGGATTACTGCTTGTGCTGCCACGATTTCCGTCCCGCGATGAAGCTGACGCGGCTATTCGGAGGATTGCTGCAGCGAAACTGTGACCCATCAGAAAAGTTCCTGGCACTTCCGTTCTTAAGTCGGGCGAAGCCCGCACCCAACAGCGCTCGGAAAGGTGTCAGGGTTCAGGAATCAACTCAAGTTGACTGACTCTTGACCAATCAAATATTAAGTTATTATTTATTAGATACTTATGAATCGAGAGCTCAGAGCAATGACTTGGCGATCCTGACTGCAACTCTTTTGTTTAAAAATAGTTATGTGAAAATCGGACATCAAATCGTGAATTAACTGGCACCCGACACCTGGCACCTTTCAACTTCTCCGCCGGGTGCCCACCGGGTGGCCCCGTATAGTGTGCGGCGCGGAGAAGTTACACCCTGAGACCCAAACGGCTGCAATAATTGCGCAGTGTAGCTGATTTCAAATACAGTCTATGCGGCCTCGGGGTGGAAAACTGTCTTGGACAGGCATTTGCTTTTTACAAAAAAATCCTGGGGGCCAATGATTGGAAACGCGGGATAAAACCATTTTAAGGGAGCTGGCCCGGCGCTACCTCCTGATCTGCCAGAAGGAGGTGCAGAAGGAGCGCCGCGACCTGTGGCGCCGGCACAACAGTCTGAAACCGGCGCGTCTGCTGATTTACGTCCGCGCCTTCGCCTGGCGCGAGATGCCGCAATCCCGATGCGAATGTGAGGACCCCTTCTACCGGTCCTACGAAGATTTTTTCCGCCAGATGCTATTTCTGGACACACTAGGCGACGACTTCATTTTCGAGCCTTGGGCGACCGTTGCAGCAACCTGCGTCACGCCTCCTGAAGGTCTCTGGGGCCTGCCGGTCACATGGGAGCGGCCGAATTTGGCCGGCGGGGCCGCGCGGTGGGACCCGCCCCTCAAGCGGCAGGAAGACCTCCGGCGCATGAAGGTCCCGAAACACCAGATCGATGAGGAAGATACCGCCCGCAGGGTAGGCCGGCTTCAGGAGGCCATCGGGGACCTTTTAACGATCAACGTGGACCGCGGGACGGTCTATCGGATGTGGGGCGGAGACATTTCCACGCAACTTGGCTACCTGCGGGGTTTGCAGCCGATCATGGAGGACATGTACGATCGGCCGGAATGGCTTCACGAGGTTCTGGCCTTCATGCGGGACGGCATTCTGAAGGCGCAGGAGGAGGCGGAGAAGGGGAACGACTGGAGGCTGTCGAACCATCAGAACCAGGCCATGCCCTATGCGGAGGAGCTGGCGGACCCGGCCCCGAACGGCGCCGGAGTGCTTCGGAAGAAGCTCTGGTATTTCTGCGCCTCGCAGGAGCTGGCCCAGGTCGGTCCTCGCCAATTTGACGAATTCATGCTGCAGTATCAGCTCCCGATCATCCGAAACTTTGCCCTGTCCGCCTATGGTTGCTGCGAGAACTTGACGGCGAAGATCGGGGTCCTTCGGCAGATTCCGAACCTTCGGAGGATCGCGGCCGCGCCCGCGGCCAACGTCGCCCGGTGCGCCGAGCAGATCGGCACGGACTTTGTCCTGAGCTATCGGCCCAACCCGACGGACATGGTGGCTTATGGGTTCGACCGGGACCGCATTCGCCGGATACTGCGACGCGACCTGTCGGCGTGCCGCGGCTGCCACGTGGATATCACGCTGAAAGACGTGGAGACCGTGCAAGGCGACCCGGACCGTGTGCGCCAATGGGTGCAGTTGGTCCGCGAGGTGAGCGAGGATTTCACCAGCGGTTAGCGAAGCCATGCACCATGCGCTTCGCTCAAGTGCATGGCTTCGTTTGAGAAACGTTCATGGATTACAGCGAGCGTTACCTGGCTTACATGGGCCTTTCGCCACGCCGGATTCCGCACTGGGAACACTGGTCGTGTCCGGACGCGGAGACCGCCCTGACCGGCATTGATTATTACGAGCATCCCCGGCTGTGCCGGCTCAAGCTTCAGGAAATGTATCCTCTACTGGGCTTGGGCGTCCCGGAACGGGATGACCCCAAACCGCGTCCGAAGCTCGGTCTCGCCCAAGATACCGTGCGCGTCGATGAGCACGGGAGACGGCATGTGCGCTGGGGAGACGGCGAGAGCGGGCACTGGGACTGGGGCGCCCCATTCCGCACCACGGAAGACGTTTTCGCCTTTTCGCCTCTGGCGCAGGGCGATTTCACTCACATCCCGGTAGTGGAATCGCGCGACTATTCCGACGAGCAGAAGCTCTACGAGATGTATCGAGGCCGCTACCCGGCGGAATGGGGGGACCGGCCGCCCGAGGGCTCGACGGCCAGCGTCGGCTTCTACAATTCCATGTTCATGTGGCCGCTGTTGACCTTCGGCTGGGAGAAATTCCTGGAGACCTGTCTGGACCCCCGGTTCGAGCGCCTCATGGACGAATTTGCGGAGATCAACCGCCGGGTGTTTCGGGTATTTGCTCGGCTGCCGGTGAATTTCATCATCAGCCACGATGACATCGTGACGTCCCGGGGCCCGACGTGTTCCCCGGCGTGGATGCGCCGGTATATTTTCCCTCGCTACGAGGAATTCTGGGGCATCGTGAAGGCCGCGGGGAAGGAGGTGATCTTCATGGCGGACGGCCGCATGGACGCCTATGCGGACGACATCTTTGCGTGCGGCGCCCGCGGCATCATCACCGAACCCTATACGGATTTCGGGACCATCGCCCGGAAGCACAAGGACTGCTTTCTGGCCGGCGAGGGCGATAATCGCATTCTCTACCGCAACCGGCCCGAAGAGATCCGGGCCATGGTCGTACGGATGCTCGGGACGGCGCAATGGACCGGAGGCTACATGATGTGCATCGGCAACCACATCCCCTGGAACGTTCCTCCGGCGGCCATCCGGCTCTACCTGGACCTTTCGGCGGAGCTGGCGCACCGGTGAGGCGGGGCGATTCGAGACGAAAAGCGAACCCTCTCCGGTGGCGGGAATTGGCGACGGCCAGAGCGATAGGAGAAGAGAGGGGCTCGATGGAAATGCAAGGACAGGTCACCAAGTGGAGAGGAAAGCTTCCATGCTCACTTCGTGCGGCATGCGGCTGAAGTAGTGCCTCATGGGCTCCGCCTGGAAGCCGGGCTCGAAGTGCTCCCGGTCCGACTGCAGCCTGGCCTCGAGTGGGCTGAATCGCTCCCACAAGGCTTCCGCTTCCTGCACGGTGAATCGCTCGGAAAACGCGGGGCCCCAGTTCAAAGTGATCGGGTGTTGCGCCCGACTGGCGTTGCGGATGCGCACCGGCACATTCTCCGTTTCCGGATGCTTGTTGAGGAAGATGAAATAAGCTGCCTTGCAGAGGAACACGGTCCGCAAGTCCTTGCCTTTCCTTCCGAGACCCGGCCTGAGCCTTTCCAAGCCGGCCTCGAAGGCGCGTCCATCCTCGCGGATGGCGGCGCGGAGGATCGATTCCGTGATGTCCTGTGCCTCGTTGTTTCGCCGGGACCAGCGTTCGAACGCCGCCTGGGCCGATGCTGAAAGATGCCGGACATAATGCAGCTTCTCGAAGCGGCTGAAGGGGGCGAATCCGCCATGGATGGTGCGCCTCATCTTCGTGCCGTAGTGGCTCGCCCAGTGGAGTATGGGAAGGATGTAAACGACGCCGTCTCCCGCCTTCAACTCCACCGGGATGCTTCGAGGCAGTGCCCGACGCGGGTTTTCCAACAGCAGCCGGTTTTCTTCCTCCGTGTTGAGCCGGATGTGGCTGCCGGGGACGACCCAGAGGACGCTGTCGTCGTAGAGGGGGATATTCCACTGCACGTAGCTGGGGCCGTTTTCGGCGATATCCTCGATGTAACCCTGAAGAGGGGCGGTATCGATGGGATGGAGGTCCCGATGCCAGTTGGCCGGCCCGCGGTCGCTCACCGGGTTGCACATGAGCAACATCTGGGTGACGGAGGCGTCCGGCACGTCGAGAAGCTGGCTGCTGACGCCGTGGGCGTTGGGGAGCAGCCAGACCTCGATGGCGGCCGCCGTCCGGGCATCAATCTCCTCAGCCAGTGCCGTGTCCAACATGAGACGCGGCTGGGCCGAGATTTCCCAAACCCCGCCGGGCGGATCGTTGGGCTTGCGGTTGCGTGCCCAGATGGCCTTCTGCCGTTCGACAAGAATTTCGTAGCTGGCGCGAGTCGCATCGAGCCGGTCGGAAGGAATGACTTGGCGGACGATGCGGTAACCGTCACGGAGGAACGCTTCTCGATCGAGGTTCATGGGGGTGACCTCTTTATGGGATGAAGGGTTGGCAGGGACGACGTTTTGAATGCGGAACGGTGCTTTTCAACTATTCGACATCGCCCCATGGATAAAGCTTCAAAGGGGCACACCTTGCTATCGCCCGAAAATGGTCGTCCGCGGCGAAAAGCTCATGATCCCCTGCCATGGCTTGAACCGCGATAAGACGTCAAACCTTTGGTCCGCCCTCGTGGGCCCTCCCACCGGTCACAACCTCCGTCCCCTGGGGCCAGGTTTCCCTGGGCTCGTAGCCGATGAGACGCCGGGCTGGCTCGAGGTCGTAGCGCGCCTTGCGGGCAGGGATGCTGGTGGCGAACAGAACGGCGAATCGGATCTCTTTCTCCGATTCGGCGGCGCAGGCGAAGAATCGCCCCGCGTCTCCGGGACTGAAATAGACGTCCTGGGCGGATTCGCTCCTCGCAATGGACTCGACGTGTCCCAAGGTGCGGGGACACCAGCCGAGCCGGACGGCGAGCACGCTCATGCCGTAGCGGTAAGCGTAGGCCTGGCCGGCTGCCTCGGCGAGGAGCTTGGTGGAGGCGTACCAGTTGCGAGGGCTCGGGAACATCTCCGGCGTGATGGGCCAGGGGCCCTCGTGACCCCAGACGACCTGACCCGTGCTCGCCAGGATCAGGCGTTTGACGCCGGCCTGTCTCGCGGCCTCCATCACGTGATAGAGGCCGATGACGTTATTCGGAAGCAACTTGGACATGAAATCGTCCTCGTCCGGCGTGGCCGCCAGGTGGATCACACACTCGATGCCCGCCATGGCCTTGGCGACCGCCTCGGCATCCGTCAAGTTGCCGACGATGCAGTCCTCGACGCCCGGTGAGTGCATGCAGTCGAAGGCGCGCACCCGGTGTCCTCGGGCCTTCAATTCCTGAGCTGCGGCCCGGCCCACTCGGCCCGCCGCTCCAGTAACCAGCACGGTGAGAGATCGTTTACTCATGCCTGCTCCGCTATTCTCGGTCCAGAAGCGCAGGAGCACTTCTGGACAGGAAAAACGCCTGATAGAGAAAGCCGTGAATAGAAATGAGTGAAAAAAACAAGAGATATCCGCACAGAAGCGCCCTCACACTTCTGTGCGGATATTTAGGACCAGACGAAGATTTCCGGGTCGTCCTCCGAGTAGCCGAAGAAGGTGGCCATGACGATACGCGGGCGGTGTCCGCCGAACCGCGGCACCTCGTGGAGGCTCTCCGAGTTGAAGAAGTACATGTCTCCCTCCGTGAGCACGATGCGATATCGCTCGAAGCCCCGGCTCTCGGCGTATGCGTCGAAGCCCCGCTTGTCCAATACTCGCCCGTCTGCCTCCTTCTTTCCAAGGAAGTCCGTGCGCATGATCTGGGCCACCTCGTCGTTCCAGGGACAGTTGTAGAGGACGCAATCGGCGTAGCCTTCCAGCCGGTCGGGCGATTGCAGCAGGAGGATGCCGGCGAGCTGGTGCTCGAAGCGGTGGACGGCATAGCCCGTTCGCTTTTCCCGCTTGCGCACGGAATCGATGTGGGGCGGGTAGCCCCAATGGGGAAGATGGCAGCGGAAGATCGCGGGGCCGTAAAGGCGTCCATCCGCTTCCCGCGCCGTGAGAACGCGTTTGCCGGGCGCGAGCTTCCCCATGGCCTGGTACATCAGGTCGATGGGATGGATGAATCCGTCGAAAAGCGTGCGATAAAGCTCCTGAGTGCGCACGGCATGGGCGAAGAATTCCTCGGGCTTGTTGCCCAGGTTGCCGAGGCTCGTGCCGACGTCCACGCGCTCGATCTTCGGCCGGTCCGGGATGAGGTCCCCGGGCCTCGGCAGGCCGGGAGCGAGTCCCCGATCGTAGAGCCGGGCGACGAGCTGGCGGCACTGATCGGCCGGGTAGGCGCCGCGAAGGACAAGAGCTGGGACCTCACCGCGGGCCAGAGCGGCCATGGGACGGCCGCACCGGCTCAGGATTTCATCCATGGTGGACCCCAGGGGAATCCAGGGCATGGTGGCGGGCATGGGTTCTCCTTGCAATGAACGGTCTCGGAATTTCGATCTGCTCCGTGCCGGCGGAGCCACGGAATTGAAAGTGGGGGTTCCGAGAAGTTTTAAATTCCTAGGATGATGCGGGCCGCGGTAAGATAGATCAACAGGCCCGTGACATCCACCAGGGAGGCGACGAACGGTGCCGAGACGACGGCCGGGTCGAGCCGAATCTTCTTGAACAGCAAGGGGAGCATGGCGCCGATGAAGGCGCCCCAGGCGACCACGCCGACGATGGCGAGTCCGACGGAGAGGGCATGGCGAAAGGTCTGGGCCCACGGGAGCGCCTGGAGGAAACCGATGAGGCCCAGGAATAGGCCCAGGAAGATGCCCATGCCGCCTTCCCGGAAGAACACCCGAAACCCGTCCTTGAGGCCCACCTCGCCGACGGCCAGTGCCCGGGTGATCAGGGTAGCGCTTTGCGACCCGGAGTTGCCGCCGGCCGAGATGACCAGGGGGATGAAGTAGACGAGGCTGAGGGCGCCCTGGAGGGTCGCCTCGAAGTGCCGCAGGACGCTGCCGGTGAGCATCTCGCCGACGAAGATGACGGCGAGCCAGAGGCCCCGGCTTCGGGCCACCTTCCAGAAGTTCGCGGTGAAGTAGGGCACCTCGAGAGGCGCGACGGCCCCCTGTTTCTGCACGTCCTCCGTGTGCTCGGCCTCGAGCACGTCCACCACGTCGTCATGCGTCACGATCCCCACCAGCCGCTCCTGATCGTCCACGATGGGCATCGCCAGGAAATCGTACTTTTTGAAGGCCTCCGCCACCGCCTCCTGGTCCGCCTCCACGTTCATCGAGATGACGTTCGTCTTCATGATCTCTCCAACCTTCCGGGCTTGCGGCGCAATGACGAGGTCCTGGAGAGACACGAAGCCGATGACTTTCTGGCTGGGGTCGACGATGTAGATGTAATAAATCGTCTCGCGGTCGGGCGCGATCTTTCTTAGTCGCTGCAGGGCCTCCTCGACGGTCAAATCCGGGCTCAGGGAGGCATATTCCGTGGTCAGGAGCGATCCCGCCGTGCCCTCGCGATAGGTGAGCAGCCGGCGGATGTCGTCGCGTTCGACCTGGGCGAGCGAAGGCAGGAGGGCCTCAATCGTCCCCTCGGGCAGACGCCGCAGCAGGTCCACGCGGTCGTCTGGGGCCATCTGCTCGATCAGCCGGGCCATCTCGCGGCGTCCGAGCAGAACGACCACCTCCGCCTGGTCGCTCTCCACCAGCTTCTTGAAAATCTCCACGTTGAAGGGATAGGGCAGGTGTCGGATGATGTCCGCCACGTCCGGATTGGGCATGTCCCGCAGAAGCTCCGCCGCGTCGCTCGGGTGCAGCTCCAGAAAGAACTCCTTCAACGCATCCCAGTCCCCGCTCTGCATGATCTCATGAATGTCGGGGACGACCAGTCGAGCGAAGTGGGACATCTCCATGGTTCACCTCGGAGGGGCCGATGGTCGGTGAGGGCGACCGGGCTCGCCCCTGATCCGCGCCGGAAACAACGTCGCACCGAACGCGAGCCGGGCGAACGGAAGCTCACCGAGCCCGAACCGAAGGGTGGCCGCCTGGAGTTCTCGCCGGCAGGAGCGCACGCGTGCGGCTGAGACCCGAAGCCGGGAGATTCCAGGAATCGGGCTACCGGGAAGCGCCGGAGTCTTGGAAGGCGTCTCCCCGGAAGCTCCGACCCCTCGGATCGAGAGACAAGATGGAATGAAAGGCTGTGCCGGACCCAGGAGTCATCTTATCGCCTGGCCGCACGGGACAAAAGCTGTGATTCCAACAAACTTCAGACCATTGCGTAGTTGGTGTTGTGGGAAGCGCATCGGGCGCGACCCGAAGGGCCCCATGGAGGCTATGGTGAGCCAAGATTTCTCATCCCGGGTGAGGAAGAATCCGGGTTAGCCTGCTACGGCTCTCTCGCCTTGCGAATATTCTTCCTGTTCCCGCATCCACTCAGGAGATTGTCGTCCATGTCGCACGCGATTTGGAGGTCCGGTTACTTCGGCATCCTTTCATGGCTTGTCCTCTCCGCAGGGCTTTCGCTTCCAGTTTCCGGCCAGGCCGCGGACCCCGAAGACGTCGCCTTGCTCAAGAAAATGTCCCGGGCCCTCGCCGGCATAGCCCGCGAGGTGCGCCCCGCGGTCGTTCATGTCAGCTCCGTCCGCAAGATGGGCGTCACCCAGCGTTCCGGCCGCCGGGAGCATCATTTCCGATGGCCGCCGCGCTCGGAGGAGCTCTTCGACGACTTTTCCATTCCGGAGGACCTCTTCAAGCGCTGGATGCCCCCTCAGTTCCGTGAACGCTGGCCCGAGCAGCGGGGGACCGGCACGGGCGTGATCGTCGATCCCAAGGGCTACATCCTGACCAATAATCACGTCATCGATCAGGCCTCCGAGGTCACCGTCAAACTGTCCGAGAAGGAGGAGCTGCCTGCCCGGGTGGTCGGCGTCGATCCGAAGACCGACCTGGCCGTCATCCAGATCGACCAGACCAAGCTGCCTGTGGCGCGGTTGGGCGACTCTGACCGCGTCGAGGTCGGTGAGATGGTCGTCGCCATCGGCAACCCGTTCGGACTCGATCGCACGGTCACCTTGGGAATCGTCAGCGCCAAGGGGCGGACGAACCTCCACCTGGCAGACTACGAGGACTTCATCCAGACGGATGCGGCGGTCAACCCGGGCAACAGCGGCGGCCCGCTCCTGAATCTCGACGGCGAGGTGATCGCCATCAACACCGCTATTGCCAGCGCCAGCGGCTCGAACGCCGGGGTCGGTTTCGCCATCCCCATCAATCTCGCCCGGTCCGTCATGCAGAGCCTGATCCGGGATGGAAAGGTCACGCGCGGCTTCCTCGGCATCAAGATTCAGGACTTGACCCCGGACCTGGCCAAGGAGATGGGGCTGAATCGGACGGAAGGCGTGCTGGTGGCCGACCTTTTCGAGGACTCCCCGGCAGGCAAGGCCGGGGTCCAGGCTGGCGACGTGATTCTCAAGTTCGACGGCCACGACGTGAAGAACACCAACGACCTCCGACATCGGGTGGCCGCGACTCCCGTGGGCGGCGCCCGGGACATCGTCCTCTGGCGCAACGGCGAGGAGCGGACCGTCACCGTCAAGGTCGGCGAGCTGACGCCCGAGGTGGCGGGCGGACCGGGCGGCCGGCCCACGTCCAGCGAAACGCCCTTCGGGCTGACGCTCCAGGAGTTGACGCCTGAACTGACCGAACAGTTCCGACTGAATCCCAAGGCCGAGGGCCTGCTCGTCACCGAGGTCGAGCCGGGCAGCTCCGCGGAGGAGGCGGCCATCGAGCCCGGCGACCTGGTCCTGGAAGCCGCCCGAAAGCCCGTGAAGAAGATCGAGGACTTCCGGGACGCGGCGGCCAAGGTCGGACCCAACCAGAGTCTTCTGTTGCGGGTTCAGAGCGAGGAAGGGACCCGCTTCGTGGTGCTCAAGAGGAAAGCGCAGGCCGAGGCCGAATGACCGCTGCCTGACCCGAGAACGTCTCTCCGCGACAGCCCCCGGCCCCGTATCCGGCCAGCAGCCGGACCGGGTGACCGGGGGCGCTTTTTGGCCCGCCGCCTGCTACGAGCTCTCGGGCATCGCTGACTCCAGCGTCTGGAGTCCCCCTCAGGAACAACTGTAACATCTCAATAAGTTCGGGAAGATGGACCCGCCCGATTTCATCATCGATGATGCTTCAGCGCTTCCCGGATTTTCGTAGCGACGCGCTTGGGCGCTTCGGCGAAGCCCGGAAGGGCTTCGCCTTGGGGTTTGGCCGTTCCCTGTTCCCTGTTCCTTAGTCCATAGCCCGTAGTCCTTCTTCTGGAGGCGCACGATTCAGGCCCGGTAGCCCGCCTTGACGCTTGCCGTGCTGGCCGATAAAAAGGTCGAGCCTGGCCGCCATTTCTCATCCCGGCGGGATGGGACATCCGGGCTAGCGGTTATGAAAATCGCATGTCCTCGCTTATCGACACCCACACACACCTCGACGATCCGCAGTTTGCAATGGACCTGCCGCAAGTGCTCGCCAGGGCATCGGATAACGGAGTCGACGCCCTGGTGTCCGTTGGCATCCGGCCGGAATCGTGGAAGGCCACCTGGCAACTCTGCCAGGAGCAGAAGCACATCCATCCGGTTCTGGGCTTTCACCCCAACCATCTGCTGGAGCTGGAAGACGACTGCTGGCCTGCGCTTTCCGAATGGCTGGGGGCGCACCGGCCCGTGGCCATCGGCGAGATCGGCCTGGACTACCACTGGGACACCGTGCCCCGTGAGCGCCAGCAGCATTACTTGCGGCTGCAGGTCCGCCTCGCGGGCGGTCTGGGCCTGCCCGTCGTCATTCACTGCCGCGAGGCCTATCCGGACTGTCTTCGCATCCTCCGGGAGGAGTGCCCGTCGGGCCTGCGGGGAGTCCTCCACTGTTTCTCGGGCGACGCGTCCGTCGCTTTCCAGGCGCTCGAGCTCGGCCTCCATCTCTCGTTCGGGGGACCTCTGACGTATCCGAAGTCCGATGCAGTCCGTGAGGCGGCCCGGCAGTCGCCTCTGGACCGGCTGCTGGTGGAGACCGATTGTCCCTATCTCACGCCGCAGGCCCGCCGGGGCAAGAGGAACGAGCCCGCCTTCGTCCGCTTCACCGCCGAGAAGCTGGCCGAGGTCCGGGGGATGGCCTTCGAGGAGGTCGCCGCCGCCACCACGGCCAATGCCCGTCAGTTGTTCGAGCTCAGAAAGGACTCCTAAGATGCTGGACCTGGATTTCATCCGCAAGAATCCGGAACGCGTGAAGGCCGCGGTGTCGAGCAAGCACCAGTCGGCGGACGTTGCCGCCTTGCTCAGCTTCGACGAGCGATACCGGCAACTCCGAGCCGAACGCGATCGCCGGCGACACGAGCAGACGGAGAAGAGCAAGCTCGTGCCGCAGGCGAAGAAGAGGGGCGAGGACGTCTCGGCGCTCCTGGCCGAGATGAACGTCCTGAAGGACCGTATTCAGGCTCTCGAGGACGAAGCGAAGGCGCTCGAGGGCCCCATCCGGGACATCCTGCTCCAGATTCCCAACGTCCCGGCCGCCGACGTGCCGCCAGGGTCCGACAGCACCGGCAACGTCGAGGTCCGCCGCTGGGGCGATCCCCCGAAATTCTCATTCAAGCCCAAGCCTCACTGGGACCTTTGCCAGGGACTCGGCCTCGTGGATTTCGAACGCGCCACGAAAATTTCCGGCTCAGGGTTCATCGTCTACCTCGGCGACGGGGCTCGCCTCGAACGCGCCCTGTTCCAGTTCATGCTGGACCTCCATACCACCGAGCACGGCTACACGGAGGTGTTCCCGCCCTTCCTGGTGAACCGCGCCTCGATGACCGGCACGGGACAGCTCCCCAAGCTCGAGAACGAGATGTACTGTGCGACCGCGGACGACCTGTTCCTCATTCCGACCGCCGAGGTGCCGGTAACCAATCTGCACCGCGACGAAATTCTACAGGAGGAGGCCCTGCCGATTTTCTATGCCGCTTACAGCGCCTGCTTCCGCCGCGAGGCCGGCGCAGCCGGCCGCGATACGCGCGGCTTGATCCGCGTTCACCAGTTCGACAAGGTCGAAATGGTCAAGTTCACCCGGCCAGAAACTTCCTATGCCGAGCTGGAGTCGCTCGTGGGCAACGCCGAAGCCGTCCTCCAGCGGCTCGGCCTTCCCTACCGCGTGATCCATCTCTGCGCCGGCGATCTCAGCTTCTCCGCCGCCAAGTGCTACGACATCGAGCTGTGGGCCCCCGGCGTGGAACGCTGGCTCGAAGTCTCCTCGTGCAGCAACTTCGAGGACTTCCAGGCCCGGCGGATGAACCTCCGCTACCGGCCTTCGGAAGGCAAGGGCACCCGATTCGTCCATACGCTCAACGGCTCAGGCGTCGCGCTCGCCCGCCTCTTCATCGCCCTCCTCGAATGCTTCCAGCGCGAGGATGGCAGCGTGGCGCTGCCCGAAGTCCTGTGGCCCTACCTGCGCGGACAGAAGGAGCTGCGCCCCAAGTAATGGACGGCGTCCCGTTGCCCGCAGGCTCTCTCTGGGAATGACAGTGCCGCCTACCGATGGAGGTAACTACTTAGCAAAACCATTATTTCGCCCCTACAGGGCTTAAATCATCATTATTATCACTTGACCCAGGCCGCCGTCCGCCGGTGGCGGACTTGGCCTGGGCTATTTTATTTTGCCCCTATGGGGCTGTCTATGAAGGGGCAACTCGCCGTTTTCACTAAGATCTTACCGATGGAGGTCCCCATGGATGAAGAAGTTGGAAGGTTTAAGAAGGCTATTTATGTGTTCCTCCTATTTTGCGTTTCCCTTTGGGGCTCCTGCCAGGAAATTAGGTTTTCATTGAAGGGTAGGACGTCCGCCGGTGAGCTGAAGAAAACCTATGACACTACAGGTAGACGTATGCGACCCATGGTCGCTGCCACCTATGAATTCAAGGCTGAAGACAGCAGGCCGTATACCTGTACTATCAAAGTAGACCCTTCAGCGGCGACCTCCCTTCAAAAAACTGAGGAGGTTATCTATTTACCTTCCGATCCCAAGACCAATGAATTGGTCAGCCATCGGGCGTGGATTTGGCCCCTCATGGCGCTCATTCTTCTTGCCATAGGAGTCGCTGTCGTCGCCGCAACGGTCAAAGAAGCCAATGAGGCATTGGGGACAAGTAAGAAGAAGGGGAAACGCTGAACCCGTGCTAAGATTCGTCGCCTTCTTGCGAGCCCCCCCCGGGAATCAGCCTATGGTCGTAGCCTGTCTGCTGGCCGCATGGCTGTTGGCCTCTTCGCCTGTCACCGCGGAGGAAGCCCGCCCATCGGCTGCCGCGGCGGGCACGGTCCCGGAAATGCCCCCCATGCACTGTGCGCTGATCCAGGACGGCGAAATCCAGGCGATTGTCGGAGACGCGGCCCGCCGAGGCGTCGCAGGGCCCCAATACTGCGGCCTCTGGTCCCTCACCTCGGTCCACCGCATCTTCAATGCCTTCGGCAACTCCTACGCAGGCCTCATCCCCTCCGACATCCGCGGCAAGTCCCCCACCCTCGAGGTCGCCGATGACAAGACCTGCCGCTTGACCCGGAAGGCCGACGAGGCCTACCCCGTCCACGTCACCGCCACGTACCAGGTCAAGGCGCCTTACTACGTGGATCACGACCTCACCCTTCGCGACGAGCGCGATCTGAGGGTCAAGGGGACGGACTTCCGTGAGGTCTTCTGGTGCTGCTACATGAACTGCCCGCTCGACAGCCGCATCCATTACCGGTCCGGAGGCGAATGGCATCGCTACCTCACGCCGAATCATGGCGTCGGCAGCCGCATCGGGCCCTCCTGGATTCCCCAGACCCAGCTCGAAAAGGTGCCGGCGGACAAATCCAGCTTCGTTTACGACTGGTATCCCAGGGCCTTCGACGAGCCTTTTTACTACGGCCGACTGGGCAACATGGTCCTCATCCTCGTCTTCGACCAGCCGGACCGCGTCCGCTTCGTCGTCTCGCCTTGGGGCGGAAGCCCGAGCATCCGGCACGACGGCTCGGGCGCGAATCCCTGGGAGCTGGATGCGAAAGGCGTCATCTGCTATCCCGAATTCAACAGCCCCGCATGGGACTTCGCCTGGATCATTCCGGAGAAGGAGTATTCCCCCGGCAAGGAATACCGTTTCCGCCTCAGGCTCATTTACAAGAACTTCGTCTCCGACGATGACGTGCTCGCCGAGGTGCGGAAGGCGCAGCAGGAGCTCGGGTTTGCCCTGCCCTCTACGTCCAAGGAGTAGACGTGTACGGCAGTGCGGGTGCACCTGCGTACCCGTCTACTGACTTCCGGTCTGAACCTTGACACCTGGAGTAAAGTCCCATGCCCCCCATCGGAGTGGCCTTCTCGGAATGCAAGGAGTGCCCGGAGATGCTTTCCACCGTCTCCGCGCCCGGCCTGGAGATTTACCAGGTGACCACTGACCCGGACAGCGACGCGCACGCGGCAGCGATGCACTCCTCCCATGCCCTATTTACACCGGACTCGACCCGGTTCGTCTTCTACCGCCAGCGCGGGACCGCGAGCGGGCCCGGGAAAGTGGAGCTCACGCTCTGCGAAATCCGGGACGCGTGCAAGCTCCGCGTCCTCACGGACGAAGAGAACGTCCGCGCGCCCATCCTCAGCCTCGATGGGAAATTCCTCTATTACTTCGTGGACAACACCGCCGCCAGAGGTGGAGCGCTCCTCTTCAAGCGCATCGGGCTGGAGGGCTTCAAGACCGAGACCCTGATGGTGATCGACAGTCCGGTGGCCGGCGTCGGCCGTCCTCCCCGTGGCGGCTACATGTACGACGGCTCGTCCCTCTCGCAGGACGGGAAAAAGCTCTCGACGTCCGCGAGCTTCTACACGGACACGGACCCGCTGTTCTCATCGCTGATTTTCGACCTGGAAAACCTTTCGGTCTGCGGATTCCAGTTCGAGCCGTACAACTGGCGTCCCTTCGGCACCTACTACCGGGGCCGTGACCCGAAGTATTTCCATCACCTTCTCTTCGGGCACAGCCACTGGCGGAGCGGGATGAAGGCCGGCGAGGCCCCGAGCCAGTGGTACGCCGAGCGCGCCGACGAGGTCGGCCGTGTCACCCTGCACGTCCTCAATGACGAGGGTGTTCCACTCGCCGCCGTCCCCATCGGCGACGAGGGCGAAGGCGTTGACCACGCCTCCTGGCGCGGCGGCCTCTACGAGGTCGCCACCCACACCAGCTCCACCCGGACGGCCCCCCACTGGCGCGGCATCATCCTTTCCGCAGCGCCGATCCCCTGCAAGCCCGAAGACCGATACCGCGGCGCCCGCATCCCGGGCGCCAGCCGCACGGAACTGACGCGGTTCATCAAGCGACCCGACCTCTGCCACCATTCCTGGGACGCCTCGGGCACGAGGCTCGTCTGCGATACCGAAGGCTGGCACAACAACGGTCCCACTTCCTACCTCTGGATCGGCACGGTCCATAACGACGCCGAGCCTCACCTCGTGCCGAAACACCTCCTGCACCCTCAAAGCTCCTGGACCGGCAGCTACTGGACCGAGTCCCAGCCCGCCCTGTCGCCCGATTGCCAGACCGTTTTCTTCAACTCGGACTACCTGTGCAAGCCGGGCCACCCTCAGCTCTTCTGCGCCCGAGGCTTCGAATTCCCTTAATTTTCCAGCGCTAAAGTGCGGCCGCACTTCTGCACTGGAAAATTAGTCAGCAGTGGAATGGCCGGGGCAGATTCCCGCGTCCGCCAGTGCTCGTCGGAGCAGATCATGGACCCCCAAGTCCTTGGCCCAACGCTCCAGGTAATCCCTCTCCAGGGTAGCGGCCTGCACCTTCAGAATTCCCACGGCGTCGGACCATTGCCTGTCGGAGACCTTGTCGCCCTTCGAGAACCACAGGAACTTATTCAAGATGGTATCCTCAGCGGAGGCGCAGTAGTAGGGTGCGCTGGACTGGCCCCCGAATTCGACTCGCCGCCGCCGTCGAAAGGCTTCCAGGTCGTAGCGGCCGTCCCGCCGGATAAAGACGTCGATTTTGAACAGCGTTCTCTGATGGATCAGGTTAAAACAGGCCTTCCGCTGGACGGCATCGAGGATCATCTCCGCATCGGCGTAATAAGCTGAGCCCAGTCGCCTCGTGAGTCCGTCCACTTGGTTCGCTTGCAGGTCCGCAACCAGGTCCACGTCCAGCGTCGACCGGGCAAAACCATAGGACGAACTGGCCAGCGATCCCCCCACATAATAGGCAATGCCCAAGGCTTCAAAGGCATCGATAACGGGCCGCAGGGCATCCAGGATGTCCGGAGGCGATACCATGGCTTCCCGATGCGAAAGTGCATCCTCGATCATCACGCTTCCCGCTCGAAGGCATTCACGTTCACGACGGGTGTCTTGCCATCAACCGCCGAACGCGCTCGGCCACCTCCCGTCCGTAATGCACTTCCAAAAAATAGAGGTCGCGTTCTTCCTGACTCCACTCCGGGTGCGCCCGATCGATGGCTGCCCTGGCCAAGCGGATGGTCGTGGCCGTCACGGAACGTGCCAAGCCCACTCGGTCCGCCACCGTGGCCTGCCGAAGCCATCCGATGAGCTTCTGTTCCATCGCCGGGTGCGTGTCCGCCGATTGAGGCTTCATGCCCGAAAAGAAAACAGCGGGGTTGCCATGCTCACGGCCTGCCACAAGGAGACGGGAAGCGACAGACTCTCGAACGGGCGTCGGACGCTGCCGCCAGCCGGGCTATAACGGCCGCGCCTCATGTTCACTGGAACGGAAGCGTCCCCGCTCCCCCTTTCAGTCGAACTCTTCATCGCCGCTTCGGAGACTCGACCGGAGGGGTGCTCGGGGCCTCCAGGTCCCTTCGCGATTTTCCCAGAAACTCGTCCATCAGGGCATCGAGCTGGTCGAGCACGGCCGCCTCATTCCGCACCAACAGACGGCCGTCCACGAACTGCATCTGCACATGATCACCTTGCCACTCCCCAGGGATGAAGGCCTGGATCGCCTGGAGGAACTCGCCCTCGGCCCCCGTCTTCAGGACCTCGCGGCAGTCGTACACCCGTACCGTTGGCTTGAGTATTCGTTCCTTCGTGGAAATAAGAATGGCCTCGTTCCGAAGGACATAACTCAGGTTGCACAGCCTAAGAGTCCATTCGAGCGCCGCGTCCAGCCGCATGTCGTTCACCCTCAGGGTCACCTGCAGGTCTTCGCCTTCTATGACCTCCGGATCGAGGACGAAATTGACACCCGTGAGGTTGTTGAAGAAGGAAACGACGTCCTCGAACGGCGTATCCACGAAATCGAACGAGACCCTTTTCTCGAGATGCTGGCGGATGGCCAGTTCCCATATGGCCGGTGGAGGCATGACCCTCTCGACCGGCCTCGCATCGGCAGGACTCACCGCCGGAAACGGCGTTCCTGCGTTGGCGGCCGAGACCAGCGGAGTGGCTAACTTCTCGGCCTGGCCTCCGTCCGAAGCCAGCGCAGGCTGAATGGCCGGAGCGACCGTTTCCCCGGCCGCCGCGGCTGCCGCCTGTTTCGGATCGGGGACGTAGTGAACGACGAGGACGATGAGGAAGCCGACGACGATCGCCACGAGCAGGCCGGCGAGAAACCCCTTCAGGAAGCCGTTCTGCGACTCGCCCTCATCGTCGTCGGAAAGCCACCGCATGAAGGAAGGCGAGGCCCGTACGTCCAGCTCGGTGGTGTCGGAAGTCGTCGAGGGAGTCCCACCCGGCGTGCGGATGCTCGCGGTGGGGACATTCGAGGGCGGGGACTCGCCGCTTCCGGCGTCGCGCATCGACGTTGCCGCATCGGTCCGGGGCCGGGACTCGAGCGGCTCGAGCGCCGAAGAAACCTCTGGGGGAGACTTGGATTTGGATTCCATGTTGCCGTTCCCGCCGCTGGTCTCGCCAAACCCGATCAGCAGGATGACGATAAACGGTATCACACGGGTGCGGGCATTGCAAGGAAACCACACCCTCCCGCGGCTGACCTTTGCCCACAGTCGACACCGTGGGTTTAACAGCCTGCTTCCCGCGCTCAGAGCCACCGCTCCAGCCACGACCAGGCCTTTTTGCCGCTCCAGCGATGGTCGTTCGGATGCACGTCCGCCGCAATCCGGTCCAACGCGCCCGCCGCCTCATAGATCGTCCGCAAGTGGCGGTAGGCCTTCATCATGTCCGGATAGTGGAAACAGGTTTCCTTTCGTCCGATCTCGAAAAGCACGGGCTTGGGCGCGGCCAGGCCGAGCATATCGGGGATATCCCCATGGAGGAGCAGGCCGGGCACGTGCTGGGCGCCGCAGGTGTTGCCGCGCCCGCGTTCGTTGAGCGCGTCCACGCGCACGGTGCTGATGTACCCGCTGACGACTCCAGCCCTCAGCCGGCGATCGTTGATCAGGAGGTGCGTCGTCATCGTCCCTCCCTGGCTGAGGCCGATGACGCCGATCCGCCTCGGGTCCACGTTGGGATGCTTCGCCAGCACGTCCACGGCCCTCATCCCGTCCCAGATGCTTTGAGTGATGAGCGGCCGGCCAAAATACTGCCACGCCAGATCCGTGATATTGCACGGGTCCCGGTTGGGCCGGCACCACCAAGGCGGCGGACGCCGCTCGCCGAAAGGACACCAATCGGGCGCGATGACGACGAAACCGCGGCGCACGGCCTCGACGGCATATTCATAGTTCAGGGTGTCCAGCCGCTTGTTCACGTTCTCGTCGTTCTTTTCCCGAGACACCCCGCAGATGTCCGCTTTGCCGTCTCCGTGCCCGTGGGCCGCCAGGATGCCGGGCCGGCGATCGCCCGGCCGCAGGCCCCTGGGCGTCAGGAGATAGGCGGGAACCGTCACTCGCTCGCTCGAGTCGAAGAGCACTTTTTCGCGGAGGTGATCCGGTCTTTCGACGCGCTCGACCACTTCAAGGCGCGGATTCACCCGGCCCGGCCAGGGGCCCAGGCATCGGCGGTAGTGCCGCGAAAAGGCAGCACGCCAGCGCCGGTAGTCCTTCTCCGTGCGCCCGTCGAATGAGCAGTCCGGCCGCCATTCTCGACACCAGGCCTGAAGCGTATCGTAGAGATTCACGCTGCGTTCAGTCTTCGGCATGGGGATCTCCAGGTGCTTGTCCGCAAGAAGTGGAGACGACTTTACTTTGAATGTCGCCGGACGCAAGACGAGGGAAGAATTTCAGGCTACAATAGTACGCCGTGCCGGGAGGCGCTTTGGCCTGCCCGGCGGGGTATACGAGGCGCCCTCGGCCCGCTAGAGGTCTGTGGTCGCATGGTGCTGCCACGGGCGCACAACGGGTGCGCGTGCCCACGGGCGCGAACGCGGGGGCCAGGGAGGGATTCTCGGGAATCCAGAGTCCGTCATGCCAGAGGAACGGGTTTGTAGCAATCCGGAGTGCCGGCAGCCCTTGAGCCGTCCCGATGGTCCAGCGGGCCAGCCGGTGAAGTGCGACCGGTGCGGCACGCTGACGGCGTCGTCCCCGAGTCGTTCGAAGGTCACCTCGCCGGCCACGAAGAGGCTCGGCCAGTACAACCTGGTCCGCAAGCTTGGCGAAGGCGGCATGGGAACGGTCTATGAAGCGGTCCAGGACTCGCTGGCCCGCCGTGTGGCGTTGAAGGTCCTCAATCCGAAGCTGATGAAGAATCCGATCTTCCTGGAGCGTTTTCAGCGGGAGGCCCGGGCCGCCGCGGCTCTCAATCATCCCCACCTCGTGATGGTTTACGAGATCGGGGAGGACCAGGGCTATCCTTTCTTCTCGATGGAATACGTGGAGGGCGAGACGCTCCAGAGGCGCATCAAGCGGGAAGGACGCCTGGCCTTGCCGGACGCGCTGTCGATCCTGACGAGCGTCGCCGAGGCACTGGACTATGCCTGGACGCACGGGAACATCATCCACCGGGACATCAAGCCGGACAACATCATGATCGACCGGGACGGCCTGGTGAAGCTGGCGGACATGGGATTGGCGAAGAGCACGAAGGAGGACGTGAGCCTGACGATGGACGGGGTGGGGATCGGCACCCCGGCGTACATGTCGCCCGAGCAGGGCCGGGGTGCGAAGAACGTCGATTGCCGCGCGGATATCTACTCCGTCGGAATCACCCTATTCTATGCGCTGGCGGGCCATCGGCCGTTCAACGGGGACACACCCCTGGCCATCATGATGGCCCACGCCAACCAACCTCTGCCCGACCCGAGGTCGCTCCGGCCGGACCTGCCGGCGAGCGTGAACGACCTGCTTCAGCGCATGTGTGCGAAGAAGGTGGAGGACCGATATGCGAATCCGGCGGAATTGCTCGCAGACCTTCGTGCCCTGAAGCGCGGCGAGCCGGTCCGGCCTTGGACTCCGGCGGCGTCCGCCGGAATGGCCGCGTCCCCCTCTGACCAGGCCTCGGGCGAGCCTCGGGCGGCGACAGGTGTTCCCGCAGAGGCCGCGGCGGCCTCCGGCACGGCCGTACACGCCGTGTCCGATGCGGTTGCGCCGGCCAGGCCGGTTGGAAGATTTTCCGGACTTTCCGTGGCTGCCGCGCTCCTCCTGCTGATTGCCGGGCTCGGATTCCTTTTCCTTGGCGATTCTTCAGTGTTGCGGCGTGCCGAACGGCATCGCGAGCAGGGAACGGACCCCGCGACGCTGGAGTCGCCAGCGGCCGTTCCAGAGGACACGGCTCGGGACCCGGCGGCGGCCGGCTCGATGCTGCCCGAGGAGGCGGTGGCTGCGTCGGGCGGCCCGGGCAGAGTCGAGCCGTCCCCGGGGAAATTCGAGGACGTGAAGCCGCGAGGGAAGCGCCGGCCGGTCGAATCCACCCCGGCCGGGGCCGAGCGGGAGGCGCAGGAGGCGGCCCGGGCCGCGGCCGTGTCCGAGGCCTGGAAGAACCTTCAAACGCGAGTGAACGGCCATCTCGGCGCCCGCCACTTCGGCGAGGCGCTGATCGCCATGGATGAGGTCAGGGAAGACCTTCGATCTTCGTTCCCTCCGGACGATCTCCAGCGCCTTCGAGATTCCGTATATGCCCGCGCTGACGCGGAGCTCGAGAGCCTCCGCCAACGGGCGGGCCAGCTCGCCTCGGCCGGACGGTTCGACGACGCACGCAGCCTCTATCAGGAGACCTCGGACTTCGGCCTCCTCCGCATCGATGAAAAGGTCAAGGCGGAGCTGGCCCATCTCGATGAGCTGGAGGCCGCTGCCGAGAAGAAGGAACGGGAAGCCGTGGAAGAAGCCTATGAAAGGGGCCGTCAGGAGGTCTATTCCCTGGCGAAGCTGCGCCAGTATGACGCCGCGATGCAGAAGCTGGACACGGCCCGGAACGATGCCCGTTTCCAGCCCCTGAGCGACCGCATCGCCGCGGACCAGTCGGACCTTCAAAAGGCGCGGTCCGTGCTCCTGGAGGCGCTCGAGGGACTTCGCTCCCACACCGGCAAACCCATCACCGTGGCCGGAACGAAGGCCGTCCTCCAGGACGTGAAAGATGGCAACCTGGTTCTTTCCGCAGACCGGGCGCAATTCTCCAAGCCGGCCGCGGTCCTGCCCGCGGTCGAGCTGGTGGAATGGGCCTCGCCAGGGCTCAGCCGGCTGGGCGGCGAGGGCAACCTGTGCCTTGCTCTGTTCTGGTGCTATGAAGGGGAGGCGGTCCGCGCCGGTCGGGCGCTCGAGAAGGCGAAGCAGGCGGGCGTGGATACCGTGCTCTACGAGGCCAAGGTGGCCGGGGCGGGACGGCCGGCGGGGGGCGACGCGGGTGACCGCGGCGGCATCGACGAGGGGACCGGCGGGGAGGACGGCCGTGAAGGTCCTGAAAAAGTCTCCAAGGAAGACCAGGAACGCCGCCAGGAACGGGTCAAGTTGGTCCAGGCCATCGAGAAGAACCTGGTCAAGAAAAGCGAGGAAAAATGGACCGCGGTTCTTAAGCAGATTGATTACAAGTACCGGCTCATCGACACCGAGGAGGAGGTGGCCCCCGCCCTCCGGTGGCAGCGCATCAATGATTTCTACAAGAAGAACAAGAGGCCATTCGACAAGAACTATAACAAGGAAAAGGAACGGTTCGCCTCCGCCCGAGAGATGTATGACGATTCGGTTTACCGCGCAAAGAAGGCCCAGAAGGAAAGCTACGAGCGGATTCATGGGAACGCTTTGAAGCTCATCCGCAGAATCCGGTCGGGCCAGGGAGGCGACCTGGATGCCGAGCGCATCGAGGAAATTCTGGCGGGCCAGGCATGGAATGCAGAATGAGCCTTCGGCACGGGAAGAGTGGGGCGCTCCTCTCCTGCCGGTCGCCTTTTCTTTCATCGATCGTTCTTGGCACGCTTTTTGTCTCCGTGGCTCGTCCCGAGGAGAATCGGCCCATGATTCGCATCGATCAGCAGCTTCAATTGTTCCTCGACGAGACGATGATCGAGAACCGAAAGAACGCCGAGTTGAGGCTGCACAGCCCCCAGCCTGCCGAGATCGCCATTTCCAGGGACAGGCCTTACGAGACCCCGAATCTGTACGATCCGGTGGTCATTCTCGACGACGGCCGATACCGGCTCTGGTATCGGACCAACTTCGAGTCGCCGCCGTTCTATACCGGGTACGCCGAGAGTGCGGACGGCATCCACTGGACGAAGCCGGACCTCGGGCTCATCGAATGTGCAGGCTCGACGCGCAACTCTCTCGTGTGGCCGATCCCGGGCGGCGAGGGGCACGTTCTCTCGATCTTCAAGGACGGCAACCCGGCATCGCCCGACTCGGAGCGGTACAAGGCCATCGGCATTGGGAGCAACGGGAAGGAGATGGTGGCCCTGGTCTCGCCGGACGGCCTGCGCTGGACGAATCTCCGGAAGCAGCCGGTGATTGTGGCGCCGGAAAACGACCCTTACTTTGACTCGCACAACATCGCCTTCTGGGACGCGGCTCGAGGCTGCTACGTCGCGTATCTCCGCGGCTGGCCCACGGGCTTCCAGGGCATTCGGCACATCCGCCGCGCCACCTCGAACGATTTCCGGAGCTGGTCGGCCCCGGAGTACATCGACCTGGGCGACACGCCGCCGGAACACCTCTACAAGAACGCGGCCACGCCCTATTACCGGCGGCCCGACCTGATCTTCATGTTCCCCAAACGATTCCTCCCGGGCCGGAAGTTCCACTCGCAGATCGAGCAAGGCGGCCTCTCCGACATCGTCTTCATGCACAGCCGAGACGGACGGCGGTTCGACCGCCGGTTTCTCGAGGCCTTCGTCCGGCCCGGCCGGGACCCGAAGAACTGGCGTGATCGGGCGATCGAGGTGGGCAGCGGGCTCGTTCCCACCGGCGAGGGCGAGATGTCCCTCTACCTTGTTGAAAATTACCAGTGGCCCTCGGTGCGCATCCGCCGCATGGTCCTGCGGGAGGATGGCATCGTCTCGCTGCACGCGGGTTACCGCGGGGGGGAATCCACGACGCGGACCCTCGTCTTCCGGGGCCGCGAGCTGGTCCTCAACTACGCCACGTCCGCCGCCGGAAGCGTCCGCGTCGAGCTGCAAGCCGAGGATGGCAGCCCCCTGCCAGGCTTCCGGCTCGAGGAATCGGCTGTCCTCTACGGGGACGAGACGGCTCGGGTGGCGTCCTGGGGCCAAGGCGCGGACCTCAGCGCCCTGGCCGGCAGGCCGATTCGCTTGCGCTTCGTCCTGATGGATGCGGACATCTACTCCTACCGATTCCGGGAGTAGTGACCTATTGAAATCCGCTGCGCCCTCCGGGCAGCGCGGATTTCCCCGCCAGGGTTGGGCCGGCTTCGCCGGCCCAACCCTGGCGGGGAAACGGAAGCCTTTAAATACTGCAACTCAAGCTTAAGAAACTTTTTCAAGTTTGACGTCCCAGGCGCCGAGCACACGCGTTCGGAAGCGCACCCGCACTTCCGAACGCGTGTGCTCAGGGGGACCCCTTTTCGCAGAATCCCGTTGGGACTCCGCAGGATTTTTCCCATAATGGCCCACCAAGAAAAAAAAAGCTGGACCCCGACCCGTACCGGCCCTACGACCTGCCTGCCGCGTCGCAGGACGCGGCGCAGACAGGCGGCATCCCTGATACCCCCAGCCACCGCCTACTCACCTGCATCGCCAGGTGCTCGCTCGAATACTGGGATTTGAATATTCGACAAAAGGGCCGTGTTTTTTTCTCATGTTGATATCAGAATGGCGGCCATGACACGGTCCCTGGACCTGACGTTGGTCACCACAGAACGGGCTTTCGGAGCATTGCCAGACATCCGAGCCGAATCGTGGTTAGGTTGATCTTCTACGCCGGGATTGGGGTCTCTCGGCACCTCCCGTTCCAGCGTGCCCGGATGAGCGTATTTTCGCCATCAGCGGGTGCGGCCGTGCGAAGCCCGGCGGGTCCCGTCACTCGAACAGCCGGAGTTGATCGCGGTCGGCCTGGCGACGCCTCGATGAGCGGCTTTCGAACCGGCGGCTCTCGAACTGCTGGACGGGGAGGCTGTCGAGGAAACGTGAAGGCGAGGCGGGCTTCTCCGAGCCGAAGAGCAGGCGGGAGCGGCAGTGGGTGAGCACGAGAAGCTCGCTGGCGCGGGTCATGGCCACATAACAGAGCCGGCGTTCTTCCTCGATGGCTTCTTCCGATGCCGTGGCTTCGGCATGGGGCAACAGGCCCTCCTCGAGACCGCAGAGGAAGACAACGGGGAATTCCATGCCTTTGGCGGCATGGATGGTCAGGAGCTTGACCGACTCGGCCCGGGGGTCGAGAAGGTCGGATTCCAGGCGCAAGGCGGCCTCGGCGAGAAAGGAGTGGACATCTTGGAGTGCGACGTGGCCGGCGCATTCGCCCGGGGCCGGCCCGAATGAAGGGGCCCCGGCGTCGGAACGGGCCTGAACGACGACGGAGCGGGCGAGCGGCTCGGCCGCGAGGCATCCAGGATCGGGCTCGCTGGCGGCCGGCCGGTCCGAGGGTGAAGCCACGGGCGCGGCCGGTCCGTGAACACCGGGCGGATATTGGGCGGCAAGAAGCAGAAGGAAGGCGGCATCCGGGTCTCCGGGCGGGGGCTCGAGGAGGCCTGTCTCGTCGAAAAGGCCGCGGAGAGTCAGGGGAAGGCCCCGCTGTTCCAGTCCCTCGCGGAGACGCCGAAGGTCGTCCAGAACGGCCTGGAGGGCCGTCCAAGAGCTCGGGCTGGAAAGGGACGGGAGATGGCTCGCGGAGAGGAAGTCCAGCAGTGTACGCTGGTGCTGGCTGGCGGTGTCCCGCAGACTGCGGGCGGTTTTTTCGCCGATGCCGGGCACGCGGGCGAGGAGGAGGGCGGAGAGGGCTTCATTGTCGGCCGGAGAGGCGGCGGCCCGCAGCCGCGCCAAGGCGTCGAGGATTTCGGGCCGGGGCTTCTTACGCGTGGCCGCGGCGGCCTGGAAGGGGATGCCGGCCCTTCCAAGGGCTTCGGCGAAGGTCAAGTGCTGGGCATGGGTGCGCGTGAGGATGGCGATATCGCTGAAGCTTCGAGCCGCGCCGGAAAGGGCCGGATCGGGTCCTCGGGCGTCACGGCGCTCCATGCTGGTCTGCCCGATCGTCTCCTCGATGGCCTGGACGACTCGGGCGGCCTCGGACCGGCCGTAATCGCAGTTCCAAATCTGGACCTTCCTGCCACTGGACCGGCGGGTGTAGAGCCGCTTGGCGAGGCGGCCCGGCGAGGCCGCGATCAACGGCTCGGCAGCGGCGAGGACGGTCGGGGGACAGCGGTAGTTCTCTTCGAGGTGGATGCGAGCCGCGCCGGGATGGTCTTCCAGGAAGCGCTGGAAGATTCGCGCATTGGCCCCGCGGAAGCTGTAAATGGACTGGTCGGGATCGCCGACAAGGGCCAGCCGCCGGTGGTCCGCGGTGAGGGCTCGAAGCCACTCGTACTGGGCCTCATTGAGGTCCTGGGCCTCATCGACGAGGACGGAGGCGTAACGGCCTCGGGCGGCGGGGCCCGCCCCGGGATGGCGGAAGAGTCGAATGCACTGAAGGACGAGGTCCTCGAAGTCCAGGGCGCCGCGGCGAGTCAGTGCGGCCTGGTAGGCCGCGAAGAGACCGGGCGCGAGGCCCGGGACAGTTTCCGGCGGCCGCTCCGCCCGCGCCCCGGCCTGCGGCGCGGCCTGTTCGCCGAGGGACCGGGCCTTGCTCGAAGCGATCTGTTCGACCAGCCGTGCGGGCTGCAGCGCGGAGTGGGTGTCCGGGGTGGATGGGAGGATTTCACGGGCAATGGCGAGCTGGAGGGTCTCATCGGCGATGGGAAAATCGGCTGCGAGTCCCATCGCGGGAGCGAAATGGCGCAGGAAGCGTGCGCTGATGCCGTGGATCGTACCGAGGGCGGCACTGTGGACCTGTCGCCTGCCTCCCAGAAGGCCCTCGAGCCGCTCACGAATCTCTGCCGCGGCCTTGCGGGTGAACGTGACGGCCAGGACTTGAGCGGGCGGCAGGCCTCGTTCCGTGATGAGGTAGGCGATGCGGCGTGCGAGAGTGTTGGTTTTGCCCGTGCCGGCGCCGGCCACGAGGAGGAGGGGCCCCTCGGGCGCTTCGACGGCCTCGCGCTGGGCGGGGTTGAGGCCTTCAAGAAGAGGAGATGGCCGTGCCGTGCCGCCGCCGAATAGGTCGACCTGCCCGCGGGACCCGGCACGTTCCCCGTCGCGCAGGGTGCGAATCCGGCCATAAACGCCGTCATACCCCGGCTCCGTGAGGACGTCCCCGGCCCGCATGCACCGGACCGCACGCCCCAGCAGTGGCGAGGAAAAGCGGGCCAAGTCCTCCTCGGGCACCTCCGTCAGGATATCCAGCTCGGGCCCGAATCGGGCCAGCAGACGGAAGTATTCGGCCTGGACGCGCTTGCTTTCCTCGCCCTGCTCCAAAATCTCGGACAGAATCTCCGGGAGTGGAACGAGGCTGCGATAGGGCCCTGCGTGAGGACGCCGGAAACCTTCCGGACGATCGGCCAGGGATTCGACGCGGTGCAGGACGCCGACAGTCACCTTCTTGCCGCAGGCGGGACAGAGGCCCCCGGCGCTCCGAGTCTGGGCCGGAGTCAGGCGCTGCTGGCAGGCGCGATGTCCATCCCAGTGGTACTTCCCTTCCTCCGGGAAGAACTCGATGGTGCCGAGGCAGCGCCCGGACTCCGCGGTGCGCCAGGCCTCGCGGATGCCGTTGAAGGACAATTCGGTGTCGAAGATGTTGGCCTCGCGCATGAGCTTGGAAGGCGAATGGGCGTCCGAGTTCGAGACCAGCGTGTAACGGTCGAGCGCCGAGAGCCGCCAGTTCATCGGGGGATCGGAGCTGAGGCCGGTCTCGACGGCGAAGAGGTGCGGGGTGAGGTCCCCGAAGCATTCCTCGAGGGAGTCGAAGCCGCTGGCTGCGCCGAGGACGGCAAAGTGAGGCGTCCAGATATGGGCCGGTACGAGAAAGGCCTGGGGGTCCGATTGCAAGACCATCTCCAGGAGACTCCGGCAGTCGAGTCCGAGGATGGGCCGGCCGTCGGAGGCGAGGTTGCCGATGCGGGCCAGAGAAGCCGCGAGACGGGCGGCAGCGGGAAAGCTGGGGACAAGAACGACGTTATGTACCTTGCGGGTACGGTCGCCTTTCTTGTAGATGCTGCTGATCTCGACGGTGAGGAGGAATCGCACCTCGGAGCGGCATCGGGCGGGGACCTCGCGGTCCCCGTCCCGGCCCAGATCGGGCCGGAGTCGAAAGAGACCGGGCTCGGCCTCGACCAGCTTCTCCTGGAGCTCGCGGAACCAGCCGGGGTGTGTAAAGTCGGCCGTGCCAACGACTCGGACGCCCTTGAGCTGGGCCCAGTAACTCAAGTGCTCTAGGTCGAGGTCTCGGCTCGTGGCCCGGGAGAAGTGGCTGTGCAGGTGGAGATCGGCGACGTAGCGCATGGAAGAGGAACGAGGACGGTGAGCCGTCAGAAGTCATCGGAGTCTACAACCTGCAGCCTGCTGAAGCGAGAAGCGGGGAGCGGGAAGGTGAAGGAGGACATCTTCCGGGAGGCCATTGATGCCGTCTGACCGGGTCCGGCCCCCGCGAGAATGAAGGAATGTGCGACCAGCGGGTGTAATATCCCTTGCCACACGTGCGGGTCGGCTTTCCTGGTGCGGCTGTACCCCGGTTATCCCAGCAAGCCGCGTGGGGCTCTGCGAACCGATTTTTCCAGCGCTGTGGTTTTCCGTGGTTCTTATCTCTTGTGTCGGAACAAGTTACGAGGGAGGAAACGAGCGATGTCATGGCCGCATTTTCTGCATTTTTTGATTGGCGTAGCGGTACTGTTCCCGGGTTACTCAGTCCTGGCACAGGCCAAGGGCGCGGTCACGGGTGATTGGACGATCCAGACCGTTGGGGAAAAAGGAAACCATGGTCAGAATCCGAAGGACCTGAGCCAGAGCTTCACCTTGAAGTTTCTGTCCAAGAAGGAGGACGGAAAGGAGGTCACCGGGAGTCCCTTCGGCTTCCATGTCGTCAAGTCGAGCATCTCTCAGGCGAGTCCTGGTGGAAACGTTTCTTTCAAGACGATTTATGACATTGGGGGACAGACGTTCCCCATCAAGTGGGATGGGAAGTTGAGCCGGGATGGGAAGAAAATGGCGAACGGGAAATTTTCATTCATCCTCGGCTCGGGCGCGTTTACGGCGTCCAAGGCGGGCGGCGATAGGGACTAAGTGATGAGTTCGTAAGTGCACCCGCACTTCTGTACACGCGTGCACGTCAATACTCCAGGAACGCCATTTCGTCCGGGCCCGGTTGCCAGCCGCTGCAGAAGGAATATATCTCGGCGACCCGCGGGGCGACCCCGTGGGGCAGGCGCACGTTGAAGCGCCATGCCGCGCCGTCGGAGGGCGTCCCTCCGGGCATCGCGGCAAACGGGAGGCGCAATTCGAGTGACCAGGCTTTTTCCGTGCGGCACACCCCCACTTCCGCGTGGGAGCTCCACGAGAGGTCCGTCACTCCCTCACCGTCCCCGCCTGGGAGAATGGAAAAATCGGCCAGTGCCCCGTTCGGGTTGACGAACAGGGCCCGAAAGCCCGGGTTCGTGTCGGAGTCGAGGTATAACTCCACGATGTCGTCCGCCGGATCGAGCTGGTCCGGCATCCTGGCTCGAGCCGTCACGCCTGTTTCCGCAGGGATTTCCGCGGCGAAGTAGAGCGCTTCAGCATCGCGGCAGAACCACGCCCGGCTCTGGCGGTCAGCAAATTCGACGGTTCCAAGTCCCAGGAAACCCTGGAGGGCAGCGGCTTGGGACCAGGCCAAATCAGCGAGGACTCCATCGACTCTTACGGGTGAGGCGCTGGCGGCCATGGCCGTTACCCTAACCCGGCGCGGTCGGTCCGTCGCCTCGTAGAGCCGTCCACCGGCGAGGAGCAGACGAGGCAGGGGGATGGGCTGGTCGTTTGCGGCCGGCAGAGCGGCGGCGAGCCTGACGTGATGGACTCGGCCTTCGCCGGGCCCGGAGTCGGGCGGGGAGGCTTCGACCTCGAAGTGGAGCGGCTCGATTCCGGGCCCGATGCGAATGGACCAGCCCTCCGGGGCGTCCAGCAGCCGGACGCCAAGGTCCGGGAAAGCATACCCTGGAAAACGAGATTCCAGCGTGAGGCTACCATGGCCGGAAACGAGGCCGGTCTCATCGGCTTTCCATTCGAACCGGCATTCCAAGGGATCGTCGAATCGAAAGCGAATCGCCCGACGTATTTGGTGGCGATTCCGGCGGATGAGCAGGGTCAGGACCTCGTCGCGGTCGGGCCGAGCGGGCCGGCCTGCCTGAATCTCGAAATGGAAGACTCCGTTGCAGCCGCTGCCGTTCGTCTCGTGGCGTAGAAGCCGCGCCCGCCATTCCGGCTCGACGACCTCGATCCGGAGGGTTTCGGCATCGACGGGCCGCTGGGACGACCATCGGACCCGGACGGGCAGGAGCGCGCCGGTGAATGCCCGGTAACGGCAGGCGGGGACACGGAAGCCACCTTCGGCGGGATACGGGGAGTCGAACTCGAGGTCGAGCCCCAGGCGCTCGAAGGTCCTGGCGTCGCCGTCAAAATCCAAATCCAACGGCCTGTTCCCGATCTCGTAAGCGGTCTGCGGTTTCGTGTCGAAAACCAGCCGCTCCCCCTGGCGTTCGAAAAATACGCGCCTGAGGGGTCGAAAGGCGATGTCGAGCTCCCGCACCTCGGGTCCGCCGGCACGTGGCCAGTAGACGCTCGCCGGCGAGGGGGACTCGGAGACGTTCTTCAGGCGCAGCCAGCTTCGGCCGCGCCGGTCCAGGCACGCCACGCCTTCGCCTCGGACGTCTGCATCGCTCAGGCCATCCGCGTCCAAGCTGCGTGTCCACCCCGACCGCGGGAACTCCAGCACCATCACTTCCCGGGCTTCGAGCCGGCAGGCGGCCGATACCCAGGGTCCTTCGGGGAACGTCGCCTCCGGCAAGAATTCGGGTGCGGAGATCGCCGTTCCGTGCTGGCGTTCGGGGAACAACCGGCGCGGTCGAAGGTTGCCCCGGCCCGACAGCCCGGACAGTTTCAAGACGGTTTCCACCGATGCGTCGCTGCCGTTGACCACCAGAGCCAGGAGGATTCCCTTCCTGCGCCACGCGGCGGTCCGGACGTGGGGCGAATCGCTCTCGGCCTGCACCGGATTGCCCTCCAGGAGTACGGGAGACAAGAGACGCATCTCACGGTTGTTCCGGATGAGCCCGTTCCAGAAGTCCGGGAACTGGGACCAGACCTCGACGTTGAAGTCGAAGTGGCTGACGCCGCTGGCTCCGCCCGCCAGCGCCAGATAGGTCATGCAGCGGTCTTGCGATTCCGTCGGAAACCCGTTTCCCGGGCCGAGGGTCCAGGCCTGGAGGACCGTCCAGACCGGTTTGCGTGGTCCCGCTGCCTCCTTGGCGTGTTCCAAGCGTTCCGCAAGCTTCAGCAGCGGGGCGCCGGCGACCACCGGATAGGGGTCGATCCGAAAAATATCCACCAGCGCTGCGTACTCCTTCCAGAGTTTCACACCGCCCGCGCCTCCGGAACAGGTGACCGAAAGCAGGCGGGCCGGATCGTCGCGGCGCAGAAGCCGCGCGAAACGAGCGAGGTCGCCGGGGGAGCATCCGCTCTCGGGCCTGAGGTCCGGCTCGTCGCTGAGGTTGTAAGCGAACAGTGCAGGCTGCCCCCGGTGTCGCTGTACCTCTTCCCAGACCTTCGAATCCGGGTGGTCTCGATGAAACCAGTTGGGATCGGTCAGCAGCAGGCCGTGTCGTTCGGCCCGTGCCTCGATCGCGTCCCCGAACTCGATGACCGCGTTGAAGCCATGGGCGCGGGCGATCGCGAAGTCCTCCTCCGTGCGCACGCCGTACAGCTCCAGGGGGAAGACCGGGCGGCCGTCGATGAGCAGGTTGCCGCGTCCGTCCAACCGGGCGACGGGTGTCTCCGCCAGGCCCGCGGAACAGGCCACGAACAGGAACAGTTCAAGCAAGAGTGGGATGGGTTGATACCCGGAAAATGACATGGCGCGCTGCCTCTCCATGGGCGTCGCCATCAGACAAGAGAATTCCGCTCTCATGAAGGAAACCCCGGCTCTTGGGGACTCGTCGAGCTGAGCACAGGATGTCTCCCTTGCTTGCCGTGGCCGAATACTTCGGCGATAATTGTCCTTTCCCAGTTCAGAGGTTCACCTGTGCTTCTGAAGCGGGAAATGAGAGTCTTAAGGTGTCACTTCTCTGCGCCCCGCGCCGCTCCCACTACGTGGGCACCCGCTGGGCACCGGTTGAAGATGTTTGAATAGGTGTCAGGTGTCAAGTGTCCGATATCTCCTGACACCTGACATCACTCCCAGCCTTGTTGGACTGCGGCCTTTGACCGCGTGAGGAGGGCCTATGGCCTGGAAATGGGACGCGGTACTCTACGACCAGGAAGACCACGTCTGTGGAATCGGCCGGAGAATCTGGAAGCTAGAGAACGAGAAGCTGGCCATCCGGGTGGGCGCCCGCCGCGAGCAGGGCACCTTCATCAGCGATTTCGGGTGCGACGAGCGCGGCCAATCCTGGATACTGTGCTCCAAGGACGGCGGACTGAACTGGAAGCCCGGCGAACCTGCCCTTCCCGACGAGACGGAAACCGTCCTCCCGGACGGAACGCGGATTTCAGTGGTCATGGGCTCGGAACGCTCCGCGGAGGAGAACCGGGCGGTTCTCGCAGCCGCGGGAAGGGACCCCTCCGTGTTCTCCAACCGGGGCGATTACTGGCCGGCAAGCAAGAAAGAAGAACTTCTCAAGAAGGGTTACGTCGTTTTCGACGCATTCAAGGGAACGGTGCTGACCGAGACGGCCCTGGATTGCCAGAGGTCGTTTGATGGTGGAAAGACTTATGAGCGGAAGAGGATCGAGGGGCTTCCTCCTATGGGACGCCGGATCGAGACCTTTCGTACTCTTCTGAGCCTTCGGGACGGGACCCTTCTGACGGCCTGCTGGGGCCACCGGAAGGGGGGCACGGACGGCACGGGCACCTTTTCTTTTGCCCTCCGGTCCACTGATCGCGGCGGGAGCTGGCAGCTCATCCCCATTGGCGAGGATCCGGCGGGCCGGCGCGATTTCGACGAGACGGATATCCTCGAGCTCCCGGACGGCGGCATCCTCGCCATGATGCGATCCTATGAGCAGCCGGGGCGACGAAAAGCCTATTTGCATCAGAGCCTTTCGAGGGATGGTGGCTTGACCTGGAGTGTGCCGGAGCGGACGCCGATCTGGGGATATCCGCCCCAACTGACGCTGCTTTCGAGCGGCGCGGTGCACTGTGTATATGCGCATCGACGGTATCCGTTTGGCATCCGGGCCTGCCTGAGCCACGACAACGGAAGGAGCTGGGACATCGAGAACGAAATTATCGTTCGCGACGATGCCATGACGGGCAGAGTCGGTTATCCTACCGCGGTCCAGGTCACTGACGGCACAATCCTGACCGCCTATGCGATAGAACGTATCCCTCGGATGCCCTATAGCAAAGAGGACCGGGTTACCTGGGGGCCGGGCCGAGACAGCGGGGGCGACATCTTCATTCGAGCCTGGCATCGGGACCCGCAGACGCAGGGTAACGTGGGTGGGTGTCACCAATTTGCGGGGATCAGCCGGTATACCCCCGATTACGTACGGCCTCGCGGACAAGTTTCCAGCCGCGTGCGGGTCTTCGTCGATGGGACAGATCCGACCGACTAGGTGACGAGTTTGCAGGTGCACTCGCACTTACGAACTCGTCTACTCGTATTTCTGCTCAAAAGTGCGGATGCACTTCTGAACAGAAATACGAGGCTCGCCCCGGTGGGGTTGCGGTCCTTGGGCCGCGTTAAAGAACGCCTCCCTCCCGGAGGAATCCTGCTTCCCAACGGGACCCCTCCGGGAGGGAAACGGGCTCCTCGCGGATGCGAATGCCTCGATTCCCGCCTTCGCAGGCACTGATTGGGGTTGTTTCTGATGAGAGAGGACCAGGCATGAACAAAGTTCGGATCGGCTTCGTCGGCGTCGGCTCCATGGGCCAGTGCGCCCACCTGCGAAACTACGTCACGGTGCCCGAGTGCGAGGTCGTCGCCCTCGCAGAGATTCGGCCGGAGCTCGGCCGGAGGGTGGCTGCGCGGTACGGTATACCGAAAGTCTATGTCTCCCACGAGGAAATGCTGGCGCGGGAGAAGCTGGACGCCATCGTTTCGGCTCAACCCTTCACGCGGCACGGCGTACACGTGCCTGAACTGCTCAAGGCGAAGCTGCCCGTCTTCATCGAGAAGCCCATCGCGGGCAGCCTCGACAGCGCGGAGAAAATCCTCCGGGCACTCGAGGAAAGCGGCACATGGATCATGGTCGGCTATCACAAGCGCAGCGATCCCGCCGTGCGCTACGCCCGCGCGGAGATCGATCGGCTGAAGCGGACCGGGGAGCTGGGCGCCCTGCGCTACGTCCGCCTCCTCATGCCCGCAGGGGACTGGGTCGCCGGAGGTTTCGTGGACCGCCTCGACAGCAGCGAGCCCATGCCGCCGGTGGAATGGGACCCGCCCGCGAAGGACCTCGATGAGGCCACCTACAAGGAATACGTCTCCTTCGTGAATTTCTACATCCATCAGGTCAACCTGATGCGGCATCTGCTGGGTGAGCCGTACCGGGTGACGTATGCCGACCCGTCCCGCGTGATGCTGGCGGTGCAGAGTCAAAGCGGCATTGCGGGCGTCCTGGAGATGACGCCCTACCAGACCACGGTGGACTGGCAGGAATCCGCGCTGGTCGCCTTCGAGCGCGGTACGATCCGGCTGGAGCTTCCCGCCCCGCTTGCGTCGAACCGGCCGGGCCGGGTCGAGCTGTATCGTGACCCGGGCCGGGGCGTTACGCCCGAGGCGCTGATCCCACAACTTCCATGGGTTCATGCGATGCGTCAGCAGGCGATGAACTTCGTGGCGTCCGTCCGAGGGGAGTGCAAGCCGCCCTGCGAGGCGCAGGAGGCCTACGAAGACCTCCGCGTCGCCCGCGAGTACATCCGGCTACTCAAGGGGACCTGATGCGGTCCGCCAGGTCTGCCGCCAAGCGTCGAGAATCATCCACGTTGAAGGTGGAGATTCGGTGGCCATTCGCCTCACGTGCGCACCCGGGGACCAACGCATCCTGAATCCAAATGCCCTCTTGAATGTCTTCATCATTCATGGGTTTGGCGGAGAGGTGCAGATCAGCACGACCAGCGTCTCGTTGCCCGTGTTCTCGATCCCGTGCACGCACCAGGACGGCAGATAGACGAAGTCTCCCTTCTTCACCTTTCGCTTCCACCGCGCGAACGTCATCTCGCCTTCGCCTTCCAGGATCACGTACGTTTCCTCCGTCGGGTGCGACCCGGGCTCGAGGACGACGTGCGGCGGCACGTAGAACATGACGAGACTCGCGTTTTTCGACGGCGCTTTCGGGTTGACCGGATGGACGACGCGGACGCCGAGGCCGTGGCAGCCCGGGTAGACCACCGGCACGCCGTCCTGCACAGTGACGATCTGGGGGTCCGGCGGGGTGTCCGGCTTGGGAATCTTGGGCATCTGGCTGGGGTCCGTGTATCCCTTGAACTCGGTGATCTTGGCCATGGTGATTCCTCAGAAATCCCGGATGTAGCCCGCGGTCCAGCCGCCATCGACCACGAGAACATGGCCGGTGACGTAGGTGTTTTCGGGGTCCGAGAGGAAAAGAGCGGCCTGGGCAATCTCCTTGGCCTCTCCGGGCCGGCCCAGCGGGACGTGGGCGAGCAGGCGTTGCATCGATTCACGGAATTTCGCGTCGGGCCCGTAGAAGAGCTGCCGGGTGCCTTCCGTCAAGGTGGAGCCCGGGGCGATGGCGTTGACGAGGATGCCTGCGGGCGCAAGCTCGATGGCCATGGCTCGGGTAAGATTGGCGACGGCGGACTTCGCGGCGACGAAGGCGCACTGGTTTCTCAGCGGCACGACTCCGGCGATCGAAGTGATGTTGATGATCCTGCCCGATCCCTGCCGGCGCATCACCTGCGCGCCCGCTCGGCTCACCAGGAACAGGCCGTTCAAGTCCACGTCCAGTATCCGGTCCCATTCCATCCGGGGGAACTCATCCACAGGGACTCGGTGCGCCAGGGTATTGACGCCAGCGTTGTTGACCAGGATGTCGAGGCGGCCCAGCTCGTGTACCACCCGGCCGATGACGTCCTCCACCTGCTTCTCGCTCGTCACATCCAGCGCATAGGCCCGGCCGGGTGGCCGCCGGGCCGCGGCCTCCTGGGCCGGCTTTTCCTCGCGGTCCGTATAGGCTACCGTCGCGCCGTTCCCGGACAGCGCGTCCGCGATGGCCTGACCGATGCCCCGGGCCGCGCCGGTGACCAGGGCTACTTGGCCTTGCAGGTCGATTTTCATAGTGGTGCACGATAATGGGTCATGGACTCGACGCTGAGCAGCTCCTCCAAGTCTTCGGATCAGCCGCGCTGGGCCGGGAATCCCAGGATCAGGTCGAGGGCGACGCCGGCGGACCATCCATAGTTCAGGGCGCCCAGCCCTTCACCCGTTTCCGGATGATACCATTCCCGCACCGAAGGTTCTCCCTGGCTGAGCATCATGTTCAGGGTGCGCTCCGTCATCTCGCGGGCGAGGTCCGAACGCCCGCGCTGCCGCAGGCCTTCGATGACCATCCCGTTGATATTGACCCACGTGGGGCCGCGCCACATGTCCTTCGGGTTGAATGAGGGTTCGTTTCGGGCCACGACGGGGACCGGCCAGGGCGTCCAGAACTCGTCGGGGTTGGTCAGGTGGCCGATGAGGGACGCCTCCTGTTCCGGAGCGGCGATCCCGCCCAGGAAGGCAAAGAACGCCGCAGGGGTCTTCACCCGCACCTTCTCGTGCGTCTTTTCATCCACGTCGTAAAAGAACCGGTCGGCCTCGTCCCAGAGGACGGAGCGGATGGCCTCGGCGGTGCGCTGGCTGCGCCGATCGAATTCGGCAGCGAGGCCGGCGTCGCCGAGCTCGCGGGACCATCGACCCAGGCGCTGCAAGTCGCACGCGAGGAGGCAGTTCGTATCCACGGTCTCGACCGGGCGCAAATCTCTGGCGGGCCCCGTCATGGCCGCGTCCCACCTGGGCGAATTGTCCCAGGAGGACTCGTGAGTATGGCGCAACGCGACCAGACCGTCTCCGTCGGCGTCCAGGGCACGGAAGAACCAGTCCACGAATCCATGGAGCACGGGTAGCGCTCGCTTGCGGATTTCGACGTTGCCAGTGGCCTCGGCAATCCGGTCCACGCCGAGGCCGAGGAGAGGGGGGGCGGCGATGCTGCTGCCGGCGCCAGCGCTCTGCGGCCAGAAGTGCCTGGCGGCAATCGGGTGGTGGAATATCTCGTGGGGCAACAGGCCATCGGGGCCTAAGTGTTCGAGCACGTTGTCCAGCTCCCGGAGAACGTCGGGTGTCTTGAGCCACCGCAGGCCGAAGGCGGCGAACACGGAGTCCCACAACCACTGGTGGCGGTAGGTGAACTTGCTCGGGCACGTGAAGGGGCTGGAGAGCGGAGGGTGTCCGTACTCCACGCGGTTGCTCCGGAGCACGTAAGCGCAGGCTTCGTAGAGCCCCTTCCAGGACTCGTCAGGGTAGGGGTAAGGGGGCAACTGGTCGCGGAAGAAGGCGAACCAATCGGCCTCGGCCTTGCCGCTCACCGTTCCGGGCCCCGCCAGGGCTTCCTCGAGCAGGCCCCGGGCGCGCCCGTCCTCCGTGTCCGCCGCCACGGCGAAAACGAAGCGTTCACCTTCGCCAGTGAAACGAAACTGTCCAGTGGTCTCCGTCAGGGGCTGAAACTCGAGGCGGCAGGCCGGCCCGGCCGCGAGCCAGCAGGACCACCCCGTGGCGGCGCGGAAGCGGAGGGCGGGCCCGCTGGCGGTGAAGCTGCCCGGCAGGCGGAAGGCGCTGGAGGCCCTTCCTGAGATGGCGAAGGCCTGGGACCGGTTGAAACGGCCGTGCTGGACCAGAACGTTTCCAGAGGCCGAGCGTTCGAGCTGAAGCGGTCCGCCACGCCAGCGGACGCAACCGGGGGACCAGGACGCGGCGTCGCCCATGGGGAAAGGCCGCTCCGGGCTTCCGGTTCGATCCAGGATGTCCGCTCCGGTGATTTCGAGGATATCCCCGACGACGATCGTGCCGAGGGCGCTGGGCGGGGTGGGTGCGGCCATGGGATTGGCTGGCCTGGCCTGGGAGCAGGCGATCAGGTTACCCACGGCGCAGCCGAATGCAGAGAATCCACTTCGGGTCAACATACGAACAGTCACGAGCCTCCCTGCGGGAAACGCGGATCGTTGGGGTCCAGGGACACGTCATCTTCCTGCAGCCAGTCCTGGACCTGGCGGAGGGGTACGTCAGGCAGTGGAATATTTCGTCTGGCGGCGGCGGCCAGGCCTGCGGCGTGTCCGAGTTGCATCATGGTATTCCAGGCTGCGGCCCACCCGGGACCAGCTCCAGGGCTGGTCCCGAGTCCAGAAGCGGATCGTCCGGCTCACGCCGATGCTGATCGGCCGGCGGGCCAGGCGGCGATAGAGTTCGCCGTGAAAGCCGGGCCCGCCGATGCCCGATTCCCAGGTGTTGACGCCGCCTAGGGTGCTGTTGCCGCCGAGGATCGGGCCGGACTCGGCCAGGAGGACGCGCAAGCCGCGGCGGGCCGCGGCCGGGGCCGCGCCGAAGCCGCCGCTGCCGCCCCCAATCACCGCCAGGTCGAAGTCGAAGGACATGTCTTCAGTCGGTAGTGCACCACGTCGCATTGAGGCGACGCTCTATCCCGGATTTCTCATCCCGGCGGGATGAGAAATCCGGGATAAACTGCTTGGCCGCGTCAAGCCCGCGTGCTCGATGCGAAGAGATGAATGCCCGTGGACTCGGTCTTGACCTCCACGGCGGCCTGGCCGAACCGCGACTGCGAGAAAAGATTGCGGATTTGGTAGGTGGACCGGTGAAAGAGCTCCCACTCGAGGATATGGTCCAGGAAGGGCTTGTCCGGATTGGAAACGTCAAAGTTGCCGAGAATGACCATCCCGCCCGGCAATAGATGCTCGTGAATCCAGTTGAGCAAGGCGACGATGTGGCTATCGGAAAGGTAATCGGTGAGGCCGATGCAATAGAGAATCTGTTGGGGTGCGATCTGGACGCTGCCCCGGCCCCGGCACAGGTTCACAATATTTTCCTGAGCGAAGGTGACGCGGGCGGAGAGCCTTCGCTCCTTGGCCCTGGCGGCGGCATAGACCAGCGCCTCGTTGTCGATGTCCACGCCCGTTGCCAGGACGTTCGGGGGCACCGCGGCCTTGAAGAGATCGAAAATTTCACGAGCGGGCCCGCACCCGAGGCTGGCGACGGGCATGGGCCGCCGGTGCGGCCAGCCGGCGAGGGCGGCGTCGATGGCGCCGCGGAGATACTCCCGGCGGTTGCGGATGGATTGGGCGAATGGCAGACCCAGGGCCCAGCGGTCGATCGATGGCCCGAGGCGGCCGTCGCCGGCCGGCTGATTCGCATAAATTTTTTCGATGGTTTCGTAATCGCCGGCGTAGCCGCGCGGCTTGGTGTAGGCGCGATCGATGAAGGCGCTGCGCATGAAGAACGGGAAGGTCTCACGAAAGACGTAAGCACCGAGTCCTTTCTCCAGGTGGCGCTCCTCGAGCGTGTGCTGGAAGAGCGATTCGAGGACGGCATGGCAGACCTGGCTGACGCGTTCCTGGCCTTCCTCCTCGCCGAGCTTGTTGTCGCGCAGCCCACGGTCCGCCTCGAGGAGGGCGGTCTTGAAATCCTCGACCGCGTGTTCCAGCTCCGCCGGTATCTGGTCCGGATTCAAATGACCCGTGCGCTGGGCGTGGAAGAGGCGGACCTGTGCGATCTCGTGGATCATGAGCGGGAGAAGCCGTGCAGAGGTCTCCCGCAGGCGCTGAGAAAGGGTGAGAGCGAGCGACTGGTAGAAGCGCAGGGCGAGGGCGGGGTCCGCGCTCAACCGCGCGTGGATGGCGGCCCCTTCCATGACATCAGCCTCGACTTCCTCGTCGGCGATGACCGAGGCGCTGGCACCGGAGTCCTCAACAAAGGACATCTCGCCGAACAGTGTGCCGGGCCCCAACCTGGCGACGGACACGCCTCGGCCGAGGTAGGCGCGCTCGATCCGCACCATCCCCTTCCGGACCAGGAAGATGGCCTGGCGTCTCGATCCTTCCGCCAGAATCTCCTCGTCCCGGGGGTAGTGAACTCGCCGGGCATCGCTCAGGAGGAGCTCCTGATCCTGGGCGGTCAAAAACTTGAACGTCGCTTCCATCGCAGGGCCCCGATGCTCAGATGGGCGGCTTCACGTCCGGTTTCAACTGCATGGCGTCAGCCAGTTTATTGGTCTTGTTGAAGAGCGCAACTACGGCGAGCAGCTCCCCGAAGGCCTCCTCGCTCAATCCCAGCCGCTTCACGGCGGCCGCGTGGGAATGAATTCAGTACTCGCACGAGTTGGTGATGCTGACCGCGAGAGCGACCATCTCCTTCGTCCGAACGTCCAGCGATCCGGGCGACATGACGGCCTTGAGCTCGGACCAGACCTGTTCGAGGAGTGCGGGGTGACGGGCCAGACCTCGCCAGAAATTCGGCACGCGGTCGATCTTCTTGGTGGCCTTGATGTCACGAAAAATCCGCCGGACCGCCCCCCGCGCCTGCTTCTCAGAGACCGGTTTGATCGTTGCCATATTTCCTCATAACACGGCCTGCCACCTGCAACAAGAGGGGACCGGCAAGCTTTATCCGGCCCCGGCATCCGCCTCTCCTGTCCCTCATCAGGCGGGCGCAGCCCGCAATCCAACAAGGGTGCAAAAGTGTCAGGGTTCAGGGATCAACGGACACCCGACCCGCCTCCCACTGGGACAGGTCTGGCGGCACACCTTTCAACTTCTCCGCCGGGTGCCCACGATGTGGGCGCGGCGCGGAGAAGTTGCACCCCAAGACTCTAACGGGACCCTAAGGAAACGGACCCCTCCCATCTAAACCGAATGAGATAAAATGCGTTCACGGTCGGCCTCGTCGATTTCCAGGAACTGGATGCCGATGTCGTACCGTCCCTCGGCCACCTCATCCACGTGGACGATACGGCCAAAGAATCGGGACGTCACATCCTGAATCTCGATCTCGCCTTCCACCTGGCTGGTGACCACAAGAGGTTGCTCGTGAAGGAAAGCGACACCCCCCGCACCCACGTTCGTCGTCCGGACATCCAAATCCTGCCGGGGCGGCTCGACCATGCGAAGTCGCACCCGCAGGCTCTCGTGCAGGCGCGGGTATGCCCGGCGGTCCTGTGCGGAAAGGCAGATGCGGTTCTTGCCCTCCGACTTGGCCTGGTACAGGGCTCGGTCCGCGAAGGCGAAGAGCCTTTCCTCGTCGTCGCCGTCTTGCGGAAAGGAAGCCAGGCCGCCCGAGATCGTCACCCGATCCCGCTCGAGCAGACCGGCGATTCTCCGCCGGATGCGCTCGGCCACCACGGCAGCGCCCGCTTTCGGGGTCTCCGGCATGAGGAGGGCGAATTCTTCCCCGCCCCAGCGGGCCGCCAGGTCCGATTCCCGGATGGATTCTCGGAAGACTTCGGCGATCTGGCGGAGAATCTCATCGCCCGCAGCGTGTCCCCGGGAGTCGTTGATGGCCTTGAAATTGTCGATATCGAACAAGGCCAGGACGAAGGGGTTATGATAACGGAGCGCCCGGGCCATCTCCGCGCTGAGACGCTCGCGGTAGTGCCTCCGGTTCGATAGGCCCGTCAAGGGATCGAGGATGGCGTCCCGGTAGAGGCGCTCGAGGATGGCGGGATCGATCACCCGGGGCCGGGCCAGCTTGCCCAGGATGTTCGTGAAATAATCCAGAGCCGCGACGCGGACCCCCACGTTTCGGCCCAGCCGCTCGCTGACGAGGTACTTGTGCTCCAGAACCTCTTTCCAGAGTCTCCGGGCCTCCTCGGGGTCGTGCCGGAGGTTCGTCAGATTCCAGATCAAATCCGCGTAGATCGCATCGCCGCGGTTGTCCAGGACCATCTGAGCCGCATGCTCTGCCGCTCCGCGGTTCGGCATGTCCTCCGCCAGAATCTCCACCAGCTCGTCATGGAGGACCACCGGCGCAGAAAGAGAGGTCGTTTCGGACTGGTCTGAAGGCATAGCGGCGACCGTTTCCACGGGTATCCGCGTATCGAAGTGCGGATGCACCTCTGAACAGGGATACGAGTAGACGAGTGAGCAAGTGCAGCCGCACTTGCTCACTCGTCTACTAGGTGGTGAACGACAGGATCAGTTCCTGGTCCTGTTGCGGAATCCGGACAAACTGAACACCTATCTCGTAACGGCCCGAGCCCAGCTCCCGCACATGGACGACACGGCCCACAAAGGTCAGTTCCCGGCCGTGCGCCTCAATCTTCCCCTGCACCGTCTTAGAAACCTCAACCGGCTCATGGTAGCGGAAACCCAGACCTCCGGCACTGATGTTCGACGTCCGGGTCACCAGGTCGCTCCCACTTTCCGGGACCTGGCTCAGGCTAATCTTCAAGTCTTCCCGCAGCCTGGGGAATGCCCGCTGCTCCGAGGGGCTGAGACAGATGCGGTTCTTTCCCTCGGACTTGGCCCGGTAGAGAGCGCGGTCAGCGAAGAGGAACAGCGAATCCTCATCCTGGCCATCAGCGGGGAAGAGAGCGAGACCGCCCGAGACGGTCACCGGGATGTGGACCAGGTCCGTTTCGAGCCGCTTACGGATTCGGTCCGCAACGGCCGCTCCCCCGGGCTTGGGCGTCTCTGGCATCAATAGGACGAATTCTTCGCCTCCCCAGCGGGCCGCCGTGTCCGAGTCCCGGATGGCTTTTCGCATGACCTCCGCCATGGATCGGAGGACCTGGTCACCGACGGCGTGCCCCTGCGCGTCGTTCACTTTCTTGAAATTATCCAGGTCGAATACAACGAGTACGAAGCTCTTCAGATAACGCTTGGAACGGTTCAATTCCGCTACCAGGCGCTCCCGATAACACCGGCGGTTCACCAGACCCGTGAGGGGATCCACCGTGGCATCGCGGTAGAGCCGCTCCAGGATGTCCGGGTCCACCACCCGGGGCCGAGCCAGCTTGCCCAGAATGTTGGTGAAGTAATCCAGCGAGGCGATTCGGATGCCGACGTTTCTTCCCAGCCGTTCGCTGACGAAGTACTTATGGTCGATGACCTCCCTCCAGTAACGTTTGGCCTCCTCGGGCTCGAACCGGAGGTTCGTCAGATTCCAGACGAGATCGGTATAGATCGCGTCGCCGTGGTTTTCCAGCACGAGCCGTGCCGCCTTCTCCGCCTCGCCCAGGCTCGGCATATCCTCGGCCAGGATTTCCACCAACTCGTCATGGAGGACTACCGGAGAGGCCCGGGGCTGCTTTTCTTGCTCGCTCGATTGGGTCATCGGCTTGCCCTATCGCACAGTCTGATTCATCCAACACGGTCAAGGGGGTTGCAGGAGACTATATCGTATTTTCACTGAAAGTCCATTACCCGCGTTATCCCCGTAGAAAACTAAGAAGTCATAAAAACTTCTTCTTCACCCGCCAGGGTTGGGCCGGCGAAGCCGGGCCAACCCTGGCTCTGGAATCCTCGCAGCCGAAAGGGCGCAGCGGATTTCATTAGCGCCTAACCCCGCGGGCCTTTTTTCCGGGCCGCGACTTGCAGATGAGACGCGCGGCCCAGGCATGCCTCCATCCGGCCCAGACCGAGCTCCAGCCGCAGCAGCCGATCCCGGTTTTTCGGGTCCGAGAGCAAATCGGGATGCTTGCGGAGCGGCAGGACCGTCTTGCCACGAACCCAGAGGACTTCGAATCCGGCTCTTTCGAGCATCTGCCGCAGTCCCTCGGAAGTGAACATCCGGATCGGGTAACGCTCCTCCGGTCGTTCCGCGAGCCAGGAGGCGACTCCGTCGCGGGCGAAACGCTCGAGGCCAGCCAGGTCGCCTTTTTCCACGTAGAAATCGAGGCCGGCGCAGAGGTGGTCCACCGAGGCGGCGAGTATTCCGCCGGGAATCAGCAGCCGGGCGACCTCGCGAGCGGCGCGGGCCGGGTCCGCCGCGTAGGACAGGGGATCGCCCTCGGCCACGGCAAAGGCATAGCGGGCGTCAGGCAGTTCGGAGAGGTCGCACAGGTCCGCCTGCACGAAATCCACGCGAGCCAGCAGCCCGGCCTCTTCCGCTTTTCGTCGGGCCACGTCGAGCATTTTCGGAGAGATATCCAGCAAGGTGACGCGGTAACCCGACTTGGCCAGGCGCAGTCCCCAAAAACCCGTGCCGCACCCGAGGTCCAGCGCCCGGCTGGACAAATCCCGTGGCAGGAGACCCTTCCAACTCTCCCAGGTGACCGCCCGATAGAATTCCCAGTAGGGACCGCTGTAGATTTCGTCATATCGGGCCGCAATGCGGTCATGATACGCCACGACAGGTTCGCTTGAGGATCGATGGGACATGGGAAATCCTTTGGTCGGAGCTGCCAGGTGGATGCTGGCGCTCCCGGGGGCCCCACCGGGCGATTTCCAGATTTCGATGGTCGGAGCCGCCAGCAGGATGCCGGCGCTCCAAGGCCATGCGACGCTCCACGGAAACGCGGCCAGAGAAGCGCCAAACTCCGGTCGCCAGTCCTTTCAACGCAGGCCGAACGATGCGGCACGCTCAGAGTCTTTGTTAGCAACTTCCACGCGCCACGCGGAGAAGTTGAAAGGTGTCCCGCCAGACTTGTCCCAGTGGGAGGCGGGTCGGGTGTCAGTTGATTCCTGAACCCTGATCCCTGACACCTTTTGCACCCTTGTTCGGTTGCGGGCTTCGCCCGCCTTAAGATCATACCCGGAGGATCGGAAATCGTCCCGGCGATATGGATCGATTCCGCCTTCCAGCGGACCTGCCAGCCCCTGCCGGGACTTTCCTTCTGAAAGAGCTTCGCTGCGGGTCGGCGTCCTCGAGAGGCTGCCTTTGCCTTCGGCCCAAATTTCCCTAGAATGCCACGATGCAATCCCATCGACAAGCTTTGGCGGCGCAGGAGCTACTCAGCACGATCACCCAGCCCGGACTCGAGGTGTTCCAGGTCACCACGAATCCGGCTTTCGGCTGCAACGTCTTTTACAACTACCAGGAGGCCTTCGAGCCCACCTCGCGCTTCGTTATCTTCAACGGTGAAGGCCAGGGCTTGAAAAGGGTGATCCTCTGCGACCTCCAGGACGGGTTTGAACTGGCCCCCCTGAACGACGAGCCGAAATACGAGGCCGCCTGTTTCTCGCCCGACGGCCGCTTCGTCTACTACAGCGTCCTCGGGGAGTCGGTGCTGGCCATTCGCCGCAGGAGCATTGCCGACCGGTCCCTGGACACGGTCTTCGTGCTGGACCGCAGCCGGCCCGAGTTCGGCGGCCGCAAGATCACCTGGGGTCGCTGGATCGCCTTCTCCCATGACGGCAGACGGTTTCTGACCACGGCGAACATCGAGGGCAAGGACAAGTATTATAGCGTGGCCGTTTTCACCTTCGACATGCAGAGGATGGCGTTTCACACCTCCTTCGAAACGGGCCCCCGCAACTGGAACAACAAGAATCAGTACGCGCCCTGCCTCGGTCCACAGGGTGAGTACCTCATTGGAGTCTGCGACTGCTACAGCCAGGCCTATTTCGATGAAAAAGGCCACTGGCAATGCGAGACCCTCGAGGTCGGGGGTGCGGAGCTCCTCGTCGATGAGGCCGGAACGGTCCGCTATGCCTATCCCGTGGGCCGCGACCGGCCCCGGCAGAACGTCAGCCACAACTCGTGGTTCGGCCGGTCCGTCGCCAAGGTCTTTCACGTGGATGCCTTCGACCTCGCTCCGCACTGGCGCGGGGCCATGATGCTGGCCGATCCGGTGGCCGTCACGCCCGAGACGCAGGGGCTCGGGCGGAACATCCTGGGCGGGAAGCAGCTCGATCTGACCCGGCACATCACTCGGCCCGACGTCTGGCATCTCTGCATCGACACCGCCGGCCGGCACATGGTCTGCGATACCCACGCTCTGGGCTACGACGGGCACGGCGTCAATTACGGCGTTTCCCGCTACATCTATGCCTGCACGGTCCGGGAAGATGCCCAGGGGCCCTACGTCGTCCCCAAGTACATCCTGCATCCCCACAGCACCTGGACTCCCTATTGGTGCGAAGCCCTGCCCTGCTTCACGCCGGACCGCCAATGGATTCTGTTCAATTCGGACTACAACGGCGTCCGGGGCTACAGCGGGCCACGCCACGTGCCGCAGGTGTTTGCCGTAAGAAATTTCGAGTTCCCTTGACGAGAGCCCGATAACTCCTGGACGTGGGAGCGCAGGTTCGAGCCGCCATATCTCAGCCCGGCGGAATGGGATATCGCCGCTAACTCTGGAGTACCCTACCCATGCGCTTGATTCTGCGACATGCAACCGCCAAGGAATTGCCGGAGATCGCCAATCTGTCGGCCAGGGCATTCACCCGCGATTATGCGACCCGTGCCAAGTTCTTCCTCGAACGACACTCCGGTCCCAGGGCACGGCCGGAACTCGCCCGCGTGCTCGAAGCCGACGGCGTCCCCGTCGCCTCCGTGCGCATCCAGGACCACCGCGTCCGCTTGGGAGTCTCGGTCCTGCGGCTCGCCGGGATCGCAGACGTGGGGACGGACCCGGACCACCGCGGCCGTGGCTACGCCTCAAAGGTCATGGCCGATTCCGTTCGCTTCATGGTCCACAACGGCTACGACATCAGCCTGCTCTTCGGTATCCAGGACTTCTACGATCGGTTCGGGTTCGTTCCAGCTATGCCGGACCTCGGACTGACGCTTTCGGTAGCGGACGCGGCCCGGCTGCCGAGGAGTCGGCGCGGCCGAGGCTATCGAAAAACCGACGCGGCGGCGTTGCGCCGGCTTCACGCTGTGACTGCACGGCCCATCTGGTGTCATGCCTTGCGGGAAAAGGCGGACTGGCAGTTCCGCGAACAACGGTTCGAGCAGGCGCGGGTCATAGCGGACCCGCGCGGGCGGGTACGTGCCTATGGGGTCTTCACCGTAGAGGCCGGCAACCTGAAGGTGACCGAGGTGGGAGCGGAAACCAACCCAGCAGTCTATGCGAATCTCCTGCGCGACCTGGCCGAGACCGCGAAGGCGCAAAACCTTGGACAGCTCCGGCTGAATCTACCGTGGGACCACCCGCTGGCTCTATTCCTGACGGACTGGGGCGTTACATTCTCGCTCTACTACCCGCGAAACGGCGGCGGAATGGCGAGAATCCTCAACTTGAAAAGCTGCGTAGAGAAAATGTTGCCGCAATGGAATTTGCAGACCCGGGCAGCCGGATTCCGCCGAGACATGCGCTTCGAGGTCCGGACGGACATGGGCAGCGTATCCCTCCGATGTTCCCGGGGCATCTTGCGTCTCGACTACGGGACAAAGCCCTCGATACGCCTGAATATCCCACTGGGAAGACTCACGCAACTTCTTCTGGGATATCAACCTACGGATTTCATCCTCTCCAGGCGGGACGTGAGGGTCCATGGAGAACTGCGACCATTGCTCCGGGCGCTTTTCCCACGGCGTTACCCCTTCCTGTGGCCTCACGATCATTTCTAATCAAGTTTTTGGTCGATGAAAACTTGATAAGAGCATGGATGAGTAGCTTCTCAATAATTTCGGGTAAGTTGAGACAGTCGTATTTATAAGTTGCTGTAAAAAAAATGGTTAGAGAAATTGGGCGAGCGATTTGCCCGAACTTATTGAGAACTTACATGGATGACAGTTAAATAATTCTGGGTAAAGAAGTTATTCGGTTGTTTCTCGGGAGTCGGAGTACGAAGCTCGCGCGCTCGCTTCGTTGTGACAGAGGGAAACAGGAATTGACATTTTTCGTCTGTCTTGATATATTCAGGTTTCACGCCGTGGCGATTTCTGATTTAACACTTTAAATTATAGAGACTTACTGCCAGAACCCGTAGCATCTCAATAAGTTCGAGAAGGGCAATCAGGTCAAGTCCTTGAGTTATAAAGTTGCCGAAGCCCTTCCGGGCTTCGCTACGAAGTTCAGGCCTGACACCCGTCGAACGTAGGCGAAGCCCTCCTAAATGGATCTTTGATTCCGGGCTTCGCCGGAGCGCTTACTCGAAGGTCCCGGTGGGAGCGCTTCGCCTCGAAAACTCGTGAAGTGCTGAAGCACCATCGATTTAGAAATCGGGCGGGCCCCTCCCCCGAACTTGATGAGAAGTTACCCGAACCCTGCACCCCGGACACAAACTCCGCCTGAACCCTGAACCCTGAACCCTGAACCCTGGCTATGGGCAAAAAGCTAGTTATTGTTGAATCTCCGGCCAAGGCCAAGACCATAAACAAATACCTTGGAAGCGATTACATCGTAGAAGCCTCCATGGGTCACATCCGGGACCTTCCGAATTCCAGGTTGGGTATTCAGATTGACAAGAAGTTCGAGCCGGAATACGAGGTGATCCCTGGCCGGAAGAAGACCGTATCCCAACTCCTAAAGGCAGCAAAAACTGCCGATTCGGTGTATCTGGCTCCTGACCCTGACAGGGAAGGAGAGGCAATTGCCTGGCATCTCTCTCTCGCGCTCAAATTGCCTGAAGAAAAGACGTTCCGCGTTACTTTCAATGAAATTACCCGGAAAGCGGTTCAGGATGCGTTCACTCATCCCAGCAAGATCGACCTGGCCAAGGTAAACGCCCAACAGGCACGCCGCGTAGTGGACCGGATTGTGGGCTACAAGATCAGCCCCCTCTTGTGGAAAAAGGTGGCCAGGGGGTTGAGTGCGGGCCGAGTACAGTCCGTCGCGGTTCGGCTCATCGTGGACCGGGAACGGGAGATAGCGGCGTTCAAGCCCGAGGAGTACTGGAGCATCACGGCGAGGCTTTCGCCTGGCCGTGATGCTCAGTCTGCCGAACCCCAATCCTTCAGCGCTGAACTGAAAAAGCTGGACGGCAGGGACGTGACCCTGGGCAAAGAGGGTCATATCCGGAACGAGAATCAAGCGCTCCTTCTGGTAGAGGAACTGCGGAAGGCGGTTTATGCGGTTCGGGACATCCGCCAGAAGCGCCAGAAGAGCCATCCTTATCCCCCGTTCACGACGAGCACCCTGCAGCAACAGGCTTCCATTCGTTTGGGCTTCACGGCTCAACGGACGATGCGCATAGCGCAGCAGCTTTACGAAGGGGTGGACATCGGCGGCGAGGAGGGCACGGTCGGGCTGATTACTTACATGAGGACGGACTCGGTGCGGATTTCCGATGAGGCCGTGACGAGTGTGCGAAGTCTTATCGGGACAAGCTATGGTCCCGACTATCTGCCGGGCCAGCCAAACTTTTACAAGTCAAAAGCAGGCGCGCAACAGGCCCACGAGGCCATCCGCCCGACGGACGTTAATCGGAAGCCAGAGGAGGTCGGTGTTCATTTAAGCTCCGACCAATTAAGACTTTACAGACTTATCTGGGAGCGATTCGTTGCCTCCCAGATGGCGGATGCAGAATTTGACGTCACGGAGGTGGACATCGAGGCTGGGCGGGGATGGTTTCTTGCTCGAGGCCGCGTCATGGTCTTCGAAGGCCACTTGAGAGTGACGAATCCGGCCGTCAAGCAGGAAGCTGCAAAAAAGGAAAAAGCTGCCGCAGATGAGGAGGGGAAGGAAGACTCGGGCAGCGAGCCTGGCGAGGACCAGACCATACCGGTCCTGGCCGTGAACCAGGTGCTGGAACTGCTGGGGCTCGACCCTTCCCAGCACTTTACGAAGCCGCCTCCACGGTATAGCGAGGCGTCGTTGGTGAAAGCTCTGGAGAGGGAAGGTATTGGCCGGCCCAGCACCTACGCTCCGATCATCACGACCATTCAGGACCGGGGCTACGTCACGAAAGTTGGCCGGCAGTTCCATGCCACGGACCTCGGCATCTTGGTCACGGACAAGCTCGTCAAGCATTTTCCCGATATTCTGGACGTCAAATTCACCTCCGCGATGGAGGAGAATCTGGACAAGATCGAAGACGGCGTCGATTGGGTTCAGGTGACAGACGAGTTCTACCAGGTCTTCAAGAGGGACCTGGATGCTGCGATCAAGGACATGACCAGCGTGCAGGCGGAGCTGTCTCAGTCCACCGAGGTGGACGTGAAATGCGAGAAATGCGGGGCGAAAATGGTGGTGCGTATCAGTCGCCGCGGCAAGTTCCTCGGCTGTTCCGCATTCCCCAAGTGCCGGAATACGCGCCCGTTCGGCAACGCGGGGGGCGACGCGCTCACGGCGACAAGCCCGGCCCCGACCGCCGTTGACGAGAAATGCGAGGCCTGTGGCAAGCCTATGGTGGTCCGTCAGGCCCGTAAAGGACGCTCACGAGGCGCCCGCTTCCTATCCTGTTCCGGTTACCCGGCCTGCAAGACCATCAAGCCCTTCTCCACGGGCATCGCTTGCGGGCGTGAAGGCTGCCAGGGCGTGCTTGTCGAGAAGGCGGCCCGGGGCCGCGTCTTCTACGGGTGCAGCCGTTACCCCGAGTGTGATTTCACGGCGAACAAGCTGCCGTCCGCCCCCGCGGCGACTCAGGAAGAGACGGGCACAGGAGATGCCGTCCCGTCCAACTCCGTCCCAGCGGACGGGCCTGCGGGTTAATCCGCCCGGAAAGGTCATCACGGAGAAGCGGGAAACGGGCAGAAAGGGACCATGGGACTAGCGGACCATGGGATCCGCGGACCAGCGGACCAGGGAGAAGGGTCTGAGACCTGACGTCAGGGGCATAAGGGTGTGGAGCTTGAGCCCCTCAGTCACCGGTTGCTGTGAATTCTCATGTGCCTGCTGGTCGGGCTCCTTCAACCTTCAGCCTCCTGCTCGAAGTCGGCGCGGCTTCGGCCTCTTTCACGCCTGCGCAGGACATCCCCGACGGGGAACACGTCTATTCCTTCTCGATTTCCGACCGCGCCACGAACTCGGTCACGGCCTCGCTGGCATTCCGAGTGGATGCGTCGGGGCCGGAGGTGACGCTCGACCCCTCCGATGGGTCCACGGCCTCCAGCGGCCGGCCGCTCTTCACCGTGCGCTATTCCGACGCGGTCACGGGGGTTAAGCCCGAAAGCCTGAATGTAGAGGTGGATGGAACGGACGTTACCGCACACGATTGAGGCCAACGGTCTAATCACCGCGGGGACGACAGGTGGGTTTATCCTCGTGAGGGCTTCCCAAGCCTCTTCTTCAGGCTGCGTGAACAACACGGAGAATTTGCTGCCGATGGCGAAGGCGGACATCCAGACGGAGGCCCCGAGCTGGACAAATTTGAATTTTCCTTCCGCTTCAGAGCAACGGCCGTCGGCGAGATGGTGGTCCGGGTCATGCAGAAAAAACCGAATCCAACTGCTGACGACGAACTGAGCAGCAGGAAGATTACCATCATTTGTGTTGAAAAAGTCGAATGGGGCGGGATTGATCTCGGCGACGGAGCCACGTGATCCCGTTTCCGCAAGGTCCCTATGGGAGGGAATGCTGGCTTTTTGTTATTAATTTGGAGGTTAATAGCCCAAGTAAAGGGGCGCCGGTAAGATGCCTACAGCACTTGTCCCTGTGCGAGGAATCCCGCCGGGGGGCGCTCCCAGGGGCCGTACCGACGTTCAAATGAGAATCTGCCAAACCCCAGCGGCACGCGAAGCGTGCCCGGCATGAGGCGGGTAGGAGCGTTTCGCCTGCACCTGCCTTTGAAAATTTCCCAGCTTCTTGTACCTTGCTGTGGCCATGGGTCATTTGTTCCATTTCGAAAATCGACGGAGTCGTTTAATAGCATTGCCCTGGCGGGTTCTCGTTGCCGCGCTCCTCGCCTCGGCCCCGGCCGCTGCCGAGGAAAAGCCCGGGGTCCAGCCCGAGCGACCCGAAGTGGAGGCGGACCGCATCACCGTGCGACTCGTCGCGGACCTCGAAACGGGCAACTTGGTCAGCGATCTCGAGCAGATTCAGCCCGTCGTGAAGACCCTTTTCGACAAGTCGGGGACACGGACCGAGACGATCGGCGAGCGCGTCACGCTCTGGGTCCGCAATGCGCACGTCGATGGCAAGTTCTTCTTTGAACGCTTCTACCAGGAAAAATACATCAACCGCAGCGCGGAGCTGCATATCGACTCGAAGGAATTGGGCGCCGGCGAGCATCACCTCTGGCCCGGCGGCCATCGTTTCAACCTGGACGCGGACGGCCGCCTGTCATCGAGCGACCCGGAGATCCGCATCGAAGGCCGTACGATTTCCTTGAAGCTTCACAAGATCACGGTCCTGCCGGTGGACGGCTCGAAGGGCGGCCCGCCGGATTTCCGGCTGATCTCCGCCTCGCTCGGCCTGTATCTCCTGGGACCCGATGCCCGGATCGAGCTGGGCCGGCTGCCGGACCCCCAGAGGTTCCTCGCGGACGCGCCGCTCGAGCCCGTTCGGCTCGCCGACAGGACCGCCCTGACCCACCTGCTCAGCCACGCCCGCTCCTTCTACCCGCTCTCGGTCTACCTGCCTTCCAACCGGGCGGGCCAGGGCTACGCCCTCTACCCGAGCTGGCAGGCCTTCCACGTCACGCCCGAGGGTCAGGTCGATCTCCTCTCACCCGGGTCCCCGCCGGTGCAGGGCATCACGTCAGAGGCGAGCCGCATCGTCATCCCGTATCGCGTCTTCCAGGGCAAGCTGCAAAGTTCCACCGGCCTCAGGGCCTTCGTGGGCCGCTCCACTCTCTCCGGCGGCGGCATGGGATTCAGCCCCACCCTCGAGCCCATCCGCTTCATCGCCGGAATCGGCGAGCCCGACGAGTCCTTCTTCCTTACGGTGGACCCCGACCTCTCGAAGCGGCCGAACAAGCTCTTCCTGGCGGATAACCAGACGGCCAACCCGCACGCGGTGCGGCTGCTCGCCCTCGAGTGGGAGCACCCGGTCTTCATTCGGGGCGACACGGCCTCCGTCGCACTGCGTTTCCTCGAGAACAGCGGCTTTTTCCGAGCGGACGACGTGTCCGACTGGCCCGGTTTGCTGGCCCGGTGGCAGCAGGAGTCGGGTCAGGCGGAGATGAACCTGGGCAAGGCCATCTGGACGCGGCTCGGGACGGTCCCGGGCGTGGACGTCTCCGCATGGAAGGGAGACGCTGCGCCGGATCGGAAGCTCCAGTCCGCAGCCGTCCGGGCGTTGAACGCCTGCCTGTCTGACCGGGAACTGCTTCGGCTGCCAGCGGCGGGCGGTGCGGCCGGCCCGGCCGATCCGGAAAAGCTCGCGCCCGAGCAGGTCGCCAGCCACAACCGTGAGCGCATCCGGGCCGTCTACGCGGCCTTCTTGCTGCCCGAGGGTGAACGGGTCACCGTCCCGAGGCCCGTCGCCCGGGTCTCCGTCTCGCCTTACAACTCTCACGCGCCAGCGGAGCGCCAATGGTCTCCTGTCGAGGTCGTCGATTGGCGTGACGGCTTCCTCTCCTTCCGCGTCTCCGACCTCCCTTACGATTTCTACTTCTTCCGCGTCCAAATCATGGACGAGTCGGATCGGGCTACGGCCTCCGGCCTCCAGGGCGAGATATTCGCCTGCGTCATCGAAAAGGGGCAGGAGGGTAGCGCCGCCTTCATCAGCAACAAGGGACGCACCGCCTTCCTCGCCGGAGAAGACATCCGGCTGCAGGTTGTCCTCCGGTCTCGCTCCGCTCGGCCCGCTGGCCGGCGGCGCGTCACCCTGCAGCATCCGGACGGACGCGTCGAGTCTTTCCCTTTGGAGGATGCCGGCGGGGCCTGGCACGCGCAGCCCCTCGATCTTCCCAAGGCCTGGACCCGGCAGCTTCCACCGGGCAACTACCTCCTGGGCGTGTCGGACCTGCCACCCGGCGTCGTCTCGAGACCCTTCCGGTTCGACCTCGTGTCGCCACACAAGTCGAGCCTGTTCCACGTCGTCAAGCCGTCGAAGTACACGCAGCCGATGAACGAACTGGTGGCGAGCTGGTCCCGTGGCACGCCCATCGACCTCGAACGCGCGGTCGCGACCCTGGCCGAGATGGGCTACAACCGCCTGGACCACATGACCTACTCGACGGACCTGCAGAGCCGCTACCACACGGAGCGTGAGGACCTGGCGAGCACGGACGATCGGCTCATGCCTCCGGAGAGCGTGTTCATGCCGTCCCCGCGGGATCAGATCCTGGACGCGTGCGTGCGGCACGGCCTCGAGTTTTCCGACGTCTTTCTCAGCTACAACGACTTTCACCTGCCTCGCTACATCGAGGGCTACGTCCAGGCGAGCCAGCGCTGGATTCAGCGCGAGATGGCCTCGATGCGGCACTCGCCCGCACTCGACGGCATGATGCTCTACGACGAGATGTACCAGACTGCCGCGTCGGGCTTTCCCGATACGCAGCCACACCAGTTCGCCAAAATCCGCGACGCGCTCGCCGTCGAAAGCCTCGGCAAGACGCCCGCCGAAATCCTCGGCGCCTTTTCCCGTTACCTTGCCAGGCCGAAGAACCAGAGGGACCCCGAGGCCCTCCGGGATTTCCTCCGATTTCGGCGCTGGGAACTCCACGGCTGGGGCGATTACAACGGACGCGTCGCACGCGCCGCACGGGCCGTCGCGCCGGGCGCCCGCATCGGGACCTATCACCGCACCTGGATGGTCGCCGGAAATGCCACCGGAATCTATAACGGCTACCCGCCGGACGTCTTCGATGACCTCGACCTCATCTCCTGCGTGCACTATTCCGACAATTCGACCGGGTGGGTCCACTCGTCCATGATGGCCAACGCTCTTCGGTTCGGACCACGCCGCCCGCTTTTCATCAACATTCCCGTCACCCACGAGAACTACACTCGTCTGGACGGGCAGTACCAGCGGCACATGGCCTTCGCCATGATGGCCCAGGGCGCGGATGGGGTGAGCCAGTTCGGACTCCTCCACGACTTCGTCGACGGGCCCAACCTGGAAACCATGACCGGCAAGGAAACCACCCGGCATCTCAATCGAGAAATCCTCGCTCCCTTTGGCGAGCTGGTGACGAGAACGGACCCGGGCTACTCCCTCATCGGCATTGTCAGCACGCTCGACCAGCAGATTCTCAGCGAGTTCAAGGAGATTCCCTTCACGACGCAGACCGAGGAGCTATGGGTCGCCTGCTGGCGGCTGGGCTACCCGGCGACCTTTCTTGCGGAGGACGCGTTCGAGAGAAGCCTCGAGAGATTCCGCGTGATCTTCGTGCCCGGGGTGCGGTTCGACGGCGAGTTGAGTCCGAAGATGCTCGATCGGCTGCGCGAGGCCATTCGCGGGGGCTGCCGCGTCGTGGTCGAGAAGGGCAGCGAGCTGGCCCTCCCCGGCATCCTGAAGCTAGACGACATGTCTCTCTCCGAGTTCTACCTGGGGCTGTACTTCCCCTCGTGGCACGACGACGAGCTGAACAAGGTGTTCGAGAAGTCCCAGACGACGACGGATTACCTGGCCGCCAAGCTCCCTCAGTGGGTCGAGCCGGCCGCCCGAGGCGCCTTCAAGGTCGGACCCAACTGGCGGTCGAGCGGGCACATCCATTACCTCATCATGGCCAATTTCGATGACCCGGACTACAACCACACCGTCCGGCAAACCATGGCCAAGCCCGTGCGCATGCCCCTGCGAGTGCCCTCGCACCGCGGGCGGGCAGCCTACGATCTCCTCGCCCAAGAACCGCTCACTCTCTCGGTGGAAGGCGAGGAGGCGGCCTTCGTGGCGGACATGAGCCGCGTCGAGGGCGCCCTGATCGCCTTTCTGCCCGAGCCCGTCGGCCGCTTGCAGGTCAGCCACGAGCTTGCTCGAGGCGGAGACCGCATGCGTCTTTCCGCATCCTTGCTCGGCGCGTCCGGAAACACCATCCCCGGCGTTTTTCCCACGCGCATTCGACTCCTGGACGCCCGAGGCGCGATGCGCCAGGAGCACTTCCGCGTCCTGGGGCAGGACCTCCGATTCGAGCTGGACCTCCCCGGCGGCATCGCCGAGGAAAAGCTCTCCATCGAGGTGCGCGAGGCCATCAGCGGCCAGACCTGCCACGTGCCCATCACGCGGCCTCCCCTCTCCGGCCCCGCCATGGCCTTCCCGAGCCCCCAAAAGCCCTTCGTGCCCTTCCCGGACGAGATCGCTCGCTTCCGGAAGGAGAACTCGAACGTCCGGGTGCTTTACACGGACCGGATGGCTGGTCTCGAGGGCTTCGCCCGGGAATTCGCCGCCCTCCTCCAGAAAAAAGGCATCGCCGCCACTGTCCAGGAGGAATTGGACTCTTTCCGGTATCCCGACGGCGACCCGGCCCTCATCGATCCCATGAGCGACGGCTTCCATAGCTGGCGCGCCAGGTACGAGGTCATTCAACCCGTGACCGTGGTGGATGCACCCGTGATCCTCCTCGGCGGCAAGGCCAGTTCTTATCTGCTCGAAGGGCTCGCGGCCAGCGGATTCCTCACGGAGCTGCCGATCGGCGGACCCGGCTGCCCCGCGCGGCCCACTCTCCAGGTCGCCCCGAAGGGACTCCACTGGAAGTTCGACACCCTCTGCCTCGTGGCCAATGACGTTGCGGGCCTGAGGGATGCGGCCAGGCGATTCCTCGAGGAAATGCCCCCCAGCGCCGGCCAGCCGGCCACCCCTGGGGCCGCTGGCGTCCCGGCCATAGAGGTCCAGAGCCGGGACGCGACTTCAGCCGAGCCCGCGGTGCGCTTCCTCGGCAGCCACGAGTTTATCGGCGATATCCAGTTCGACCGGGCCGGCAACCTATACGCCATCACCTGGGGACACGGGAAAAACCTCTACTCCTTCGATCCCTCTGGAAAACTGCGCTTCGCTCGCCGCCTGCCCGAGATGGGTGCAGTCACCTTGGGCGTCTTCGACGACCGCCTGCTCGTCTTCACCGCTGCCGGCGCGCGGCTCTACCAGCTCGGCCTCGACGGCCAGCCCATCTCCCAGATTCGGCTCACACTGGACCCGGGCTCGACCTCCTACCGCGACGGCTACAGCCTCGGCTACGTGTCCTACGAGTACCTGCCCGAATCGCACCGCATCCTTTACAATAATCGGCCCCTGTCCTTCAGCGCCCAGGACGTCCAGCAGTCCGGGAGCATGCGAATCCTGGACGAAGACGGGCGCATCGCCGTCGAGTGGCACGGCGAGCCGTACCAGGACAAGCAGGTCTCCGACCGCACCGTTCACCGCGGCCTCGAGAACTACGCCTTCAGTCCGGACCGGACCCGCCTGGCGCAGGTCGAGACGACGGTGTACTGGGCGCAACGGAGCACCTACGAGGACCGGCCGGTCTGTGACAGCCACATGGTGCTTCGAGACCTGTCGGGCAAGAAGCTCCACGAGTACTTGAACGTTGCCAACGACGCCGTCGCCCGCGTGCAATGGATTCCAGACGCGCCCGGCCCCGCTGCCATCGTCAAGGGCGAAATCTGGCAGTTCGACGAGAGCCTCAGACTCCTCTCCACCGAGTCCTACGACCCCGGCCTGTTCCAGCTCACGAGCACCAAGCGCCTGGTCCAGGACGGACACTCGCTTCGCCTCCTCGAAGGCAGGAAGAGCGAGGTCGCCCGGTTCGGCCCCTTCGCCATCCTTCCCTCCATGGCCCGGTTGAGCCCCGACGGGAAGAAGCTCGCTCTGCTCGATGAGTACGGCCTCCTTCACGTGCTCGACGCTGCCGGCGGGCAGGCCATCTCCCGATTCCGTGTCCCGCAACTTGGCCTCGTCCTCCGTTTCACCCCGGCCTCGGATGCCCTCGTGTTTGGCGGCATCCGCGGCCTCCTCCTCGTGGCGGGCCTGGACGGCCAGACGCGATGGCAGGCCAGCCTCTCCCGGTGGAACGACCCCGCGGACACTGCTGCCCTTTACGATCCATCGTTCCGGGACCTGACGCCATCGCTCTGGCCGGAAAAACAGGACGAGCCGGGCGACCTCGACGCCCTGGTCAAGCTGGACGGCGACCGGCTGGTCAACGGCGACTGCGAGTCGAGCGGCGGGTGGCAGGGGGCCGCCGAGTCCGACTTCGTCCGCGAGGGCTTCCAGAGCCCACAGAGCCTGAAGGTGGGCCGCGGCATCGTTCATCAGGAAATCACTCGATTCCTCGGCAACCACGTCACCTGGGTCCTCGAATTCCACTACAAGGCCGCGCCCGGCCACGCCTCTGCCTCGCTCATCGCCGGCCTGGCCGCCGAAAGCCGCTATCCCGATTCCGTCGGCCGGCGTCTCGCGGCAGCCGGAGACTGGCAGTTCGGCCGCATCGTGCTGAAGAGCGGAATGCAGCCCAAGGCCATCAAGGCCGGCTTCAGCGCCCGCAGCGGCGAGGTCCTCATCGACGCCGCCAGCTTGCGCTCCATCCGTTTCCCCAGCATCAACCACCTCCTCTACGAGCCGCTCCACATGGTCAAGCCGGTCATCCTCACCAATCCCCTGTTCGCCGCGAAATACAACCCGGTGGGCAACCTGCGGGACGAGGCGCCGAACCGCGTCATCGTCGAGGGTATTGGCTCGCAGGTGGGGCCCGACGTGACGCACGTCGAGTCCGCCTTCCTGCAGAACGGCCGGCTCAACGACATGGGCAGCACGTGGTACATCCAGCCGCTCGGACACGACACGACCATTGCCATCGGGCTCAAGGAGCCGCGGTGGGTCTCCCTCGTGGGCCTCTATTTCAACGCCTATGACGAGGCGAACGTGACCCCACACTTCGACGTGCTCGTCACCGACGTCGAGTCCAAGGAGGAGCGCCTCGTCGCCTCCGTCCGGCACAACCGCCAGCTCTTCCGGCTGCTGAAGTTCCCGCCCGTCCGGGCGTCCCAGGTCACCCTCAAGCTCGTCAACGCCATCAAGCGGCTGAGGACGCTGACGGAGATCGAGGTGTATGGGCCTCTTTCAGGCCAGGAGGGCGCGCCCGGTTTTGCGGACCCCGATGGCCAGAACACGTACATGGGCAGCTTCGCCCGCGTGGACAAGCGGGCGAAGGTCCTCTCCAAGGCCTACAAGGCCACCGTGCGCAGGCACGACCACAGCGACCCCTGGGAAGTTCTTTGGGGCCCCGCCTCGGCTCAAATCCTCGTGTCCGAAGGAAAATTCTACGTTTCACGCGCCTTGGGGTGGAACGAGATGTATCTCCTGGACCAGCCCACCCAGCAGGCGACCCGCGCCCGCGCGGGGGGGCTGGGCTTCAGCCCCTACGTCACTCTCTACGGCGGCCTCCTGATCAAGCCCGGCTACGACGGCAAGCTCTACTGCATCGACGCGCCGTCAAGCCGCGAGTTGTGGGCCACTCGCCTGGGCGACCGACTCCAGGGCTCGCCCGTGGCCGTCGCCGAGGACGTGTTCGCCGCCAGCGATACCGGCAGACTCTACAAGCTCGACCTCGCCAACGGCAGCATCCTCATGGATGAGCCCCTCTCCGCCGGCGTCACCGGCTCGCTCGCGACGGATGGCGAAAACCTGCTCCTGATCACAAACGACGGATTCCTTCAAAATTACGATCCCACCACCGGGAAACAGCGGTGGGCCCTGCCCGTGGCCCGGTTCACCGATTCCACACCCGCCGTCGATGGAGGGCTCGTCTACCTGGCCGACCAGAAAGGCCTCGCTCAGGCCGTCGATATCCGCACGGGCGCTGCCGTCTGGACGACGGACCTCGGCCAGGAGTTCGCCCGATGCCCCGTGGTGACTGACCAGCTCGTCATCTTCGGGTGCTCCGCCGGCCGCCTCGCCGCCCTCCGGCGTCCCGACGGCCAGACCGCCTGGTCCCTCCAGACCCAGAGCCGCTTCGACTACGAGCCGGTTGTCCTCGGCAATTTCGTCCTCCACTTCAACGATCGCAAGGGCATGCTGGCGAGCCTGTCCGACGGGTCGCTTCAGGAGGCCGGAATCGGCATCGAGGACGATCCGATGGTGCCCATCAGTTATTACCAGGGAAAACTCTTCATTGTTCCGAGACACGGAGACCACGGGCACGGTGTGCTCTACACGAACCACCCCTGGCACGTGGTCGGCGGACAGTTCTACGTGTTTGCACCTTAAGGCGGGCGAAGCCCGCAACCCAACAAGGGTGCAAAAGGTGTCAGGGTTCAGGAATCAACTGACACCCGACCCGCTTCCGGCGGGACACCTTTCAACTTCTCCGCCGGGTGCCCGCCGGATGCCCGCCGGATGCCCGCCGGGTGCCCACCGGGTGCCCACCGGGTGCCCACCGGGTGCCCACCGGGTGCCCACGTAGTGGGCGCGGCGCGGCGCGGCGCGGGACGCGGAGAAGTGACACCTTAAGACTCTAATGAAATCCGCTGCGCCCCCGGAGCACCGCGGATTGCAGAGCCTTTTGTGATGCAGTTTGCGTGCCCGGGAGACTGCTGGCTCAAAAATATGACGTATGTACAGTGGACGTGTGTGTGCTTTTCCGAGATCCATGTTCTGCCCCGAAATATCCCGTTTTGCCCGCATTTCTCATCCCGGCGGGATGAGAAATGCGGGCCAGCGATGGCCCTCGGGATGGTCCTCTGCGGGCTGCTGCCGGCCGAGGAGACCGCCGCGGGGCTCGGCCGGCCCGCTGCCGTCCTCCATGCGGGCCTCGACGGCGCATGCGAGGCGGCATCCGCAGACGGAGCGCTCGTCCTGGCTGCCTTCGGATCGGTCCAGTCGGCCGCATTCCAAATGTGGCGAAAGAATGTCCTGGAAAGTCCTGAGTTTCTCGCAGAGGCGGGTCCGCTCCACGTGGCCGTGCTCGATGCGGCGGCCGATCCGAAGCGCGCGGCCGAGCTCGGAATATCGGCCGTCCCTGTCCTCGTGCTCTTCAGCGGAGATGGCATCCTGATTGCCCGGCGTGCGCAACTACCCGAGTCCGAGGACCTCCTGCCCTGGATCGAGAACGGGCGAAATCGGGCGCGGCTCGGGCTCTGGCTCGGACTGGAGACGGAGGATGCGCGGGCGGCGGCGGCGGGCGCCGGCGGCACGGACGGCCATGCCTCCACGGATGGCGCTGGCGACGTCGTGGACCTGGTCCGGGAGGCGGTTCGAGGTCCCGCGAGCGCGGAGCTTCTTGACCGCCTGGCCAGGGCGCTGGGGGACCCGCGGCCAGCGGACCGGGCGCGGGCCCAGTCCGCGCTCCTCGAGGAAGGGACTCGGGCGATGCCGGTCCTGATCGAGGCCGCCGGGCATCCCTATCTGGGTGTGAGGATCGCCGCGGCGGAGATGCTGGCAAAACTGGCGGGTGAAACGCCGGGTATCGAGGTGAATCCCTGGTCACCGCCGGAGGAGCGCGTCCAGACGTTGAAAGCCCTGCAAGCCTGGTGGTCCCAGGCGGAAGGATCGTTTGCGGCCCGGGCCACGGCCCCGGACGACGCGGACCTCGAGCGAGCGGCGTCAGGGGCGGTGACCGCGCTGGTCTCGGGCGGGCCCGCTGCGCGGACGGAGGCGATGGCCGCGCTCGCACGCATGGGACTGCCCGCGTTGCCCAAGGTACGCGAGGCGGTCCGGCGGGCCGAGCGGCAGGGCGATCCGAAGTCGCTGGCCGCGCTCGAAGACGTCCGCTGGGCGATCCTGGTCCCCTCGAAGGCCGCCACCCAGCTTCCGGGCGTGCGCCGCGCCCTCGCGCGGGGCACGGGGCCCGAGCGTCAGGCCGCGGCCGAACAGCTTGGACGCGCCGGCCGGGACGCCCTCGCCGCGCTGTCGGAACTGGCCCAGGACCCGGACCCGCTGGTCCGGGAGAGCGCGCTGCACGCCCTTTCGGCCACCGGTGACGCGGACGCGCTTCAGACGATGTCGGCCCTGCTGGCGGCCCCGGACGCGAACCTGAGGATGACCGCGGCGCAAGACCTGGGCCACACCAAGAGGGAAGAAGCGGCACAGTATCTCGTCGGCTTGCTGAACGATCCCGATGAGGTGGTGGCGTGCGCGGCCATCGCCGCTCTCGAGGAGGTGCACGCCACGGACCAGGGACCGGCCCTGCTGCGCTGCTTGAGGGACCCGCGCTGGCGCGTCCGCGCTGCCGCTGCCGAGGTCATCGGAAAGCTGAACATCCCCGACTCGCAACAGGCCCTGCGGCATCTGCTGGGGGACCCCGATGCCTTCGTGGTGCAGTGCGCCCTGGCGGCGCTGGGTCAGATGGACCGGACGCCGGCTCTCCCTGAACTGCGGGCGGTCATGCGGCGCGTCCCCGCCGTCCAGGCCCAGGTCATCGGAATGATCCTCAAGTCGGACTCTCCCTATCCGCTTCAAGTGGCCATGGAGCTTTTCGGAGAACTCGGCGCGCAGGGCCAGGCCGCCATCCTCGCGGCGCTCTCGAAGCATGAAAACGACACGAACACCGAAGATGACTACTGGAAGCCGCTGCTGGACAAGGCTCTGGCCTCCACGCAGGTTGAGACGCGGCGTCAGGCGGCGTCTCTCTTGACCAAGCGCTCGACGAAACTCGGTGCGGAATTCGCCCGCCGCCTGCTCAACGACGCAGATGCGGACGTCCGCGGTCGTGCGGCGGATGCGGTCCTGCGCGTTCTGGCGCACTGGTGGGGAGTGATCCCGCAGAACCAGGGACCGGATCACGGGCTCTTCTCCACTGTCGCTGCCTCGCCTCGATGGACAAGCCTCATGGCGGAAGTGGAACGAGGGGCCGACGAGGCAACGGCAGGGCCATCCCCGACGCCAGCAGCCTGGTCGGAAGCAGCTCTCGAGGCCCCGAGCGAGCCGCCCGAGGAGGAGACCGTGGAGAACGCCCGCTTGAAGGCGCTCGAGACCCGGGCTGCGGAGCTGCTCCGCCTGGTTCGGGCCTGGCATCTGCGCCTGCGGCCTGAAGCGGAGCGAACGGCCGACCCGCGCATACTCGTGGCCGCATTCGCCACCGGCGACGCACGGACAGGACTTCCATTTCTGCTCAAGTCCCTTCCTGACGACGCCGGGCCACACTCCACCTCATTTGAAAACGGGGGCCCCGCCATGGCGCTCGTCCTCCGGCAGATGCCGTGGCCGGAGGGTCGGGCTTTCCTCGAGGCCGCCCTTAAGATACGTCCGATCGTTGAATTGCTGCTGAACCAGCTCCAGTACGCCCGGCCCGAAGTCCTGATCTTCGTCGCCGAGCCGGACCGGCTGGTCGCGCTGCTGGAAGGAACGCAGGAAAAGGACCTGGGTAGCCTGCTGGAAAGCTTGCTGGGCGATCCTGCGGAGTACCCCATCTCGCTCCAGTCCACGGACCGCGACCGCCAGGAAGTCCTGAGGAGATTATCCCGATCGGGCAAGCCGGCGTTGCGGGCCCTGGCCGCCTGCCTCTACGGGGTACGATCGGACGCCGACGGAATGGCCCGACTGGACGCGGCGGCCGCGGATGAGAATCCGTGGGTGCGCCACGCGGCGATCAAGGGGCTGGCCCCGAAGCTGCCGGATCGATCGGCCCTCGAAACCAAGCTGGGGCCGTTTCTCACGGACCCCGACGACCGGGTGGTCACGGTCGCAGCCATCGGCCTTCTCCTGCCCGAAACGCGGACCCAGGCGGGCATGGACTGGCTGTACAGCCAGTTTCAATATGAATCGGGGCAGGCGTGGGTGCGCAATAGAGCCGTGAGCAGAGACTCGGGGCGGGACCGGCCCCTCGCTGCGTTGAAGACGCATCCTGATTTCATCGAAGCCGTCCGGGCGAGGATGGCCGGGTCGCCTCGGAAGGGCGAAGCAGCCCCGCGTTCCCAGGAAGAAATAGGCGTCCGTTCACGCCTGCTCGAGGCCCTGGCTCTCCTTCTGGCGCAATACGGGGATTTTTCCGGCCTGGACTTTCTGATCGAGCATCGGGCGCCGGGCCGCCTGGAAGTGAACGACTCCATACTGCTGGCCGGGATCGGGTTGAGCCGGGAGCCGCGTTTCGTTCCCGAGCTGCGGCGGATGCTGAAAGCCGCCGAGCAGCAGTGGGAGGCTCGGGGCATTCTCAAGGGCTTGAGAGGGATGCCGGGCGATGAGGCCAGGGAGCTGCGCCGCGAGATCAATGACAGGATTCGGGCCATGGGCCGGCCAGAAGGAATCCCTTGAGACACAGGGGTCCAGCGTGCGCGTCCCAGAAGCTGGTCCGGGGTTTCTTGCGGAGACGACAGGTGTCAGCAGTACCACCCTTCTCCGATTCATCGAGGAAACGCCGCAGGCGGGTGGAGAAGAATTCGAACAGCCGGAAGGACCGGAAGGTGTTTTCCTTGATGCCAGGTTATTCACGCAGCCGGGGCGGTTCTTCCTTGACTTGTCCGAGGTGCGAGTACTGAGTGTGGTGGATGGTCTGAAGCGGCCTGTTGAGCCGATACCAGACGCTACAACACGGGAAACAAGAGGCCGGCAGACATGGATAAAGGATGAAACGATTTCCGCGAGCTGTCGCTGAGGGTCCGGTATCCCGAGGATGAACGGCAGGAACGCGTGCGATTCACCTTGCGCGACGTGGACATTCCTTAATCCAGCGGGGGCGGAAGTGCATTCGCACTTCCCAACCGTTTATTGGCGGAGGACGATGGCGGCATTCGTGCCGCCGATTCCATAGGAGTTGCTGAGGACGGTGCGGACCCTGTGCGGGCGCGCCCGGCCCGGCACGTAATCCAGATCGCACTCGGGGTCCGCCTCGGTCAGGTTGATCGTCGGCGGCACGATCTGGTCCCGAAGGGTCAGAATGGAACAGATGACCTCGAGGGTGCCTGCGGCGCCCATGGTGTGGCCCATCTCGGACTTTACGGAGACCACGGGAATCCGGTAGGCCCGGGGCCCAAAGACGGCCTTGATGGACTCGGTCTCGATCTTGTCGTTGTAGGGCGTCCCGGTGCCGTGCGCGTTGATATGGTCAATTTCTTCGGGCGGGATGCCCGCATCGCAAAGGGCCTGGCGCATCACGGCCTGAATGCCGATGCCCTTCCGGTCCGGCGCGGTCATGTGGAAGGCGTCGTTGTTCATGGCGTGCCCGAGGACCTCCGCCAGGGGCCTGACGCCGCGGCGATCGGCCGACTCGGCCGACTCGAGGACGACCACGCCCGCGCCTTCGGCGAAAATCGTCCCCTTGCGGTTCTTGTCGAACGGCCGGATGGTATCCGGGGTGACGGCCCGGAGGGCGCAGAGGCCCGCGTAGGAGAAAAGGGCCAGCTCGTCGTAGCCGCCGGCGACCATGGCATCGGCCCGGCCGAGACGGATTTGGTCCGCGGCGAATCCGAGGGCGGCCACTCCGGAGGCGCAGGAGAGGGACAGCGAGGCCTCGGGCCCCCGGAGTCCGAAGGCGCGGCACACCTCGCTGCTGCCCTGGTCAAAGGCGTAACGCTGAAAGTCGGCGGCGTCCGGCTCGCGCCCGAGGACAAGGGCCCGGAGGAAGGCCTCACCCGCCTCCGTGCCGCCGAAGTTGGTGGCCATGCAGCAGCCGACACGGTGTCCGCCATCGAGCCGGGCCTCCTCGATCGCCTCCCGGGCGGCGGCGAGAGCGTACTGCACTCCCCGGCCGAGCCTGGCCCACTCGGGAGGCGTCACCCAGGACTTGACCTCTCCTCCCAGAGGGTTACGCGTCCCCTCCGTTTCGAACCGCGTGATGGGCGCGAGGCCCGAACGGCCGGCCACGAGGCTGCGCCAGAATTCGGTCTTGCCGATCCCGACGGGCGAGACCACTCCCATTCCAGTGACGACGACGCGGGGCATGCTCAATTCTTGGTTTCTTAAGGCGGGCGAAGCCCGCAACCCAACAAGGCCAGGATAGGTGTCAGGCTGCAGAGTTCAGGAATCAACTGACACCCGACACCTGACACCTTTCAACATCTCCGCCGGGTGCTCACCAGAGGCGGGCGCGGAGCTGTTACACCCTGAGACTCCAAACCTGAAATATCTCCCTTCTGGGCGAAACAGGTCCGCGCGGCGCGGGCGTCACCCTTGAACTCTAAATGGCCTTTCGGATGGCCTCTTCGACATCGGAAGGTAGCGGCTGGGGCCGTCCTTCGCGGTCGAGGCAGCCGAGGACCGTGTTGCCCTCGGCGACCAGCCTCCCGTCCTCGTGTAGGATTTCATAGGCGAAGTCGAGTTTCAACTTCTTCTGAGTCCGAACCCAGGTCCGGACACGAAGCGAGTCGTCGTAGCGTGCGGGGGCGCGGTAACGGCAATGCGCCTCGATCACCGCCAGGATGACGCCCCGGCCCTCGAGGTCCCGGTATCGGTATCCGATGGCGCGCAGGAAATCGGTGCGGGCCACCTCGAGCCAGAGCAGGTAATTCGCATGGTGCGCCACACCCATCTGGTCCGTCTCGCCGTACCGCACCTGGATTCCAGATTCGTGAACGTACATCGATTGGCCTATCGGGGAAGGTTAGGGTAGAAAAAGAGGCCGCCGGGTGCAATGGCGAATGGTGATTGCCGCTTGATGCTGTAAAGGAGGGAAATGATGCCGCAACGCGAACATCCCTGGATGCTTTTCACGCGGCCGGAAGCAGAAGAGCTCGCCGGCAGGCTCGAACGAGGCACCCGAAGCCGCATCCATCTTGCCCACGCCGTGTGCTGCTGCGAGCAATTCCACGATCCATCCTCGCCGCACCACGAATTTGACACGCAAGCCCGGCCGGAAATCGAGTCCGGAATGATTCCGTGCCGTGTCCGCGGACCCCGGTGGGACGAGGTGACGCGTTCGCCAGTGCGGGTGCACCTGCGAACGCGTCACCTAGCGTTTGAGGATTCCGCCATTGACGTCGAGCGTCGCCCCGGTGATGTACCCGGCCTCCTCGGAGGCGAGGAAAAGGGCAGCATAGGCGATGTCCACGGGCTGGCCGAGCTTCCCGAGGGGGATGAGCTTGACCACGCTTTCGCGGCGCTCGGTCGAAAGCGTCCCGGTCTCGATCTGCCCGGGCGCGATGGCATTGACCGTGATACCAAAGGGGGCGAGGTCGCGGGAGAGAGTCTTGGTCAAGGCGAACAGCCCGCCCTTCGAGGCGGAATACGGGAGCGTGCCGGCGACGCCGCCGGTCTGGCCGCTGATGGACGACACGTTGATGATGCGGCCCCAACGCTGCCTTTTCATGGAGGGGACGACGGCCTGTGCGCAGAGGAAGGGACCCGTGAGATTGACGCCGAGGACCTCGTTCCATTCCTGCTCGGGCATTTCATCGAGCGGGGACTTGCCCCGGATTCCCGCGTTGTTGACGAGGACGTCGATGCGGCCGAGCTGGTCCAGCGTATGGGCGACGGCGGCATGGACCTCGGCCTTGAGGGAAACGTTGGCGGGGCAGGCGAGGGCGTGGTGGCCGGCTTCCTGGAGCTGGCGGGCGATCTCCTCGAGGCGGTCGGCCTGGCGCGCCACGAGCACGGTCCGCGCGCCGGCGGCGGCCAGAACGCGGGCCGTGGCCTCCCCGATGCCGCGGCTCGCTCCGGTGACCATCGCCACTCGGCCGTCGAGGCGGAAAGGAGCGGATCTTTCAGGCGTCGGACTTGGGCTCATGAGGCGACTCCGGCGTCGGATGTTCCGAATCGTCCCGGCCCGGTCGGCGCTCCCCCCGTCCGATGAGGAAGACGACGACGGCCGCGGCCCCGGCGACCAGGAAGCAAATCCAGGTGTTCCCGCTCTTCGTCGCGAGGGGCCGGGACACCGCTGCGGCCTCCTCCCCGAGCGCGGGCGCGGCCCAGGCGGGCCCGATCGTGCCTCCGCACGCAGGCCGCGGACAGAGGGCAAAGAAGACGGCCGAGAAACATCCGAAAAGAAAAAGGAGCACCCGCGCGTCTCGGAGATGGCGCTCCCGGCCATTCCAACACCTGCCGATACACACCGGCAGGGACCCGGCACATTCCAGTGGCGGCCGCACAGCGACCGCGCCACCTCGGAACGGATGGCCATGCGGCGAGCGGCGGGCGAGGCCGTCACACCCGAGCCAGCTCATCGGAAGACTTCCTGGCTCTGCTGGCATGATATTCCTGCAGGCTTTTGACCTGGTAATCCTGCCGCTTGAGCGACTGGATGGCATTGACCATGGCCTGGGCGCCGAACAGGGTGGTGCAGATGGGAATCTGACTGAGGACGGCAAAACTGCGGAGATGCGCCTCGGCGGCGGCGGCCCCCCGCCGGCTGGGCGTGTTGATGACGAGATGAATCTCCTTGTTTTTCATCATATCGACCACGTGGGGCCGGCCTTCCTGGATTTTGTGGATTTTCTTGACTCGGATTCCGTTCCGGGAGAGCGCCTTGTGCGTGCCGCTGGTGGCGACCAGCTCGAAGCCGAGGTCCTCGAGCTTCTTGGCGACCCACACGACGTTGCGCTTGTCGGCCTCCTTGACGCTGATGAAGACGCGGCCCTCGAGGGGAACCTGCTGAAACGCGGCGATCTGGGACTTGGCGAAGGCGATGCCGAGGTCCGAGTCGATGCCCATGACCTCGCCGGTGGACTTCATCTCCGGCCCGAGGATGACGTCGATGCCGGGAAAACGGTTGAAGGGGAATACGGACTCCTTGACCGCCTGGTAATGGATTTCGACCTCTTCGGCGGCCAGCTCGTCGAGAGTCATGCCCGCCATGACCTTCGCGGCGATCTTGGCCCAGGGGACGCCTGTGGCCTTGCTGACGAAGGGAACGGTCCGCGAGGCCCGCGGGTTGACCTCGAGAACGTAGATGCGGCTGTCCTGGATGGCGTACTGGACGTTCATGAGCCCCCGCACCTGCAGCTCCATCCCGAGGGCGCGGGTCTGCTGACGCAGATCCTCGACAATCGTGTCGCTGAGGCTGAAGGGAGGCAGGACGCAGGCGCTGTCGCCCGAGTGGATGCCCGCTTCCTCGATGTGCTCCATGATGCCAGCGATGACCACCTTGCGGCCGTCCGCCACGGCGTCCACGTCCACCTCGATGGCATTCTCGAGAAACCGGTCGATGAGGATGGGGTGCTCCGGCGAGGCCTCGACCGCGTAGGCCACGAAGCGAGAAAGCTCCTCGTCCGTGTAGACGATCTCCATGGCGCGGCCGCCGAGGACGAAGGAGGGCCGGACGACGATCGGGTAACCGATCTCGCGGGCGACGCGGAGCGCGCCATCCCGGTCCGTGGCCACGCCGTTGCGCGGCTGACGCAAGCCGAGCTCCTGCAGGAGCGAACGAAAACGATCCCGGTCCGAGGCGCGTCCGATGCTGTCCGGCGACGTCCCGATGATGGGGACGCCCGCCTCTTCGAGCCCCTGCGCCAGGTTCAGGGGAGTCTGGCCCCCATACTGGACGATCACGCCGTCCGGCTTCAGCCGATCGTAAATGTTGAGAACGTCCTCGAGCGTCACCGGCTCGAAAAAGAGCTGGTCCGAGGTGTCGTAGTCCGTGCTGACGGTCTCCGGATTCGAGTTGACCATCAGCGTCTCGCATCCGATCTCGCGGAGGGCGAAGGCGGCATGGCAGCAGCAGTAATCGAACTCGATGCCCTGGCCGATGCGGTTCGGCCCGCCCCCCAGGATCATGATCTTCCTTCGGCGGCTGACCCGCGACTCGTCTTCCTGCTCGTAGGTGGAATAGTAATATGGCGTGTAGGCCTCGAATTCCGCAGCGCAGGTGTCCACGAGCTTGTAGGTGGCCGCGATGCCCAGAGACTTCCGCCGCTCCCGCACCTGGGCCGGCCGGGCCTTCCACACGGCGGCGAGCTGGTGCTCGGAGAATCCCAGCCGCTTGGCCTCGCGGAGCACCTCGGCGGGCACGTCCTCGAGGCGGCTGTAGTTCCCCAGCGTGTCCTCGTAGTCCACGATCTCCTTCAGATTCTCCAGAAACCAGGGATCGATGCGGGAGAGGTCCGATACCTCCGTGACGCTCAAGCCCGCCTTGAAGGCGTAACGGAGATAGAAGAGGCGCTCCGCGGTGGGCGTGATCAGCTTCTGGCGGATTTCCTCGCGGTCCGGCAGGCCCGACCCGTTCAGAAGGGCGTCCTTGCGATCGAGGCCGAGTCCGTGCCGCCCAATCTCGAGGCCGCGGACGGCCTTCTGGAGCGCTTCCTTGAACGTGCGCCCGATGGACATGGTCTCGCCGACGGACTTCATCTGCGAGGTGAGGGTCGGATCAGCGGTCGAGAATTTCTCGAACGTGAAGCGCGGAATCTTCACGACGCAGTAATCGATGGTCGGCTCGAAGCTCGCCGGCGTCTCCCGGGTGATGTCGTTCGGGATTTCATCGAGCGTGTAGCCAATGGCGAGCTTCGCCGCGAACTTCGCAATGGGGAAGCCTGTGGCCTTCGAGGCCAAGGCCGAACTGCGGCTGACCCTCGGGTTCATCTCGATGACCACCATCCGGCCGTCCTCCGGGTTCACCGCGAACTGGATGTTCGAGCCCCCGGTCTCGACGCCGATCTCCCGCATCACGGCGATGGCCGCGTCCCGCATCCGCTGGTACTCCTTGTCCGTGAGGGTCTGCGCCGGGGCCACCGTGATGCTATCGCCCGTATGCACGCCCATCGGATCAAAATTCTCGATCGAGCAGATGATGACGACGTTGTCCTTCTTGTCGCGCATCACTTCCAGCTCGAATTCCTTCCAGCCGATGACCGATTCCTCGATGAGAACCTCGTGGACTCGGCTGCATTCCATCCCGTAGGCGGCAATGCGGTCGAATTCGTCCTGGTTGTAGGCGATGCCGGAGCCCGTGCCTCCCAGGGTGTACGCGGGCCGGATGATGCAGGGCAGCCCGACCGCCGCCAGCATCTTCCGGGCCTCGTCCAGGGAGTGGGCGACGCCGCTCCGGGGCACCCCGAGGCCGATGTGGATCATGGCCTGCTTGAAAGCGAGGCGATCCTCCGCCTTGTGGATCGCCTCTCGGCTCGCCCCGATCATCTCCACCCCGTGCTCCTCCAAGATGCCGCGCTCCGCACATTCCATCGCTACGTTCAGACCCGTCTGGCCGCCCAGCGTCGGCAGCAACGCATCGGGCCGCTCCAAACGACAAACCTTGTCCACCACCTCGGGCACCACCGGCTCGATATAAACGCGGTGCGCCATCTCCGGGTCCGTCATGATGGTCGCCGGGTTGGAATTGATCAGAATAACCTGGTAGCCCTCCTCGCGAAGCGCCTTGCAGGCCTGCGTGCCGGAATAGTCGAACTCGCAGGCCTGCCCGATGATGATGGGACCCGAGCCGATCAGAAGAATCTTGTGAATGTCCGTTCGCTTCGGCACGCGGGAAGCTCCTGGGAGCGAGAGCGGAATGGAGACGAAGAGGAAGGCCCGGCAGGGCGGAGGAGGCCTCGACCGGGGAGGCAGGCTGGCGTATGGCGAACGTATTGAGGCTGAAGAATATGCCTTTCAGAACAGGCGGCCCCGAACGTGCCCCCCCATTAGTCCATGCTAACAGAAGGGTCCCAGAATGGCAACCGCCGGATACAGAGGGCCTGCAGTTCAGACGTAAGCGGGGGTCGCGGGGCGGGCGAGCCAGGGCGGCGCTGGCAGCGTTCCGTGGGCGGCCAAGGGCAATCGGTCGATTGAGAGACACGGGG
>JACPCR010000041.1 GCA_016179685.1 Planctomycetota bacterium | reverse complement strand
GGCCCGGAAGCCCTTGCCCCTGTCGAAACCATGAACTCGGGAGGTCATTCCATGGACCGAGTGGGCGATAAGGATGTGACCGTTATGCCGGACGCGCGCATAAACGCGAAGAGCCTTTTTTTCTGGGTGGACTGGCGACTCATCACCGTGAATTTTCTTCCCTCTGTGGACGAGGCTGTGCGAGCCCTGCAGCAGCTCGACGGGAAAGCGGACGCGCTTCCTACCGAGTCGAAGGATACTCGGGTGCTCGATGCCTTCTCAAGGGACTCGTCACCGAGCTCTCCAGGCGCGGAAGGCTTCCGGCGCCTGGCTTTGAATTTCGCCCGCGGCGACTTCCTCTCCCGCAGGCGAGTCCGGCACGATGACCGAGGCGCAGGCAAGGCCAATCCGCCACACCTTCTGCAAAGTTTCCAATCTCCCCGCGCCGCTTAGAGTTGAAGCCCGGTGCGTGCGCTCAGGCCACGCCGCTGCGTTCCGCTTCCTTCCCCATGGCCTCTCGCTCGTGGTAGAAGTCCTCGCAGCCCATGAACCTCAGGCCGAGCTTCAACCCATGCTCCAGGGTGGGACGCAGCCAGGCGCCCTTCGTCCGATCGAACTCCCCCGCGGTTGACGTCCCGTGATCGTGCGAGTTCAGGCAGAACACCAGGCCTCGCTCCGCCACGTATCCCAAAGCCCACAAGAGATATTCGTTGTAGCTGCCGCCGTGTTGGCGGTCGTCGAATCGTTCCCAGTAAAAATCGTCCTGGTAGCCCTGGACCGGAATCTCGAGCAGGTCCGGCAGGCCATGGTCCGCGTAGAAGAACGGCTGCACCTCGTAGGGCGTCGGCTGGCAGTCCCGGTGGTCTCGGGCATAACTGCGCACCCATCGGATGCCCGCATGATGGAGTACTCGAAGGAGGTCCGGCCGGTCCGCGAGGCCCCGGTAGTAGCCCCAGGGAGTGGTCAAGCCGCGGCAGGGCCTGCCGAAAGTCTTCAGGTAAAGCTCCTGCGTCCGGTTCACCTCCTCCTGGAGCTGTTCGAACGTGCCGCCTTCCCTCAGGAAGTTCAGCTTCCCGTGGCAGGGTTTTCCATCCGCGGGCTGCATGTAAACGCTCTTGAACAGCACGTGGTTATACGTGTGCTGGCCGAAGGTGAAAAGAGTCTCGCCCGCCGCCTCGACGCAGGCTGCCGTGCGGGCCTCGATGGTCTTGCCAGTGAAAAAAATCGTCGCCGGAACGCCCAGGTCCCGGTGCATTCGCCTCGCCCCGGCAAGAAACCCGTCGGTGCTGACTGACGCCGTTTCCACGTCATAGCAAACCAGAATGATTCCGCGCATGGCTTTTCTCTCCTCCTCATCTCCGAACGGATGGAGTCACGCCTGCGATCAACTCCTCCACCTGCCGGAGCGTCGTGTACGTCAAATCGCCCGGCGTGGTCATCTTGATCGCGGCCATGGCCAGGCCGAGCTGCAGCGCCCTTCTCAATTCCCCTTGAAAATACCCGAAAAGAAATCCGGCAACAAAGGCGTCTCCCGCCCCGATCCGGTCCACCACGTTCGTCGGGTAGCCCGGCTGCAAGGCGAACTGGTCCCCAGCCAGGGCCGCCGCTCCTTGTGCTCCCAGAGTCAAGACCGTCCAACGGCTTCGGTAACGCTCCGCCGTCAGGCGGACGGCCGTCTCCGGCTCGCCCCGGATGCCGAACAGTTCCGCCGCGTCCTCCGAGGTGAGGAACAGGACGTCCACGCCGGCCATCAGGGGCCCGAGAGTGGCCGCGGCCGCCTCCGGCTTCCACAGCTTGCGCCGGTAGTTCACGTCGAAAGACAACGTGGCGCCCGACTCTCTGGCCCGCCGGACCGCCCTGGAGACGCAGGCGGAGCAGGATGGACCGAGTGCGGGCGTGATCCCCGTGACGTGGAGATGCCGGGCCTGGGCGAACAGACTCCAGTCCACGTCCGATTCCTGCATCTGGCTGAAGACCGACCCGGCCCGGTCGTAGACGACCTCCGACGGCCTGGGCGGGACGCCGATCTCCATGAAAGCGATGCCGATCCGCCCTTGGCCAGTCCAGATGACGTGCGAGACATCCACGCCGTGTCCGCGCAGGCTCGCGGCGACTTTTCTTCCCAGAGGATTGTCCACCAGCCGGGAAAACCACGCCACGCGCAGGCCGAGACGGGCCAGTCCGACCGCCACATTGGACTCCGTGCCCGCACATCGGACCTGGTAAGTCTCCGCCTGCTCCAGGGTCTGGAAACCGTCCGGGGAGAGCCTCAGCATCGTCTCGCCGAAGGTCACGACGTCGAAACGCATCATGCCCCCATTCTACTCCCGCAGCCTTTCCGGGTCGGATGTGCCGCGGATGCCCGAACCCGAGGTGAACCCATAAGCGTCAAGATGAGGCAGACCCCGGCGACCCTGACTTCCCGTCATACTTGATGGGACCCGGTGGGGCGGCAGAAACCATTGGCCGATCTCAGACTTCTCCACCCACCTGCTGCTGGCTTGAAGTATCCGATCCAAGCTCGTCGCCGTCCGGGTCGATGCCGAAGGGTTCAAAGTCGAATCACCTCGCCGATCTTCGCGGACTTCTCGCCCGCGAGGATGATCTCCATGTCGTGCCGGCCCGTCCGGCCCGTCATCACCGGCTGCCGTCCTTCCCGGATCGACCGTGCGAAGTCCCGGGCCGCCTCTCGGATGGATTCGCTCCACCAGCCATCCTTGACGGACGACTCGTCGCGTTTCATCACGATCTCCGGGGTGTCGCCCGTGTTGACCACCAGGCCCTGTTCGTTGAACGCAATCGTTCCCTTATTGCCGTAGGCGACGAAGACGGGCGCCGGCGGCGACTTGGGTGACCCGAAGCTCAAGTTCAGCTCGCCGATGACGCCGGACCGGTATCGCAGACTGACGATCGCCGTGTCCTCCGTATCGATGACGTCGATCGTCTTGCGGGCGAACTGGGCGTAAACGGACTGGACTTCACCACCCAGCATGACGGCAAGGTCCACGAAGTGGTGTCCGATATCGATCAGCACGCCGCCGCCGGCCGACGCTTTCGGCCGCCTCCATCCGGAGACGACGTAGTACGTCATGCAGTTGACCTGGATGAAGAAGACCTCGCCGGCGACCTGCTGGCGGACCAGCTCCGCGCCCCGGGCGAGATGCGGCCAGTACCGGAAATTCTCCGCCACCATGAAGCATTTCTTCGACTCCTCTGCGGCGGCCACCATGGCGTCGGCCTCGGCCACGTTCATGGACATGGGCTTTTCGACGGCGACGTGCTTCCCGTTCCGGAACGCCCTGACCGCGTGGTCCCGGTGCTGATCGTGCGGAAGACAGATATCGACGCCGTCGATCTCCGGCGACTCCAGCACCTTCCCATAGTCGGTGAAAAGGCCCACCCCGCCGTGCTTCTCCATGTACTCCCTGGCCTTCTCCTCCGTCCGGCTGCAGTAATAGACGTCCACTTCGTCCTGAAGCGTACGGTATCCCTCGGCGTGCACCCGGCCCATCCAGCCGCAACCCACGATGCAGATCCCCAGCTTTCTTGCCATGTTCGAGGCGGCCTCCTTGAATCCCCGGAGCCATTTTCCTAGGCTAATGGACGAGTTTGCTGTGCGGGTGCACATGCAAACTCGTCCATTAGTTTGGTCAACGTTCCTGTGGCCGTCAAGCCGGGACCGCGCCGGCCGCGGCCCCGCGGCATCCAGCGGAGGAGAAGTCCATGCTCACCGTGGGCATCTTGTGTGGAGGGTTCGGCACGCGGATGGGCGTCGCCGGGCGCTCGTCTCCCAAGGCTCTTTTCGAAGTCAGCGGCAAGCCCATCCTTGGGCATATTCTTGACGCCCTGAACACCCTCGAGGGGCCCGTCCAGACCCTCATCGTCTCCAACACGGTCTTTGCCGGCTCGTTCGAAAGCTGGGCGCAGACACGCACGTCCGCCGGCCGGCCCGTCTCGGTCCTCAATAACGGTGTGACGTCCGTCGAGAAGCGCCTCGGCTCCATCGGCGATATGCAGTTCATCGTGAAGCACAGCGGCCCGCCCTCCGAGTTGCTGATCATCGGAAGCGACAATCTCTTCCGCTTCTCCCTCCAGGCCTTCCTGAAATTCGCCAGGCCCCGCGGGCCAGCCGTGGTGGTTCATGACCTCGGCAGCCTGTCCGAGGCGAAACGATTCGGCGTGGTCACCATGGACGCTTCGGGCCAGCTCCTCTCCTTCGAAGAAAAGCCCGAGCAACCGAAGTCTTCCCTGATCGCCACGTGCATCTATTACTTCCCGGCTGGCCACGTGCCTCGCATTCGAGCCTATCTCGACTCGGGCCAGAATCCGGACCGGGCCGGCTCGCTGATCGCCTGGCTGCTCGGGCAGACGCCCGTCTATGGCTGGCGCCCCGAGGGGCCGTGGTACGACATCGGCAGCCCGGAAGCCCTGGCGGAGGCGCAGAGGGTCTGGAAGTAACGGGTTGTGGAAGAACGTACTGGAGGCGCAGCATGGGGGTTCAAACGGAATCCCGGATTAGCGAAGCGCTTGCCGTATCCGATTTCGATTCTGATCGCTCGAATCGCTCTGGTCCGTTCGGGGCAGCGCTTCGCTAACACCGATGCGAGAACTCAGCGTCGTCATCCCCAACTACAACGGCGGTGCCTACCTCGGCCCCCTCATGGAGTCCTTGCGGGCGCAGAGCCTGCCGCCGGCGGAAATCTGGGTCGTGGATGATGCTTCCACCGATGACAGCGTCTCGCTGCTTCGATCCCGCTTCCCCCATGTGCGACTGCTGATCAACGAAAAAAACTTCGGATTCGCCGTAACGGCGAACCGCGGGCTGCGCGCCGCCCAGTGCCCCCTGGTCGCTCTTCTCAATAATGATACGGTCATCGACGCTCAGTGGTCCCTTGAGGCCATCCGGCCGCTTGAGGACCCGTCCGTGGGGTCGGTCGCCACGCGAATCGTCTTTTACGAGAATCCGGACATTCTCGACAGCGCGGGGGACATCTACCTCCCCGGCGGCATCGCCCTCAAGCGTGGAAGCCATCGCAGGGCTGAAGACCTGCCGGCCGAGGGCGACTCGGTCTTTTCCGCCTGCGCCGCCGCCGCCGTCTACAGGCAGGACGCACTCGCTCAAACCGGTCTGCTCGACGAGTGCTTCGAGGCCTATTATGAGGACGTGGACCTGGGATTTCGGCTGCAACACGCCGGATGGCGGTGCGTTTACGCGCCAGCGGCCGTCTGCTGCCACCACGTCTCCGCCTCCTATCGGCCTGCAAGTCGGCGATTCCATTTCCTCTCCAGCCGCAACTCCGAGGTGGTGTTCTGGTCCAACCTGCCTGCGGGCCTCCTCCTACGCTGCCTGCCCGAGCACGCCCTTCTTCTCAGCGCCCAATGGCTCGATAAGATGCTCCATGGCCACGGGCTCGCCTTCCTCGCGGGAAAGCTGGCCTTCCTTGGTCGAATTGGCCTCGTTCGCACCAAGCGAAAAGAGGTCCGACGACTCTCGAAATTGACCGACCGGGAAATCGAGGCCAGAATGGCCCCAAGACCATTCCGACTTCTGCTGGACGCCTACAAGGCCCGCCGTCATCCATTGGGTGTGTAAAGAGTACCACTCTACATTCCTCCGTACCGGTTTGCTTTTGAAACCTTTCTTTAAAATCTTCTCTTGGATGCTATCATGATGTCCTCATGACAAGCATGATATTTTAAGGAGGTCTGGAAATGGTGCGGACTGAGATTCAATGGACCGACTTTCAGGCCGAGGCGGTTAGGAAGGAAGCCATCGAAAGAGGCGTATCGATGGCGGAACTGATCCGGCAGAGCTTGGATTCCTTTCTGAACCGCGGGGTGATCACTGATACTGAAGAGCGTCGAAGACGAGCGATTGCGGTGGCGGGCAAGTTCCGTTCCGGCTCGCGTGACCTGGCTGTCCGGCACGAGGCCCACCTGTCCGAGGCTCATCCGAAATGATCACTTTCATGGATGCCTCGGCGATTCTGGCTGTCCTGGACGGCGATGATGAGCATCATGCGGAAGCTCGGGAGGAATGATGCAGGTGCCCCTGCTCGATCTCAAGGCCCAGTACGCCACGATACGCCAGGAAATCGAGGGGCCGGTACTGGAGCTCATCGCTTCTCAGAAGTTCATCCTGGGCAAGGTCGTGGAGGACTTCGAGGCCGATGCCGCCCGGTACTGTGCCGTGCCGCATGCCCTGGGAGTCTCGTCCGGGACGGACGCGCTGCTCCTCGCCCTGATGGCCTTGGATATCCGGCCCGGCGACGAGGTCATCACCTCGTCTTATTCGTTCTTCGCGACCGCCGGGTGCATTCACCGTGTGGGGGCGAGGCCCATTTTCGTGGACATCGATCCGGCGACGTACAACCTGGAGCCCGCGGGCGTGCGGTCCGCGATCACGGCCCGCACCCGCGCCCTGATCCCGGTCCACCTGTTCGGCCAGTGCGCCTCCATGCAGCACCTCTTGGAGATTTCCGAGGCCCGAGGCATCCCCATAGTCGAGGATGCGGCACAGGCCATCGGCGCGGAGTACTGCGGCAGGCGCGCGGGAGGCATGGGCCGCATCGGTTGCTTCTCTTTCTTCCCGTCCAAGAACCTGGGCGCCTTCGGCGACGCCGGCATGGTCACGACCAACGACCCTGCCCTCGCGGACCGCATGAAGATCCTTCGTGCGCACGGAGCCCAGCCCAAGTACTACCACCGGGTCGTCGGCGGCAATTTCCGCCTCGATGCCCTCCAGGCGCTCGTCCTACATATCAAGCTCCGGCATCTCGACGACTGGACCAGCGGCCGGCAACGCGTGGCGGGGCGCTACGGTGAACTCTTCCGGCGGAGCGGCCTCGTCGGCTGCGGCCACGTGCGCCTGCCCGAAGCCCGTGAAGGCCGGCACATCTTCAACCAGTTCATCCTGCGGGTGCAGCGCCGGGACGCATTGAAAAGTCACCTGACGGCCCAGGGCATCGGCACGGAGATTTACTACCCTGTCCCGCTTCACTTGCAAGAGTGTTTCCGCTACCTGGGCTACGCGGAGGGCGCGTTTCCGGAGAGCGAGGCGGCGGCCCGGGAAACTCTGGCGATCCCCACCTATGCGGAACTGACGGTCGAGCAGCAGGAGCACGTCGTTGACGCCATTCGGAAGTTTTACGCGAGCGGCTCACCGACGCCGTAATCCCGCCAGGATTCCAACAAGGTTCGGAAAGGAGCCAGCTTTCCTGAATCCGTGGGGCATGAGACTTTGCCTTCTGATGGCCTTGGCCGCGTCGCTGGACGCCTCGGATTCGCCGACCGACGCGGAGCTGCTCCAGCGCCTCGAGAATCTCCAGGCCGAGTGCCGCAAGCTGCACGAAGAAGCCGCGTCCGTATGGGCCGAGTATGCCCGGGGACCGGAGCCAGCGGAGCGCCGGCGCCTCCTCGCGGAGTCGCGCGCGCTTCTGCAAGAGATGGCGGGCAAGCCGGAGGCCGAATCCGCCCTGCTTCGGAGTCGCGCGCTCGGTCTGGAGCTTCAGCTTCGCCGCGGGGTCCAGGACTCGCCCCACCGGAGGAGCCTGGCCGCTCTTCTGGAGAAATTTGAGCGGGTACAGCAGGAGGCGGTAGCGCCCTGTCTCGACGTGCTCCGGGATCGCCAGGAGCTCCTCGAGAGCGCCGGAGCGCTCGAGGCCGGGGTCCGCGACATGAACCATGCCCTCACGGGCCTCAAGCAGCAGCGGCATCGGATGACGCCGCAGAGTGCCAAGGCCCGGATCGAGGACGAAATCCGATTCGGAGCGGCCGACGCCCTGCTGGCCGACGCGCAGAAGGCTCTGGATGGCCTCTGGCAGCAACGGGAGGCCCTTGCCGCCGCGGCCGCCAAGATGAGCGGAGACCCGGAAGGGCTCAAGGCCCTGCGGGCCCACACCGATCGCGGCCTCCAGATCGCTCTCGAGGTGCAGAGCGCCCGGGCCGACCTCGAAATCTGGTCCGAGACCCTCCGCACGACCAGCGAACACTACCTCGTCCGGCACGTCCATGGCGACGCGTCCCTCCTCAAGGCCCGACCCGGAACGGGACCTCAGCCGCTGCGGGCCGGGGACGCCCCTGCGGCCGGAGAGAGTTTGCAGACCGGAGGGACCGGCGTCATCTGGTTGGAACTGGTCGGGGGACACGCGCTCGAAATCGGGCCCCGGAGCGGAGTAAGGGTGGAAAATGCAGAGGAGAACGTCCTGACCCTGCTCCACGGGCTCGTCCGAGTCCACGGCAGCGCCCGCATCCAGATCGAGACCGAGGAGAGGGTGATCGAGGTCCGAGGCGACGGAGTCATCCACGACCCGTTTCTGGACCGTTCACCGGAGGAGAAGCTGGAGGCGGAGGTGCTTCTGCCGCTCGGCAGCACGGTCGTCGTCGAAGGACGAGCCCCGTCCTCAGGCAGGACGGACTATGCCGGCCCCCTCAGGCTGGTCCTGGCCGAGAGCCCCCGGCCGGAAGCCCTGCCAGCCGGCGAACCCCGCTCCTCCTGCCTCCGCGTCCGCGGATTGGGGCCCTAATCAACGAATCGAAAGGAACAGAGCCTGGCGTTCTTGATGAGAAAACGCAGCCGGATCGTCCTGCCCGCCAGCTCGCCCAGATCGCACTTGCCTTTCCAGGATATCACCGCCGCTGGAGAGGCGTCCGTCACCGGATCGGCCTCCTGCACCGAGAAGCCCGGGATCGGCTCGTGATTCCCGCTCAGAATCTCGACACGGAGATCGCACCGCTGCTTCCCGTCGTCCGAGAGCTGCGGCTGGGCGTTGACCTCGAGTCGCCGGCCGGTGAAGCCGAACGATCGGGTCACCAGTTCCCCGGGATTCAACCGGCCACCTTCCACGGAGACGAACCCGTCGAGGGGGGTGACGGCGAGGCCCACGGCGCCCAGGGCCTTCTCCCCCAGCTCGAAGAGGGTCTCGATGGACCGCCAGTTGACGCCCAGGTAATACGTCAGGATGCGGCCGCCATGAACGATCGGGTCCAGCGGATACAGGGACGAGGCGTCAAAACTGCCCCGCGGCCCCCGAGGGACGAACGCCTCCTCGCGATGGCCCCGCTCGTAATGTGCCCCGTCGCGGCTGAACGCAATCTCCACGTGGTGCGCCGCTCGGTTCGTCCGGAAATCGCAAAGCAGACCCACGTACAGACCCTCGTAGATCAGCGACGCCATGTAATAGAATTCCAGGTCCGGCGGGTCCCCCGCGTCCGGCAGGATGATCGTCTCCGGCTCGCTCCAGCGCAGCATGTCCGGACTCTCGGCCCGGCCGATGAGTCGCTTCTTGAGCGGGCAATGCCGGTGCGCACAGTTTTCCATGTGCGCATAATAGACCTTCCGAAGCGAATCCCACCCGTGGAAAACGGTCGGGCCCCACCGACCCAGTCCGGTCGTCTCGATCACCGGGTTGCGCTCGTAGGGCGTCCAGTGGAAGGCGTCCGGAGAGAAAAAGAGATCGAACTGCATGCCTTTCCCGCCATAGGTCCCCTTGCGCACCAGGCCCTTGTAGCGTTTCGCCGGATGCTGCTCGTGTAGGTCTTGAAAAAAGTAGGGCAGGAAGCTCTCCTCGGGAAGGATGTTGTTGCGCTTCGAGCCCTGGAACTCGACGAGCCCGAGATCGGGCTTCTCCCACTGGATGCCATCCCGGGAGACCGCGAGGCAAACGACGCCGGGATGCTGCTGCGAGTCGTCGTCATGGGGCCCGTAATCGAGTTCCCCGCTGGGCTTGCGATAGGCCTTGTACGTGGCGCTGGAATACCAGAGCTTGAACGTCTGCTCCCGGACGTCATAAAAGGCATTACAGGGTGCGAGGTAATTTCCTTCCCAGGGCCGGTCGGGCCGGATGACAGGGTTATTCTCGGCCTTCTCGGCCGGGTTGAGCACTCGTCGGGCGTTCTGAAGGCTCTCGATCAGGTAGGCATCCACGAAAAGCTGCTTGGTGCTTCCGATGTCGATCAGGGCCATATCTCAGCCTCGGATGTTCCTCGCGGTCTATTTCTTGGGAGGATGGCGCGCTGCCTTCGCCTGCCGCATGCAGACAGGACAAAAGTTTTTCTCGCATCTGGTTGCGGGCGGCGCACTACGGGCCGGCGGCAAAGAACATGGTGTCCCAGTGGGTCTTGCTTCGATGGAGCAACGTGCCGGGGCTCTGGACCTCCTGGCTGCCCGACGGAGTCAGGTGCGGCCCCTTCCACCCGACCCCAGCACATTCCCACCTATCATGGCTCAACCTCCTCGGGTCCTTTTCGTTCCCCAGCGAGGAGACCATCCTACCACGAGAACCGGGAGCAGTCGAAGGGCCTCACGTGCTGGGCCGAGACTGGCCCTGGAACGCTACGCAGAATCGGCGCGAGGACATAAACTCGTAACTACCGCGATAAGGTTTGACTTTGACATAAGTCGTTTGAGTGAACGCTTTAGCGCTTGTGACTCGTCTAAATCCCGGCGAGTTCCCTCCCGCAAGGACAGGTCCGGGAGGCGGAGAGGGATGGCAGGCGCGGCCGCCTGCTTCCACGCGTTGCCGCTGGCGGCTCGCCCGGGGGATGTCAGGCGCGGCCGCCTGCTTCCACTTTGGGAGGGAAATGGGAGGGGTCCACCCATATTCATCCCCGTGGGAAGGACAAGTATGAAGGGAAGCGGGAGTCCTACGGGAGCGAGGGGTTTCCTCAGGAGGCGAATACGGAAGTGCGGGTGCACTGGCGAACTCGTCTACTCGCTCGGCTGCGGCCCGGGTCCCGTTTTCTCGACGCCCGGATCGGAATGCGGAGTCTCCGGCGCCGGCTCCTGGGGAGCTTCGCCCGCCTTTTCAGGCCGAACGGGAAAGATGGCTTCGCGCTGGACGTCCGGGATAACCACCTCGGAGAGGGCACGGTCGATCTCGTCCTCCTCCCCGAATTCCTCGACGTCGTCCTCAGCATCCGGGGGTGGCGAGCTGGAGGGTCCGGCAAAGAGCGAAACCTGGGGCGTGAAGGAAGAAGAGGTGGCGAAGCCGGGGAGCGGGGTGGCGGAGGCCTCGGCCGCTCCGTCATCGGATGTTGTGACGTGGCGTGATCGGAGGGTCTCGATGTGTACGTCCGCTTCCGCCGCTGGGATCGATGTCGCCCGGCTGCGGGGCTGTTCCCCCTCGTCCGGTCCTCTCTCCGCCCGGCCGGCAAGGTCCAGGGCGCCCTCGTAAGTCGGCTGGTCCTCGGGCCGAAACTCGAACTGCGCGCTCGCCTGGTCCGCCTCTTCGTCACTCAAAGCGCTGCCGGCGACCCACTCGACCCAGATCGTTCCGAAAGGCTCAGTCTGCCGGACCCGCACCTTCTTGAGCCGGATCAGCTCGAGAAGCGCCAGGAACGTCCCGATGACCTGGTTGCGGTCCCGACCCTCCAGGAACAGTTCCTCAAAGGCGCAGGTCGGCTTGGACCGGAGGAACTGCATAATCCGGTGGAAGAAGGCCTGGAGGGGAATCTCCTCGTAGGTCACCTTGGCCTGCACGAATGGCTTGGTGCGCTTCAACACCCGTGTGAACGCGTTGAGCAGGTCCCAGAGCGTCACTCCCTCGAGCGGGTCCTGTTTCAGCAGCTCTTCCTCGGACCACTCTTTGGGAATCTCGACGACCGCATCGGGCCGTGGGAACATTTGTTCTCTGACGGCCCCGCGGCCTTGGAGGAAGCGCGCTGCATCCTTGAACCGCTTGTATTCGATCAGGCGTTGAATGAGTTCCGACCTCGGGTCCTCGTCCTCGTCACTGTCCGCTACTTGTTCTTCCTGTGGCAGGAGCATCCTGGACTTGATCTCCATCAAGGTGGCCGCGAGGAGCAGAAAGTCGCCGGCCAGGCTCAAGTCCAGGTCCTCTATCGTTTCGAGATACTCCAGATACTGGTCGGCGATCCGGGCAATGGGAATATCCGCAATTTCCACCTCCTCCCGACGGATGAGATACAGCAGGAGGTCCATGGGGCCGCTGAACGTTTCGATCTGGATGCGATAAGGCGAATAATCCACTTCCAGGTTCATGGGATGCCTTTCGAGTGTGGATACTGACGTTTCCGCAAATGCGGCTGCACGGCGCACGCCAGACGCGTTTTATGCCGTGCGAAGGCAGAAACAAATCGGGGACGAAGAAAAACTCGGCGGCGAGGCGGGATCGGGCGAAGACCATGAGGCGGGCAATTAGGGCGTGCCCGGAGGGCCTGGCGAGCCATCGAGCACGGACGTGCGGGTGCGCTTCCGTGCTCGATGGCTCGTGGAGGAAAGCGTCGGTCCGCTTCCCTCCACGACGCATTCATGCAAATCGGCGGGAAAGGGTGCGGCTCTATTCCCCCGATCTCTGAGATTCCTTTTCCTTGGCGGGCAGGAGGTTCTCCGTTTCCGCGAGGGCGACCCTCCCATCGCGAATCTCCTGGAGAGCCTCGCGAATGATTTGAGAATTCAACTTCCCGCTGGCACTGCCTTCCGGGCTCAGGAGCATCTGCCGGGCCCTCTTGATGACCATGGAGCACAGCCGGAAACGTCCACCGACCATTTTGGAAAGCTCATCGAAGTTCATGTCCTTCATGTAAGTGCGATGATCCATGGCGTTCCTCGCTCTCCGTGAAAGCTCGAATCGGGCAACCGCCTTCGGGGCCCGCCTCAACGGCCGAATTGAGAAAAAGGGATTTTAACTGATGAGCCGCAACCTGGCAACCGGATTCCGGCACGAACAGCCGTTATTTGATCGGCGGCTGGGGCGCGTTGAGACCGGCGTTAAAAAGTTTTTTCAAGTTTGTCGCCCCCAGCGCCTAACCGCGGATGACGCGGATAACACGGAATTTGTTCCTCTTAAGTCCAATGCGCAGGTCTGCCCCCAATCCGGTCCCTTGTGAATCGACCACTCATGGAATATCGGGTTTCCTTGTTTCACTTCGAAAATCCCCGTGGGAGGGGTTTCCCAGAATAGACGAGTCCGCAAGTGCGGATGCACTTGCGGACTCGTCTACGAGCTGGAAGGCGCGGCGGCGGTACAGATGCTCGAATAGGTTGCCTTCGTGGGGCTGGTCCCACGAGACTTGGCACGTGGGAATGGGCCCCAGGTTCAGCCGGTCGATGTCCCGTGAGGCCATGAGCGCCCGGGCGAAGGATTCGTCCCGGATGATGGCGGTAGCGACAAGGGTGGGGCCGATGCGCTCGACCATCTCTGCCTGGGGGCAGGACACGACGCTGGCGTAGGGAAACAGGAACTCACGGTTGGCCAGGGGGTGGTCCGGGGTCTCGCACCGGATGAGCGTCGGGAGGAGGTAGGCGCACCCATCGAGTCGTACGACGCGGCCGCCGGCCCGTGTCCCCGCGGTGACGTCTTGCGCCCCGGGCGTCCCCAGCGCCTGGTCGATGAGCGTCGAGATGCGTTCCGCGGTCTGGGGATTGGCGAAGGCGGCCAGGCGGGCGTCCGGGTGTTCCGCGGGCAGGGCTGGCACGCTGCCGAGCCGCTCAGCGAGGGCCTCGGCGATCTCCCGGCCGTGCCGGGGCGTCCAGACGGCGCTCGCATTGATGCAGGAACGGCCTCCATTCTCGAGGATGGAGGTGACCATCAAGTCGAGGTGTTGTTCCCACTTTCCGGCCGCGTCCTCGTCGAGGAGGATTTTCGAGTAGCCCGGCCCGTGGATTTCGATCCGCGGGTCATCCTGGTAGGGCCGCGTCGCCGACGTGTCGCCGAAGAGCATCGAGCGGCCGCATCGCCTCAGGATTTCGCCTGCGCCGGCATGATCGGACGGGTAGAACCCTAGGAATTCAGCGGGGCATCCGGCCCGGATGAAGGCCTGAAGGATGCGGTGCGGCGTCCAGGGCTCCTCGCGGCCCGGCTTGACGGCCAGGGGGACCTTCAGGGGAATGACCGGCAACCAGAGCGAGTGCACTCCAGGCGAGTTGCTGGGCAGGACGGCGCCAAAGCAGTCGGCCCGGGCCTGAAAGCTGGCGTCACCGCGCCCTCCCATGCCTTGCCCGCCGTCCAGGGCGGAAAGGTCGAGGCCGCGGGTCAGACCCGCGAGCACGCGGTCCATCTCGGTCAGCACCCGGACGATTTTTCCCATGTTCTGACGACAGAGGGCTTCGGGCATCCCCGTGGTGGCCGAGAGATGGCGGACATAATCCTCGGGTGACTGGAAGGCGTCACCCAGCGGCAAGGAATCTTCGAGGAAGTGCCGGGCGGCGTCCCGGCACACCCGCAGCAGGTCGCGGGTAGGCATTCCCTCGAAACGGCGTCGCCGCTCGAAAGAAGTTCGGAGGTCACGGCCAATCAGGCCCGGATGGGCCTGGCTCACCTCGGCGATGGGCTGGCGGGTCCGGTGGTGACAGAGGGTGACGCTCTGAAGGCTGCGGTAGGGCTTGCCTTCCCGAAGGATGGGGACGTGGTGAAGCATGGAAGTCTCTCAATAGACACCCTCGACGACCGAGGTGGCAAAGCCCGAGAAGGGACGAACGTTGCGGACGCCGTCCCACGGGTAGAGGTCGATGGGCGGCGCTCGTTCGGCCTCGTCCCGCTCGAGGAAGCCAGGCACGAAGAATTCCTTGGTCAGAGTCGTGAGCTTGACGCGGCCCGTCTCCCCGTAACCGACGATGCGGTCCGGGTGGTCCGGCTCGACGATTTCCAGGACGGCCCTCGGCTGCGGCGAGAAATAGGTGATGGCGTAGCCGTCCGCAGGGTCGAACGGCTTGTGGCAGGCGAGTCCCATGAGCGTATTGCCGTAGGTCGGAGCGAAGTAGGCGCCTTCGAGGAGCTCCTCCCGGGCGAAACGGTGGAACTGGGGCGTCATTTCCGTGCCGCCGCAGAAGACGCCCGTGATCCCCGCCTTCTTGAGTGAAATCTTGTTCCCGAGGGCTTCGAGCAGCTTCGGTGTGGTGAACAGGCAACGGACGTCGGGCTGGGAACGCAGCACGGTCAAGGCCTGATCGATCACGTGGTCCTTGTAGTCCTCGAGGACGTCCATCTTGCCCCACCGGATGAGCTTGATGACCCAGCGGGGGTCCAGGTCCACGCAAAAGCAGATGCCGCCACGGAACTGGGCGAGGTGTTCAACGGCCAGGCGAAGCCTGCGGGGTCCCGACGGGCCGAGCATGAGCCAGTTCGAGCCCCGAGGGAAGAATTCGTCTGGAAGGGTGGCGCTGAAGGTCTCGTAATCGATTCGAAAATCCTCGACGTTGATGCGCGTCTTCGGCACCCCCGTGCTCCCTCCCGTCTCGAAGACGAAGATGGGCCGCTCCCGGTATGCCCTAGGGACCCAGCGGCGAACGGGCCCCCCGCGCAGCCACTCGTCTTCGAAGAGACCGAAGCGGCGAAGATCGTCAAAACCCTGGATTTCTCGGCACGGGTCCCAGTCGAGCTTCCGGGCGAATTCGAGCCAGAAGGGACAGCCGGTCTCGGGGCTGAAGTGCCACGGGACGATCTCGCGGACCCAGGCATCGAGCCGTTCTCGGGCCTGGTGAACACTGGGCCGGGCATTGGAGAGCCTGGAGGGTTGGGGCGGCTGCATGGGTAGAAAGAGACGGGCCAGTGGGTCGTGCCTATATACACGACTTGACTGGCTTTTGTGACTTTTCACATAACTATATATACACAAACGAGTTGTAGTCTGGATCGCCCAGTCATTGCTCTGAACTCCCTATTCATAAGTATCTAAAAAATAGTAACTTAAGATTTGATTGGGCGAACGTCAGTCAACTTGAGTATATAGGATAAGCGTAGAGATTCCTTAGAGCGGAGTCCGGAACAGGTCACTTCGGGGCAGCGATGGCGAAGAGCTGCGACTTGCTGCCGATGAAGAGCACGCCGTTGGCAAAAACGGGCGTCGAATAGACCGCGCTGCCCATGTTCGTCTGGAACAGGAGTTTTTTCTCCTTGCTGGCCTCGAATACGGCGACGTCACCGTCCTCGTCGCCGATGATCACGCGGCCGTCCACAACGTAGGGCGAGCCCCAGACCGCGGCCTCGAGGTCGTGCTTCCAGTACGGCTTCCCCGTCGCCGCATCCAGGCAGTTCAGGTAGCCGCTCAAGTCCGAGGCGAAAACCAGCCCTCCCGCAATCGCTACGGTGGAAAGCGTGCGATGAAAGTCGCTGTCCCCGTAGTGCCACACCCGGCCCGTCTCAGTCACGTCACCGGTCCCCGTCGCATGGATGCACCAGAGGTGGCCGGGCCCCTCCCCGTGCTCGGGGTCCTGTCCAACGGCGATATAAACCTTATTTTCATGGATAACGGGCGTGGCAATAATGTAACTCTTCGTGCCCCGGCCGCCCAAGATGTAAACCGAGTCCTTTGGGTTGCAGTCGAACTTCCAGATCGGCTTGCCCGTCTCCAGCTCGAACGCGTAGACCCACCCGTCCCCGCCCGCGAAGACCACCTGGGGACGTCCGTTGATGAGGCCGCAAGACGGGTTCGACCACTGTCCATGGAGGATTTTCTCGCCGGGCGAAGCATCCTCCCAGACCACCTGGCCCGTCTTTTTGTTGACGGCGATGAAGCTGGGGGCTCGGGGCGAGGGGATGTTCAAATGCGCCTCATCGACCCCGTTGCTCGTGTTCTCGAAGATGAGGTCGCCGAAGCCAACGGGCGAGCAGACCGCAAGGTTGTGCGGGAATACCCCCAGTTCATCCATCATGTCCAGAATCCACACGATGTCCGGGTCAGACTCTCCCTGCTCGTCTTTCTTCTCACCGGTGAAGGGCCCGTCATTCTCCCCATCGCTGAAGCCCTCGGTGTCCAGGCAAACGAGTTGGCAGCGGTTGCTCGTGTAGTACAGCCGGTCGCCCTCGACGAAGGCCGAGGAGCAGACGCCCTGCTCCGGCCAGTCATTGACTCGACCGGAAGGGAGCTTGGCGTGTGCGATCTGCCAGAGGAACTTTCCGTCCGACTCGCGAAAGCACATGACGACGCCGTGGTCGCCCTTGTATTTCGGATTGCGCTCGAGCTCGTTGTTGGTGCCGACGAAGACCTTGCCGCCAGCCACCACGGGATTGCCGTAGGCCTGGGAGCCCAGGTCCGCTGCCCACTTGATGTTTTTCCTCGTCTTGACGTCCCATGCGTCGGGAAGACCCGTTGCGGTCGAGGCTTGATTGCGCGAGGGAGTTCCGCCCCACATGGGCCAATCGGCCGCCCGGGTGCAAGTGGAAGGAATCAGGGCCGCCAGCCAGGACGCGGCGACCAGGCTCAAGCTGGGGTGGAATGCTTTCATGGGCGTCAGCGTAAGGTGAGGGGGAAGCGAGGCCCGTCCGGCAGGCTTCGCCGGGTCTTAGGGCCTGTCAAGAAATAAACTGTGCAATTTGCCAGGGTGATTTTGGCGCGAGACAAGGAGCGAGGAGCGTGATGTGCCTGGAAGGCACAGAAGCG
>JACPCR010000080.1 GCA_016179685.1 Planctomycetota bacterium | reverse complement strand
CGGAGAAAGCCAGCAAAGGTATTCATCAGAATCCCTCCGTGTCCTCTGTGTCCTCCGTGGTGTTCCCTTCGGCTTGCTGCATCCTCGCAGAGAAACAAAGACCGTTTGTATCTGTTTAGCGGGTCGACCGACGCGACCACGCAACCCATTGCCAGACAATAAATTGCGAAGTCACCACGAAGAATGGGCAGTAGTGCAACTCCTGGGACCACCTGCGCAACACATTCTGAGGAAATGGGTTACGCCTCCAGGCTGCGGATGGCTTTAAACAAGTACGAAGAAAGTAGACCCACGGTGTCACCTGTGTCTGAGTGACAGCCCAGGGGGAGAGGGATGAAGTTTTCGTAATCGTTCAGGTGGATGGGCTGCAGAGGCACGATAAACAAGACCATCAGCGTCCTCTTCTCCCTTTGGGAGAGGGCCGGGGTGAGGGTCGTAAGCGTCAAAAACCTTTGCCAAACTTATGAACCGATGCACTTAGACCGTCAAGAACTCAACGAGCGTGCCGCCGCCGGGTCACGATCTCCTGCTGGAGCTCGCGGCTCAGGGTGATGAACCGGGCGGAGAAGCCACCGACCCGAACGATGAGGTTGGGATAATTTTCCGGGTGCTCGAGGGCGTCCTCCAGTTCCTTCACGCTGGTCGTATTGCCCTGGAAGATCATCCCGCCACGGTCGAGATAGGTCCGCAGAAGGGCTTTCATGAGACTGAAATCGATCCACTGATCGTCCATGTCCCACATGGTGGTCGCGCCGCCGGAAACGACCTCGAAGTCCAGGGACAGGGTCGAGTTCATGGCCGCGGTGATCCCTTTCGTCATGGCGCAACTCCGCGGCGTCAGCCCGTGCCCGATCAGGTCGCCCGCAAGCGATCCGTCAGCCCTCGCCCCGAGCTCCCGGCTGGCCGACGGGGTCCACACGAAATTGAAGACCATGGGCTTGAGCCGGCCGCCGAAGCGCGTCCGGGTGCGTGCCGCGAGGGTGCACACGCTCCGGAGGACGCGGTTGCACATGGCGTCGGCATCGGGATGCTCCATGCCGAACTTGGGCAGGCGGCCCAGCCGGGCGCGAAGGCTCTCACACCCCTGGAAATTCGAGCGCAGGGCGTCCAGCAGGTCGGACGCGGAGACGAATCCCTCCCGGTAAACGGCTTTCTCGATGGCGTGGAGGGAGTCGGCGGCGCTGGTGATCCCCAGCGGAGCGAAGCCGTAATCGTGGTATCGGGCGCCTCCGTCCTGCTGTTCCCTGCCGCGTGCCAGGCAGTCGGCCATCAAGCTGGAGAGGAGGCAGCAGGGCCTGTATCGGGCGTAGCTTTCGCTGGCGATGTCGAGCGCCCTCGCCAGCACGTCGTACTCACGGGCCATCTCTCCCTCGAACGCCGCATACAACTCCTCGAAATCCCGGTAGGCCGTGAGGTCGCGCTCGTGCACGATCCGCCGTTGACTGGTCAGCAGGTCCACCCCGCCATGGAGCACCAGCTCCAGCGTCTTGGCGACGTTCGTGATGCAGGCGAAGTTGAGATCGCAGTTCATCCCCTGGACGCTGATCTCCATGCACCCGCCGGCCATGTACTGGGCTGCATCTTCGATGGGAATTCCGCCCCGCACCAGAGCCTCCAGACACGCCTCGTCGCTGTAAATCTGCGCCCGGTTGCCGCCTTCCAGCAGATAACGGACGCTCAGGTCCGTGAAAGACTCGGGGCTCTTCCGGCTCAACCGCACGTAGATCGATGGGTGGGTCTGGTCGAGGGTCTTGATGGAATGGACGACGATGTAGGAAAGGGGATTGACGGCATCCGAGCCGTCAGGATGGACGCCGCCCACCATGACGGCCTCGACCCATCCGTCCGCGTTGAACAAGCGCTCATGGAAGCGAATGAACAGCTCGTCGATCAGGTCCCTGGCCTGTTCCAGGGAGATGCCTCCGCGATCCAGGTCGCGTTTCAGGTGGGGCCAGAGGAAGGTGTCCAGCCGGCCAGGTCCGTTGCCCCCGAAGGGATTCTCGAACATGAGCGCGAGATGCTGGAAATGAAAGCTCTGAAGTGCTTCGTGAAAGGTTCGGGCCGGGTATCGGGGCACCCGGGAACAGAGGGCGATGAGCCGCTCGATACGGGCCCGGTCGGGGCCCCGTGCATCCCGGAGCGAACGCGCCAGCTCGTCCCGATGGAGATCGTTCCACTTCAGCACGCTTTCCCACAGGATCACGGCCCCGTGGTAGAGTGCCCGCGCTCGTTCATCCGACGCCCCCGCCAACAGGCGGCGGATGCGATTCACGTGGCCCTCGATGCCTTGCTCGAGAATCCAGTCCCACCGCCAGCCCACGTGGCCGGGAGCGCCGCCGACCCGGAGGTAGGGCTCGATCTCCTGTTCCTGTCTGGCTCGAATGTGTGCGCCGGGACTGTAGGACTGCCAGAGCCGGTCATGGATTTCATCCCTTGGCCCCTTTTCAGTCGGTGTCTGGTAGAGCATTCCCACGAGGTGCTCGTCAGGAAACAAGTATACGGGCTCGTTTTCCAGGGCGTAGGCCAGGCTGCGCGCATAACGCTCTTCGTAAGGCTTTTCCGCGTAGATTTCGAAGAAAGCTTTCTTGAAATGACCGTCCCGGGGACTCCAGGTCTTGCCTGCGGCCCGACGCCGGCTCTGGTCCCGGAACACGCGAATGCGATCGGAAAGCGATTGGAAAGCTTGCCCATGGATGTCTGGCTTGGCAACTGCGAGGGTCACTAGAAGTCTCCAAGGGTTAAATGTGTTCTCGTCCTCGTCCTCCTTCTCCTCGTCCTTCTCCTCGTCCTCAGAATGTGTAACTTCTCCGCGCCCCGCGCCGCGTCCACTACGTGGTCACCCGGTGGGCGTCCGGCGAACGTAGGCGAAGCGTAAGTCTAGACATCTATCCCAAAATGTCGGGCGTGGGCACCTGGCGAACGTAGGCGAAGCCCTCCCAACTTTATCCCTCCCGCGCTTGCCCCCGTGGGAGGGATAAGCGTGGAAGGGGTCTTCGATTACGGGCTTCGGCTACGTTCGCCGGGTGTGTCAGGCCTGGATTTCGCAGCGAAGCCCGTAATCGAAGACTCCTCCCGGGGGATAAACTTGGGAGGGCTTTGGCTATGCAGTTCTACCTCAGGGATTTGACTCAATCATTCCCCACGAACTTCTTGAGAAGTTACGAGAACCTTGGAGAATCCCAGATGCGCAATTTTTGCCGCACAGAACCATTGACCGTTGAGGGAGCAAACCGGTGACCAATCTCGAAGTCTGCGGCATCGGGCCCACGGTAATCGAGCCGCCTTACTCGCAAGGCGGGTGATACCCGCAACCCAACAAGGCTCGGAAAGGTGTCAGGTGTCAGGTGTCAGGAATCATCTGACACCTGACACCTGACACCTTTTCAAATTTGACGCCCCAAGCGCCTAAGCCTCGACAATCGTCCCTGTCGACGACAATCATGGGCGACTCGCCAGTTTGGCCGTCCCGAACTCACAGTCCGAAATGGGATGGCGCTTCATGCTTTGACGTAACTGGCGTGCACGCACGAGCAAGGGCAGCAGTCGGGATCGCCGGTATGAGCCTTTCCGCAGAAAGCGTCTTCGTTGAGGCCGTGACCGCCCATCTCAGAGGGCCACTGGACGCCAAGCGATCCTTCGTCTCAAGTGGCCTCAACCGTGCCGCGGACCAACCGCATTGCGCCCGCGCTTCTGAACTGGAAAACTAGACAGTGACCTCAATCTCCCGAACCTTCGCATCCTCGAGTTGCTTCATCACTACGCTGAGATACTCACGGATCGCGTCAGCAATGTTATCCAGCGCCTCCTTCTCGGTAGCTCCTTGGGAACAGCATCCTGGCAGCCCTGGGACTCAGACGCTGAACCCCTCTTCTGATTCTAAGAGTGCTACTTCATATTTCATAAGAATCCTCTTTGTCCAGAAGTACTTGTTTAGCGCCCCCCGCAGCCTGGAGGCGTAACCCATTGCCCCAGGAGTTGCACATACTGCCCATCCTCCGTGGTGACTTCGTAATTTATTGTTCGGCAATGGGTTATGTAGCCGCGTCCGTCGACCCGCTAAACAGATACGTCCAGAATTTATCCACATTCCGATCAACTGGCCAACTCCCGCAGATTGAGCCGCGCAGCAACAAGTTATTCTCACATACGGACCCTTCTGTCCCCTCCGTTCCCGTTGAGCGCCTGGAGGATCGGGATGAGGTCCCGGGCGGAGGCGACCTGGTAATCGGGCCGGGGCATGGCGGGGCCCGGGGGACGGGAAGGGATGAGCACCGTGCGCATGCCGGCGGCAAGACCGGTCCGCACGTCGAACTCGTAGTCGCCGACGAAGAGGCAGTGGGGCGGATCGGCCTGGACCAGCCGTGCGGCCAGGAGGGCCGGCTCGGGCGACGGCTTGGCGGGCGCGTCTTCCCGGCACACCAGGGCCATGACTTCGAGGCCGAGCTTTCGCAGGGTGAGCCGGGCGGAGGAGCGGCTATTGCGGGTGACGACGGCGGTGCGAACCCGGGCCCGGTCGAGGAATTGGAACAACTCGGCGACTCCGTGGTTGAACTCCGCGTTTTCGGCCGCCTGCGTCTCGAAGGACTCGAGGACGGCGTGCCCCCGCGCCCGGGCCTCGCCGTCGAGCCGGTCGAGATACTCGAGCACGGGCGTGCCGTCGGCGATGCCGATGGCGGACCGGATGGCGGAGAAATCGAGCACGGGCCGTGTGATCGTGCCATCGAGGTCGAAGAGGACGGCGTGAACGGGCAAGGGGCTCACAGGATGATCTTTCCGCGGCCGAGGATGTCGTGGAGGTGGATGATGCCGACGGGGCGCGACTGGGCGTCCACGATGGCCAGCGAGGTGATGGCGTGGGTCTCCATGATCTGCACCGCCTCGGAGGCCATGGCGTCCGCTTCCACGGTCTTGGGACGCCGCGTCATGAGTTGACTGACGGGCGATGGTCCGCCTGGGCTGCCTCCCGGCGAGCGCAGGAGGATGCGGCGAAGGTCGCCATCCGTCAGGATGCCGGCGAGCTTCCCGCCGGCATCGACGACGAGGGTCACGCCCAGGTTATCCCGGGCGGTCATTTCCTGGAGGGCTTCGGCGAAGGTCTGGTCTTCGCGGACCCTGGGGACGGCCTCGTTCCGCCGCATGAGGTCGCGCACGCGGAGCTTGAGGCGTCGTCCGAGCGTGCCGCCGGGATGGAAGGCGGCGTAATTTTCGGCGGTGAAACGTCGGCGCGTGGAGAGCGCCATGGCGAGGGCGTCGCCGACCGCGAGGACGGCGGTGGTGCTCGCCGTGGGGGCCAGCCCGAGCGGGCAGGCCTCGCGGTCCACCGCTACGGGCAGAACCAGGTCCGAGGTCCGGGCCAGGGTGGAGGAGGCCGAGGCGCAGATGCCGAGGGTGCGAACGCCGAGCCTGCGGGCCGCGGCGGTCAGGTTCAGGACCTCCTCGGTCTCGCCGCTGTTGGAAATGGCGACGAGAAGGTCGTCGCGGGAGACGATGCCGAGGTCGCCGTGCACGCCTTCGACCGGGTGGACGAAGACGGCTGGGGTGCCGGTGCTGGCGAGGGTAGAGGCGATTTTCATGCCGACGATGCCGGACTTGCCGACGCCGGTGATGACGACCTTGCCCTTGAGTGTGGCGATGGCATCGACGGCCTGGACGAAAGAGGGGCCGAGGCGATCGCGCTGCTGCAGGATGGCCTGGGCTTCCGTTTCGAGCACGTGCCGCGCCTGTTCAAGTTCCGGAGCTTCGCTCATCCTTTTCCTCGAGAAAGGCCTGGACATCCCTCAGGAAATCCTCCCGGCGCGCGTATTCCTGGTGCGGGGCCGGCAGCGACTGGAGCAGGATCGGGCCGTAGCGCTTGGTCAGCACGCGCTTGTCGCTCAGCACGACGACCCCGAAGTCGGTCTTCCGCCGCAGCAGCCGGCCGAAGCCCTGTTTCAGCCGGATGGCGGCGCTGGGAACGACGTAGTGCATGAAGGAGTTGACGCCCCGGGATTCCAGGAGCTGGCATCGGGCCTCGATGACGGGGTCCGTGTGGACGGGGAAGGGGAGCTTGGAGACGACGACAACTCGGAGGCAGTCGCCGGGCGCGTCGAACCCTTCCCAGAAGCTCTGGGTGCCGAGGAGGACGGCGTGTCCGTCGGACTTGAAGATGCGGGCGATCTGGCCGGTTTCGCCGTCGATGCCCTGTCCCAGGACGAGGATGGCCTGGTCCGCGAGGGCGGGCTTGAGGCGCGCGTGGAGCGCTTCGAGCATGCTGTAGGAGGTGCAGAGGACGAGGCCGCGCCCGCGGCTGATCCTGAAGAGATCGACGAGAAGGTCCGCCAGCCGATCGCTGAAGTCCTGCTGGTCATACTCCGGCGCGGGTAAAAAGGAAGGGATAGCCAGGAGGGCCTGGTTCTCATGGTCGAAGCAACTCGGCAGCGAAAGCTCGAGCACCCTGCGGTCGCCGAGACGGTCGAGCCCCACCCGCTGCTTGAAGGAGTCGAACCGCTGTGCGACGGTGAGGGTGGCGGAGACGAGAACCACGCTGGGGCGGGGCTGGAAGAGGTGCACGAGCAGGATCGAGCCGACGTCGATGGGGGCCGACTGGAAAGCGGCCTCAACGTTGGTCCCGCTCTTCTCGCGGCTCGCCCAGTACACGGTCTGATCGCTGTTGGCCTGGAGGATGGACTCGAGGTCGCTCGCATACTCGGTCAGCTCGCCGGCGCGCCAGGACAGCTCTTCGAGGGACGAGGGTGGGCGTCCCGAAGCCTGTCCCAGCGCCTCGGCCAGACGCGGCTGCAGATCGATGAGGGCTTGTGCCAGGTCGCGAAGGGCCTGCATCAGCGGCTGCCCTTCCTGGAGCACGCGCGACCAGGCCGGGCCCTCCTGGGTATCGGAGGTGTAGCGCAGCCGTTCCGGGGGCGACGTGAGATGAAGCCGGCTCCGGCCAGGACGCGGCGCGGCCGCGAACAGGCCGACGCCCGCCTGGAAGAACCGCTGCCCCCGTTCACGGACGTCCCGGACGCGATCGGAGGCGTTCTCCAGGAGGGCCGGCAGCTCGGGTTGCGGCGGAGGCCGGGTCGGCCTGGCGCGGCCCCGGACCTGGCCGAGCCAATGGGAGAGGAGTCCGCGGGGCCCCTTCGAGCCCTCCTCGGGATGGAGACGCCCGAGGAGGGCCGTGAGCCGGTAGCGCGTGATGCGCCGAGTGAGGCTCTCCGTGGCCACGTTCTCGAGGTTATGGGCCTCGTCGAAGACCAGGCAGGACGCGGGCGGAAGCAAGGCGCTGGAGAGGCCGATTTCGGAGAAGACGAGGGCGTGATTGACCACCACGACGTCCGCTCCAGCGGCTTCGCCTTTGGCCTTGAACAGGAAACAGCGCCTTCCCTGCCGGCAGGCCGACCCCATGCATTCCTTTCCGCCCAGGCCGAGGCGTTCCCACAGTTCCATGCCCTTGAGGTTGAAGAAACCGCTGCACTCCGAGATGTCGCCCGATTCCGTGCGTGAGGCCCAGACCACCAGGGCCGCCAGCGCCTGCTGCTCCTCGGGCGAGAAGGGCCGGTCCGGGTGTTCGAGGGCCTGAAGAAAACGGCGCACGCACAGGTAGTTGGACGCCCCCTTGAGGCGCACGGCGTGGAACGGCCTGTCCAGCGCCTGGCGCAGCGCAGGAATGTCCTTCTGGAAGAGCTGGTCCTGCAGGCTGCGGGTGTTGGTCGAGATGATCACCGCGGTGTCGTTGAGAAGCGACCAGCCGACGACGGGTGTCAGGTAGGCCAGGGATTTTCCGGTACCCGTTCCGGCCTCGATCAAGGCGTGGTCCCCTTCATTCAGGGCGGTGCAGATGGCGCGCACCATCTCCCCCTGCTCGGGCCGGTATTCAAACTCGGGCAGCCGCTGGACGAACACGGACCCCTGGGAGAACAGCTTGGCCATCTTTTCCACGTTGAGAGGCTTGATCGCTTTTTCCTCCTCCTCCTCTTCCTCATCGGCTTTGGCCGCCTCCGGCTTCAGCCGGCTCAGATATTCCGAGAAATCGTGGAAAAGAGCGCCATAGGACGGGTCCCTGCGGGTGGAGGCCTCGTGTGCGCTCTCGGCCTCGACGCGGCCGAAGAAGGCGGCGCACGGGGACTCGGCGTCCGAGCGGAAGAGCCGTGCCAGCGTCTCGATGACGGCCGGCGGGAGCTCCCGCGCGGCGCGAAGGATGGCGAGCCAGACCTGCACGGTGGTTTCCGCGTCGGCGGCGGCCCGGTGGGCGTTCTTCGGGGAGAGGGCGAGCACCTGACCCAGGCTCTGCAAGTCGTGGTGGGGCATTTCCGGCCACAGGATTCGTGCGAGCACCAAGGTGTCGAAAAGGCGGCCGAGGCCCGCGGCCGCGCCGCGCGCCTTGAGGAAAGAGGCCTCGAAAGAGGCGTGATGCGCCACCACAATGGCCTCGTCCGCCAGGAAGCTCAGGAATCTCTGTAGAACGTCCCGGCTGCAAGGCCGGCCCCTCACGTCCGAGTCCCGGATGCCCGTCAGGTGTGACACCCCGGCCGGGATGGGCCGGCCCGGGTCCGCCAGCTCCGAGAAGGACTCGACCAGCTTGCCCCCGCGGACGCGCACGGCGCCGAATTCGATGATCTCGTCGCGCTCAGCGTCGAGACCCGTGGTCTCCAGGTCGATGACGCAGAAATCCAGCAGGGAAAACGTGGAACTCCGCTTCGCCGTTGCCGTCACGCCAGTGGACGCCTCGGAAGAGTGTTCATGCCTCAGTGGAGCGGCCAGTATAAGAAGCGCGCGTGGGAAGCGTCAACGCGGCCGGTGCGAAGAGGACGTTTGACAAGCCTGGCCGCCAATGTTAGCATGGCCGGGCCCAGGGGATTACGCCACTCGCACATGAAACTCAAGTTTTGGGGAACCCGTGGCTCGATTCCTTCCCCCGGACCCGACACGGTCCGCCACGGGGGGAATACACCCTGCGTCGAGGTTCGGTGCGACGGCACGCTTCTCATCTTCGACGCCGGGACGGGCCTGAGAGTGCTCGGCAATCACCTCCTGCGGGCCTCCCGGGGCCAGCCCATCAAGGCCCATCTCCTGATCAGCCACTTCCATTGGGACCATATCCAGGGATTCCCTTTCTTCGTCCCGGCCTACATACCCGGCAACCACCTGACCATCTACGGCTCGGAGGGGATCACCCAGAACCTGGAAGCGCTCCTGGCGGGCCAGATGGCGGCGGACTATTTCCCGGTGGAATTGAGGGAGATGGCTTCGACCCGCGAGTTTCACAGCCTTTCGGAAGAAGAGTTTTTCATCGAGGGCATCCGGGTCAGGACACGCTTCGTCAATCATCCCGGCATGGCGCTGTGTTACCGGGTGGACCACGGGGGCAGGTCGTTCTGTTACGTCAGCGACAATGAACCGCAATATTACCTGATCCGCCACAGCGAGGATAATGGCGCGATATCCAAGCGGCTGATGATGGACATTGCCGGGGGCCGTCTTGGCCTGTCGAACATGGACGACGGGCTGGTGAGCTTCATCCGGGACGTGGACGTCCTCATCCATGACTGCCAGTACACCCCCGAGGAATACTCGAGGAAGGTGGGCTGGGGCCATAGTTTTTATCATTTCCCCGTCGAGGTGGCTCTGCAGGCCAACGTCAGAAGCCTGCTGCTTTTTCACCATGATCCGACCCATGACGACGCCCAAGTGGACAGGATTGTCGAGAGTTGCCGCGAGGTGGTCCGGGCACGTTCGAGGTCCCTCGAGTGCCGGGCCGCCTCCGAAGGCATGGAGATGGACGTGTAGCTGAGCGTGTGCCTGAGCACACATCGCTAAGGAATCGTCGTAGGTTCTCCCTCCCCCTGGCCCTCCCAGGGGAGCTGTCACTTGGACACGGGCAACAGCGTGGGTTTGCTTCCTTTTTAGCCGGGCATCAGCCGCCTCCCCGTTCGCCACCAGTTTGAATTGGTGGGGATATGGGCAAGAGAGCAGATTCAGCCCGCTTGAGCAGGGTGCAACTTCTCCGCGCCGCGCCCACTTCGTGGGCACCCGGCGGAGAAGTTGAAAGGTGTCCCGCCGGACCTGTCCCAGTGGGAGGCGGGTCGGGTGTCAGTTGATTCCTGAACCCTGAACCCTGACACCTTTCCCAGCTTTGTTGGGTTGCGGGCTTCGCCCGCCTTAAGCGCCAAGAACCTGTGACAAACTGACGCATCGATGCACTTAGAGCGACGAGCGTTGACTGTCATTGGCCTCAGATTCCTAGCGGTTCTCACCGCTTGGGCCGCAATCCCCTCGGCCGAGGAAACGACGGCCCGTCCGGAGTGGGAACTCATCGGGAAGCCGCTAGGACAGGTCCTCGAGCGTATGGCAGCGGCATCGCCTACGCCGCCCGAGCTTCCCGATTCCTGCCGCCAGGCGACCGAGCCCGTGAGCGGCCTCCTCGCTGGCGTCTCGGTCGATGAGGCGCTCCGGTGGCTCGCTGCGGGCCACATCCGCTCATCGGCGTCCGCGGCGACGGGCACGCATGCCGGCCCGGCTGACCCGCATCCGGCCACGGCAGAGGGGAGCGGCCTGGACGTTTCGGCCCGCTGGCCCCGCGTCAGCGTCGAGTTCGAGCAGAAGTCCGTCCGCGAGGCCATCGTCCAGGTTGCGCTTTCCGTGGGCCGGCCCCTGGAATGGCATGCCTCCGCCAAGACGGTCCTTCGCGGGGAACCCACCCTCTCCTTTCATGCCCGCCAGATGGGGGCCGCAGCCGCATTGCGCTGGCTTTGCCGGCTCTCCGCGCTCGAATGCCACCTGGAGGAAGACCGCATTTTGCTCGCCGCCGCCGGCCAGTTCAGCCCAACTCCGCTGAGACGACGCTATGACCTCGATGGACTCCTCGGCCAGCCATCGAACTATCCGGGAATCACGTTCGATCTGATCCGTCCCCTGAAGGCGACTGAGGAGGCTCGCAGCCCCTACCTCGATGAAGCCCGATTCGTCGAAGAATACTTGACTGGATTGGAAAGGGCGGGTCAGGCTGAACAGGCGAAAGTCGCCCTCGTCGGACAGTGGCTCGTGGTGACGGCAGCCCCAGCGGCTCATGCACAGATGGAAAGTATCCTGGCGGAGTTCCCGGGCTACCAGGTCCTGCGGCTCTTCGAGAGGTCCTTCCGCCGGCGAGTATCCTGGCTGCTCCGCGACGTGTCCCTGGAACGCGTGGCGAGACACGTGCGGAGCGTCTCGGACTTTCCGGTCCTGGTCAGCCCGCAGGGGCTGGCGGGAACGCGCTCCGTGACGCTCGACCTGCACGACGTCGAACTTTGGGAGGCCCTCCGGCTCGCCTGCCGCGTGGCCGATGCCGAGGCGCGCTTCGAGGGGTCAGGAGTCGTACACCTGATCCTCAAGAGCCAGGGGAGCGAGATGCCCTCGTCACCCCCTTCAGGCGCCTCGCCAGCTTCCTGGACCCGGGCCATCGATCGCCCCCTGGACGCCTTGATCGAGGACCTGTTCCGGGCGTGCGGGCGGCACGTCGAGCCTGTCCGTGGGATTCCCCCGGGTGAACGGGTCAACCTGCTGGCCCATGCGGCTTCCGAGGAAAGTCTGAACTGGGTGATGGAGAGCTTCAGGATTCCTGTGGCGTCAGAGAACGCGGCGGCACACGACCAGCCCGAGGGGATCGACGTTCCTGCCGAGGCAGAATCCGCCTGGGAGGCCCGGCTGGCGCGGGGGCTTCAGACCCCGGTTTCCCTGGATTTTCAGGAGACCCCCTTCAGCGAGGTGGTGGAATTCCTGAGGGCCCAAAGCGGCCTGAACTTCGTCGTGGACCCTGCCGCCTTGCGGCTGATCGCCCGGGGTGGAGACCTGCCCGTAACCGTCCGGGGCGATCCAGCGCCTCTCAAGGCCGCTCTGGCGCGGATACTCGAGCCTCTGCGGCTTCGCTGGCGGCCCCTCGATGAGGCCGTTTACATCACGACGCCGGGCGCCGACGCGGCCGCGCCGGAACTGCGCCTCTATTCCATGGGCGATTTGGTCGGGCAGCCGGAAGACTTCCCCGGCATCGAGTTCCGGCTTCGCTCCACTCCGGTGACGGCGCTCAAGCCCTGGAATCTCTCCGCTTTCATCCAGGATTCCCTGCCACAAGACCCTAAGACCCTGTCCTTCTCCCCGAGGAACAGCCCGGCTTCTATCTGGCATCTCGGTTCGCGGTTCGCCGTGGTCGGTCTTCCCGCCGCCCATGACCAGATTCACCACCGGCTTCTGGAGGTCAGAGAATACCAGATCGTCCAGAATCTGCGCCTGCGGCTTGGCCAGCGCGTCAGCCTGTATCTGAGAAAAGCACCCCTGGACGTCTCTCTTCAGTACTTCCGGGAACTGACGGGGCTGAATCTGGTTCTGGCCGTCCCGAGCACGCCTTCCGCCTCTCCTCCCCTGGTGACCCTGGAGGTGTTTCAACTACCAATCTGGGAGGCGCTGAAGTACGTCTGTCAGGCCGCGGGCGTGTCCTGCTCCGCCGAAGGGAACGGCACGCTCCTGGTCCATTGAACCGGGATGAAGGACGCCTGAGCGCGAATGATCCCGGATGACTACCAGTCGAATCCCAAAATCTGGCGGTACTCCGATTCAGACAGGTCCGGCGAAAGAATCCGTAACTGCCTGGCTTGAAAGACGTAACGGGTCAGCGTCTTCCCTTTTGGCCGGAGCGTGGCTTTCTCCCGCAAACCTTCTGCACGGACCGCCGATCCCTTCACGACGGACCGAAGGTCAGCGGCCTGGACCTGGATGACCCGGCAATTCGTCGCCGGCCGGATTTCCGATCGCCCTCCCTCGGCATTCTCGATGAGGAGAGGCTGGGTCGAAAGGAGTCTGCCGCAATGCAGATTCCCTCGTGGTAGAAGGGAAGGGGTGCGGTCCCCGTCCTCCTCGTCGCTTTTCTCTTCACCTTTTGGCGGTGCGGATTCCGTCTTGAAGATGAACCGCGCGCCCAGGATGCGTCGAGGCGGCTCGCCCGGGGGTAGACCCGCGGCGAATCCGCGGACCTCTCCGGCGATGGCCAGCGTCTCCCCTGGGGTCAGTGCAGAGATGGCGACGACCTCGTCCCGGAGGGTCCGGCAACTGGAATGCAGCGAGAGATGGATATCCGCGCCTCGATCCCTCCGGACTCGGATGAATTCCTTCTGTGACCCGATGACCGTCCCCTGCAGGGTTTCTTGAGCCTCCTCGGCGCTTTCCTCCCCTCCGTTCCGAGGCGAGTCTGCCGTCCGGTCCACATCGTAGGATGCCGGGCCGGCGAGGACATGTCCCTGCTTCACCTTGGGCGCGAGGATGGGGTCCTTCGCCGCCGCCTCAAACGCCAAGACCAGTCCAAACAGCAAGAGGAATCCGGGTACGACTGAACGGGATTCCCCCCACACCGCCCGCTCAGGCGTACGGGACAGAAACCCTGGCGAGGCAACAGTCCGAGTACAAACCAACGGGGGCCACGTCGCGAATCGGTTGGTGGTTGGTGGTTGGTGGTTGATGGTTGACTTTCGAGCGCCCGGAGAGCGCGGCCACGCCATGAAGAAAGGTACCGAGCGCCAGATTACTTGAGGGCCACGTCCCAGTAGGCCTCGTCGACGAAGTGCCGCCAGGAACGGTATTTCTCGGACCGGATCTTGATCTTGAGGACGGGGCTGCGCCGGGGCTTGCGCGGCATGCGGACCAGCCTCATGCCGGCCTGCTCGGGCCGACGCCCGCCTTTCTTCACGTTGCAACGCACGCAGGCGCAGACGATGTTTTCCCAGGTCGTCGCGCCGCCCAGGGAACGCGGCACCACGTGGTCCAGGGTCAACTCGCTCGTCGGAAACTTCTTCCCGCAATACTGGCAGTGACCCTCATCCCTCGCATAAATGTTCCGCCGGTTGAACTTGACCGCCCGTTCGGGCAGCTTGTCATAGACCAGCAGGCGAATGATGCGGGGGACGCGAATCTCGACGGAAGGGGTCTTGACCCAGTCGTCTTCCGAGTCCCGGAACTGCGATTTCAGCTTGGAAAGCTCGACCCAGCTCTGGATATCGTAGTTCGCGAGGACGTCGTTCTCGTAGGAGACCACTTCGGCGCACTGCTTGAAGAGCAGCACGAAAGCGCGTCGGGCCGAGATCACGTGAACGACGGAATAAAAGCGGTTCAGGACCAGAACGCTGGAATCGAGCGGAGTAGGATTATCCATAAACCAATAAATTCTAACAACCTCGGGAAGCGTTGCAAGATGATACGCGGCATCACGAGCCGTGCGGAATAACCCAATCCGTGCAGAAATGGTGCTGCACTCTTTCAGCACCGGGAAGAATCTGGTATATTACACTCCTGCTCTGGGTCCCCAGGCCCAGTTCTTTCATCCAGACTTCCACGACGTGGAGACAGTGAGAGCCGCCATGGTTCACGCTATGGTCCGCAAGCATGTCGAGCGTTGCATCGAGGAATTCCAGAAGGGGGAATTGACGGAGGTGAGCCTGCGGCGCGTCCTCGACTCCCTCGAGGAAACGCCTCCAAGACGACAGGACCTCCTTTATCTGCAGGCCGGCAGCACCTCCCTGCACGCCGGGATTCTCGGGATGTCCCTGTTTCAAAACGGCAAGACGGTGGACGGCCTGGCGGACCCCAAGGACTGGCCTTACAAGAACGTCCTGGAAGCGGTCCGGGACGGCTGGAGGGTCATCCAGTTTCCAAATATGGCGCTCATGATGGACGACACGCGCACGTACGGGCTGGGATGCGAATTCATCCTGGAACGATGGAGTGAAAACCCATGAGGATTTACAACGGTTCGCCGACGTTGACGGACACTCAGGTGCTGGATTTCTGCAAGAAGGGATTCCTGATCCTGGAAGCGGTGGTGCCCGACGCGATCAACCGACGGGTCGTGGAATATCTGGACAAGAACACCCACTACGAGCCGACAGAAATCCTGCAGGAGGAGTGGTTCGTCGAGAACGTGATTTTGAACGCTCAGGCGGCAGGCGCGGTCCGATCTCTGCTCGGGAAGAACTTCCATCTGCCGATCCTCATGAGCAATCATCGAGGGACGTGCCCGTTGCCCGCGGGAGGCTGGCACGTGGACGGAAATTCGAAGTTTGGACCCGAATTGAATTATTTGCAGGTGTTCTATTATCCGCAGGCCTGTTCGAAGGAGTGGGGCCCCACCGAGCTGCTCCCCGGCTCGCATTTCTACTTCAACCAGCAACGTTTCATGTCGCATCTCCAGAACCTGCGCGGGGTCTATTCTTCGGCTTCCCCTGCGGGTAGCATTTTTATCACGGCCTATCAAATCTGGCATCGCCGGAGCGCGTCGGCGGCCAAGGGGATTCGGAATCTGCTGAAATACTTCTACTGGCGAACGGTGCCGCCCGAACGGGACTGGGTGATCGAGCCAGGGTTCAACTTTGCCACGGCGAACTACGAGTTGGAGGGACCGAAGGCCGGGGAGCAGTTCCGCAGCTCCTGCAATGCCTCCGAGATGTTCTTCTGGCTCTGCGGCCAGCAGGAGACCTACCGCGTGCTGGGGGGACAGTCGTGGCCGCTGCCAGCCAAGCGGCTGGACCAGCCCTACGGGTTTCCGTTTGAGCGGCCGGGCCGCAGCTACGTACCGCAGGGCTTCGGTCACGAATGAGGGCTGCGGTATTTCCGAACGGATGGCCATTCTTATGAGCCGATGCCTATTCCTCCTACAATCCTTGGCGTTGGGGATGCTCGGCAGCGTGGTAGCCGAGCCGAACGCTCTCGTGGTGGGTGAAAAGGCCCCGCCGTTCCGCCTGATGGGCTCCGACGGACAAGAATACAGCCTGGAGCAATTTGCCGGGAAGAAAGCGGTGGTCATCGCCTGGTATCCCAAGGCCTTCACCGGCGGCTGAACGGCGGAGTGCCAGTCGCTGCGTGACAGCGGCAAGGAGCTTCGCCGTTTCCTGGTAGCCTACTTCGCCGCCAGCACGGATGACGCGGAAACGAACAAGAAGTTTGCCGAATCGCTCGGCTGCGATTATCCGATCTTGAGCGATCCGGATAAGAAAGTGGCGCAGGCGTACGGCGTGTTGCCGCCCAGAGGGTCGCACGCCCAGCGTTGGACGTTCATCATCGATTCGAAGGGGATTCTCCGGCACATCGATCGGGCAGTTAATCCTGGGACGCATGGCCGGGACGTGGCGCGGCGGCTCGAAGAGCTGGGGATACCGAAGGAGTAAACGGTGGTGGAAGTGCGGGTGCACTTTTGAACAGGGATACTAGCCAGACATACCTTGTCGCCCCACGACTTGCTGGCTTCTGGCATATCCTCTGTAGCGTCGGCCTTCCTTGCGTAAACGCTCAGTCTCCTCGACGAGTCGCCGAACTTCCGCTTCCGCGCCGCCCTCCGCGTCTCCGCAGGCCGATTCGAGCGGACACCTCGGCTTCGCTCGAATGGCAAATCCTGCCGACCCTCACGGTGTCTCAACAGACTGCGGATTCGGTCCAGGGTTTTGTTCGGTCATCTTCTGTTTATACCATTCCTTCCACATTTTTATTGAAGAGGGGTCCACCACTACCCAGCACGTGCTCTCGGAGCCGGTGGCGTAACTTGTAGCCCTTGAATCGGGCTTGTCCAGATCAAAGTTCGAAGTTCAAGAGCCCGGAAGTGGGCGAGATGCAATAGTTACATATGCCGGACATAGATCGTTCATATACAACGGGTTATGCAAGGTGGCAACGTCAAGGACATTGCCACCTTACATAGCAGCCAGGGCAATACGTCGAACCTGCCCCCCATGGAAAGCGGAGACGGCTTGGGATGACAGGCGAAGGTCTCCATAAAGCCTTGTATCGAGGATCCCTCCCGTGTCCCAACGTCCCAACGGGGTCCCTATGGGAGGATCCCTTCCAATGCCCCAACGGGTTCCCTCCGTGAGGACAGGTCCGGGAGGGACAAGTTTGGGATGGGCGACAGAGGCAAGAAATCGCAGGCCGCCGTTTTGATTCGCCGGTTTGAGGCCGCCGTACGGCGACCTCGTGGTATTCAAGGCTTTTCCTCAGAAAACGAGATGTTGCGCACGTAATAGGCTGCCCCGACCGCGTTGGCGGAGTAGCCGGCGAGCAAGTAATCCTCGTTCGAGTAGTTCGCGAAGGTGAAGTGGGAGAGGCCCTCGGCCTCTCCAGAGTAGCCGGAAAGGTCCAGGGTGACCGTGTGCCACTGGCCGTCGTCGAGCTTCTCCCCGGCCCGACCCGCGAGGGGGATCGCCTCCGGCAGGTAGCTCGGGCGCAGGATCGCCTCGGCCTTCGGCGGGCCCGTCAGCCCGTACTTCAGCGTGCGACGGCCCGCCTGAAAGTAGAGGTCCACACGGACGCCGGGGTCAAACTTGCAGTCGAAGCGCAGCCGTGCACGGCTGCCGGGCGTGATGTGATCCGGCAGCAGCCGCACAGCGAAGTGGCCTCCAGATAGGAGGTTGCGCACGGTCCAGACGCCCTCCTCCTGTTTTTCAAGGGCGGCATCGATCTGCCCATCGACCCAGTTCGTCAGCGGGGGACCATCGACGCGTGTCCAGGTCCGCTGGGGCACGTTGTAACCGGCAAGATGTTCAGGAAGCACCTGCACTCGGGCCAGCAGGATGCCGTTATTGACGGACCAGATGGCGATTCGGCCGGACTCGATCGGCTCAGGGTCCTCGAACTGGAGGGCGGGCACGCCTTGATAGAGACCGGTGACGAGATTTCCCCTGCGGCGGACTTGCAGATGAAACCAGTGGCGGTGGATCGCGTCCAGGGAATCCTCGTCTCCTCGGTCCTCGGGCAGGAGGAAGGAGGCCTCGGAGGTGCTGGCAACGACTTCTCCGTTGCGGTAGAGGCGGGTCCAGGAATTCTGTTCGCCGCCGACGAGAAAGGTATAGCCAGAGAAAAGGCTCTTACCGTCCCCGTAGAAAGTCACACCGAGGTCTCCGGGCCGCTCGATGGGCCGCTGTTCCCGGAACATCATGAAGGCGACAGTGACGTCCACACGGAGGTCGCCGCGGACCTCGTGCTTGTTCCACGCGGCCACGATGCCGCGGCTCATCCCGCCAAACCAGGACCAGCGGGGATCGCAAATCCAGCGATTCATCATCCCCCACGCTCCCCCCGCAATCTCCCAGTCCACCGCGGCGGAGGTGAACGTGTAATCCAGAAGAGCCGGATTCTCCACCCGCACCCCGCGGGTCTGAGTCAACTGCACACCGACTTTGGTCTGTAGAAGTCGGATGGGATCGTCCCAGGAAATCAGGGTCTCCTCACCTGCGACGACTTCCAGGCGGCTGCTCAATCGGCTGAAGGCGAGAGGGATGGCGGCCGACCCCGCGGGCAGGGCCGCGGAGGCCATCCTGACCTCGTGGCGGTAAAGGTGCACTCGACCCGCTGGCCGGTCGATGAGCAGAACATATCCGCGCACGGGCAGCGTTCCGTCCCCGGCCAGGATCAACCGAAAGGCCCGATTCGGGATTTCTTGCAGGATGAGCCGGACGTCGCTGGGGAAATCGTCCCGAAGCCATCGCATACCGGTCGTGAGTTGTGGAATCCAGGCGGACTGGTCGTCGGCCCACTCGGACATGATGGGGTCTTCACGAATCTCGGAGGGCAGGCTGCGGGCCTTCCGCCGGCCTGGGTCCACCGGATCGCTCGAGACCAGGACATCGTCGAAAGTGACGCCATCGGATGCACGGGCGTAGAGGCCGACTCGCCCGAAGGAGAGGTCATCCCTGCGGGCCCGGACGCGTTCGATGCCGTCGATCCGGCCGATGATCTCTTCGGCTTCGACCTGGATGCCCATGCGGTACGTGTTGAAGGGAAGCGGGCCTCCCAGGCCCGGGGACTCCGCGAGGACCGTTTCTTCTGTGCCGTTCACGCGGACGATTTCGAGGCGGTGGCTGCGTTGGCCCGCGGGATCGTCGCCCCACCAGCGGAGCAGCAGGTAATGGGAGGGGTCCCGGACGTGAGCAGCGAGGCCCACGGCGCCTCGGACACGAGGCCGGACCGCCGCCTCGAAATGATACCGGTCCCAGAAGAATTCCCCGGCCGACACCAGGGCCGTCTCCTCCACGCGGCTCGGCTCGAGAGAGAATTGCCGTTCGATCTCGCCCCATCGGAGTCGTTCACGGCGCAGGCGCACCGTTCGAGGTTGGGGATGCCCGGGCCGCTGAAGCGTCAGCTCGACCTCGCTGCCTTCTCCGCCCCGCAGCATCTCGTAAACCCGGGGAACGGGGAGGTCGGTCAAGTCCTGTCCGTTGACCGCCTGGATGCTATCGCCGATGCCTATGCCCGCCAGGGCGGCCGGGGAGTTGCCGGTGATGCGGACCACCTGGGGGAACGGCCGGGCAGGTGCCACCTGGATGCCGACTCCGACGAATTCGGCTCCTCCGCGCTCGGGCGGGGCATCCTCTTTCGAAGGGGTGAGCGGGCCCCGGGCGAACAGGCAGAAGGGATTACTGCTGGTCTCCACGAAGGAAGTGGAGTGAAGTTCCCAGCAGCCGGACAGCGGCTGCCACACGCCGTTCTCTCCCTCCCTCATGAAGTCATCGGAGAAATAGATATGACCCAGAGGCTGAAGCCTGGGCGTGGAAAGGGAACAGTCGCCGCTGACGCGGGTTTCCGGTGGCCTCACGCTTCCAAGTCCGAGTCCGTTGAGGGCGAAGAGGAATTCCTCGTCCCGGGTCACGGCGATCCGGTCCCGGCGTCGGAGGATGCGGAGGGGAGAGGGACCGGGGTTCGGCTTGAGCGGGCCCTGGGCGAGACACCAGTCGCCTTCCGGCGCGCAGAGGTGGAATTCCCATGCCGGGCCGCGGAGCACGAGAAGGTGGAAGTCGTCCTTCGACTCGATATCGAAACGGATTTCGGCGCTGCCGTCCCCGCCTTGAAGCGTAAAGGAGAGGAGATAAGAAGCGTCCGGAATCCTTCGAGAGGGCGGTGGGCTTGCCGGCCGGGCCCGGCCCCGCATTCGCTCCCACGCGATCAGCGCGGCCACGAGAGCGGCGACGAGCAACAGGAGCGTGCCGGTGGTGCGCCAGGACGCCATGGGTCAATCCTGGCCCCCGAACTGCCCGAGGGAAACCTTGACCTCCTGGAACTGGCCGCCCCGAAAGATGTTAAAGACCACGGTTTCGTCTGGCTGCCGCCGCTCCATCTGTTCCAGGAAGTGGTCAACCCCGCCCGTGCCCTGGCCATTGACCTGGCTGATGATGTCGTCGGCCCGGAGGCCGGCGCGTTCCGCTGGACTCCCGCGAATGACTCGGGTGATCAAGGCCCCACCGGCCTGGGGATACTGCAGCCGTTGCGCCCTCTCCGGATTCAGCGAGGCGAGTTGCACGCCCAGAAAAGCGCGGCCCGGACGAGGGTTCACTCGCTCGGGCCGGCGTGGATTCTCCGGCTCGGCCGGACGTTCCGCCCGGCCCTCCGCCAGGATGGACCTCACCTGCTGCCGGGCCTCCTCACGGTCCCCCGCCCGCACCGCGGCGATCTCACGCTCCAGGTCCTCGAGGACCTCCCGGTTCTCCTGAATCTGCCCCTTGAATCCCTCGAGGTTCATCTGCTGGGTCTCGTAGCGCTGCTCGAACCGCGACAGGGTCTCCGAGGCCTTCTCCAGCAGGCGGCGGGATTCCTCCTGCACCCGGTAGGACCGGTAAAGAGCGAGGCCCGCCAAGACCAGAGCCAGGAAGGCGGCCAACGCACCGAAACGTGCGGAATGCATGAGGAAGGTCTCCAGGCCCTGAGACAGGCGGCGCAGGCCCGGGAGGGCCGCGGCGGATTCCCGGCCCGGCGAATCCGCACGACAAGACGATTTAAGCAGCCTCGACACGGGGTGTCAATGAAACGGCGAATACGGGCAGGCCGGGCGAACCGGCTTGACGGTCACGCATGGCTATCCCATCATGGGTGTTGCAACAGGGTTCGGAAGCCTTTCCGCCGTGCGGTGCGGCGAAGCTTCGCCACAAACCGATCCGTGTCGATAGCGAGTGACCGGGACCGGGAGCCCGGCGTTTCGTGATGACCCTTTCGAGGCTTTACCATGGCTGGCCAGCTCGCCGTTCAGATGTACACCCTCCGAGAGTTCACCCACACCGCGCGGGAACTGGCCGAGAGCCTGCGCAAGGTCCGGGCCATAGGCTACCCTGCGGTCCAGCTTTCCGCCGTGTCGGCCATGGCCGGCGATGCGCCCGAGGTCTCCGCCAAGGAGGCCCGCCGCATGCTCGACGATCAGGGCCTGCGGTGCATCGCCACCCACCGGGCCTGGGACGATCTCGTGGGGCACACGGGCCTTGAAATCGACTTCCACCAGGAGCTGGGATGCGGTTACGTCGCCATCGGCGGCATCCCCAGGAACTACGCCGACCTCTCCGCCGAAGGCTACTCGAAGTTCGCCCGGGACGCGCGCCCGGTCCTCGCCCGCCTGAAGGACGCGGGTATCACCTTCGGCTACCACAACCATGCCCACGAGTTCCAGCGCATCGCGCCGGGCCCCCGCACTCTCTATGATATCCTGATCGATGAGGGAGGGTCCAATTTCACCCTCGAGGTCGATGTCTACTGGGCCGTGCACGCTGGCGTCAACCCGGTCCGCATCTTCCAGCGCTGCCCGGGCCGGGTCCCCGTCATCCACCTCAAGGACAAGGAAGTCGTGCCCGGCGAGGGCCCCGTCATGTCGCCCATCGGCGAGGGCAACCTCGACTGGGATTCCATCCTGCCTGTCTGCGCCCGGGCCGGAGTCGCCTGGTACGCGGTCGAGCAGGACACGTGCCGCCGCGACCCGTTCGACTGCCTGAGATCGAGCTTCGAGTATTTGACGGCCCGGGGGCTGTAAGGAGACATCGCCCCCGCCGCTGGCGAGCCTCCGCGGCCTCCCGTCCCCTCGCTCCGGAATTAGAGGCATGAACGCGGCAACAAGGCGACATTCGACCGCGGCCCTGTGGGCATTTCTCCTCATACCCGCCCCCCAATGGGGCGAATCGGCATCGGGCCTCATGTCCGTCGGATGCCGCATGGTCTCAGAGGCGCCCGGAAATCTCTTCTATCCGGACGAGCGGATACGGTTGCGGTGGGTGTGGACCTCGACCGCGGCGGCACGGATCACCGCGGCCGTGAAGGTGCGGGCGACCTGGGAACGGCAGGGATGGGACTACCGGGGCGACCTGGGCCGACTGGCCCTGGACGCGAAGAAGGCTGCGGAGACTGCCCTCGAGCTCCCGTGGCGAAGGCTCGGCCACCATGAAGTCCGGGTCCAGGCCGCGGACGACGGCGGCTTCGTCCGCAGGTGGGATTTCTCCTTCGCGGTCGTGCCGCATCCGGTGCCGCCGCCACGGCCGGGTTCGTTCTTCGGGTTCGATGCGACGGGACGCGAGGCCCCCATCCTGGTGCGGCTCGGCGTCAAATGGGTGCGGCTCGGCGTCTCCCCGGCGAACAGCCCCCGCGAGGGGGAGTGGGACATCTCGGGCACGGAGCAGGAACTGGAGTTGGTCCGGCAACACGGGCTTCAGGCCTACATCCTCATGGCCTACAGCCCCGCCTGGGGCAGCCTGGCCGATCCGGACGTCACGGACTGGACGGCGCGGGTGCGGACGGGTCCGAAGGCGGAGGTCTGGCGGTGGTTCGCCCGGCGTCTGGCGGACCGATTGAGGGGCCGCGTCCAGCATTACGAATTCTGGAACGAGGCCACCATCGGCGGCGGCTGGTGGCATTCCAGCGCAGAGCCCTACCGCCAGGCCATGCGGGCCACGTGGGAAGAGGTCCACGCCGCGGACCCCGATGCCCGGGCGTTTACCGGGGCCACGACCTCCTCGACGGACTTTCTGCAGACCGTCTTCTGGGGATGGGATGCGGACCGGTACTGCGATTTCTATTCTGTGCACCGGTATCTCAACGACGTGCCGGAGGCGGGCTTCCTCGTGGATACGATCGAGGCGGTCGAAGGGGCGAGGGCACGCGGGAAAAAGGTCTGGGACACCGAGTTCGGCTGGGGCGCCTGGCTCGAGGCCGGGCTCGGCTGCGGCTGGGCGGAACTGAGCCACCTCGAATTCACACCCGAGGCCCAGGCCCGCTACCTCGCACGGTCCTACGTCCTTTCCTGGGCCGCCGGAATGGAGCGCTGTTTCTGGTTCGATCTCTGGCGTGGGCACGGCACGCTCGGCGGACTCGGCGTCGCCGCCAACGACCGCGCGGACTTCTATCCTGATCCGGCCGCGCCTGCCTACGCGGCTCTGGCCCGGTTTCTCGAGGACTGCCGGTTCGAAAGGGAGATTTTCACGGGCTCGCAGCCCTATGCCTTCTTCTTCCGACACGCGCCCACGGGCCAGTGCCGCGCCGTGCTCTGGACCACCCTCGGACGCGGCGAGCTGGAAGCGGCCGTGCCGGAGGGAATGCGGGTGATCGCCTTCAACCTCATGGGCAATCCTCTCCCTCTGAGCCCCCCCCGAGCTGTCCTGCCTCTCTCGGATTCACCCGTTTACCTCGCCGCCGTGTGCGAGCCCGAGGCCTTTCTCGCCCTGTTCCGGAGCGCCGAGATCCGCGGTCTCCCGGAGGTCACCGCGGAAATCCGGTCCGCACGGGGAGATGCCTTGGCCGGTCCGCCCCCGGCCATCCGCGTCCGCATCCATCGGCGTCTGCCTCGTGCGGTGGAAGGGACCGTAGCCATCCCCTATGCGGAGGATGCCGAGGTCGCCGGCGGCGTCCGAGCCTTTTCCATACCCGCCGAAGGCCGGGCCGTCGAGATCGAGTTCCCGGTCCAGCGCTGGCGGACCAGGCCGCGCCCCATTTACCCCGTGCTGGGACAGGTGGTCACGGGCCGGGGGCAGGCACTCTCCCTGCGCGGCGCGGTGCGCTTGCACGGGGCGCGGAAGGCCACGCCCCGCATCGACGGCGACCTCTCGGACTGGAAGGCCGCCGGGGCCGTCCCCATCCCTCTCGACAGCTCGGATAAGGTCGAGCCGGTAACGGGCCAGGTGGAGAACTGGACACCGGACGATGTGTCCGCCACGGCCTACCTGCTCTGGGACGATCAGGCGCTTCACGTGGCCGCGCAGGTGCGCGATGACCGTTTTGTCCAGCCCTTTGCCCTCTCCCGCCAGTATCCTCGCGGGCAGAGCTGGGGCACGCGCCGCCGGCCGCTGTCCTACGAGCTGCTGCACGGCGATTGCCTCCGCCTCGAGATGGGCGTGCAGCCGGACCCGGAACTGGCCGCCGACGCCCGCTATGCCCCGTACGACTACGGCGGACGCCGCATCCCGCTCATCGATTATCTGTATGCCCTGGCGCTCACCTCCGACGGGCCCCTCGTCTACCGGTTTCTGAAGCCGGGGCTGCGGCCCGGGTGGGACATCCCGGACAACCCCGACTGCGGCTACGGGCCCGTGGAGGGCGTGCAGGCGGCCATTCGCCGGACCGACGAGGGGCGCGGGGACATCCTCTACGAGGTCTCGATCCCGCTGGCGGAGCTGAGCATGCTCAAACCCGCTCCGGGCCGTTGCATCCATTTCAACCTGATCCTATCGGATTCGGATGACCCGCCCGACGAGCAAGGCCGGCCACAGCAGCGCTGGCGGCTGAACCTGTCGAAGCAAGTCGGCGAGCGCCGGCTGTTCCGCGCGCCCGTAGCGCCCTACTGGAGCGGGATATGGACGATGAGTGAAGAGCTGGTGTTCGTGCCATGATGCACATGCATCGTTTTTTTCTGGAGCAGACACCGAGTCAGGGCCTCGCCTTCCTCTCTGGCGATGAGTTCCATCATCTGCGACACGTCCTCCGGGCAGAGATCGGCAGCGAAGTCGTCCTTTTCGATGCCGCTGGCCACGAGTTCACCGGCCGTGTCGAGACCCTATCGAAGCGCGGCGCCGTGGTCCGTATCGTCCGCGAGAACACGCCTGACCCTCCCTGCCCCCTTCGAATCACCCTGGCATGGGGGCTCTGCAAGGGGAAAGCCGCGGACTGGATGCTCCAGAAGGGGACGGAGCTTGGCGTCGCACGGTTTCAGCCGTTCGTGTCCGCGCGCTCGAACGTCCGCGTCCCGGCAAAACCCGAGGAGCAGCGTCTCAAGTGGCGTCGAACCACCATCGAGGCCGCCAAACAATGTGGCCGAAGCCGCCTCCCTGAAGTGGAAGACGCCGTGCCGTTCCCCATCATGCTCGAACGGGCACAGGATTCCATGACCCGTCTGATGCCGCATCCAGGTTCGCCGGCCCGGCTCAAGGATGTCTTGCGCAAGGATAGGCTCGATTCCGTCTGGGTGGCCGTGGGACCAGAGGGCGGATGGGACCCCGAGGAGGTCGTCGAAGCTCGGACCGCCGGATTCATTCTCGTTTCGCTGGGGCCCTGGACGCTTCGTTCGGAGACCGCGGCTCTGGCGGTCCTCTCCGTCGTGGCCAGTGAAAAGGCGTGTTGATCATCGGTCCCGGGACTTCGTAGCCGCTCCAGGTTGTGCCTTCTCGCTCGTTTAGGAAATCGCCTCCAGCCATTCCCTTGCTTCCGCCTCGACTTCCTCAGGCCTGAGAAGTCTGGCACGCTGGCAGGAATCCGACTCCGGAGGCGTTTGCCGCAAATGCTGATGCCGCCAGAGAAGCGCAGCCTGGGGCACGGGCAACTGTACCAAGTCCCGCCGATTGATGACCACTCCAACGCGCGGCGTGGCCGGGCCCCTCGCCGCTCTCCGTTTCTCAATCCATTTTCGCAATCCAAGCTCCCAGAGCGCCAGCGCCTGCAACGCCGCGGTCTTGCCCGAGTTGATGCGCCCCACAAGAACAACTGGCGATGTCAGCGGAATGATTACTTCCTCAAACCGCTTGAAGCTCCGGATTGCAAGTTGAGGGATCCTTTCGAATCTTGACAAAGTACTCGGTCGGACGACCCTCCTCCCTTTCTGCACAAAGGCAAACTTCAGCTTTCCTATGGTTTACGAGGCGAAAAGGAAGTGAGCTCGGCTCGGGATCGTTGCGGGACTCTTTTTTTTGCCAAGCAACCGCATTGACCGTCAACATTGCCATCGGCGGCCGGACGCGCCCCGCTCATCCGGTCGGCGCGGAGCGGGTCGTGCCCCTCCTCGGAGATTACGAGAGAACGCCAGGAGGTGCTTCGCCACTTGTCAGCCGAGAAGAAAGCCCTTAGGATTCTCTTTCGCCCACGCGAACGGAAGTGCTGCAGCTCTTTCGGTATCGAGCACTTCTTCCGCAAATCAGTTCAGAAATAGTGCGGCACTGTTTCTGAAAGGAAAGCCCATGATTGCATTGACGCTGGATGGCCAGGTGGTCACCGTCGAGGAGGGGACGACCCTCTGGGAAGCCGCGCGTCAGGTGGGGATTCATGTCCCGACCCTTTGCCACAGCCCCGGGCTACGTCCCGTCGGCGTCTGCCGCGTCTGCGCCGTCGAGGTGAAGGGCGCGCGAGTCCTCGCCCCCTCTTGCGTCCGTCTCTGCGAAGACCAGATGGTCGTCTCGACGCGCTCGGAGAAGGTCCTGGACGCCCGGCGGATGCTCATCGAGTTGCTCCTGGCGGACCACCCCTCACCCTGCTCGAAACACCGGGATACCGGCGATTGCGAGCTGGAGCTGCTCGCACAGCAGGAGGGCATCGGGCGCACGCGGTTCACTCCCCGCAGCCTCGACGATGCGCACGACCTCTCCTCGCCCGCCATCGCCGTCGACCATTCCGCCTGCATCCTCTGCGATCGTTGTATTCGCGCCTGCACCGATGTCCAGTCCAACGAAGTCATCGGACGAGCGCTCAAGGGAGCTGCGACCCGCATCTCGTTCGATGACCGGCGGCCCATGGGCAAGTCCTCGTGCGTCTTCTGCGGTGAATGCGTGGCCGCTTGCCCCACCGGCGCGTTGTGGGACAAGCCCCTCTCCGCGATCGGAATCTTCCGGGACGCCCGGAAAGTGGACTCCATTTGTCCTTACTGCGGGGTGGGCTGCGGCGTCACGTTCCACGTCAAGGCCAATACCATCGTCCGGGTCAGCGGGCGTCCGACCGGCCCGGCCAACCTGGGCCGTCTCTGCGTGAAAGGCCGATACGGCTTCGATTATGCCCTTCACGCCGAACGGCTGACCGTCCCGCTCGTCCGTCTTCCCGAGTATTCCAAGCGGCCAGAAGGTTATGCTTCGCCACGGGCCCAGTTCCGTGAGGCCACGTGGGAGGAAGCGCTCGACCTGGCGGCTCGTACCTTCCGCCGCGTTCGCGAGGAGTCGGGGCCGTCAGCCCTGGCGGGGTTCGGCAGCGCCAAGGGCTCCAACGAGGAGGCCTACCTGTTCCAGAAGCTGGTCCGGGCAGGCTTTGGAACGAACAACGTGGACCATTGCACGCGCCTGTGCCACGCCTCCTCCGTCGCCGCGCTCATGGAGACGATCGGGAGCGGGGCCGTCTCCAATATTTTCCAGGACGTTCTTCTCGCCGATTGCGCCCTCGTCATCGGCTCGAACACCACGGAAAACCATCCCGTGGCCGCCACTTTCATCAAGCGCGCTCGCAAGGATGGCCTCCAGCTCATTGTCATGGACGTCCGCAAGGTGGACCTGGCACGCCATGCCGACCTTTTTCTCCAGTTTCAGCCGGGCACGGACGTGGCGCTCCTCAATGGGCTGCTGCGGGTGATCCTGGAGGAGCAACTCGAGGACCGGGAATTCATCCAGGCGCGCACGGAGAACTCCGCGGCCGTCCGAGATGCTGTCCAGGCCTATACGCCGGAACTGGTGGAGAAGATCACCGGCGTCCCCGCCTCCCTGGTCATCCAGGCTGCAAGGACTTATGGCCGAGCTCGCAACGCCATGGTCTTCTGGGGCATGGGCGTCTCCCAGCACACGACCGGTACGGACAACGCGCGATGTCTTATCAATTTGTGCCTGATGACGGGGAACATCGGCCGGCCCGGCACGGGCCTCCATCCCCTCCGCGGCCAGAACAACGTCCAGGGCGCATCCGATGCCGGGCTCATCCCCATGGTCTTCCCCGGCTATCAGAACGTGGATGACCCGGTGGTCCGGGCTCGATTCGAGAAGGCATGGGGCGTTGCGCTCGACCCGCAGAAGGGCCTGACGGTGGTCGAGATCATGAGCGCCGTCCTGGACGGGAAGATTCGAGCGATGTACATGCTCGGCGAGAATCCGTTCCTCAGCGACCCCAATATCAACAAGGTGAAGAAGGCTCTCGCTCGGATGGAATTCCTCTGTGTCCAGGACATCTTCCTCACCGAGACGGCGGAATACGCCGATGTCGTACTACCTGCATCCGCATTCGCCGAAAAACTCGGCACGTTCACGAATACCGACCGCCGCGTCCAACTCGGAAGGCCCGCCATCCAACCGCCGGGTCAGGCCCGGCAGGACTGGGAGATCATCTGCGAGATCGCCGGCCGCATGGGCTTCCCCATGTCCTACCCATCGGTACGGGAGGTCTTCGACGAGTTCGCCAGCCTCACGCCCAGCTACGCCGGCCTCACTTATGACCGGCTCGAGCGCGAGACTGTCCTCTGGCCGTGTCCAACCCCAGGCCATTCGGGCACTTCCGTGTTGTTTAGCCAGAGATTTCCGACGCCCAATGGGCGTGGTCGGCTCGTCCCGGTTCAGTTCGCTCCCCCCAAGGAGCTTCCAGATGATCAGTTCCCGCTCTATCTCAACACGGGTCGAAATCTCCTGCACTGGCACACGGGGACGATGACGCGCCGGGCAAAGGCTCTTGACACGATTTGCCCCGAGCCATACGTCGAAGTGCATGAAGCCGACTTGATGGCCCTGGGAGTGAAAAATGGGGACTATGTGCGGTTGGTAACGCGGCGTGGTCAGGTCCAATGCAGGGCAAGGGTATCGCCGCGTCCCGGCCGTGGCAGCGTGTTTCTGCCGTTCCATTTCAAGGAAGCCGCGGCTAATCTCCTAACTATTGATGCACTAGACCCTTACGGAAAGATTCCCGAGTTCAAGTGCTGTGCGGTGAGGTTGGAAAGGGTCTGAGCGGGATTTCTGATTTCTAAGGATTTGCGTATAAACCATTTGAAAATAAAGCGTTACGACTGTTCTTGTCCCCACCCTGCAAGATTGTACAGAAAAATCTCCTTTTTTTTTTGCCTTTGTGACATTCACGCGTAAAATTATAGTGACACCGCCATCCGCTTGAGCTGCGTTATGTCCGAAAGCTCCCACCTCACACCGCACTAGCTTTCGGATGCAGCTCAACCGCCCTCAAGCCAGCCTGCTAGCCCGCAGCAGGCTGGCTGCTTTTTTGGACCTCTTCCGGAGCTGCCCCCCAGCAAACGATGCCGGACCGCTCCAGCACTTCCGGTATCGTTGACTAACCCGAACTTCTCACGAACTGAAAGGGGACACGTGATATCCGGCTGTGCAGCAATTCGTTGGAATGCAGGCTTTAACGCGGCCTTTCTGGCACCTCGATCCGGGTTAGCCCTGAGGTAACTCCTTAGCGAAAACTTCTGTCGTCCCTGCGGGACTCTTGCGGTTTATGCGCTCTTCCTTCCCAGGGCTGCGTTCGCCTTCGCTGGGCTTCGGCGAACTTGCCCCGGCCATTTTTGGACGTCCCTACGGGACTCACAGAAACAGGCTTCCGGTGACGATCACTAAGCAGTTACGCCCTGAGCGAGAACGACACAAGTCGTTCGAGTCGAAGCCAGCAGGGCGCATTTCGAACGCGTCGTGTGAGAAATGCGGGCTAATCATCGTCCTCTTCGATCTCGACCACCGTGTTGGCCGCCACGTCCACCTCGACCTCGTAGGTCTTGCCGTCCTGCGTCAGAATCTTGACCTCGCAGATAGTCTTGCCATCTTCATTTTCTATTTCCACCCCGCACACGCCGCCTGGCTTCGCGCCTACGGCGGTCTTGATGGATGCAATCAATGACTCGACTGGAACGGCCGTCCTGCCCCGTCTTGTGTCATTCCCCTCCGCTTTCATCCAGAATCCATTAGTGGCCAGCACCAGTGCAATGAAAGAGCCCAATATCGAACCCAGGATAAATTTTGATCTGCATGGCATCATGGCATCCTCCTTAAAAGGCGGGCTTTCGCCCGCAATCTAGTAGACGAGTGCGCAAGTGCACCCGCACCTGCGCACTTGTCTACTATAGAAAACCCCAGCGAAATAAGGAAACTCGATATTTCATAAGCGACCCGTTTACATGTGGTTAAGCTGGAGTGACTCTTGAATTTCGTTTCCATCCCGGAGGAATCTCGCTGGGAAACGGGATCCCTCCTGAGAAACAAATTTCGATTCTGGTCGCTCGAACCACACCGCTCGGTCTTGAGGCAACGCACCGCCAACATCTTATTGAAATCCGCTTCGCCCTTCGGGCTCGCGGATTTCGGAGCCAGATTTGACCCGGCTTCGCCGGCCCAACCCTGGCGGAGAAACGGAGGAACGCCGGAACGCCGCCATCCTGGTGGCATGCGCCCGCCGGTCCAACCCTGGTGGAGAAGCGAAAGCCATTAAGAAGTGCAACTCAAACTCGAAAGGTATAGCGAGTACTCGATGTTGGAAACGGCTCTGTACTTCCGTCCTAGCAGACGAGTTCGCGAGTGCGGGTGCACTTGTGCACTTGTCTGCTAGACGACTCAACAGGTTGCGGAGACTTGGACCGGTACCTGGGTTACAATAGACGGCGCGGTTAGCGCCTCGCCGGCTTCGAATTCATGGACCGGCAGATGCGGAATTTGAAGTCGTTCAGAGGTTTCAGCGAAGCCCAGAGAGAAGCACGGTGGCTGAGCCAATTCGCTTTTACATGGACCAGCACTTCCCTGGACCGGCGAGCCCGGGTCTTCGGCGGCATGGGGTCGATGTTCTGACTGCGCAGGAGGCCGGGCGCTGCGGGTTGCCGGACCGGGAGCAATGGGTGCTTGCTCCGGCGGACCAACGGGTGCTGGTGACGTTCGACATGGACTATTTGGCCCTACACCAAGAGGGGATGCAGCACGCCGGCATTGCTTGGTGCCAAGAAAAAGTACAGCATCGGCCATCTCATCCTGGCCTGGTTGCTCGTTCATGGCGTTCTGAACCGTGAAAACATGCGAAACCATGTGGAGTATTTGTGATTCGACTCTGAAGTCATGAGCAAGTCGCCCTTCCGCCGCCCAGCGCTTTCCATCCTCCTTGTCCACCTTGCCGCCATGAACGCCCATCCCGAAGGGTCCCGCGCCGATCCTGCCATGCTTCCCCATGCCTTTATCGTCGATACGCCGGTCGAAAGGGGCGGCATGGCCATCCTGACCGCGGATGACCGTGAAGCTCGAAAGCAAGGGAAGTCCATCTCCAAGATGATCGAGAAGGTCTCCGGCGTGACGGTCGAGGTCATCCCCTCCGGCAAGGCCTGCCGGTCCGGGACACCCTTTCTCAACCCGGCGCTTCTTCAAAAACACCTAGTCCTCGTCGGCAACCTGAATACCAATCGAGCGTTTCTCCAGTTCTACGCCCTCGGCTATGCTCCCATTGATCGGGTCTGGCCCGGCGGCGACAAGATATATCTCCGCACGGTTTCTTCGGCCGTCGAGCCCGGCTGGAATCTCCTGGTTGTCGGGGGGAGCACCGCTGAGAGCATCCAAGAGGCTGTCGAGGAATTTCTCCACAGGCTGAAAACGGCCCCGGCAACGCCGGGAAGCCCTTTCCGCATCCCTCCGTTGCCCGAATCGTACGCCCGGCCCGGCACGCCGGAAGCCGCTGCGCTCAAGAAAGGCCTTCAAGGCATCAATCCCCGGCAGTACGACACGCCTTCCTTCCGTGGCTTCATGGGCAGCCATTACGGCCTACCCCTGTTCATGGACGCCTGGTCGCAGAGCGTCCGTTCGGGCGCCTGGACTCCCGAGGAGCTGGCCCGAGAGGAGAATGCGCTCCTCGAGTGCGCGATCGCCAACGAAGGCGGCTACTGGCGTCGGGCTCACGGATGGAGAATCTTCAGCACCCACGATGTGGTCGGCTCCCTCGGCTACCTCCAGATGGTCGAGTATCTTCTTCGATTCGCCAGCCCCAATGATCAGGCCAAGAGCATCCTCTGGCGTCTCCACTTCGAGACCCGATCCTACTTCGAGCGACTCTGCCGGGTCTCGCAGACCGAGGAGGAGACGACCGAGGCGGTCAGCAACATGCACCGCGCCTTTCTCTATGCGATGCGGACGGGCGACGCCGGATTTTTCTCCGGCGGCACCGCTCATGCCACCGCGCTGAAGGCCCTGGCGTACACGGACCCCCTCGGAGGCTCCATCGGCACGGGTACCTACGGCGACGCGTCCGGCGGCGGCCTGAAAAAAAACGCCGGCGGCTCGTTCATCTGGTCCGCCTGCGCCCTCTACTTCCGGGAGGGGCGCTACCGCTGGCTTCTCGGGCAGATCGGCCTGCCCGCCGACCAGGCCGGCTACGGCCTCTACCAGGCCCTGAGCATCAAGCCCGATGGCCCCGGCAGCTACCCGGCCGACGAAGGCGTCGAGCCCGTCCGGCCCGACGAATGGCTCGCTTTCGCCGCTCCCATGGACGCCTTCTACTACGAGAAGGCCCAGCAGTCCCGGCGGTGGGCTCATCTGCCCATCCCCCTCGAGTCCGCCTTCACCAAGGCCGTCCTCCGCGACGGATGGGACCGTGACAGCGCCTTTCTGGCCCTCATGGGCGAACATGCCGGCTGGGTGCCGGGCCTCGACGCCAACAGCATCATCCGCTACACGGACCGCGGCCGCATCTGGCTGCTCCACAACACCAGCAGAGTCTCCCATCTCTATCGGAACGGCGTGTACGTCAGCCCCGGCGGCCAGCCCGAGCCCTTCCCCTGGGGCTGCCGCCTGAAGAGCCTCAGCGCCTTCAGCGGAGGATCGTTCCTCGCCTCCGAGCTGCCCGGCTACAACGGGACGGACTGGACCCGGCATCTCTTCCGACGCCATGGCGAATTTGCCGTTGTCCTCGATGTCCTGACATTGAAAAACGAACGCCCGTATGTCCTCTCCTGCAACTGGCGCACGCTTCATCCTGCCGCCCGCCTCGAAGGCGGCGCCTTTTCGTGCACGGACGGCGGCTTTCAATTCATTCTTCGGCCGTCCGAAGACCTCCGCCAGCAGGTCATTCTGCCCGGCAAGGTGCCCTCCCTGATCCAGGAAGGCGAAGGCATCCCCGGCATCCTTCTTCGGCAGTCCAAGACGCTCCGAGGCGGGTCCGATCGCCTTGCTGTTTTTCAGAACCTTTTCCACGTGAACGGCCCGGGCGAGGATCGCAGCCTCCGCCTGCGCCGCTTGAGCGCCACCGGCGTCGCCATCGAGGGGAAGACGCCCGCCGGGCCCCTCAAGGCCATCCTCGCCGTGCGTCCGCCCGGCCTGACCAGCGGGCCGAAATCCCTCTACCGGGCCGGCGAGTTCGAGTCCGACGCCGCCTGCCTCTACCTCGCCACCGACCTCGCCGTCGCCGTCGATGCCACCACGGTACGCTGCCGCGGGCGCGAACTGGCCCGCTCCCGCGCCCCGAAGACGCTGCTCCTCGATCCCATTCCAGACCTCATCATTCCCGAGCCGGAAACCGACCCGCGCGAAGCGCCCGCCAGCCCCGTGGTGTCGCCCGGCGTGGCCGACCTGCCCCTGAGGACCCTGGCCCGCTTTGACGGACTGGACAGGAGCGGTCCGCGGATTCAGCCCGACGCCGTCCAGTCCGCGGCCGGGCCCGACGGCAGTCTCCAGCTCACCCTCGACCTCGGCCAATCCACCCGGCTCATGCGGCTGGTCCTCATCGACTGGCCCGACCCCAAGAAGGTCCAGCTCGCCCTTTCGGAAACCGATTCGCCCGGCGACTTCCGGCCCGTCGACGCGCCCTTCGAAGCCTTCACGGCCTTCGAGCCTTCGACCAAGGCGAGCGTCCGCCTGGCGCCTTCCTGCCGCATGGCCCTCGCCGCCTCGGCCCGATGCATCCAGTTGAGCTTTTCTCCCCTTGCCCAGGGCAAACCGGCAGTCTTCGCGCCCGCGTCCGTCCGCGCCATCGCCGATGAGCCGCGCCGCGCTGTCCTTTCCCACCTGATGCCCGTAGCCATCCTGGGACGCGAGGATGGCGTGGTCGCCGCCACCGAGGAGGGCCATCTCGTCGCCCTGGCGCCCGACGCCTCTCCGCTCTGGTCTCATCAACTCGGCGCGCGTTTCACCCACCTGCGTCCCATGGACCTCGAAGAAAGAGGCAGGCCTGATACCTTGCTGGTCGCCACCGGCGACGGCAAGCTCCGGGCCATTGCCCTCGACGGCACGATGATCTGGGAGCGAGTCGTACATTCCCCCGACAGCCCCGCCGGCTTCACGGGGCCCTTCCGAACACCGTATGGCGTGCAGGGCCCCGTCTTCTCCACTGCACTCTGGCGGCCGGGGCCCGGTCAGCCGCCGTGGCTTGCCTGCGGCCAGTACGCCGGCGTCAATTATCTCAATCTCCAGGGCGAAATCCTCGGCAATGCCTGGGTCTATGGCGCCTACCAGATGGCCGCTACACCCTTCGGACAGGACCTCGACGGCGACGGCTGCGACGAGCTGGCCTTCGTCCACAACTGGGGCGGGCTCAGCATCATCCAGGGCAAGCTCCAACATGTCCGCGACGCGCGGCGCGGACCCGCTTACGGCGTCCAGGGCGGTGCCGGCTCCATCGAATGCCCCCGCGGCCGGCCCCTCTTCATGGAACAGTGGACCCCGCCCGGAGCCGAGAAGCCCATGGCCTTCGTCGTCACCGAGGAGGGTGTCGGGGCCTATGACCTCGCCAAAGAAAAACCACTCTGGGAGTTCCCTTTCTTCGGGCCCAACGTCCTAGCGGGCGCCGCCGACCTCGGCAGCGGCCAGAAGGAACTTTGGGTCGCCCGGCTCGATGGCTTCCTCGTCCGGATGGCGCCCGACGGCCGTACCCTCGGCAGCTTCTACGTGGCCGACGAGATTACCGGCGTCGCACCGCTCGCCCGGCAGGGCCACCTCCAGGCCATCCTCGTCGCCGCCCGGTCCGGCCTTTTCTTCTTCGACCCGGCGGGCCAGCTCCAGGCCTTTCGCGCCGGGCCCATCCAAGCCGCCGTGGCCTTGCGCCGCGTCAACGATTCCGCCGCCGCCGTCGCCTCCGAGTCCGGCGAAATCAGCTTCCTGGGATGGTGAGCGCCGTTCGCCGCTCTCGGCCTACTCGCAAGTCAGCTCGGAAAAAGCACCACGTTCATCAGTGCTGGTGCACTGGTGAACAGGGAGACGGGTAGACGAGCCCGCCAGTGTGGGTGCACTTGCGAGTTCGTCACCTAGCGCCACCAGGAAAGCCAACGCGCCATCATGGCCTTTACACGGGGCGTCAACCGCGTCCGATTGTACTGGTCCGCTACATGCCGGATGGCCTCCGCCTGCGTCGGGTAGGGATGGATCACCCGGGCCAGAGTCTTCAGTCCCAGCCCGCCGACCATCGCCAGAGTCACCTCGTTGATCATCTCGCCCGCGTGCCGAGCCACGATGGTCGCCCCTGCGATCCGGTCCGTCCCTTTCCACACGTGCACCTTCACGAATCCCTCCTCCTCTCCGTCCGCCAGCGCGCGGTCCACTTCTTTGAACTCCCGGACGAAGGTGTCCACCTCGACACCTCTATCCCGGGCCTCGCGCTCGTACATCCCCACGTGCGCCACCTCGGGGTCCGTGTAGGTGCACCACGGCATGGTCAGTTGACTCAAACGACCCCGACCCAGGAAGAGCGCATTTCCGATGACCAGCCGCGCCGCCGCGTCCGCCGCATGCGTGAACTTCCAATCCATGCAGATATCGCCCACCGCGTAAATCCTTGGGTTCGTCGTCTGCAGGAAATCATTCACCTTTATGCCCTTCTTCGGGTCGTATTCGACCCCCACCGTTTCGAGGTCCAGCCCCTCGACGTTCGGCGTCCGGCCCGCTCCCGCGAGTATCTCGTCCACCTCCACGGATTCCCCCGTCCCGCCCGAATCGAAAGAGATGCGCTTGCCCGTCGGCCTTTTCTCGACGCGGGTGGGGCGCGATCCCAGAACGAGACGGATACCCTCGCGCACAAAGGCCTTCTGCACGATGGCCGCGGCGTCTTCATCCTCGCGGTTCAGGAGATGCCGCCCGCCGTGGAAGAGGACCACCTCGCAACCCAGGCGATAAAACGCCTGCGCCAGTTCGCACCCGATGGGCCCGCCGCCGATGCAGGCCAGCCGCCGCGGCCTCTCCGTGAGGTTAAAGACCGTCTCGTTGGTCCGATATCCCGCTTCCTCGAGTCCTTCCACCCGAGGCTGAACGGCCCGAGCCCCCGTGGCGATGACCGCTTTCCGAAATCGAAGCGTCTGGCCACCCACCTCGACGGCATCCGGTCCCGAGAATCGGGCATCTCCGAGGAAGACGTCCACGCCAAGACTTCTCAGCCGCTCGGCGGAATCGTGGTGGCTGATCCGGGCGCGGACACGCCTCATCCGGGCCATCACGGCCGTGAAATCCACCTCGGTCCCGGACACCTTCACGCCGAAGCGTTCCCCGTCGCGGGCGTCCGCGGAAGCCCGGGATGCCCGGATCACGCACTTGGAAGGCACGCAACCGACATTGAGGCAGTCGCCGCCCAGAAGATGCCGCTCGAGGAGTGCCACCCGCGCTCCCAGGCCCGCGGAGCCCGCCGCGGTCACCAGTCCCCCGGCGCCCGCCCCGATCACGACCAGGTTGTATCGGCCCGAAGGCCGCGGATTCTCCCATCTCGGCGGGTGAACCTGCGAAATCAGCTCCTGGTTCGCCTCATCCATCGGTGAAAGGCCTGCGACTTGGCCCGTTTCTTCCTTCATCAGTGTTCCTCCCATGGCCTTTCTCTGTTCACTGCTTTCGAAGGTGAAGGCTGAAGGCTCCGATCACTGGGGACTGCTCACTGCTTCCGAATCCCGCAGGGATTCCGTTTCCGCCCTTGTCCCCCCCAAAGGGACCCCGTTGGGACTATGGGGAGGGTCCCTCCGGGAGGGAGGCTGAAGGCCCCGATCACTGATGGCTGCTGACTGTTCACTGCTCACTGCTCCCACACTCCCACACTCCATCGCCTGCGGTCTTAGATCTTGGACGCTCCTGGTCCCCTCTTACCCGCCGGGCCAGCGCCCGTTGCGCAGAGCGGGTGATGAGCACCGTAGCCAGCACCGTCGCGATCAGGCCGACGATGAGGAGCGGGTTATCCCTGGGGATACCTCGGCCGAGGGTGCCGAAGTAGACGTACATCATCGTGCCCGGCATCATGCCGATCCAGGAAGCCAGAACGTAATCCCTCAGGGAGACGCGTGTCAGCCCGAGGGAGTAATTGAGCACGTTGAAGGGGAAGACCGGGGAGAGCCGCAACAAGCCTACAATCTTCCAGCCCTCCTGGGCGATCGCCTGATCGACCGCCTTGAATTTCTCGTTCCGTTCGATCTTCCGGGCCACCCAGTCCCGAGCCAGGTATCGGCCGATGAGGAAACACAGGGTCGCCCCGATGGTCGAGCCGATGGAGACGCAGAGGAATCCCTTGACGAGCCCGAAGACCAGCCCGGCCCCGAGGGTCAGCACCGATCCGGGCAGGAGCAGGATGCAACTGGTGATGTAGAGGAGGACGAAGACCAGCGGCCCCAGGTAGCCGAGTCCGTCGATCCACTGCACGACCTCTTCGAGCTTCTTGGGCGCGTCGAAATATTTTCCCAGGCCGATGAGCATCGCCACGACCACGGCGATCGCGGCCGCCTTGCGCCACGGGGGCAGGGCATTCTGAGGGTTCTTCTGGCCGTTGGATTCGCCTGGAATGTTCATGTTCGATTCCGAAGCCCTCAGGGCATCGGTTCATCAGTCCGTCACAGGTGCTTAACGTCTACACTTAACGCGGGCTATCGGCCGATTTCGAATCGTTGAGCGACCAGTCGTAATTCGTGTAGGCGATGTCGAAATCACCCCGGCCCAGCTTTTCCGAGACCTCCTTCGAGAAAAACGGCCGAACATAGGCCATGACGCTTCCCGCCTTCTTCTCGAAGTCCGTGGCATACCACTTGAAAATCGGCGAGAGGTGCAGCGTCCGGTTCTTCCCATCGACGAAATTCCTCCCCGGGGTCCCCAGGAATTTCCGGCCCTGGTCCTCGAGCTGCTCGTCCAGCCGGTCCGGCACGTAAGGCTCGGACCGCAGGGGCGGGCAGCCCTTGGCCGCACAGACCAGGGCGAAATGGATGCGGGGCTCGTCATACGTTTTCCGCAATCTCTCGTGCTCCACATGGTCCAGTGTCACCTTCTCGCTGAACAATCGCACCACCGGCTGACTCCACGGCCCCTTCAGCAGACTTCCGATCTCCTTGATGCTGCCCACCGGGTAGTGGTCGATGATGAGATGGACCGTCGCGGCGTTGTAGAGATTGATGAGGAAGGCCTGCTGCTCCTCGGAACGCCATCGGGCGAACCGAGCCTCCGAAACCGACGCGAGGAGATCGAGGTAGGCATCCAGGCCGTCCCGGGCCGCCTTGAGGCCGGCATAGTCCGCCAGCCCGTCCTGAACGTGCGCCCGGAGCACCTGGCCCCAGGCCCGGTGCTGGTGATCGAAGTCCTCTCCCGGGACCTCGCCAGCGAGCGCCAGCAGCATGGCCGCCGACAGAGTTGCGTTCCACACGCTCATCATTGGGCCTCCTAACGATGGCAGCGAGTCCGCCCAAGGGCGGCCTCGAACGGACGCGTAACGGATACTCGTCTTTCTCCCGTCCTGAGCCCGGATTTCCCATCCCGGCGGGATGAGAAATCCGGGCTGACGCCACGCGCATCCTCGAGGCACGAGCAGGCACACGGACCACGAGGACGAGAGGGTACTGCAAGACACGTCTGCTGCGTCACGTCTGGGCCTCCAAGGCGGCCCGGCGGATTTCCTCGATGGCCATGGGATTCTCGAGGGACGAGATGTCGCCCGGGTCCTGGCCGAGGTAGGCGGCGCGCACCACCCGGCGCATCACCTTCGCGTTCCGCGTCTTCGGCAGGTCGGCCACGAAAAGGACCGCCTTTGGCTGCAAAGGCTTTCCCAGCTCCGTCGCCACCCGGGCCCGGAGGGACGCGGCCAGCGCCTCCGACGCGGCGTGGCCCGGCCTCAGCACGCAGACAACGACCAGCGCCTGGCCCTTCACCTCGTCCGGCACGCCGATGGCCGCCGCCTCGAGCACCGCGGGATCGCTGACCAGGACGGATTCCACCTCGGCCGGGCCCAGCCGTTTTCCGGCGATCTTGATCGTGTCGTCGCTGCGGCCCAGGATGTACCACAGGCCGTCTCCATCGACCGCCGCGAAATCCCCGTGCACCCAGACCCCGGGCCATCGCGACCAGTAGGTCTCCAGGTATCGGGCCGGGTCCTTCCAGAAGCCGCGGGTCATCCCGATCCACGGGGCGCGGATGACCAGCTCACCCACCTGGCCCCGGACCGACCGCCCGTTCTCGTCCACCACGTCGGCGGCGATGCCCGGGCACGGGCCCGAGAATGCGCAGGGCTTCAGCGGCCGCAGCAGGTTGCCCATGACGATGCCGCCGGAGATTTCGGTCCCGCCAGAGTAATTGATGATGGGCAGCCGGCCGCCGCCCACGGTCCGGAAGAGCCACAGCCAGGAAGCGGGATTCCAGGGCTCGCCCGTCGACGCCAGGACCCTCAGCGAGGAGAGATCGTGCGCCTTCACGGGCCCCTCGCCGAACTTCATGAGGCTGCGGACCAGCGTCGGGGCGATCCCCAGGTGCGTCAGCCCATGCCGCTCGACCAGCGCCCACACGCGGTCGGGACCCGGGGCGTCCGGCGCCCCGTCATAAAGAAACATCGTCCCGCACAAAAGGGTCGATCCGAAAAGCAGCCACGGACCCATCATCCAGCCCATGTCCGTCATCCAGTAGATGCGGTCGCCGAACTGCACGTCCGTCCCGAAGGCCATGTCCTGAGCCGCCTTCACGGGGAAGCCGCAGTGGGTATGGACGGCCCCTTTGGGCCGGCCCGTCGTCCCCGACGTGTAGATGATCATCAGAGGGTCCTCGGCCTCCGTCGATTCCGGATCGCCCGGCCCGGCGGCGTCCGACAGCCACTCGTGCCAGTCGTGGTCCCGGCCCGGCGACCAGGCGACGTTCTGGCCGGTTCGCCGCAGGACGACGACGTGGCGCACGGAGGGGCAGTGCTGGAGCGCCTCGTCCGCGATCGGCTTGAGCGCCACGGCCTTCCCTCGGCGGAAGGCCCCGTCGGACGTGAACAGCGCCTTCGCTTCCGCATCGGCCAGCCGGCTCGCCACGGCGGAGGGCCCGTAGCCGGAGAAGAGCGGGATGACGATGCCGCCGATTCGGACCACGGCGAAAAAAGCTGTCACGATCTCGGGCGTCATGGGCATGAAGAGACCGACGGCGTCTCCTTTCCCGAGCCCGAGGGCTCGCAGGGCGGCCGCACAACGGTCCACTTCCCGGGCGAGATCCCCGTAGGTCAGAGTCCGCATCACGCCCTCTTCTCCTTCCCAGACCAGGGCGTGACGCGCTTCCACCGCCGTGCCGATCTGCCGGTCCAGACAGCTCGCCGTGATGTTCAATCTGCCCCCCACGCACCATCGAGGCCGCTCGATCCCCGCCGTCATGTCCAGGACCTTTTCATACGGATGCTCGAAACGGATGTCCAGATGCGCCAGCACCGCCGAGGTGAACCAGCGGATGTCCCGCGCCGACCTTTCCATCAGCTCGTCGAAGCCGGCCAGGCCGTGCCGGTCGCAAAATCGTCTCAAGTGGCAGCGGCGAGCCGTCTCCTGGTCGGGTCGCCAGACGATTTCACCGCCGAATTCGAAGGAAGGCGTTTCGCTCATGGCTCTCTTCCCGTCACGTGCTCCGACGCCTCCCATTCCGGCTCTCCTAAGTCAATCCGGTCAGAAATCGTTTCGCACAATTCCTGAATGATGTACTTCTCGTATTCAGCGGAGGCGGGTGAATACGAGCGAACTTCTCTATCTTAGCTTGTGGTCGGCTCTCGACCTGTTTTTCTTACACCGTTTTATTGCGTCTCTTGCTTTCCCTGTCCGGGGCGGTATCCTCTTATCCGTGGATTCCTCTCCCTCCACACTGGTCTTCCCGGAGGGAGGACAAGTGTGGGAAACGGGATCCGTCCTGGAGAATCCGCGGGGCCTATCCAACCATGAGCCAGACTCCTGAACGAAGACGAGCAGCCCGCGTCGAGACCCGATTCCGGGTGCGCAATCTCCGCGTTCCGTCGGACCAGTCCGGCGTCACGATCAACGACTTCTGCCAGACGCGGAACATCAGCCACTGCGGGGCCTACTGCGTCTGCAGCCGGCCTATCCCGGAGTTCACACGGCTGCACGTCACCCTCGAGCTGCAAGAGCCCGGATCGGACCGCAAGGAGGACGTCGAATGCGAGGGCGTCGTCGTCCGTTCCGAGGGCAAGCGTCAGATGGACGGCAGGACTGTTTACGCCTTTGCGATTTTCTTCGACCGGATTAGCGAAGAGGCTCGCAAGAAAATCGACCTTTACGTCCAGAAGCACAGCGCCAATTCCAAGCCCTCAGGCCCGGAGCCGACCGGCGATTTCACTTAAGACGGGCGAAGCCCGAAACCGAACAGGGCTGGAAACGGTGTCAGGGTTCAGGAATCAACTGACGCCCGACACCTTTGAACTTCTCCGCGCCCGCTTCGCGGGCACCTGGCGGAGAAGTGACACCCTAAGACTCGAATGTTTCGGTTCGGAAGTGCGGGAGCACTTCCGAACCGAAACATTACTCCGGCCGTTTTTCCCGGATCACCACGGCTTCTGTCAGCTTGAAAGCGCTCTCCAGCGCCTGCCCCAGGTCCTGGGCGAAGGGCAGCGCCCGATCATCAAACACGCGAATCTCTCCGCTCGTGGTCGCGAAACTTTCGACCCGGGCCACATGCTCGAGCTTCTTGGTCTTCTTCTCCTCGAAAAAAATGTCATAAGTCTTGCGGGCCCAACCGGTCACTTGCAGCTTGAACCCATGCTTGCTGCAGGCTTCCTGCACGATCCCGTCCAACTTGTCGTATTCCGAAGACCCCTGAATCTTGACCATCCGGTGTTTCCAGGCGAAGCTAGTTCCTGTTGCAGGAAATCCATTCTCCTGCACAAATGACTTATTATAAAAGGTGTTCATGGGCAACGTCAATGGCCGTCGTCTCCTCGCCTGCGCCCCTCCCCGTCACTCTTCTGCTCGGGCCCACCGCGTCCGGGAAGTCCGATCTCGCCTTCGAGATTGCCCGGCACGCCGGGGCAGAAATCATTTCCGCGGACTCCATGCAGGTCTATCGGGGGATGGACATCGGCACGGCGAAGCCTTCCTTCGAGCAGCGGCGGCAGGTATCTCATCACCTGATCGACATCTGCGATATCACCGAAACCTACTGCGTCGCCGAGTTCGTCCGGCTCGCCGACCAGGCGGCCCGTGCCATCGGGCAGCGTGGTCGGGGCATTCTGGTCACCGGCGGATCGGCTCTTTATCTCAAAGGCTTCATCGAGGGCATCTTCGAGGGGCCCGCACGCAGCACGGAGGTCCGTGAGCGGCTGCTTCGGGAGAGCCAGAATCTCGGTGTTCAGGCGCTCCACCAGCGGCTCAACGAGATCGATCCTGAGGCCGCACGGCGGATACACCCGAATGACCTCCGCCGCATCGTGCGGGCCCTCGAGGTGCACGAACTGACGCGCACGCCCATCAGCGCCTGGCAGCAGCAGGCGGGCCGACCTCGTCCGGGCTACCGTTTTCGCCTCTTCGGGCTGCGCCGGCCGAGGGCCGAGCTGTATCGGCGCATCAATGATCGAGTGGACCGGATGCTCGCCCGGGGACTGGTCGAGGAGACTCGCCGCCTCCTCGAGGTCTCCGGCGGCTGGGGGCGCGGCCCGCTCCAGGCGCTCGGTTACCGGGAGACCGTGGCCTATCTCCGGGGTGAGCATGATCTGGCCAGGGCCACGCAATTGATCCAGCAGGGCTCCCGGCAGTTTGCGAAGCGCCAGATCACCTGGTTTCGCCATTTCCAGAACGTCGAGTGGATCGACCTCGCTGAGGGCGAAAGCATGGAAGCCGTCGCGGCCGGGCTCTTTCCCAGGTTTTTCTCTTGAAGGAACTTAACCCTTCTGTTAGTATGCCGCAACCCGACCTGTAAGGCTTGACGACGGCATGGCGCGGCGGGGAGGGCCCCATCCCAGGCCGCCCCGCCATGGAAGAGTCCCCTGCCGCCAAGGAGGCCGCCAGTCGCCCCCGGATTCGTTTGCTCCCCTGTTCCTCTTTGTGCTGCCTGCGGGGCTCGTGATGGACCTTCCCAAAATCCGCAACCACACGGTGATCGAAGAGCTCGGCCAGGGCCGCACCGGCCCCGTCTTCAAGGGCATCCAGGAATCCCTCCAGCGCGAGGTCGCCATCAAAATCATGAGCGCCAAGCTCCTCGCCCACGCCGTCGTGGTCAAGGAGTTCCTCGAAAAGGCGCGCTCGGCCGCCAGCCTCTCTCACCCCAACATCATCAGCATCTACAACGTCGATCAGGAAGGAGAGGACCTCATCTATTACACCATGGAATACCTCTCCGGGGGATCGCTCGAGGAGCGTATCCGGAAAGGGGTGCTCCCGCCGATGGAAGCGACGAAGCTGACCATGGTCATCGCCAAGGCCCTCGAATTCGGCCAGAAGAAGAGCGCCCTCCACGGCAACCTCAAGCCTTCCAAGGTCCTTTTCATGGAGGAAGGCTCCTCCTTCTTCAAGCTCTCCGGATTCGGGCTGCTCCTTGGCGTTGTCGCCAAGCACTCCGCTCGACACCCGACTCCGTTCACTTCCCCGGAGGTGATCGAGACCGAGCGGCCCGGGGATTTCCGGGCCGACATCTACGCCCTCGGGGCCATCTATTACCAGATGCTCACCGGCAGCGATTGCTTCGAGCCCGAGAGAGGCCTCTGGAAGCTTACGGACCATGACATCCGGGTCACCCCGCCCAGCCATGTCGTCGAGGGCGTCCCGGAGGAGATGGACGAGGTCCTGGCACGGATGACCGCGTTCGATCCGGACGGCCGCTATGGGGCCTACGGTGAGATGTACGAGCCTCTGGGGAGTCTTCTCGATCGTCTTTCGGGCCGCGGCGACGCGAAGAAGGGCCCCAAGGGACCCGCCCGGCCGCCGAGCCGGGGCGGCCGATCGGCCGAGAAGGAGGAAGCCGAGCGCAGCGCGACGCCTTCGAAAGGCGTCAAGGCCGTCGCTGCGCCGCCTTCGCGCCTCCGGCCGGCTGAAGATGTCGTCGAGGCCGTCCGCAAGAAGAAGGAGGACGATGCCGCCGAGGTGGAAAAAACCGAGGCCGCGGTCCCGGCTGAGGTGGTCCGGCCCCGGGCCGCCGCCGCTCCGTCTCCACGGCCCGCCAAGTGGCCTGTTTTCCAAATCGTCCTCACGTTGGTCTCGCTCAGCGCCCTCGCCGGGGCCATGCTCATCGCTTATCCCCAGCTCAGCGGCAGGAAGGAGCCGTCCGGTCCCAAGCCTCCCACGACGACCACGGCCGAACCGCGCGGAACGGGCTCGACCGGCACGCCGCCTCCAAGCGGATCGAAGGCCAGTTCCAAGGCGAGCGGAACGACGGCGACCGCCGCTCCGGAGGCCTCCAAGGGCTCGCCGGGCGGCATTACCGAGGTCCGCCGGGCCGATCTCGAGTTGAAGCCCCTGGAGAACGCGGTCCAGCGCGTGAGCGAGCTGGTCCGCCTCTGCACCGAGGAATCTGCCGGGGCCTCCCCCAATCAGCCCCTGCGCGTCCCCCAGCACGTGCGCCGGTACATCGTGCTCGCACGGGGCGAATGCGCCCTCTCCCTTGACGAGGGGAAATACCTGGAAGCCCTTTCAGCCCTCGCCTCCCTGCACGACCATCACGCGGAGACCGACCGCCAGAAGGAATATGCCCGCGGCCTCATCCGAGACGCCGTGGTGGTCATCGATCAGCGATTCGACGGCGAGACCCAGGCCATCCAGAAACAGGTCGAGGCCAACCAGCTCAACGAAGCCAAGGAGGCCCTCGAGGAGCTGGCCGAGCGCTACAAGGTCGCTCGCTGGCAGGAGAAGGCCCGGGAGCGCATCACCCGCATCAACCAGCTTCTGGAGAAGCGGACCGGCGACGCGGGCTCGAAGAAGGACTTGCAGGCCGTGCTCGATTACAAGAAGGTTCTCGATCAGACCCGCACCCGCGTTCAGGAGCTTGCCCGCGAGTACCGCTTCAACCTCGCCGCGCAGGCCTACGACCGCGTCATCGCCTCCGCTCCCAATGAAAAGCTCAAGCAGCAGACCGAATACCTCCGCCAGGAGCTGGTGCTGCAGGCCGAGCTTTTCCAGCGCGCCGCCGAGGTCGTCAAGACCAAGGGCGGCGAGCTCAAGCTCTCCCTCAGCTTCGCCGGCATCTCCGGCGTCCTCTCCGGCATGGATGAGGAGGGGCTGATCCTCAAGACCGGTGAAGTGGAGGCCAAGGTCCGCTTCGCCCAGACCAAGCCCGAACAGCTCAGCAAGACCCTCCTCCGACTCCCCCTGGGTGCGGAAGGCTTCCTCTGCCTCGCAGCCTATTGTTATGCGAATGACCTTTCCCGCGACGGCGACAAGGCGCTCGAAAAAGCCCTCTCCCAGGCCAACCCCGAGGAAAAAAACCGGATCAACGCCTACCAGGACGCCCGGCAGCAGTTCCTCGACAGCGGCAGCATCGACTCCGGCGTCCAGGAGCAGGTCAGCCATGCCGAGGCCAAGGATATCTACCTCGCCGCCATCTACGAAATGGCGCTCGGCCAGGAGGATTCAGCCCGGGCCAAGCTCCAGTCGGTCGTCGACAAGTATCCCGACAGCTCCGCCGCCGCCGAGGCCCGCAAGATGCTCGAGGGAGAATGGAAGAAAAAAGTGCAAAGCGAGGTCGAAATCGCCTCCAAGGAGGAAGAGACCGCCAAGGCCATGAACGAGCCGGTCGGGGAAGAGGCCGGCTCGGAGGCCGCCGGGGAGTCGGGGCCCCGTGCCGAGGACCTCGACGATGCCGAGCAGGCCTACCAGCTCGGCATGGACCATTACAAGAAGTCGCTGCCCGGCATGCCGGACCGCGCCAGGTTCAACGAGCTCGCCCTGCAGTACTTCAACCGGGCGTTGAAACTCTACCTGGAAGCTCGCGACAAGGACCCGAAGAACGACAAGCTCAATGACCGCATCACCCAGATCAACATGCTCCGGTACGGGTGCATGAAGTCCAAGACCCTCAAGTAGTCCGGTTTCCGTACTCTCCCGCTGCCGTTGGCCCTGCCATGCTCTTGAGCGCTCCCGCGGGTATCGACGACATCCTTCCTGAACAAGTCGCCCGCTGGCGCTTCGTCGAGGATAAGGCCCGCGAGCTGTTCGCCCGGTACGGCTACTCGGAGATTCGCCTGCCCCTCTTCGAGGACCTCCGCGTCTTCGTCCATAACGTGGGCGAGACCTCCGATATCGTCGAAAAAGGCATGTTCACCTTCGACAGCGGAGAGGACCACTACTGCCTCCGGCCCGAGGGGACCGCGGCCGCCGTCCGGGCCTACCTCCAGCATAACTACCCCAAGACGCGGCCCTTCCAGAAATGGCACTACATCGGCCCCATGTTCCGGCACGAGCGCGCCCAGAAGGGCCGCAAGTGGCAGTTCCATCAACTCGGCGTCGAAGCGCTCGGCGCGTCCGACCCTCTCCTCGACGCCGAGATTATTGCCCTCGCCGGGCATCTCTTCGACGAGCTGGGACTCTCGGGCTACCGCACCGTTCTCAACACCCTCGGATGTGGCGATTGCCGCGACCGTTACCGGAGGACGCTCCAGGAGCAGCTCGGCCCGCAGCGCGGACGCCTGTGCGCCGATTGCCAGCGGCGCATGGACCGTAACATCTTCCGCGTTCTGGATTGCAAGCAGGAGGCATGCCAGGCGGTTTCCGCCGGCACCTCCACGCTCCAGGAAGCACTCTGCGGCAACTGCCGGAGTCACTTCGAGGCCACTCTTCAAGGCCTCCGCATCCTCGAAATCCCCTACGAGATCAACCCGAGGCTCGTCCGCGGCCTCGATTACTACACGGGCCCGGTCTTCGAATTCGTCCACCCCGGCCTCGGCGCGCAGAGCGCCCTCGGGGCCGGCGGCCGGTACGACAACCTCATCGCCGAGAACGGCGGCCCGGCCCTCGGAGGCGCCGGCTTCGCCCTCGGACTCGAACGCATCCTGATCGCCCTCGAAGCCCTCGGCCAGACGCAGGCCCTCGCCGCGTCCCCGGCCCTTCATGCCTTCCTCGTCTCCATCGGGCCCGGCACGCGTGAGCCGCTCTTCCAGCTCGCGGGAAAATTGCGCCGCGGGGGCCTTCGCGTCGACCTCGACCACGAAGGCCGAAGCGTCAAGGCGCAAATGCGGTCCGCCAACCGCTCCGCCGCCCCCTTCGTCCTCGTCCTCGGCTGCGATGAGCTCGCCCAGGGACAGATCACTTTGAAGCGCATGGACACCGGCCAGGAATCCAAGATTCCCCTCGATTCCGTCCTGTCCGTCTTGAGGCCCGGCGCGGCAGACTTGCCTGGGTAGGCGCGGAAAACCTGTAAGCTGCGACTCAAATTCAAAACGATTTTTCAAGTTTGCCGCCCCAAGCGCCTCGTATCGCTGTTCATCAGTGCACCAGCACTTGCTAACTTGTTTACTAGCCCGTCGGCGAGACGCTGGACGGTATCGAGATAAGATTGGTCGGCTGCGGCCCGGGAAGCCTCTGGAAGCGGGTCGAGCCTTCCTTCCGCCTGGAGTCGCTTCCGTTCGACTGCGGCCTCGAGGGCGCGCCGCGCCAGACGCGCATGCGCGGCCGCGTACGGCTGCTCCTGCCCGATGTCTCGGGTCCAATCCTCGAGCGCCTGCACCTTCTTCCTGAGCGGCAGGAGGTGCTCAGACCACACGGATTCGGACTCGGCCCGGAAGCTCGGCGGGCGCGGCTGGGTCACCGGCCCCCGCCGATTCGGTTTCGCACCCCCGAGCCCGATGGCCACCTCCGCGGCGTCGGGCGTGCGATCAGACGGCAGAAAGACGGATTCCCCGTCGAACCAGTCCCATGACCGCCCGTTCACCTGGACCGCTGTGACCTCCCCCTGCCCAAGGGTGGAAAGGTAGAGGCGCTTGTTGCCGAAGCGGACGGGGTCGTGCTGGCGCAGCTCGGTGACGCCGGGCGGGATGCGGGGGACGAGGGTGAGTCCGTCGGCCCGGTAGAGGTATTCGAAAAGGCCGCGAAGCAGGGCGCCGGCGGGGCCGAACGCATCGTAACAAAGGTTGATGGGCTGCTTGGGCTGATAGACCTCGCTGCCAAACTCGGTCAGGGGATTGTCCATGCGGAAGCGCCGAGCAAAGGTCAGGAGCTGCTTCATGGAACGCCGCGCGTCCTCGTAACGTCCCAGACGGTAGTAAGCGAGGACCACACGGGCCTCGCAGGTGGACCAGTGGCCCCCGTTGACCCATTGTCCGAAGCGCCAGAGTCCCTTGGGCTCCTCGTACATGTCGTCCAGGGATGGGTAGTTCGGCAGGATGAAGGCATGGGGCCGGAGGCCGGGGATGGAGTTGATCTTGGCGTAAATCCTGCCAGCCTGGACGTTGTCGACGACTCGGAAGGCGATCGCGTCGTGGTTGGGCGGGGCCTCGAAGTAGCCGTGCCTCGGGGCGCCATACACCCCGTGCTTCGTCCCATCCGGATCGAGCGATTTGATGAAGTAGCCCTCGTCGGTCAGAAGCCGCGGCAGGCCCCGGCGGGCGGCGTCGCGCCGTTCCCCGTAAAGGGCGGCTCGGGCCGCGTTTCCGGCAAGCTTTTCCAGCTCGATGAGCCGGTCGAGAGCGGCGATCGTGGTCACCGACAGCCCGGCGAGGTAGGCCTCGCCGTAGCTGCCGTCAGGCTTCCGCCAGCCGGCGTAAGAGGGGGCGAGCAGATTGGCCGCGGGACCCGCCAGGAAAAGGTTTTTTTCACGGTCCCGCCGTGTGTCCAGGAAATCCGCGCAGCGCTCGAGCCTGGGGAGGTAGCGCTCGATGGCCCGTGGGTCACGGCTGATCAGCAGCAACTCGGCCTGCATCAACAGCCCGGCCGCGGTGAACTCGAGGCCCCAGTCGTGGATGTCCACTCGCCCGTCGCCCTGCTTGTAGACGATCCAGCCCGGCGAGGCTGCGTCGCACAGGCAGCCGTCGGGCGCCACCCAGTGAAATTCCCCGCCGCCGTAATGCTTGTAAACGCGCTCCGAGCGCCCGTCGCCCATCTGGTCGAACCAGAGGTCGTGCGAATTCTGCAAGAAGGTGAGGAAAGGCTCCGCCAGAAAAGGCAGGACCGTGGTGGTCGTTCCATAGCTGTTCTGTATCCACCAGGCGTTCCACGTGGGGCCTTCGACGAGCCCATTCCATGCGGGCGTATAGAGCATGGACAGATTCTGGAATTCGGGGTCGGGCTCGAACATTCGCCGGGCCGTATCGAGCAGCTCGAGGTATTCGGCGTCGCCTTGCCCGCTGTAGTGCCGGCCGTCGAACCGGTCTGATGATGGGGCGCGATGCGGTGGTCTCGTCATGATTCAGGGACTCCCTGTTCTTGGAAAACTGCGGCCTCGCCGTTCAGTACACCCGAACGGGTAAGCTTCTGGTCGTGCTCCGTCGTCCTCGACCCTGGAGCGAAGGACATGTCGAGTGCGAGGACGAGGATGATGGCCCACGTTACACCAGGCGTTGCTCATGCGTCACCTTCTTGATCCCCCGAGACGCCGGGGAAGACGACCACGAAGTAACCAGCGCCCAGGGCGGCGATGCCCGCAGAAAGGACGAAAACGGAATGTGCGTCGATACCGTGAAACTAGCCGCGGGTGCGCCTCAGAAGCATCCCGAGCGTCTCGTCGAGTTCGAGATCGGGCATACGGCTCGCCTCGTACGGCGAATCGGGCCCCTGCCAGCCCGGGAGTGCCCGTGCGCCGGCCACCTTGAGCCGATCGTCGAGCGGCTTGAAGCGCTCCCACAGGACCTCCGCCTCCTCGACGGTGAAGGAATCGGTCAACTCCCGGAACAGCAGGCTGCCGTGCCAATGGCTCTTCATCTTCTGAAGCCTTTCCTCCGGGCTGCTCGTCTTTGATTCGATGGGCTTGAAGGCGCGGATTCGCCACGCCAATTTTGAGAGCATGACCAGAGCGACCATTCGGCCGGAATGGGCCGGATGGAGTCGATCCAGGCCATCGGAGAAACCAACGGAGCTTCCGTCGATCAGAGCCCGAAAAATCTGGCCGATGACCTGCTGTTCCTGTCGCCAGAGGTCCAGGAATCGCTCGAATCGGGCACGAGCCCAGGGCATCAGGTGTTCGAGAAACACGGGATCCCAATGACGCCAGTGAACATAAGGGAACACCGGACTCCCGAAGGCGCGGTAACCCAGGTGGATGCACCGGCGTCGCTTCGGGCCGTAATGACTTGCCCAGTGGAGGATGGGCAGGGCATAGACCACGCCGTCTCCGGCCCGAAGCTCCGCCGGCTGGCCGCCCGGAAGGGGAACCTTCGGATTTTCCGCCAGGGCGCGCTCTTCCTGCGGGGTGTTCACGCGGCTGTGGCTGCCCGGGACGACCCACAGCACATGGTCATCGTACAGAGCGATGTTCCACTGCACGTACTGTGGCCTGAACTCCTTCATGATGGCCTGAAGTCCTTCGAGGGGCGCAGGATGGCCCGGGCCGACGTCCCGATGCCATTGGGCGGGCCCGTGGTCTCGGACCGGGCTGCACATGAGGTACATGGCGTGGACGGCAGCCTCCGGAGCGGCCATCAATCGGCGGCTGACCTCGAACGTGGTTTCGCCCAGGCAGAAGGAGACGGTGTCCGCGGTCGCGGCGTCGATGCGGTCGCAGAAGGTCACCCGCGGCTGAGGCCGGGTCTCCCACGCGCCGCCGGGCGGCTCCTCCGGCCCGCGGTCCCGTGCCCAGATGGCCTTCTGCCTTTCCACGAGTATCTCGAACTGCCTTCGCATGTCCCCAAGCCGGTCCGGAGGAATGACGTTCCGCAGGATCAGAAAACCTTGTTCCTGGAATAGATCGGGATCGATCTCTGTGGGCTTCATTGCGGTGACCTCTTGGCCGTTCGTATCGGTGCAGGGAGCTTCCCATCAGGGCGCCGCCATCTCGAGGGAAGCGGCACCCAGGTCCACCTCCCCGGAAATCGGCAGGTACGGATTGAACCATCGTACCCCGGGAATCTCGGCAATCCACTCGCCTTCGAGCGGTTGCCAGTCGGGTCCGAAAACCTCGAATGAACGCGGGTGCGAGTTGCCGATCCGAAGCGCCGTCTCCGCCCTGGGATCGCCAGGGGCCGATGCCAGCGGATGAATCGCCAGGGTTACGCTGCCGCGTCCCCGCGCCCGGACCCGGAAGCGGTAGAGATAACCTTCCTTCACGGGGAAAAAGCCCCCGGCCAGACACAAGCCCCCTCCGCCAGCCGCATCGGGCTTGACCCTGAGAAAGGGACCGCCGTCAGGTCCGCCCTCGCGCAGCGTCTGCACGCGGGCGGCATTCCCCCACCAGAAGGACCAGGCCAAGGGCAGGCCGCTCGCGTCCGGCTCGAATTCCGCTGCGGATTTCGCCAGCAGATTCCTGCCGCGTTGCGCCTCGGACGCGAACAGCACGGGGCCCACCTCCTTCAGGCTCAGCCCATCCACGCGGCAGACCCGACCCAGGCGGTCGTCCCGGCATCGCTGGCGGATCAGCAACCGCCAGGAGCGCCCGTCTCGACCCGTAGCGAAATACGCCTGGTAAGGCGTCCAAGAGGGGGCCGGGGGAAACCAGTTGGGCTGAAACCTTCCGGGCCAATGAAGCTGGAGATCGTGTCGCCTGGCGTCCACGGCTTCCCCGTGCTCCTCGAGAAGGAAGGAAAGGTCATGACCCTGCGTGCGTTTGACCCACAAGCCGAGCCTGTAACGGCGGAGGGGGAGCAGCGAGAGGGCCGCCGACCGCGCCTGCAGTTCGCCGCCCGCGGGACACTCCAGCCGCAGCGAGCAGCGGCCCTCCGCACGGTCCGATTCATCCAGAACGGCCTGACCGCCCTGCCCCGAGGCTTCCCATGCTGCGGGCAATCCCGGGGCCAAGGGGGCCTCTTCCTCGAAGCATCCGTTGGGAACGGCCGGGTCCGCTGCCCGTGCCTGCGGCAGAACGGCCAGCAGCGCCACGAACCGAACCGGCATGAGCATCGCATTCTGGAACATCTTCGCTGGTATCCCGGTTCAGAAGTGCGCCCGCGCTTCAGAACCGGGATACTCACCTGAGCGCACGCATTCGGAAGTGCAGATGCACTGGCGAACGCGTGATCTACTTGAGCCGGAAAGCCACCTCGGTTTCGAGGCCGGAGACGACCTCGCGCACCCGAACTTTCCACCGGCCCTTGGGATCATTCAAGGCCGTCGGAACGATGCCCTCCCAGCGGCCGCCTCGGGCCTCGACATTGCCCGCGTAGGCCCGGCGCAGACGCCCATCGGGCCCCTCCACCTGGAGGTGAAGGATGTGCCGGCCCGGCCGTCCCGTGGAGGCCTGAACCGCGGCCGAGACGACTACGGGCTCTCCGGCCCGGGCCGACGCCGCCCGAGCTTTCACGCCCTCGACGCGATACGGCAGCACGGCCACCAGCGCCGAGTCCGCAGCACGCAACTTCACCCGGGCGTCCCGGCCCTCGCCCAGATCGTTTCCGGACTTGACCTCGTAAAGATGCCCCGGACGCGGCAGCCGCAGCGTCACCTCCTCCGGGTTCAGCGGGCTGGACGTCGTCAGCCGGTAGACTCCCACGTAGAGGTGGCCGCCGTCCTCGAACCGGGTGACGTCGTACTGATAAAGTTCGGCCCCGTGTTCGTTGAGCACCCGGACCGGCGGCTCGATCTTTGCCAGGCCCAGAAGCGCACGCATGAAGACGCGCTGCCGGCCTTCGGGATACCGGGAATAATTCGTTTCGAGGAAATTCATGAGCAACGCCGCGCCCAGGCCCGTGCGGTTCAGCACGAACGCCGGCACCTCCGTCTCATCGAAGATGTGCGCCCCCAGCGCCTTGCCGCCATCGACCTTTAGGCCGCGTTCGTAGTATTCGCCGATGAACCACTCGTTCGCCACGGGAAAGTCCGGCTCGGATTGCGTCGTCCCGATCAGGTAGTCCGTCGGCCTCGTGCCGTATTCGAACCGGTCTCGAGTCACCCCGAAGAGGCGGTCGAGCCGGCCGGGTCGAAGAGGCCGGCCGTGCTCGTCCCAGAGCGCAGGGCAGAGGTCCGCCAGGACGACTCCACCACCGCGGACGAACTCCTCGATGGCCTCCGCGGTCTTCTGGGACATGCACATCACGTCCGGAAGAATGAGCAGCTTCTTGCCGCGGAGCGCGCCCGCCTCGACCTGCCGGTCCGAGACGTAGGAATACTGGAGGCCGAATTCGTTGACCAGGCGCTGGAGGTTTTCCCGTCCCCACTGGGTGGACGGCCGATTCATGAGGTGCTTGTTCTGCGGGTTGATCCAGTGCCCGGCCACGTAGGCAGCGTAGAGGCTGGGCTGGCTGTAGAGGAAGACCACCGGGTCCGTCTGCATCTCGGAAGTCATGAGAAGCTTGCCCACCCCCTGCCGCAGCTTGCGCGTCGCCTCCTCCACCCAGAAGGCCTGGGGAAACAGGCAGCCGGTCGAGGTGGCCAGGGTTTTCGAGCAGAACCAGGACATGCCCCAGTAGCCATGGAGGGCGCCCCACCAGGGCTTGGCCTCGTACTGCCATCGGGGGGCGCTGTAGCCGTCCCAGGTGCTCAGGGGGCCCGGGCAGAAGCTGCGGGCCAGATTCGTCACCGAATTCACCTCGTTGTCGTACGGCATGATCATGTTGAAGCAGCGACGGGCGTGCTCGGCGTAGTCGAAGCCGCTGTAGGGAACGATGTGCCCGCCCAGGCCGAAGACGCCTTCGATGCCGATGAAGAGGTCCGGCGACGTTCGCCGCCGAAGCGACTCCGCCTGCCGGGCGTCCACGTCCATCGTGAGCTTCGAGACGAAGAGACGAAAATCCAGCCACGGCGCGAGATTGTTCCTCTCCGGTCGGAACTCCGCAGTCAAGAGTGGCCGAACCTCCTCCCAGGCCTTGTGGGTCGTCTCCCACGTGGCGTTCAGCCGCTCCAGGTCGCCATACTGCTCCTTCAACCACGCCCGGAATCGCGCCAGGCAAACCTCGTTCGGGGCCGGGTCCTGGAACGAATGCCGCTCGTCCTGGAAGCAGACGCCGATGGCGTCATATCGGTTGATCCACCGTCCCGCCCGATCCACCTGTTCATCGAAGGCAACCTCGGCCTTCTCCGGCTCCCTCTGCGTCTGCTCCGGGCTCTGCGGCGCGACGTTCGTCCACAGAAGCTTCAAGCCGGCCTCGGCCCCGGCCCGGGCAAGAAACTCGTGACCCGGCCAGCCGGCGGCCAGGTAGGTATCCACGCCGGCCCAATCCCGCAGAATCTCCGCATGTTCCGCGTCCCCCCAGAGAATGTTGTGGAAATCGTCCCAGCGGAACTCCGGGCAGGAGAATTCAGACACTGCCTGGGCACGCGGCTGTCCGTCCTTCGTCAACACGGCCTCCGCCGTGTGGAGGCAGGACCGGGCGTCGCGGAGCGGATGCAATACGGTGAAGTCGTTTCCCGGCCCGACCGCGCCCTCCTCGTCGCGTACGACTCGGCCGAAGGAGTCCACCACGCGGACCCGCGCCCGGTAGGAGCCCCGTTGCAGCCCCGAGCCTTTGACCCGGATTTCCACCGTATCGTCGCGGGAAAAAGTATCCCGCGGCAGAGCCATCTCGATACGCTCGGGGGAGCGGACCTGGAGCGCCGCACTCGCCCAGTTCACCGACTCGCCCGATGGAGTTCGCGCGACGACGTCCACAGCATAAAGGCCAGCCGGCAGAGGCGGCAGCCGCACGATCGCGGTCTGCGTGGCCGCGCCCGATAACGCCGCCGGCCTTCCCTCGCGCCACACCTCCCTGAATTTCCAGTCCCGCACCCGCACGTCCAGCTTCAGGGAGAATTTTCTGGCGCTCAGACCCTCCAGGAAGACCTTGACCTCCGTTCCTCCCTCCGGAGGCGCGTCCGAGGGCGCGTCCAACCGCATCAGCAGCTCGCTGGGCCTGCCCGCCGCCCAGAGCACGAGCTTGCAGAGCAGCGCAGTCCAGTATTCCTCGTAGCGTCGAATACCCAGGGGCATGTCGTTCCCGTCCACCACCGGGAATCCCCCGTTCGTGGCCCAGGCGGTGGAGACGACGCGGCCTCGGCCGTGCTCTCCGATCACCACGAGCGGCATCTCCTCGCCTTCCGCAACGATGGCGGGCGGGGCCTCCGGCTTGTCCGTGTAACGCCAAACGGCGGGCGCCTTCCCGCCGAGCAGCGCCGCCTTCCAGCCCGATTCCATTCGCACCGGCAGGGCGAAGACCGGCGGCAGCAGAGCCAGCGGGAGGCCGTCGGCAACCTGGCGCTCCTGCACGGAGAAGCCCAGGGGATTGATCCGCACGCGGCCGGAAACGGGCCTCACCCCGCTGGCCGGCTCGAAGGGCGTCTTCTCCGGCCAGAAGGCGACGGGATGACCGCCGCCGGCCTCGTAGCAGCCCTGGAGGACGAGGCCGGTCCCTTGTTTGACCTTTTCGAGGATGGAGGACTGGATATCGGCGGGAAGATGCTGGGGCCCGGACGAAAGGCCAGAGCAGAGCACGATCACGTCCCAGGGCTTCTTCAAGGCTTTCCGGGCGGTCTCGGCGGAAAAGCCCTGATAGAGGTCTTTGCGGACCGACTCGAACCACGACCCCGGCGGCATCTGCACGATGGCCAGCTCGCCCTGCAGCGCCCGCGACAGCGCGGCGATCTCCCGGTAGTGGGGCGCCTCGAGAAAGGCGAGGATGCGGACCGGTCCGCGGTAGTAGGGCCGCGCCCAGGCCACGTGCTCGCTGTCCCCGATGGACACCGACGTGCCGAGCAGCAGGACCTGCAGTCCGCTCGTCAACACCTCGCCGTGCCGGGCGAAGCTCGAAAGGCTCGGGTCCAGCCGGCAGCGCTCAATGAGTTCCTCGGGCGTCGCGGGCAGGTCGAGCACGGGCGGTCGGCCCCCCTCCCCGCACGCGCCGGCGGCCAGCGCAGCCCACAGGATCAGTCCCTGCACGTACCACCTGATGGTCCTTCTCATGCTTTCGCCTCATTAGAGTAAGCTGCCAGCGCTTCATGCCCTGACCGGTTGATCCCCGAGCAGACCATGGCGATGAGAACTCGGTCGGTCTCCCGATGTTCGAGCGCCAGGTGCACACGCTCGCGGTGTGAAAGACCGGATTTCGGACGCCGCATGACGAATCCCTCGCCAGGCCCAACACGATCAGTCAGCGGGCGGACGGGAAGAGCAAGCCAAGACCGCCACCCGCGAAATAAACTTTAACTTGGCACCTTTGCCCCACACCCCTTCTGCCCGCTCCTCGTTTCTTGCTTCCTCGCAGGGAGCAGGGAACAAGTAGAAGGCCATGGTCAGTGATGACGGGTCAGCTTCTGCCCGCTACACGCTTCCTGCTTCTCGCTTCTCCCTGTCCCTTCGTGCTCAGGACTGGGGACTGAGGACTCAGGACTGAAGACTATGTGAACGCGCAATAGCCGCTGCTACAGGGGCGCGACGTAAACCGCGGAGCAGCCTTCATGGTTCGAGGTGTAGGCCACCCAGCGGCCGTCGGGCGACGGCGATGGATGCGGATGCGAAAGCTGGTTGTTGTCCGGCGGACGGTTGATCCGGGCGGTGCAGGCGACCTCCGTCCCGCCCGTGAGAGGGTCCATTTTCGTGATGGCCTGGGGCGGATAGCTCCCGTCCATCACCACGACGCGGCCGTCTCCCGAGGGGCAGGGATGCCAGCAGTCCGCCTTGAACCAGCGGGCCTCCCGGCCCTCCTGGACGTCAAAGAAGCTGATGCCGATGGCCAGCTCCGGGTGGTTCGGGTCGATCCCTTTCGGCCAGCAGCCGCCCGTGCTCGCCTCGCCGCTCCGGTCGTAACGGTAATATCGGAACGACACGACCTCGCGCCCGTCGGGCATCCAGACCTCGTGTCCGACCATGGACCAGTTGGGCTGCGGGTTGATGGGCCTGGCTTGGCCCCAGGCCCGACGCCAGAGCCACATGCGCTGGTTTCGGAGCGACCCGAAACGGCCGTAACGGCACAGGAGAACCGTCTCCGGATCGCCCGGGCGGATGCAGGGATGGTCGAACTGCACGCCGGCGGAGGAGTGGATAACCTCCGGCTTCTTCGTCGCCAGGGGCATGAGCTCGGCAAAGTAATCGTTACCCGCTTGGCGCACCCAGGAGAGATGCGTGCCCTCGGGATTGGGTACGGGGACGGAGGTGATCCTTCCCCCGGCGATTTCAAGGAGGAGCTCGGGTGCCCCGCGGGTGGCGTGAACGCGCCAAATCTGCCGGCCGTCCGCGGTGGCATAGAAGGTCTCGTCCGTCGCCTGGCAGGTATGGACGCTGAACGAGCCGACCTCGACGCCCTGGGAAAGCTTCTCGTGCTCGTGCGTGCATCGGTCGGCACGCCAGACCTCCCAGAGGCCGGTCCGGCGGCTCGGATACACCAGGTAGCGCAGGTCCGAAGTGAAAGGACAGTTGAAGGCATACTGCGCGTGCGCGTCCGATGTCGGCTCGGTCAGCCGCACAATCTCTCGGCCGGTGAACGGGTCCTTCTCCATGCCGGGCTCGATCTTCATAGGCTTTCATCCTGTAGGGTTTTCGATCCAGAGCCGGTAGCATGGCGTACAGAGGAAAAGAGTCATGCGCCGGCAGACCTGGTCCATCATTTCCTGCTCGGAGAGTTTTTCGGCCTCGGCGATGAGTCGTTCCATCTCGCGCTCGAAATCCACGGCCAGGTCCTCCTCCGAGAGATCGGGTGGCGTGGGATCGGCCACGGCCTCGATGCGCACGACGTAGAAATCGCCGCAGCCCGGCTGGAGCAACCGCGCACAGCGGCTGCAGATCGACGGTGACGGATGGGATGGGGGCTTCGGGGTCATGAGGCTACCACTGGGCCGTCGCGCCCCCGTCGAGGATGAGCGTGATGCCGGTGACGAAGGACGCGTCGTCGGACGCGAGGAAAACGGCCGCCCGGCCCACGTCGTCCGGGAAGCCCAGACGGCGCAGGGGAGTTCTCTCGGCGTCTTTCCTGGCCGCCTCGGACTCGAGAAGCCTTCGGCCGCCCGTGCCCTCGGTGACAATGACCCCCGGCGCGATGGCATTGACTCGAATGCGGTGGGGCCCGAGCTCCGTGGCGAGGGAAGTGGTGAGCTGGCGCAACCCGCCCTTGCTGGAGTCGTAAACGCTGCCGCCGGGGGCGGCGCCGCCGTGATGCCCGGACACGGAACTGATGTTGATGATGGCGCCTCCGCCTCGGCGCCGGATTTCCGGGAAGGCATACTTGGCGCAGAGCCAAGGACCTTTGAGATTCACGGCCATCACCCGATCGAACTCGGCTGAGGTGAACTGCTCGATGGGCTTGAAGGGGAAGATGCCTGCGTTGTTGACGAGGATGTCGAGTCCGCCAAGCTGCCGGACCGCGGCGCTGACCATGGCCTGAACCTGTTCCTCCTGGGAAATGTCCGCCGCCCAGGCGACGCAAGGCTGGCCCAGCTCACCGAGTTCCCGGGCGGCATCCTCGGCCCGCTCCCGGTGGAGGTCCACGACGAAGATGGATGCGCCCGACTCCGCGAAGGCGCGGGCGATGCCGCGCCCGTTGCCCTGGCCCGCGCCCGTGACAAGCGCCACCTTCCCCCGGAGCTTCCCCTCGGACCTCGACACCGTGTCGCGCGCTCCGCCCCAGGACAGGCTCGGCCGCACGAAGCTCTCTCCGAGAAAATCGGCGGATTCGAACCGCCAAGTCCTGAAGGAGTCCGCTTCGCAGTGCTCGGAGTAACTGGCCCAGAGGCGCTGCAGCTCCGCGTCTTCCCGCTGGATTCGTTCCGTGAAACGCTGATGCGCCGTCTCGCTGGCGTAGAGCTGCACCTCCGCACACGTGCCGTCCGCGGCGGGACCAAGGGTCACGTTGAACAGCACCTCGGGGCATCGCTCGCGCTCGGCCTTCAGTGTGGCCTTCATCAAGGCGTCATGCTCGGCACGCCGGTCCGCCTTGACCTTCCAGGTATGAATCACTCCAAACATCGTGAATCTTTCCGGACCTTCTTACCCGCCATTTCTCCTCCCGCCGAAATGAGAAATGGCGGGTAAAGGGCTTTTTCGGCTTCTCCTGAGAAACAAATCAATAAGACGTTTGGTTATAGGCGCTTATGATTCCACCCTTTTGGCCGTCCTCGGCGCTCCTCCCTGCCTTTGTTTCACTCTGTCACAACGAAGCGAGTCCGCAAAGTTCGCAAATCGCGCTCCCGACACAAGAAGTCATGAGAAATCTCGAAAATTTTGGTGTTTCGACCCATACGCGCGAAGCCGTGAGGAGGGGCGGCAGCGAGTTGAGAAAGTCTGGCCTACGACGCCGGCCAGTCCCGCCGCCTCGAGACGACGCTCACCACCTCGCCGCGAAAGACCGTGGCCTGCCAGGCCTGGCAGAGCACGAACCCGTCGTGGGGCGACTTCAACTCGACCGGCGGATCGTCGATGCGGTCGAAATCATGCACCCATCCGATGAGCTGCTCCTTGGCCACCCAGCCGCCGCAGGGGACCGCGGGCTCGAAATGCCCCTCGAAGGGCGAAAGCACGTAACAGTCCAGGTCCGAATTGTCGACGAGCACCTGCTCGCTGCGGGGGCAGTGGCGATTCGGGGGCAAATCTCCGCGCAGCAGGCCCTGCCGGACCGCCGCCGCCAGAATCCCCTGCTTTCCCATCGAGACGCCTTCCGCGCTCACCGCCTGTCCCCAGCCCAGCTCGCTGCCGATGGTGATCCTGCCCAGCCGCTCCGCCGTGCTCGTCAAAAGGCCAGCCGTCAGGTCCTGATACATCATCGTGAAGCGGCATCCGAAGTCCCGCGCGGTCTCCATCATCGCCTTCTGCTGGTCTTCATCGGGAACGCGGTGGAACGACGTGCAGGGGGTGAAGCGCATTTGCAAGCCGCCGGAATGGAGGTCGATCACCACGTGCACGCGGGGAAAGATGTAACGGTGGACGAAGTCGGCGAGCCGGAAGGTGATGCTGCCGCGGGCATGGCCGGGGAAAGCACGGTTCAGGTTCACGCCGTCCTCGGGCGTGTCCCGGGTCCCCGCCTTGAAGGCGCAGACATTGAGTACGGGGATCAGGATGATGCGGCCTCGGACGTGCCGCTCATCCATTTCGGCGAGGAGATGCTTGATGGCCACGGGCCCCTCGTACTCGTTGCCGTGCGTGGAGCCGATGGCGACGAGACCGCGGTCCGCGCTGGCCTCCGGCCCCACCAGGATAGTCACGGGGACGAGGCATTCGCCCCACGCCGTGGGATGCTCGAAGCGGACAAAATAGTCCCGGCGGCCCGGGCTATCCCAATCGACGCGCTCCGGCTGGGCAAGGATTCGTTTCATGAGTTCCTCGGGAGCGTGACTTGCGAAGCTTGCGGATTCGCTTCGTTGTGACAGAGAGAAACAAAATCGCTTCGAACCACGGAGAGCATGGAGAAAACCAGCACAGGTATTCATCAGAATCCCTCTGTGTCCTCCGTGATTCAACCTTGAGGTTTCATCCTCGATATGATGAAAATCTCTGCGGCTGGGTGGTTAATGAACAGTCCCCGTTTGGGGCATTCCAAGCCAATAACCTCGGAGAATGGAGCAACCGTAAGTGACTGTGTTGAAGGGTCTTGTCGGGTTGTCTCTTAGGGAGCGTGACTGGCGCAGCCCTTACTGGGCCCTGGATTCCCGTTCGACCACCTGTGCGTGATGCTTGCGGAAATTCGCCGTGCCGTCGTCCTCGATCACCTCGAGGTCCACCCCGCGCTCGAAACCCGGGATGTTGCCTCGGTAGAACGTCTGTTGATAGACGCTTTCGTCCGTGAACTCCCAGACGCGGCGTCCCTTCTTTCCCGCGGGCCAGTGAATCCTCAGAATCCTTTTCTCCTGCCGGTAACGCTGGGTCGGTGTCGGCTCCTTGGGATCGACCCGATATTTCTCGATGGCCTTCTCGTCGACCTCGATCCCGAGGCCCGGCAGGTCCGGCACCTCGATCATGCCATTGACCACCTTCAAGCTCTGCCGGAGCAGGTCATGTTCCCACAACTCGTGGCAGGTGATGTAGGGAAGGCGGGCATGGGACAGGGTGCAGCCGATATGAACCGCGTAGGCGGTCGTGATGCCGGTCCCGACGAGCTGCAGCCAGAAGGGGACATTGAAAGACGCGGCCAGTGTGGCGACGTGGCGGGTGCCCGCGGCGCCGGCCCCCACAACAAATCCATCGCAGCAGCGGGCGTGAAGACAGTCCTCGCGGAAGTGCTCGACAACGGGCTTCCGGATACGCTCGCGCAGGATGCGCGCACCCGTCAGATCGTTCTGGAGGTAGAAGGGGCTCTCGTACATCCCCACGTTGACATGAGCATCCAGCTCATGCAGGACCCCTTCCGCCTGGCTCGCCGTGAGCAGGAAACCGTTGAAATCGATGTCGAACTTGTAGTCCCGGGGAACGACCTTTCCCACCGCCTCGACCTGGGCGAAGATGTCCCGCCAGGGACGCGCCTTCATCTTGAAGCTGGTGTAGCCGCGCCGGAGCGACTCCTCAGCCTCGGCCGCCCAGTCCGAGGGACACATGTCGATGTCCCACCAGGAGACCGGGCAGCGATCCCTCAGTTTCGTTCCAAGCAGGGCGTGCGCGGGGACGCCGGTCGCCTTGCCCACCGCGTCGAGCACGGCAAGCTGCGGCCCGAAACCGATGCGATCGTCCTGGAAGATCGCGAATGGGTTGCGTCCGACGAGGTTGTCCACGTCATGCGCATAGAGGCTGTCTCCATACCCCACAATGCCCTTGTCGGTCTCGATCCGGTAGACGTAGACACGCTCCTGGTGGGTGCTGGCGCGCTGCATGGCGCGGCGCACGCGCTCGCAATAGAAAGGAACGTTCAGCGCCAATCGCTCGGCACGTTGAATTCGCATGGGTCTGATTCTCCAAAGTGGCGTGGTTTCCCGTCATTCCCGGGCCGATGTACTGGCGCAAAGGTGAAGGAGGCGGCGATAGCTCTCCCAGGCGGCGTATTCGGGGTCCTTGCCTGGCCGGGCGTAGGTATACAGCTCGACGGTATAGAATCCCCGGTAGCCGATGGCTTCGAGCGCCCGGAAAATCTCGGCCAGAGGCATCTTGCCGTCCCCGGGGATCAGGTGGCCCGGGTCCAGATGAAGCTCCGGCGTGGGCCCCGCGATGTCCTCCACATGCGTGCTGCGAATTCGGCCGCCGAGATCCTGGACGGCGCGGAAAACGTCCTCGCCCGGCACCACGTAGGAGTGCCCGATGTCGAAGTTGACGCCAAGTCGATCGCTCCCCACCGCGTCGAACATCTTCAGGCAATCGGCGGCGCTTCCGACCAGCATCCCGGGCTCGTACTCGATGGTCAGGTCAATGCCCGATCGGCCCGCGTAGTCCGCGGCGGCCCGAAAACACTCGACCGCCTGATGCCAGAGCTTGCGGGCGTCCTGGCCGGGCCCGACGAAGCCGCTCGATACGCTGACGTTGCGGCCGCCCAGCACCCTGGCCAGATCGATGCAGCGGCAGGTGTAGTCCACCCGCCAGGAGGCCGGATCGATGCCCCAGGCCCGGAACTCCTCCAGCGTGCTCGAAAACGAGGGACCGAAGGTCTGGCCCGGAGGCGCATCCCGCTCCCCATAAAATCCGCTGGCCGTGTTCCCATTGACGTTCGAAACGGCCAGATCAAGCCGGACCAGCAACTCCTTCAACTTCGCCAACCGGTCCGCACTGAAGTCGATCGGCCAGACGTGCGGCTTGTCCGCCAGAATCTCCACGCCCGCGTAGCCGCAGGAACGGATGAACCGCACCGCGTCTTCCACGGTGTACCGAGGGTTGCTGAAGGCGTTGGTGCTGAAGGCGAGGCGTTCGATCACGGCAGGGCGACCTGTCCAAAGGTCTCGAAGTAGTAACGGAACTGAAACTGTCGGACTTCTGGAATCACCCCGATGAGCATGCGCAGCCGTTTGGGTCCCTCGAACTTATAACCCTCATCGGGCTTGAACTGCCCATCCTCTTGGAGTGCCAGACTCTCGATCCTGCAGGAGTCGTCGTCATCGTCGATGGCCGAGCCTGGCCGGACGAGGAGCAGTTCGCCGGGCTCCCAGACGGTGAACTTGCCCCTGGAAGGCCTGGGCGTGACCGTGGCCTCGAGGAGGAAGTACTGACGCCGCCCGGCGTCCCCGGCAGCCTCCTCGTCTTCCTCTCCCTTCTTCCGCTCCGGCGGGGCCGCAGGCGCGAGGGAATGGATTTCCGCCTCCGCACCTTTCAGGACCGCCCCTTTGAGCTTGAACGGCACGCTGAACAGGGCTTTGACGAGCCAGCCTCCAAGCAGCTTGAGAGTGATGAAGATTCCGAAGATAATCCCCAGGATGATGAGGCAGAAGACCCACCAGGGAAGATAGACGGCGCCCAGGACGAAAAGGACAAGCGTGACCAGAAAGAGGAGCCTGAACATGGTGCGTCTCTGCCCGGAGACCCGGGGAGGGCGAAACCTCAGTCCATGACTCTACCGACTGGCGGCCGGATTGACAATATGGCCGCCAGGTTGAAAATCGAGGGGTTTCAACACTCTCTGAATTTTAATCGCGTTTTGTTTGAATAGAGCGCGGGAGCGCCGGTCCGCCTGATGTTCAAAGGTGTTTCCCTTTGCCTTTATACTCTATCTCCATATACTGGATTTCAGACGGTGTGAGTATTCCGCACAGGAGCCCTACCATGCGACTACTCACCGGCATCATGACCCTTCTGCTGATCCCCCTGACCGCCGTGGCCGCCCCTGCAGGAGGGGTGGTCCATGCCCAACCCCCCATCTTCGCACCGGACCTCAAGCAGCTCCTGGCCTGGTCGGCCACGGATGTCCGGCAGGCTCTCTACGAATGGACACATGTCCGTAGACCGAATCGGCGGGGGGAAGACGAGGCCTCAGCGCAGCCCAGCAGCGAAACGGACCGGCTTGAAGGCGTCCCACCTTCCTTCCCCACCGGGCCCTGGAACTGGCTGGAGGAGGCAGCACAGGCACAGCTTGATGACTCCCAGCAGGAGATGGACCTGGCTGAGGGTCTGGATTTCGGGGACGAGGGACCCATGGGTGTGTATTCCTCGGGTCCGAGGGCGGGGCCGGGTCTGTTGCCCCACTGGAAAGAGGGGCAGATTTGGGCCCAAACGGAAATTCAAGGGTCCGTTGTAGGAGGCAGGCCGGTGGTCTTCGGACCCGATCCTTCGTTGTTCCGCGAGGCCGAATGGGTACACCGAGAGGATATGGAGAAATTCGAGGCCTATGCGCGCCAGCGCCTGGAGCACGACCGATACCGGGATTATGGAAAGATACGCAGTCGAGACCTCGAGTACGTCTATCGAATTTATATCAAGGGCGGTGCGGCGCCCATGCTGGACACGTCCGAGAGCTGGCGGGCCCGGGCACTGGGCGGAGTGATCGAACAGGTGGATGGCATCTCGGGATTGCTGCAGGCCTTCGACGAAGCCTTCCTCCAAAACAATCTGTTCTTGCCTGTCAACCCCATCCGGAAGTTCCGCGAACGCTTCGAGTCGAGCCCTGCGGGTATCCGCTTGAAGTCGACTCGCCACGAGGCTGGACTGCAAAAAGTGCAGCTTGGGTGGAAATGGATGGGTGATCTGGCCGTCGGAGTAGGCGCGTTCTCAGGTGGAATGGAGATAGAGGAGGTCCTGCTCGAGCTCGGGCGGCTACAGTTCTCCCAGAATCTTGAAGTCAGTTTCGACCTCTTCTACGTCAGCGAGAGCGAGTTCAGCCGGACAGGCTCGGCGGAGTGAGCGGACCATCGAGTAGACGAATTCTGTGAATAATGCACTGTGGATGCGCCGGGCATCAGCATAAGATTCCCTGGATTGGGTACAACCTTTGTTGAAAACACCCACGGGCGATATCTGGGTGGATGCTACGCAAATTTTGCGCCGGTAGCGGGCTGTTGCTCAGCCGAACGATCGGGGCGAAAAACTTGGGCTCTATAGGCGTTTCAGGGAGGTGGTCTCAAAACGGAGAAACAGGCACAATATTAGCCCCACGTCAGTCGTCGCCTCGGTGGACGCTTCGTTGATTT
>JACPCR010000040.1 GCA_016179685.1 Planctomycetota bacterium | reverse complement strand
TCATAGCACAAAACGTAACGTGCTATAATCAAAACTCTTAGCCAGACTGTCCCTCCTTACCAACGTCCAAAACGGGGGTAAAGGTCCAAACATGGGCTAGCCGGTGGCATGTTTGAGGAAGTCGAACATGGGCATGTAAACGGCGAGGAGGATGAGGCCGACGACGCCAGCCACGATGACGGTGAGCAGAGGCTCGAGCTTGGTCATGAGTCGTTTGATGTGGCGATCGATCTCCTGGTCGAGGAAATCCGCGCTTTTCTCGAGCAGTTCGGGCATGTTCCCGGAGGCCTCGCCGGTCGAGGCCATCTGGACGACCATGGAGGGGAAGATGCGGTGGGCGCGCAGGGGCTCGGAGACGGACTCCCCGGCGGTGACGGAAGCGCGGATGGCGGCGGTGGCCTGGCGGATGGGCTTGACGCGTCCGACTTTCTCGGCGATGTTGAGCGCATCGAGAATCGACACGCCGCTCTGCGACATGACGGCGAAGGTCCGGATGAACCGGGCGACGGCGACCTTCCGGAGGAGGGCGCCGAACAGCGGCAGGCGCAGAGCGATGGAGTCGAGCGCCGCGTGGACCGATGGCATGTCCCGGCTGCGGGTCCAGACGAGATAACCCGCCGCGAAAACCACCAGCAGGGCCCACCCGTAGAGCCGGATTCCGTTGCTGAGGGCGATGAGGAAGCGGGTGGGACCCGGCAGCTCGATATTGAGCTTCGAGTAGGCCGAGGCGAAGACGGGTATGACGAAGATGACAAGGAAGGCGATGACGAAGGAACAGAGGATGCCGACGACCACGGGGTAGGCGAAGGCGGACACGACTTTCTGGCGGAGGTCCTCTTGTTTTTCCACGTGGGAGGCGACGCGTTCGAGGGTGACGTCGAGCACGCCGCCGGTCTCGCCGGCCTCGATCATCCCGAGAAAGAAATCCGAAAAGACGTTCGAATGCCGGCCGAAGGCCGCGCGGAGGCTCGAACCCCCTTCGAGCTGGTCGTGGACGTCCTGCAGAATATCCTTGAGACGGGCGTTTTCGGTCTCCTGCCGGATGGCATTCAGCGCCTGGATCAAAGGAATGCCGGAATGGTACATGGCAGCGAACTGGCGTGAAAAGATGACCAGGTCGCCGAGGGGGATGCGGCGCGGCCCAAAAAAACTACGGCCGGCCTTGCCCTCCTCCGAGATGGAGGTCGGGTGATACTGCATCTTGAGGAGGTCCTCTCGGACCGCCTCCTTGCTGGTGGCCTCCATGGTCCCTGTGAAAACGTTGCCGGAAGTATCCCGGGCGGTATAGGTATAGGTCGGCATGAACAGGCGGTGAGGAGGTGTCTGGTGTCGGGATCAGCAAGCAATCATCAGTGACCCGTGACCCGTAAACGATAAACAGGCAACTTCACGACTAGACTGACTTTTGCGACTTCTCAATAAGTTCGGGCAAATCGCTCGCCCGTTTTATCTAACCATTTGCTTTACAGCAACTTATATATACGACTGCCTCAACTGATCCCAACTTATTGAGAAGTTGCAGAGAAGGTTCACTCAGTACTGACGCGCCAGGGTTGGGCCGGCCTCGCCGGCCCAACCCTGCCTATGAAATCCGCGCAGCCCGAAGGGCGTAGCGGATTTCACTAGGACTCCTGATGCCCGATGACGCGGCGCACCTCGGAGATGGTGGTCGTGCCTGCGAGTACTTTTTCCATCCCGCGTTCCCAGATCGTTTTCATGCCCTCCTCGACCGCGGTCTTCCGAATCTCTCCGGAGGACTGTTTTTCGGCGATTCGAGCGCGAACTCGTTCCGAAACGTGGAGGATTTCGAAGACGCCGGACCGCCCGCGGTATCCGGTCTGATAGCAGAAGGGGCAGCCGCGTCCGCGGGCAAGGCGGAGGGTCGCGGCCGGCCCGGCGGGGGCCCCGATCTCAGCGATCTCCGCGGCCGTGGCCGCATAGGTCTCTTTGCAATCGAGACAGATGGAGCGCACGAGGCGCTGGGCCACCGTGCCGAGGACGCAAGAGGCGATGAGAAAGGGCTCGACGCCAAGGTCGATGAGGCGGGTGACCGCTCCGGCGGCGTCGTTGGTGTGCAGGGTGCTGAAGACGAGGTGGCCCGTCAGCGACGCATGCACGGCCAGTTCCGCCGTCTCGAGGTCACGGATTTCACCCACCATGATGATGTTCGGGTCCTGACGGAGAATGGTCCTCAAGCCCGTGGCGAAGGTCATGCTATCGGCGAGGCTGACCTGAATCTGGTTGATTCCGGCGAGGCGGTATTCCACCGGGTCCTCGATGGTGATGATGTTGTTGGTGCCCGAGTTGAGGGTGCGGAGGACGGCGTAGAGGGTGGTGCTCTTTCCGCTGCCGGTGGGCCCCGTGATGAGGAGCATGCCGTAGGGCCGGCGGAACAGGGACTGGAACCTCTGGAGGTCGTCTCCGGCGAGGCCGAGGCGCTGGAGGTCGACGACGGTGGAGCCCTTATCGAGGACGCGGAGGACGACCTTTTCGCCGGCGACCGTGGGCAACGTAGAGACGCGGAGGTCGAAGTCCCGGCCATCGAGGTGGACGGCGATGTGGCCGTCCTGGGGCCGGCGTCGCTCGCTGATGTCGAGATTGGCCAGAATCTTGACGCGGGAAACAAGGGCCGGCTCGACGTGCCGCGGGATCGTCATGATGTCGTTGAGCATGCCGTCGACGCGGTAGCGGACGCGCATCTCGGGCTCCTGCGGCTCGAGATGGATGTCGCTGGCGGCGGCCGCGACGGCCCCGTGGATGATGGAATCCACCAGCCGGATCACCGCACCCTCCGAGCCTTCCTGGGGCCGTTCGCGGACGACGGTCTTGGGCCGGGCCCGACCCTCCTTGATCTCCCTCAGCCGGATGTCCACGATCTCCTGCTTGGTGACCTCCTGGATGCTGAAGTGCTTGAGAATGGCCTGGGCCAGGTCCTTCGAGGAGGCAGCCAGGGGAACGACGGTATAGCCCGTGAGAAGCGTGATCTCGTCCCGCGCCGCAAGATTCAGCGGCGTTTCCATGGCGACCATCAGCCGATCGCCCTCGATGCGCACGGGAATGGCCCGGTACTGTCGGACGAGCGAGTCCGGCACGAGATGGGCCGCGGTCGGGTCCACCTGCTCGGGCGTCAGGGAGATGAACGGGATGCCATGCTCCGCGGCGACCGCCCGCTTGAGATCGTCTTCGGACACTCGCCCGTGGTCCGTCAGGATTCGAGCGAGGCTCGCTCCCGACAGGCGCTGCTGTTCCAGGGCGTTCCGGAGGTCTTCCTGGGAGATCAGGCCTTCCCGCAAGAGGAATTCGACGAGGAATTCCTGGCCTCGGGCCGATTTGGGGGCGACGTTTTCCTGCTCCATGCTGTAGTACTCGGGCACGGAAGCACATCCGAGCTTCCGTGCCCGAAAACTCAGGGTCATCCAGACAAAACCTTATCGATTTTTTCGAGCAGCGCCACCAGATCGAACGGTTTGACGACGTAATCGGCGGAGCCCCCGGAGGTCGCCTTGATGACGTCCTCCATCTGGCTGCGGGCCGTCAGCATGATGACCGGGATTTCCCGGGTGTCCTCCATCTGCCGCATCCGTTCGAGCACCTGATGGCCGTCCAGCTTGGGCATCATGATATCCAGCAACACCAGGTCCGGCTTCTGCTGCACGGCCTTCTGAAGCCCTTCCTCTCCGTCGGCCGCGGTGAAGACCTCGTAGCCGGTGAATTTGAGACGATCCTGGAGCGTGCGGACGATGATCGGCTCGTCATCGATGATGAGGATTTTCTTCGCGGATGTCTTCTTCGCCCGAAACCATTTAAACATGGGTCACAGCACCGGGAGTTTCTTCGAGCCGGTTGAGCAGCTCGTCGGGTGTGCTGCCGTCCTCGGGGTAGGACACGGACCGGACGGACAGGGAGTTCTCGGCATGGAGGCGGCGGAGGCCGGCGAGCGGCTGGAGGCTTTCGCGAGCCCGTTTCTCGACCTCGGGTCCCAGGGACTTGACGATGCCCCAGAGGATGAAGGTGACGGAGGCATCCCCCTGGAGGACGACGATGTCCTGGCCGCGCCGGAAAGAGGCCTTGACGGCCTGGGTGATTTCCTGGAGGAGCGAGTTTCCCTGTTCCTGGCGCTGCAGCAGAAGCCAGGGCCCGGCGCCCGCGAGATGGACTCGAAGGATGGTGAACACGGAAGACTCCGCGCGAGCACGCTCGATGGCCATCGTGAAGTCGGCCCTCAGAATGGTGTCCGGCAGCGCCTTGGGCAGCGTGAAGGAAAAGGTGCAGCCGCGGCCGGGCTGGCTTTCGATCCCTATCTTCGCGCCATGGAGGGACAGAATCTCCTTGCAAATGGCCAGACCCAGCCCGGTACCCGGCTGGTGAGGGTGGTCCGGACGCCGGACCTGGAAGAACTTCTCGAAGATTTTTTCATGAAACTCGGGGGCGATGCCTATGCCCGTGTCGCTGACGCGGAGGGTAACACCCTCCGGGGAGGACTCCTCGGCCTGGATCGTGATGCGGCCGCCTGGCGGTGTGAACTTGAGGGCATTGCCGACGAGGTTGGTCAGGACCTGGGAAATCTTGGCCTTGTCGGCGTAAGGCGGCGTCAGCGAGTCGGGTATTTCAGCACGAAGCGAGAGGCCCTTCTTCTCCGCAGGGGCCTCGAACGCCTTGAGCGTCTCCTCGGCAATGGCCTGCACGTCGATGGCGCTGGCATACAGCATCATCCGGCCGCTTTCCAGCCGCGACATGTCCAGCAGATTTTCCACCAGCCCGCAGAGGCGGACACAGTCCGTCTGGAGCAGGTCGATGTACTCCTTGAGCTGGGGATTCACCTTGCCGACGACTCCGGCTCGGATATTGGAGAGCGCATTGGACATCGAGGTCAGGGGCGTGCGCAGCTCGTGCGAGACCGTGGAGACGAACTCGCTCTTCATCCGGTCCAGGTTCTGCAGCTCCTGGTTGGCCTTGAGGAGCGTCTCCTCCGCCTCCTTGCGCCTCGTGATATCCGCAACGGTCTCGACCGCGCCGATGAGCTGGCCGGCGGGGTCGAACAGCGGAGAGACACCGAGCTGTATCCAGCGTTTCCGGTCCGGATGATAGAATTCGGTGGACTCGCGCTTTCGTGACCGCATCATCTCGGCAAACGGGTCCTTTTCGAGAAGGACATGTCCGGCGAGGAGCAGGTCGGGAAAGCTGCGGTGAAGAATCTCTTCCCAGGGGAGTCCGAGGAACTCCGCGGCGGCGCGGTTGCAGCGGACGATCTTCTCCTCGAGATCGACGAGAGCGACGGACTCGGCGAGCGCGTCGATGGTCGCTTCCCACTCGCTCTTGGCCCGCTGGATGCTCTTCTGGAGCGATTCCGTCTCCTGTTCCGCCTGCCGGCGGTCCGTGACGTCCACCAGGGTCTCGACGCCCCCCGTGATGAGTTGGCCCGTCGGGTCCAGGATCGGACTGACGGAAAGAAGTATCCATCGGCCGCGGGCCGAAAGGTAGACCTCCTGGGCCTGTTTCCGGCGCGTCTCGACCATGGCCAGGAACGGGTCCCGCCCGGCGGGCGCGTCCTCGGCGAACAAGAGGGAACGGAAAGGCCGGCCGAGGATTTCCTCCCACGGAAGCTGCAGGAACTGGGACATGGCACGGTTGCAGCGGACGACGCGCTGGCCGGCGTCCACGAGGGCCACGCATTCCTCGAGCGCATCAGCGGTCGTTTCCCATTCCTTCTTCGCCCGGCCAATGGTTTTTTGAAGAATCTGGACGACGGACCGCTCCCGCTCGACGCGTTTCCGGTCCGTGATGTCGCCAACCACGGCGACGGCGCCGGAAAGCTGCCCCGAGGCCTCCCTCAACGGATGAACGGAGACCTCCACCCATTGCTTGCGGTCCGGCAGGTAGACCTCCTCGGATTCCCGGTTTCCCGAGCGCAGAAGCCGGCAGAAAAGATCGTTCTCCGGCATGGCCTGGCCCCGAAAGAACAGGTCCGTGAAATGCCTGCCCAGAATCTCTTCCCAGCTCAAGCCGAATAGGTCGGCCGCAGCCTGGTTGCATCTCACCACCCGTTGTTCAGCGTCGAGAAGGGCCACGCTTTCCGCCAGCGCGTCGACGGTCGTCTCCCACTCCTGCTTCCCGCGCTCGATCGTCCTGTGGAGCGCCGCCTTCTCCATCTGCGTCCGGTTGCGTTCGATGGCATACAACAGCGTGCGCGCCAGCAAATTGCCGGGCAACGAGCCCTTCACCAGGTAATCCTGCGCCCCGTCTTGCACGGCCTGCAAGGCCATCGGCTCGTCCGTCGTGCCCGTCAACACGACGATCGGCACCGTCAGGGCCTGCGCCCGCGCCCGCAGCAGCGTGTCCAGCCCCTCGCTGTCCGGCAGTGAAAGATCGAGGAGCACCACGTCGATGCCGCCCCGACTCAGCGCCTCCAGCCCCTCCGAGAGCCGGCCCGCGTGAATCTGCTCGAACAGGCCGGACTCATGCTGGGCCAGGCCTTCGAGCAGCATCCGGGTGTCGGCCGGGTTGTCTTCGATCACGAGGACCCGGAGGGGTTTAGGGCTCATGGCGCAGTCTGGCATCGGGAGGAACCCGGACCCAAGCGCAAATTCTCATCCAGCGAGGAACAGTGCTGACGAGACCGCGGCTCAGCCGAGCGAGCGAAGGCGGCCGGTACTAAACGGTCTGGTTACGCAGAAGTTGTGCCGGAGTCCTGACCAGCAAAAACCTTCGACTCACCTCGACCGGCGAATATCTCACCATACTTGATCTTGCCAAACCATCCTTTGCGGTATGGCAAGTACACCTCTACTGCCTCGCCGTTTTCATGCTCGAGTCGTGCGCAGATGGCATCGCTCTTTTCCGTGGTACCCGGCGGTGTCACCCGTACATCGAGGCAAATGCCCGCGGCCCGGATTTCCTGTTTCCCCGCCATTGCGCGGAGCCCGCCGACGAGTGTGTCGATCATCTGTTCCGACGGGGGATGCTCATCCCCGGTGTATCCCTGCTCGAGAGCCATCTCTCCGTCCCGGCTCAAGCTGACTCCGAAGGGGTGGAACTCGCCGTGCTTGGCAAGCATCTCCTGTGCGAATGAGTAAAGCGCGTTGAGCAGTTCATCCAGGTCGGGATGAGCCATGTCTTCTCTCCCTCGGATGCTTCCTCCGGTTCGGCGCGGATGCGTCGATACGGCGACGCCTTGAACTGAAACCACGACGCAATGTTCATGCTTGTTCCGCGCTGAAATTCTAGCCCACTCGCTGGATTTGGGCAAGCTCACACCGTGACGGGGTTGCGGTTCAGACGTAAGCGGGGCTCGCGGGGCGGCCGCGCCAGGGCGGCGCAGGCGGCGTTGGGAGGGCGATATCAGTGGCCGAGACAGGCTGGGGAGGAGGTCAACCCTTCGGATGCATCCGCGCCGCTCGACAGGCTTGGGCTTGACGGATGTTCGACGGCGCAACCTGCCTCCCACCTCCGCCCCCATGGTAGGCATCTTGCGGATGCTGCCAGGCAGGACCGCCAAGAACAAGTCAATGGGAGTCCGCAACCTCGTTCGGGTTGACGTGCACGACGGCCGCGCTCGACGCCCTCGACGAGGATCTGGAGCGCCCTGGCGCTCGTGGGAGCGAACTGGTCCCCACTCGCCGTGTCCTCGGGCCCCAAGATCAGGATTCCATCGGCCCCGTCGTCTTCAAAAACTCTGACCTTGCCACTGCCCGATGCCTTCTTCAAGAAGACCGTACCCTTGGGCGCGTTCGGTGGGAAAAGCGTCAACCGCATGGGTTTCAGGTCCGCACGGTCCTCCACCCCGTCGAGCCGGTCATTCTCGTTGTCCTTCTGCTTGGGGTCGTCCGGCTCGGCGTCGAAGTCGTCGTTGTCATCGTTGACCGCGAGCAGCAGGCCCGGCGACTGCTCTTCGATGGGGTCGTCCGAGTCCGTGACTACGCCATCGTTATTGGGTAACTCCTTAGTGAACGCTGCTCCAACTATGCGCAGCTATGTGGATTGGTGCTCAAATTTTTAGCTGGCGCCGCGTCGAATAACATGCTATACCTGGTGCATGGCCGATGCAAGACTCCAAGAGCTTGAGCGTCAGAATAGGCATCTCGAACGCGTGGTTGAGCTGCAGCGACGTGAGATTGCAGCGCTTCGAGAATTGCTGGCGGAGCGAGATGCTCGCATTCGATGTCTGGAAGAGCAGGTGGAAGAACTGACTGAGGCACTGCAGAAGCTTGGGGCAAAGGTATCGCTGTCGACTCATTCGGGTCAAAAGGCGACGTATGCGAAGGACCGAGAAAATGAGAGGAAGAAGCGAGAAGGTAAAGACCAGGAGGAGACGCCCAAGAAGAAGGGGCGTGCGGAGGGGGCTGAAGGTTCGACCAGGAAACGGTTGACGGAAGAGGATGTCGAAGAGACGAGGCATGTTCCGGACACCGGCTGTCCCCATTGTGGCCGGAATCTGTCCCACGTGGTTATTCAGAGTCAAATCTACGAGACGGTGATTCCCGCGGAACGTCGACACGGAAGGATTTTCGATTTGGGGCTTTCCGTGTAGGGTCAACTCGCCGTTTTCACCAAGCTCTTACGACGGCACAAAGCGCCAGATCGAGCAGGGCGTTTCAGCGCGTGCGTCTCCGCGATCCGCTGCAAACGCTTGTAGGCCTCACAAGTTCTTCTTGCTCGGGCCGTTCACCGACACACCTTCCTTGTTGACCGAGACATAGACGGTCTCGGTAACGAGCGCCTTCGCTTTGTCGTAATAGGTTCGCTCCAACCATAAACGAACGGTGTACCCCCCCAGTCTCGCGTATCCAGCTTCATGCGTAGTGCGCAGAGAGGAGAGGGGAAACTCCGCCAATTTGGCGCGGTCACCTTCCCCAAGTGAGTACGTTTTACCGAACGCCTGGATAACAAACTTTTCGTATCCTTTTTCCCCAACAATGGCATCACAAGAGACCCGGCCGGCTTCTTGGGTCTCACGGCACTGGATACTCACGGATCGCCAATCGAGGAATTCCTCCTCAGACGAGAACGCCGGCGGGGCCATCATGAAGGGAAGTACCCATGCGGTTATCAGACATCTACAGACCATGTTTTTCTCCTTGGCGGCCGCTACCACGAAAGCGTCAGGTTGGGACTTAAATCCATGAACTTTCGCCTCAGGGCAAATGGGTCTTGCCCATGAGGTAGCGGTCGCACTCCCGAGCTGCCCCCCGGCCCTCGTGCAGGGCCCAGACCACGAGGCTCTGGCCGCGCCGCATGTCGCCCGCGGCAAAGATGCCGGGGACGCTGGTGGCGTATCGGCCGTATTCCGCCTTGACGTTGGAGCGCTCGTCTCGGGCCACGCCGAGTTGCTGGAGCACGGCATCCTCTGGCCCCAGAAAGCCCATCGCCAGGAGAACCAGGTCGGCGGGCAGGACCTTTTCCGTGCCCGGTATCTCCTTGGGGAAGGGCCGGCCATTGTCGCCTTTCGCCCATTCGATGCGGACGGTCTGCAACGCCTTGACGTTCCCGTTTTCGCCGCCGATGAACTTCTTCGTGTTGATGAGGTACTGGCGCGGATCGCCGCCGAAGCGCTCCTTCGCCTCCTCCTGGCCGTAGTCGAGGCGATAAATCTTGGGCCATTCGGGCCAGGGATTGTCCGACTGCCGGCCCGGCGGCGGTTGCGGGAGGATTTCGAGCTGAGTGAGGGTCTTACAGCCGTGCCGCAGGGAGGTGCCGACGCAGTCGGTGCCGGTATCGCCGCCTCCAATGACAATGACATGCTTGCCCTTCGCGGAGATATAACGGCCATCCTCGTGCCGCGAGTCGAGAAGGCTCTTGGTGTTCAGACGGAGGAACTCGACGGCCAGGTGGATGCCCTGGAGTTGCCGGCCCTCGATGGGCATGTCCCGGGCCTTCGTCGCCCCGCAGCAGAGCACGATCGCGTCGAAAGACTTGAGCAGATCGGCCGCCGGGACGTCCTTGCCGACGTGCGTATGGGTGACAAAGCGAACACCTTCCGATGCCAGAAGGTCGATCCGACGCTGCACGATGCCCTTGTCCAGTTTCATGTTCGGAATGCCGTACATCAGCAGACCGCCGATGCGGTCCGCGCGTTCGAACACCGTGACGGAATGTCCAGCGCTGTTGAGCTGGGCGGCGCAGGCGAGTCCGGCGGGCCCGGACCCCACGACGGCGACCTTCTTGCCGGTCCGCTTCTCGGGCGGGTTGGGGGTGACCCAGCCCTCCTCGAAGCCCTTATCGACGATGGAGCACTCGATGTTCTTGATGGTGACTGGGGGGGCGTTCATGCCGAGGACGCAGGAACCCTCGCAGGGGGCGGGGCACACCCGGCCAGTGAACTCGGGGAAGTTGTTCGTCTTGTGAAGGCGTTCGAGCGCTTCTCGCCAGAGGCCCCGGTAGACGAGGTCGTTCCACTCGGGAATCAAGTTGTTCAGGGGGCAGCCGGCGGCCATGCCGCTGAGCAAGGTGCCGGTATGGCAGAAGGGGACGCCGCAGTCCATGCATCGGGCGCCCTGCTCCTGGAGCTTCCGGGCAGGCATGTGGATGTGGAACTCGTTCCAGTCGCGGACGCGATCGAGCGGCGGCCGATCGGCGGGCAGCTCGCGTTGAAACTCCAGGAATCCGGTAGGCTTACCCATGGGAGGTCCTCTTCACATTCAACAGACTGCCATGCGTCAATTGCCGCTGACGCGTGCGGCGTCGTTCTTGTTTTCCTCGAAGGCCATCATGACGGCGTCGTCGCCGCTGAGCCCGGCCTTGCGGGCGCGTTCGAGCGCGTCGAGCATGCGCTGGTAGTCCCTGGGCATGATGCGGACGAAGCGAGGGAGCATTTCGTCCCAGAGGGCCAGGATTTTCCAGGCCAGATCGCTGCGGGTGAGGTCCGCATGTCGTCGGACCATGGCCTCGACCTCGGCGATCTCCTCTGGATTCTCGAGCTTTCCGAGCTGGACCATTTCGAGGTTGCATCGGCGTCTGAAATCGCCGGCGGCGTCGAGGACGTAGGCGATGCCGCCGGACATGCCGGCGGCGAAATTGCGGCCCGTGCGGCCGAGGACGACGACACGGCCGCCGGTCATGTATTCGCACGCGTGGTCGCCGACGCCCTCGATGACGGCGTGCACGCCGCTGTTGCGGACGCAGAAGCGTTCGCCGGAGACGCCGCGGACATAGGCCTCTCCGCTCGTGGCGCCGTAGAAGGCGACGTTGCCGACGATGATGTTCTCCTCGGGCACGAAGGTCGAGCCCCTGGGCGGGTAGAGGATGACGCGGCCGCCGGAAAGGCCCTTGCCGAAATAGTCGTTGGCGTCACCCTCCAGCTCCAGGGTGAGTCCCCTGGGAATGAAGGCGCCGAAACTCTGGCCGGCCGAGCCCTGGAAATGCAAATGGATGGTCCCCTCGGGGAGGCCCTGTGGCCCGTTGCGCCGGGTGATCTCGCTGCCAAGGATGGTGCCGACCACGCGGTTCGTGTTCCGGATGGGAAGCGTCGCCTTCACCTTTTCGCACCGATCGAGCGCAGGCTTGCAGAGGTCGAGCAGGACGCGCATGTCCAGCGACCGCTCGATGCCGTGGTCCTGGGGAATCTGGCAGTAGCGGCCGACCCCGGGCCCCACGTCGGGCCGATAGAGGAGCGGGGAGAGATCGAGGCCGCTGGCCTTCCAGTGCTCGACGGCCTTGCGGGCATCGAGGAGATCGGTCCGGCCGACCATCTCACTGATCGTACGGAATCCGAGCTGGGCCATGATCTCACGCAGGTCCTGGGCGATGAAGCGCATGAAGTTGACCACGTGCTGGGGGTCGCCGGTGAACTTCTTGCGCAGCTCGGGATTCTGGGTAGCCACGCCGACTGGGCAGGTATCGAGGTGGCAGACCCGCATCATGACGCAGCCCATGGAGACGAGGGCCGTGGTGGCGAAGCCGAACTCTTCGGCGCCGAGCAGGGCCGCCATGGCCACGTCGCGGCCGGTCTTGAGCTGCCCGTCGGTCTCGACCGCGATGCGGCTGCGCAGGTTGTTGAGGACGAGGGTCTGGTGCGTCTCCGCGAGGCCGAGCTCCCAGGGCAGGCCGGCATGTTTGATGCTGGTCTGGGGCGAGGCGCCCGTGCCGCCGTCGTGCCCGCTGATGAGGACGACGTCGGCGTGCCCCTTGGCGACGCCGGCGGCGATGGTGCCGACTCCGACTTCCGAGACGAGCTTGACGCTGATGCGGGCCTTGTGGTTCGCGTTCTTCAGGTCATGGATGAGCTGGGCCAGGTCCTCGATGGAATAGATGTCGTGGTGCGGCGGAGGCGAGATGAGGCCCACACCCGGCGTGGAATGCCGGACCTTCGCGATCCAGGGATAGACCTTGCGGCCCGGCAGCTCGCCCCCCTCGCCCGGCTTGGCCCCCTGGGCCATCTTGATCTGAAGCTCCCGGGCGTTGACGAGATAATAGCTGGTGACGCCGAACCGGGCCGACGCGACCTGCTTGATCGCGCTGTTGCGCGAGTCGCCGTTGGAGTCCAGCACGTAGCGCGCGGGGTCCTCGCCCCCCTCCCCCGTGTTGCTCTTGCCGCCGATCCGGTTCATCGCGATCGCCAGGGTCTCGTGCGCCTCCTTGCTGATCGAGCCGTAGGACATTGCCCCGGTCTTGAAGCGCTTGCAGATGGACTCGACCGGCTCGACCTCCTCGATGGGAATCGGATTCGGCGGGAGCTTGAAGTCCAGGAGCGCGCGCAGGGTGCAGAGCCGCTTGGACTGGTTATTGATCAGTTCCGCGTATTCTTTGAAGGTCTTGTAGTTATTCGTTCGGCAGGCGTGCTGGAGCTTGTGCACCGTCTGGGGATTGAACAGGTGCAGCTCGCCGTCGGCCCGCCACTGGTACTGGCCGCCCACGTCCAGCGTGCGGCCGTTGAAGGGGATGGCGGGATAGGCCCGCTGATGCTGATGGATCGCCTCCCGGGCGATCTCGGGCAGGCCGATGCCCTGGACTCGGGAGGCCGTCCAGGTGAAGAAGCGGTCGATCAGGCCCTGGTTCAGCCCGAGGGCCTCGAAAATTTGAGCCCCTCGGTAGGACTGGATGGTCGAGATGCCCATCTTGGCCATGACCTTGACCACGCCTTTCACAATGGCCTTGATGTAGTTCTTCTCGGCCGCCTCGTAGGTCAGGTCCGTGAGCAGTTGCTGATCGATCATGTCCCGGAGGCTCGCGTAGGCCAGGTAGGGATTGACGGCCTGGGCCCCGTAGCCGATGAGAAGGCAGAAGTGATGGACCTCCCGCGGCTCGCCGGTCTCGAGCACGATGCCGACGCGGGTACGCGTGCCCCGGCGGATCAGGTGGTGGTGCAGGCCGGACACGGCCAGGAGAGCCGGAATCGGCGCGTGTTCCAGGTCCACGCCGCGGTCCGACAGGATCAGGATGTTCGCGCCGCCTGCGATGGCGCGGTCCGCCGCCTCGAAAACGCCCTCGAGCGACCGCTCGAGGCCCGCCTCACCCTCCTCCGGCCGGAACAGCATGGGAAACGTGGCGGACTGGAAGCCGGGCTGCCGGAGCTGCCGCAGCTTCTCCAACTCCTTGTTTTTCAAGATGGGAATCTTGAGCCGAATCTGACGGCAGCTCTCGGGCTTGGGACAAAGCAGATTGCCTTCGGACCCGATCCGGGTCTGAGTCGAGGTCACCAGCTCCTCGCGGATCGGGTCGATGGGCGGATTGGTGACTTGCGCGAAAAGCTGCTTGAAATAGCTATAGAGAAGCTGAGGCTTGTCGGAGAGCACGGCGAGAGGGGTATCCGTGCCCATGGACCCGATCGGCCAGATGCCGTTCTTGGCCATGGGACACAGGTTGACCCGGAGGTCCTCGAAGGTGTAGCCGAAGGCCTGCTGCTGCTTGAGCAGGGCATCGTGGGACAGCGGCGCGGCTTCCGTGTGGGCCTCGGGAAGCTGTTCGAAGTCCACCAGGTGTTCCGAGAGCCATTTCCGGTACGGATGCTCCCGGGCCACACGCTCCTTCAGCTCCTCGTCGCTGATGATGCGGCCTTCCTCGGTGTCCACGAGGAACATCCGGCCAGGCTGCAGGCGGCCTTTCACCAGCACGCGGTCAGCCGGGATGTCGAGCACCCCGACCTCCGAGGCCATGATGACCAGTTTATCCTTGGTGACGTAGTATCGAGACGGCCGGAGGCCGTTGCGGTCCAGCACGGCCCCGACGCGGATGCCGTCGGTGAAAGCGATCGACGCGGGCCCGTCCCAGGGCTCCATGAGGCAGGAATGGTACTCGTAGAAGGCCCGCTTCTCGTCGCTCATGCTCTCGTGACTCTCCCACGGCTCCGGAATCATCATCATCATGGCGTGAGGAAGCGCCCGGCCCGTCAGCGTGAGAAACTCGAGACAGTTGTCGAACTTGGCGGAGTCGCTGCCGTCCTCTCGGATGACCGGGAAGAGCTTGGAAAGGTCGTCGCCGAAGAGGTCCGAGGCGAGCATGGCCTGGCGCGTGTACATCCAGTTCTCATTGCCGCGCAGCGTATTGATCTCACCGTTATGAATGATGTAACGGTACGGATGGGCTCGGCCCCAGCTCGGGAACGTGTTCGTGCTGAAACGCGAGTGGATCAGAACCAGGGCAGCCTCCAGACGTGGGTCCGTGAGGTCCGGGAAATACGACTCGATCTGCCGGGCCGTGAGCATGCCCTTGTAGATGAGGGTCTTGTAGGAAAGGCTGGGGATGTAAAAAAACGAACTGCCTTTCAGGTTGCCGTAACGGAGCGCCGCCGAGGCCTTCTGGCGGATGACGTAGAGCTTGCGCTCGAAGGCCATGTCGTCGGGGATCGCCGGGTTGCGGCCGATGAAAAGCTGACGGATGGCGGGCTCGCACGACTTCGAGGTCGCCCCCAGGGCGGCGTTGTGGGCGGGCACCGTGCGCCATCCGAGCACCTTCTGGCCCTCTTCCTCGATGATGCGCTCGAACCTCTGCTCGAATTCCAGACGCGTGCCGGCGTCCGGCGGCAGGAAGACCATGGCGACCCCATACCGGCCGGGTGCGGGGAGGTCGAAGCCCGCGTCGGCGCAGGCATGCTGGAGAAACTTGTGGGGCATCTGAAGAAGAACGCCAGCCCCATCGCCGGTATTGGCCTCGCAGCCGCAGGCCCCGCGGTGGTCGAGGTTGACCAGCACGGTGAGGGCCTGGCGAACAATCTCATGCGACTTCTTCCCTTCCATGTTCACGACGAAACCAATGCCGCAGGCGTCATGCTCGTGGCGCGGATCATAAAGCCCCTGGCGGGGCGGCAGGCCGGCGGGATTCATGAACAGCTCTTTCTCCCCCTCGGGTAGCCGAAAGACACAGATAACGAAACTCGGGCCCGCGAGTCCGGCGCTTCGGACTTCATGGGCTCCGTTCGCTCTCCACGATTCGGACTGTGAGAACCCCCTTCCGGGGTAGGACCTCAGCGAAAGTCCCTTCTGCGGCGGGGGCCCCGGGCAGGCGGCGCGGGTTAGACGCTCAATCAACCTGGCGGCATGAGGCCGCAAAGGCGCCCTTGTGCAGATTAGAGACGCAACTATATCAATTTTTTTTAGGTTGTCAAGCACAAATTTGACATTTTTCGGTAAGTTTCTAGGAGGTTTCCTGATATAATCAGTTCACGAGTGGCCTAAGTTTGCACCTATTGACTGCTTAATGGGAAAAAATGTCCATGACTAGTCTTGACACGCAATGCCGGAAGATTTTGAAGGCATTAATTCGAAATCCACGTTACTCAGATAACAAAGTTGCTCGCCTGACGGGAGTGCCCGTGCGCACGGTCAGTCGCAAGCGCGCCTGGATGCAGCGGGAAGGGATTCTCGCCTATTACAGCGCCTTGAACTTGCAGTCGGCCGGAATCGGGCGCTTCAACACCCAGCAAATGATCATGATCAAATTCAAGCTTGGAGTGACGCGATCACAGTTGCTCGAAGAAATTCGGAGCGAGCCGAATGTGGTGAACGTGTTCAGCGAGTTGATCCGGGAGAGTTACATCGCAGAAGTGGAGGGCCACGTCGCACTGGTGATGGTCATGGAGGGTGAATCGGACAGCGACGTGGCCGAGAACCTTCAGGGTCAGATTGTCCCGTCACTGCGCAAGAACCACGGGGAAGATTCGATCGTGGATTTGTGGAGCATTCGGCTTCTGGACTCGATCCGGCGGGAACACAACTATCTCCCGATGGTCAATATGCGGGACGGGGTGCTGAAGGAGGAGTGGCCGGACGAGGCGATTTTCGTCGGTTAGTCAACGGGGGCGTCCCTAACCCGGATTTCTCACGAATCACAACGGCACGCTCCATATCCGCCTGTGCAGCAATCCGTTGCAATTTATATTTCTGATCAGAAGCACTGACCGGAAACCCCGGCGAATTTAAAAGGTCATTCCGTGTCATCTCAATAAGTTCGGGGAAGACGATCAGGTCAAGTCCATGAAGTATGAATTCCGTAGCGGAACGCGTCAGCGTTCCGTCCGAACGCGTCAGCGTTCCGTCCGAAAGATGACTTTACTTTACGAAGCGAATGGGCGAGAAGAATTGCGGGCAATGGAAGTTGAGAGCTTCACCGATGGGCGACCACGTCGCCCAGTGCGGGTGCGAGCAATCGCTCCCGCACTTGTAAAAATTCGCCCGCCAGGTCTTGCCCGCCAGGGGCCTGAGCTTGCCGAAGCGCGTCTCGAGCACATCGATCGGGACTCGGAGCGCGGCCTTCCACTCGATCGGACCCGGAATCTCCTCGGCGATGACGCCTGAAAGCGTGGTCGCGATCTGCACCTTCCGGCACAAGGCAGGGTCGAGCAGCTCACGACGTGCGGGTGCGGCGCTGCCCGGCGCGGGCAGGAGATGGTAGCCCAGATGGAGCGTGCCAATTCCGTTGACCTCGAAGTTCATGTAGCCCTTGCCGGGCAGCGGCTCGACGAAAAATTCCACGCAGGCGTCACAACACACGTCCGTGTTGATCTGCGTGCGGGTGCAGCGCACGTATCGGTCGCTCACTTGGAAAAGGACAAAAAGGGACTCCTCATCATAGAGCACCCGCGCGCGGGTGGTTGGCCGGTGGTCGCTGCTGCGGGGATGGAAAAGGGAGACATCGAGAATCTGAGACCCGGCCCAGAATTTTTCGTCCAGAAGGTTGCTGCACTCGTTTGACGTCCGTCGCCGCGCAACAGTGTATTCCATGCAAATTCTCCATTGAAGACGAAGTCAGAACTGTCCCTTGACCCTTTTATCAGGCTTCCCGGCTTTCGCAACGCGGCCGCGCGACGCCGGGCCTGCCAGCAGGATGCTGGCGACCCTGAGAAACAAACGGATAACACGTTTTTTTACAACCACTTAAGAAGAAGGCCTCAACCCAAGTTGGAGTGACGGCCTGCCTGCCCTGTCTGCGCGAGCAGCGCCACGCCTCAAGGCCTGTCTGCGCCGCCGCGCGGCAGGCAGGCGTGACTCCAACATCTCCGCGCGACGCGCAAACTTTCACAAGTAAATCCCTACCTCGGCCACCTAGACCCTTGTTTCTCTCTGTCACAACGAAGCGAGTCCGCGAGCTTCGTAAATCACGCTCCCAACAGCCGCCGCTCACACGCCTGGGAGCGCCGCCATCCTGGCGGCATCTGCGAAGGCACGACGCCAGGCCTGCCTGCAGGATGCTGGCGCTCCCAGCAGCGGCGACAATCCTTTGCGACCCCACAACGAGCACGCTACCCTTATCGACGAGCTTGCAAGTGCACCCGTCTTTGCAAGCTCGTCTACTTTAGGAAACCCCGGCGAAGTCTTCATGGCCAAGGGCGCCCATGTCTCTTAACCACAATTCCATGCTCGGATGGATGGCCGTCCTGTTCGGCATCGCTATCCTTCCCCGCGCCCTCTTCCTTCAGGCCGATCCGCCCGAAGACCTCTCCTGGAGCCTCGCGCCCTTCACCGACGACCCCGCGGCCATGACACCCGCCAGGCTCGCCGTCCAGGAATGGAAGGGTCTCGCCTTCCAGTCCGCACACCCTGATTCCAATCCGTTCGTGACACGAATGCTAGCTGCGGTGATGTTCATACTGGGCACTGGCCTCTGGCAAGGAAGGATTATCTTCGTGCTGGCAGGCTGCGCCTCCTGCGTCCTCCTGGCCACCCTGGTGCGCCGCAGCGCCGGACCGCTCGCCGGATTCCTCGCCGGCCTCCTCCTGGCCACGAATGATGTCTCCATCCAGTACAACCGCCTCGCCCTCGAGGAGACGCTCGTCGTTTTCTTCGGCCTGGCCGGCATGGTGGCGGCCAGGTTGGAAGCGCCTACTCGCCTACGCGCTCTGGCCGCCGGGCTGCTCCTTGGAATCGGTGCAATCCTCGTGAAGCTCCACGGCTGGCTCTTCGTGGCCGTGCTGATCGCGGCGGCAGGGGTCGCGCGGCATCCCGAGAATCGCCGATGCTCTCGCTTCCTGAACTGGAGCAGTTGCCTTGCCACCGGCCTGCTCATCGCCTGGCTGCTCGGGACCCTCCTCCATCTCAGGCCCACCTATGCCCCCATTCGTCAATACTTCGTGCCCCCACCAACAGCCAATACATCCACCGAAATCATCCTCAACACGATTGGAGACCTGCCGGGACGCTTTCTAACTCTAGGCCTGGGCTCCGGGTTGATACTTCGGATGCCCCTTCTTTGCCTGCTGGGTTGGGGCTTTCTCATCGCTTTCTTCTTAACCTCTCCCTCGTCCATCAGCGGCGGCAACGCAGGTTTGCTCCTGCTGGTAGCCTGGTTGGCGCTGGGCCTCGCTTCGCTTGGCCTGTTACGATACCGACCACTACGATACGAAATATTGCTTATTCCACCATTATGTGCGTTTTTATCGCTAATTTTGTGCTATTTATTATCAAATGATAGTATTTTATCAAATATTTGTATTACATATAAATCTTATTTTGTTGTATTTATATCAGTTATTCCAATTATCTATTGTTCAGTTTACCTTGTCGCTGTAAAAATGGCCGCCGCTGGAATCAAATTGCCAGGACTCAGCTACTCTGACTTGGTATGGCCTATAATCTGGCCACACTGGGTTCAGAAACTTCTTATAGCTTCTGGCCTTCTAGCCGCGAGTCTTTTTTTGTTTCTTCATCGGCTCGGCCCAGTGCTGCTGGGGTCATGCCACCTCCTTAACCAACGTGTCCGAATTACGCTTGCTGGCCTGCTGGTTTTTGGAAATCTGGCCATTGACGGGGTTCAGCTTGTCCGTCATTGGCGGGATCGAATGTACAACACGCTTACGGCTTCACGAGACCTGGGCCAAATTCTGTCGTCCGAAGCAGTTGTGACTGGCCCGTTTGCTGACGCCATCACTGTTGAAACGACGCTGAGGTCTTGCCCGCACAGCGGCCCCAGCGAACGCCTAAACGATATTTTGGAAGCGTGCCCGGCAGCGACCCATCTGATCGTGCCGCACGGCGACCGCCGCATGTGGGCTGCAGTGCAAGCTGCGGTCATCGAGGGCCTGGCGAGTCCCATCCGCGTTTACGACCTCGGGCCGCGGCTCGATGAACGGTCTCAAGGCAATCACACGTTGTTCAGGTTGAACCGAGCAACGGTGTGTGCCCCGACGGCCTTCGAGCGCGGCGTGCTGTATCGGAGCAGCGGGGATGCCCTTTCCGCGGAGCAAGGCTTCGAGGAGTTTCGAGCGGCGCATCCTGACCATCTGGCGACCTACCTGGAGTTGATTTCCCTGAAGGAAGACACGTGGGCCAATGCCACGAGCACGAGCGTCGCTGACGCCCACGCCCAAGCGGCAGGACTGGCGGCAAAGGGACGGAAGGTCTTCAACACGGCGGACCTGGCACGTGCCGCGGCGATTCCGTAGAGCCATGAGTTTTGAGTCCTGAGACTCGGGTCTTGAGACTCGAGCCTTGAGCCCCGAGACCTGAGGCTTGAGGCCTGAGGCCTGGGACCTCAAGCTTGGGGCATGACTCCTGAGAAACAAAGTAACTTCTCGATAAGGTCGGGGAGACGGCCCCGCGCGATTTCATCATCGATGATGATTCAGCATTTCACGAATTAGCCTCCAAAATAGCAACAAAAAGCCAGCGAGACGCTGGCGCTCCCAGGAACGCGGCACCCGCTTGTATCAATGGTCAAAAAGTGCCAAACTCCAGGCGAAGCGCGTCAGCGCTTCGCCTGGGCATTCAAATCTCATCTCTCGGATGGAACGCTGACGCGTTCCGTTACGAACCCTACGACCTCATACTTCATGAGACTTGACCAGATCGTCCTTCCCGAACTTATTGAGATGACACGTATCCTGCGGAAAGATAGCGGCGCTCCCACAAGTCCAGCGAACGTATGCCGCCTCTTTTTCTATAGCCTACATCCTACGAACTGTCTTCCCTCTCCACTTTAAGTCGCAACTTTGAAACTTTACTTTTCAGATCAATTTCTTACAATACGGACTCAACTTGGAGCAGTTTTGCCCTATCTTGCGCAGCCTGTCCGCCCTCCGGTGGCCCAGAGGCTCGCTTGCATTCGCGTCCCGGTTTCCGATCGAGGAGTATCGTCATGACCCGCAAGTCCAATCCGCTACAGCAAGGGCTGTGCGTCTTGTTGTCGTTTGCTTCCCTGTTCGTGGGCTTGCCGCCCGATGTCTGGGCGGGCCCCGAGGGGGCTCAAGTGGTCAACGGGCAGGTCCAAATCCAGCAGCAAGGCTCGTGGACGATGATCCAGGCGAGCGACCGGGCGATCATCCAGTATTCCGGGTTCGACATTCAGGCCCATGAGACGGTCCAGTTTCTTCAGCCTTCAGCGGCCGCCTGGGTCTTGAACCGCGTGAATTCGGCGTCGCCCACGAGCATCTACGGCTCGCTTCTGGCGAACGGCCGCGTGGCGCTGGTCAATCCGGCGGGCGTCTATTTCGGCCCCTCGGCGCGGGTGGACGTGAACCAGCTTCTTGCCTCTTCGTTGAACCTCTCCGACGCGAGCTTTCTGAGCGGGTCTTGGGAGTTTCTTGATGGGACGGGGAGCGTGGTCAACGAGGGCTTGCTCAAGGGCGATCGGCTTCTTCTCGTCGGACGGAACGTGGTGAACCGCGGAACATTGATGGCGGCGGACGGCATGGTGCTGATCGCGGCGGGCGAGCGAGTGCTGTTGCGGGACGAAGGCGAGCAGGTGTATGTCGAGGTGGACGGGATGGCGGCGGACGCGCTTCGTGAGGCGGCTTCGAGCGCGGGAGTTTCGGCGAACGGTGTCCGGGGCACGGCGATCGAGAACGAAGGGGAGATAGCGGTGGGCTCTGGCCAGGTGACCCTGCTGGTGGGCGACCAGTATGCGCAGGCATTCCGAAATCTCGGGCGCGTCGCCGCCTCGGTGACGGTCGGACCCGCGGGCTCGGTCGAGGTGGCGGCCGCGTCGGGCCGGGCGACGAACCAGGGGACGATCGAGGCGAATTCGGCTGAGGCTGGCGGCGGACGGGTTCAGGTGGATGCGCCGGAGGTGGTGAACGAGGGCATCATGGAAGCGGGCGGCGGCGAGATCGGGCTGCACGGCCGCGCGATCGCGCAGGCGGGCCTGCTGGCCGCGGACACCGTCGGGGACCATCCGGGCCGCATCGAGGTAGTGAGCACCGAGAAGACCGTCGTCACGCCGGATTCCCTGACTCGCGCTTCAGGCGGCGATTCGGGCAACGGCGGCGTCGTCCTCATCGACAGCCGGGCCGGATGGACGAAGTTCCTGCCCGGCGCTCACATCGAGGCGCGCGGGGGCGATCAAGCCGGCGACGGCGGATTCGTCGAGATCAGCGCCGAGACGGGCATCCTCATCGGCGGAACGGTGGACACCCTGGCCCCCCAGGGTCAGGCCGGCACGCTGCTCATTGATCCGACGAGCCTGAACATCATCAACGGGGCGGGTCCCGGTGACCAAGACGCCCAGCTTCCGGACATCTTCGGTACGGATGCGAACCAGCCGCAGAACACGGTGGCGGAGCAGGCGCTGGAAAACCTCAGCGCGGCGACCAATATTTTCTTGGAGATCACGACGGGCACGCTGACGCTGGAAGACCTGGCGGACAACACCCTGGCCTTGAAGACGGCCCCCGGGCTTCTGGTCACGTTCAGGGCCTCCTCGACAGGCAGCATGACTTTTCAAGACGTGAACGACACGGTTCAGACGAGCGGGGGGAACATCACGCTGGACTTCAACAACGCGGGCTCCGGCGGCACGGGCACCCTGGGCCGCTTCACGACGAACGGCGGCAACTTCAGCGGGGACTTCACGGGCGCCGCCACCTTCGGGACCGTCAACGCTGGCGGCGGCACGCTGGCCATCACGGGGCAATCGGTCACCCTGGGCGGAGGCATGACGAGCGGGGGAGCGATGGTCATCACGGCGAACAACGGAAGCCTGAACCTTCAGGGCAACACCTTGACGAGCAACTCGAGCATGACCCTGCAGGCGCTCGGCACGGGGAACGCGATCACGAATGCGACCGGAGCGATCAGCGTGGGCATCAGCAGCCTTCTGACCGTGAAACAAAACGGGTCCCTGACCATCGGCGGCGGCGGGGTGAACAACATTCAAAACCGAAGCGCCGTCAACCTCAGCGCCGAGTCCCAGGCCGGGTCCGTCACCTTCGCCGATGCGGCCACCTGGGAGGTTCTCACCGCCACCGTCTCGGGCGGCACCGGGAACATCGTCCTGCTAGCGCCGCAGTCCACGGATGCTGGCGACATCACTTTCAGCGGCAACACGGGTGGCGACATCGACCTCGGCGGCCAGACGCTGACGTCGAACGACGACATGTCCTTGAACGCCACGGGATCCGGCGGGGAGATTCTGAATGCCGCGGGAGGGTTGACCATCGCCGAGAACCGAACCCTGACGCTCAATCAAAATCTCGGCTTGACGCTCGGCACCGGCGGTGTGGTGGTCCTGAACCCGGGGGGGACGAACCTGGTCGCGTTTTCAAACGCCGGGACGACCATCTTCAACACGGCGACGACCTGGAACTCCCTGGCGGTCACCGCGGGCGGGATCGGCTTCAACATCATCGTCAATGCGGCGCAGGCGACGGACACGGGCGACCTGTCGCTCGTCGTCAGCACCGGCGGCGACATCGACCTGACGGGCCGGACCCTGACCGCGGCTGAAGACCTGACGCTTCAGACGACGGGCACGGGCGGGGAGATTCTCAACGCGACCGGGGGCCTGACGGTGGGCGACAACCGCACGTTGACCCTGAGCCAGAATGCCTCGCTGACGGTTGGCGGCGGGGGCGTGGTCGTGTTGAACACGCCGGGGACGAACCTGGTGGCCAGCTCGAACGGCGGATCGGTAAACCTGGCGAATTCGGCGACGTGGAACAGCCTGAGCGCCACGGTGTCCTCCGGGAGCGGGAGCGTCATCGTGCAGCAGGCGCAGACGACGGATTCCGGCAATCTGACCCTGACCGCTGGCACTTCCGGCGGCAACGTGGACCTGGGTGGCCTGACGCTGACCTCCGCGCTGAACATGACGCTGTCGGCCCAGGGCTCGGGCGGGAGCATCCTGAATGCCGCGGGCGGCCTCTCCGTGGGCAACAACAGCAGCCTTTCCCTCCGCGTGGACGGCAGCTATACCATCGGCGGCACCGGCATCAACGTGCTCAACACCGCGGACGTGAACCTCGACGCCGACTCCGATTCGGGCACCATCACACTGGCCTCGGCCACCACTTGGAACAGCCTGGACGCCAGCGCTTCTGGCTCGGGCGGCATCCTCGTGCAAGCGGCCCAGACGACCGATTCCGGCAATCTGGCCTTCAACGCCGGCAGTTCCGGCGGCAACGTGGACCTGGGCGGGCAGACCCTGACCTCCGCCCAGGACATGACTCTGGGGGCCCAGGGCTCGGGCGGTGGCGTCCTGAACGCGACCGGCGGCCTCTCCGTGGGCGTCAATCGCACGCTCACGGTAAGGAACGACGGC
>JACPCR010000079.1 GCA_016179685.1 Planctomycetota bacterium | reverse complement strand
CATCTCAACCACGCGTTCGAGATGCCTATTCTCACGCTCAAGCGCTTGCAGTCTTGCATCGGCCACGACCCATGGTATAGCATGTTACCCAACGCGGCGCCAGCTAAAAACTTCAGCGCCAATCCACATGGCTGCGCACAATTGAAGCAGCGTTCACTAAGGAGTTACCTGAAAAGAATCCCGACGGCGCACGATGCAATTTGAACCAGACAGGAGCGTCCAGAAATGGCCGATGTCAAAACAAAAAGCCCACCGCCGGAAACGACAATGGGCTTTTGCAGAAATCAAGTCGGGGCGACTGGCGCTCGTTTGAACGCGAGCCCTCCGTCCTGGGTCCCCTGGTGGGCCTGTTCCTCAGTCCCCCGGAACCGCACATCATCACTCTGAGTCGAATCCTGACCGCTCGCGCATAGACCTTATCGGCCTGCCCGTTGAGCAGCCTCCTCGACCCAGTCTGCGATGTTGTTGTACCCGTCATCCCGAACGTAGTCGTAGGTGGAAAACATTTGCGAGAGGTAAGCCTTCTTTCCGTCTTGCTGGACCCAGAAGGCGTCGAGGGGATTCTGGCCCCGAATGGCCGTTTGCTGGTATCTGTCGCGCATGTTGTGGATGAAAACACCCACCAATCCGTTTCTCTTCTCGTAGCTTTTTTCGATTTCGTACTGCACGTAGGGTCGACTGGCGGTCTCGCTGCCGATCAACACGATAGTCACCGAGGTGCCGTCAAGCTGGCGGTTGATCCACCGTTTGATGGCTTCGTCGCCTTGACGCTTCACGGCCTCCCATGAGGCCGCGTCCCAAAACCCTGCATCCTCTCGGTCGACCTTCGTGATCCACGAGTTTCGGACTTGGCCTGCGCGCCAGATGTCCGCTTCGTAGTGGAAGCTGAAAAATACCCGTCGAGCCATTTCATGCCACCTTTGCGAGGATCTGAGCCCCAACGATTGAAGCAACAACCGCTCCGTGGAACCACCCAAGAGTTTTCGAGAGCATTACCCGCCACCAGGGGGCCACTCCTTTGGCGAAAACACTTGCGTCAAGTGAAAAGTCGATCTCTTCCGCTTTCTTCACGCGGACTGCGTCGTACAGTTTCCGATAAAGCTTCTCTTGGCGAAGGAAATAGGCGTCCAAGAACCAGAAGACGACGGCGGGGAGGTAGGCCACCGGGACAAGGCCGGGATTCCCGTCCTTCGTGGCCAACGCGAAGATAGCCGCCACCAGCGTCACGGACCATCCCTTCAGCAGAAACGAGTTCCCTGCCATTCGGTTGATGACACCCTGGGCAAACTCAAGATGTTTGAGCTTGTTTTCGTTCATCGTGTCTGGCTGTCCATGAGCCTCATTGGTGGCTGGCCTCACGCCAGCAACTTCTTCAGGTTGTCCCAGCTCCATTTGTAGACGCGCCCCGCATCAGGAACGGCCCAATCTTCCGACCCATCCTTGTAGCCGATGACCTGGAATTTTTCCTTCCAGAGTTCGTTCGCGACCTTCACTTCCTTCAGAACACCAGGGGCCGTTTTCGTCTTTGGACCCAGCATGACGATGAAGACGTCCGCTCTAGAAATCGCGGCCTTGGCCTTATCCAGCCACGACTTCTCCGGGGCCGCCTCTTTGAGGGAGTGGTCAACCACCTCGAACGGGGAGTCGTCGAGCTTGGCCTGCCCGATGATAAATTCTTTCAACGTTTTGTCGTTGTCGAAGTCGAAACTGATGAACACCTTTTTCTTAGCCATCGATAATCCTCCGAATAACCACTATCCCCCAATACTCTGGGACGGGTGTTGGGCGAAAGGAAGTTCCCGCTGTACGGCGTTTAACCTTCGCAACGCCATCATGCAGTACTCCTTCTTGATATCGATCCCAATGAAATGCCGTCCAAGACGGTGTGCCACAAGAAGGGTTGTTCCGCTACCGCAAAACGGATCGAGCACGGTATCTTCGGGTCTTGTCGACGCAAGAATACAGTTCTCTACTAGTTTTTCTGGAAAGACAGCGAAGTGAGCCTCCGGACATTTCGAGAGTGGGATTGACCAAACTGTCCGCTTGTTTCTACCGAGAGGGTGAAACGCCTGATCCCATCGGCCCCTATGTAGATTCGGATTGCCTTTGTTCTTTCCTGCTTCTGGGGTCCCGCCTGGTTTTCCAAAGTGGCCTCGTCCTCCCCGCATCTTACTGGCATCAGTAAACGTGACATGCGGTTCACGGATGGCGTCGGCATCGTATTGGTACTTGGCTCCTTGTGAGAGCATGAAAACGTACTCGTGATCAGTCGTCGGTCGATTCTTGATCGACGCTGGCATCGCATTCGGCTTGTGCCAGATCACGTCAGAGCGTAAAGTCCAACCGGATTCCGACAGCGCTATTGCGACACGCCAGGGCAAACCGAGGAGTTTCCCGTTCAGGTACTTGTCCCCTAGATTCAGCCACAGGAGACCGTCGGGTTTGAGGACACTCTTGCATGCAGAGATAATGCCAACGAGCTTGCGAATGTACTCCTCTGGGGTCGGCTCGTTTCCAAGCTGGCAATCAGCATCGTAGTCGCGTTGCTTGTAGTACGGCGGGCTTGTCACCACAGCCTGCACGCTATGCTCGTGGAGAACCTGCATTACCTGCGCCGCGTCGCCATTGATAACGGCATCGCCTGGATTGCGAGGCGTGGGTGAAACTTGATAAGTGCCGTGTTCCTCTTTGAGGACATGGATCGTGCGGTACTCTGTCAGGTTATAGCGATCGTTTTTCATATCTGGCCTTCCGCGAGCGATTTCCAGAACGGGATTAGACGAATCAACGCTTTCTTCAATGCCGTTTCGACCTCGGCTGTCTGATTCGGGTTTGCCTGGATATATACGTAATGTTCACAGCCGAGCGATTTCAAATCGCCACCCCATGATTCAGCAATGATGACAGGAATGCACTCGTAGCCATTCTTGCGAGCTACCGAGATGGATTTGTGGATGTCTCGCGTGAACAGGTTCGCGTGCCCACCTCCCATGGTTTCGCGAGTCTTTACCGGTAGCAACACGATTTTCTCGCCTTTGGAAACTTGAACATCGTAGGTTTCTTCGTTGATTCTCGTTTCCTTGTCTCCGACGCTCAGATCGATTCGATGCGAAGTAAAGATGGTCCTTAGCGCGGTCCTCACCAAGGATTCGAAATGCGTCCCCTTCAAAGCTCTACGGCTACCCTCCAGTCTGGCGAGCATCACCTCAGAAAGCACAGGCCACTCCCATTTCTCAGCCTCTGGAAAGAGGGGGCCAACGAACTTGCGGAGTTGGTTCAGTAGGGTTGCCTTCTTCTTGTCGAGCGTGTTTCCCTCGACAGAGCGCAGCAAGGGTCCAAGTCTTTGGGCAGGCGCGTCTCTCAAAACCCAAGCGAGAAAATACCATTTGGCGACTGTGCCGGAATATGGACGCCCCAAGCCGTCGTAAAGCTTAGCAGTCGATTGCGATGTCAGATAAACCTCAAGAACAGCCACGGCTTCGGCATCGTTTCGTTCTCGCACAAAGGCGTGGACATCTGGGTAACCATGAGCCGACAGAAACCGGACGAATTCCTCGTAGAATTCTTGGTTCTGGCGGACTATGGCGACCAGGTCGCGCAACCGCAGGTTTTCAAGAACGAAGGTCATGTTTGTCGGCCCACCATTTCTCGGGTGATCCCTTGATCCCAGCGACCTTCCTGTCGTGAACCGATCTCTCCTTATTGAATGTGTCTTGTTTGATCAAGTGGTGGTTCATCAACGCGCTCACTTTCCTCTCGATTTTACCGAGGCTTGTCCTCGCGAACACGACTTCAGCCACTTCTCGATATCATCCCGGTTGAATCTCCACTGCTGGCCGATTTTGATCGCCGGGATTTCTCCGCGCTGCGTCATCTCATAGACCTTGTCGGTGCTGACCTGGAGGAACTCCGCCATCTGACGGACAGTCATCAACTGAGGCATGTCCGACCCCTCTCCGCTGTTTCCCATGATCTCGGGTCATATCCTACAGATTCCGACGGTTCCGTCAAGAATGCATTGCGCTGTCCGACGTCTTGGCCTCGCGCCGGGTATGTAACCAGAGTGGCCACGCGATGCCCTGAAACCCCGGATTGGCGGCAGTGGCCCCTACCCGCACTCATGCGCCGCTGGGACATTGGGAAATCCTCATTTTCCACTTGACAAGACATGCGATTTGTAATACACTACGTATTACAAAGGAGGGAGCCATGGATACCCAAGACGACGGCATGAAGGCGGTGGTGACGCTCCGACTCGCCGGTGCGGAGCTATTCGCGCTCGATCAGCTGGCGGACCTGAGCGGCGAAAGCCGGTCGGACACGATCCGGCGGGCCGTCGCGGAATGCATGCGGCGCACCATGCGCGAGCACAAAGAATGGCCCTTGCATCCGGCCTGGACCGACGTGGGTGACGACCGCTGGGTCATGTCGAACTTCCAACATTGGGCCTACGCGGTAGCCGCGCCCGATCCGGGCGTATACCTGGAACAGGTCAAGCTGGACGGAGTGAGCGGCTTTCGCTGGCGCAAGGGACGGCCGACACCCAAGCTCCAGGATTGGAAGGAACACGTCGCCCGCTACAGCGCCCGCAAGGGAAAGGAATCCAAATGAAAACAGCCACGACGGACATCGTTCTCTCCACGGCCGCCGTCGAGATCACGGCGGCAGAGGCTTCAAGGCGACCCTCGATCAGCATCGTCGCCTACACCGGCGGCGTGATGCGCGTGCCAAACTGGGGACCGTTGGTCATTGACCTGGCCGGGCTGGAATGCGGCGGTGAGTTGCCGCTTCTGGTCGACCACGATCCCGGCCTCGACAACGTCCTGGGCAAAGGTCAGGCCCAGGTGCGGGAAGGCCGGTTGCTGGTTGCCGGAAGCGTGGCCAGCGCCACTGCCGCCGCGAAGAAAGTCCTGGACCTCGCCCGCGACGGATTCCCCCTGCAGGCCAGCGTCGGGGTCGCGCCAGAAGACACCGCGCGAATCGCTCCAGGAGAGAACGTACAGGTCAATGGTCGCACCCTCACCGCGCCGCAGGGCGGTCTGACGCTCGTGAGCAAAGGCAAGCTCCGCGAGGTGAGCGTGGTCACGCTCGGCTGCGACGACCAGACGGCCGTCGCCATCGCGGCGTCACGCAACGGTCGCCCGGACGAGGAGCGCATCCGTCAGGAGGAGCGCGAGCGCTTGGCCGTCATCGAGGCGGCCTGCCAGCAGCCCGGCGGCTGGGGCGCACAGGAGAAGCGCGTGGCCGACCTCAAGGCCAGGGCCATCGACGGCGAGTTGAGCGTCAAGGATCTTCAGGCCGAGCTTCTTCATATCCTGCGGGCATCGCGTCCCGCTGTTCCCATGATCGCGTCGGGAGCGATTCGCGGTGTGTCGTGCGAGCAGGCCGTCGAGGCGGCGCTCCTCATGCGCCTGGGGCGCGAGAAGCTGGCCGAGAAGGCGCTGGGGCCGGAGGTCTGCGGGCAGGCGAAGCGCCTGGGCGCGGCCCATGCGCTCGACCTCTGCCGCGCCGCCCTCGAGGCCGACGGTCGCGAGATCCCGTCCGGTCGGATGGAACTCGTCAAGGCATCGCTTTCGACCTACTCGCTTCCGGCCGCGCTGGGAAACGTCGCCAACAAGCTGCTCCTCGACGCCTACGAGGAATCCCCGGCGACATGGCGGGCCTTAGCGGCGATCCGGTCGGTCGCCGACTTCAAGCCGAACACCGCAATCCGGCCAAGTTTCACCGGGCAACTGGAACAACTCGCCCCTGGCGGCGAGCTTCGACATGGCTCCGTCCGAGAGTCGGTCACAACGTTCAAGGTGGATACGTTCGGGCGGTTGCTCGGTATCGACCGGCGCGACCTCGTGAACGATGACCTCTCCGTCTTCGAGGAGACGTCCCGCGCCATGGGCAAGGCGGCGATGCGGAAGGTGTCGGACCTCGTGTACGAGACGCTTCTCGCCAACGCGGGCGGGTTCTTCTCGGCGGCCAATGGCAACTTGCTGACCGGCGTGGATGCGGCTCTCGGGCCGGACTCGCTGGCCAAGGCCATCCAGGCAATGCAGACCCAGCGGGACGAGGAGGCGAACGACCTCGACATCCGGCCCGCGACGCTGCTCGTGCCGCCGGAGTTGGCCGTTACGGCGAAGTCGCTGCTTGAATCGGAGTTCGTTCAGAGGATGGCCGAGGAACCCACGGGAAACAGCCTCCGGCGTGCGGTGGCGCTCGAGGTCGAGCCCAGGCTTTCCAATGCCGCCAAGTTCAAGGGCCAAGCGAGCAGCAAGCACTGGTACTTGTTCGCCGCGCCATCCGCGTGCTCCCTCATCGTGGCCTTCCTGAACGGCAAGCAGGCCCCGACCGTCGAGTATTTCGGGCTCGAACAGGAAGTCGACCGGCTTGCCGTGAGTTGGAGGGTCTATCACGACTTCGGCGCGTCGCTCTGCGATCCCCGCGCGGCTGTGCGGAGCGCAGGCGAGTAAGGAGGCCGCGTGACCACTGGCGCGGACGTTGCCGCCCCCACGGGGCCTCTATCGCTTCGCCAGACGATGGCGCGTTACCCGTATGGGCAGCGCATCACCGGCTGGGACCCAGAGAATCCGCCGGAGGTCGAGCGGGCCTTCCGGGTCGGCTACCTCATCGGCGCGTCGCGCTGCGCGGAACGGAGTCTCGAATTCGCGGACGCCTTCGAGAATCGCATCCACAGGCTCCGCGGGAAGATCTACTGGGGCGAGCTGGATGCCGGGTTCGACCGCTGGTCCGACCGCCGGGCGGCCATGCTACGGGGCGCGCTGCAAGGCGGCATGGAGGCGGTTCGCGCTCGCGCCCAAGGCGTGAGGAAGGGGCTTGGGCCGTGGCTCGAGGAGCTACGAATCTGGGCGAAGGAGGACCCCATCCGCCTCGCGTGGTCGAGCGCCAAGCCGCCCGAGCCACCGGAGCCCGACAATAACCCATTGATGCGGCATGAGGTCCCCAAGCGGCTGTGGGGCGAGGTGTTCGGCCCGCTCACGATGGCGGGCGCGCTCAACGCGCCCGTCACGCTCGTTCGGCAGCGCAGCCCGTTCATTCAAAGCAAGGAGCAGTACGACCGACTGCGCGCCGCGTCTCTGGCGAAGCTGCGCGAAAGCATCCGCGCCCACAAAGGCGAGTTCACCGGGCTGGAGGAGTTGAATCAATACGAGCCCGACGTGCAGGCGGTCTGGCGCGAGGAACTGGCCGCCCGCGCCGCGTCCGTGCCAGGTCCGGTGCTGGTGCGCGTCGCGGACGTTCAGCCGGAACTGGTTCGCTGGCTCTGGCCCGGTCGGATCGCCCTCGGGAAGCTCACGCTCCTTTGCGGCGACCCCGGGCTGGGCAAGTCCTTCGTGACGCTCGACCTTGCCGCCCGCGTGTCGAGCGGGAAGTGCTGGCCGGACTCGCCGCTCCTCCCGAATCTACCGGGAGGCGTCGTGCTCCTCAGCGCCGAGGACGACCTGGCCGACACCATCCGCCCCCGGCTCGATGCCGCCGGTGCGGACGCCGCTTGCGTGGTGGCGCTTCAGGCGGTTCGGCGGCTCCGCATCGATGGCAAAACCGAGGAGGCGTACTTCGACCTGACGCTGGACCTGCCAGCGCTGGAAGCGGCCATTCAGCGGACGCCGAATTGCAAACTGGTCGTCATCGACCCGCTGACGGCATACCTGGGCAAGACCGACTCGCACAAGAACGCCGAGGTGCGGGCCGTGCTCGCCAAGCTCTTCGATCTGGCCGCGCGCAAGAAGGCGGCGGTCCTCGCGGTGACGCACCTCAACAAGGCGGGCGGACTTCCCGCGATCTATCGCGCCATGGGGTCGCTCGCGTTCGTCGCGGCGGCACGTGCCGTCTGGGCCGTGGTCCGCGACGAGAACGACGAGACGGGACGCCGCCGGTTGTTCGTGCCGGTCAAGAACAACCTCGGAGCGGACGACTCCGGGCTGGCCTACACCCTCGAATCCACAGGTGACGTGGCGCGGGTGGCCTGGGAAGCGACCCCCGTCGAGATGAGGGCTGACGACGCCTTGGGTGGCGGCCAGGGTGCCGCTGCCCGCGAGGATGCCAAGCGGTTCGTGGTCGAGACGCTCACGGCCAACGGCGGGGACATGCCGTCGGACGAACTCGCCGAAGCGGCCACAGCCAACAGCATCAGCGAGCGGACGTTTCGGCGGGCGAGGAAGGCCGTGGCCGAGGTCTACAAGGAGAAGGGCAAGGGCGGCCAGTGGCGATGCCGGTTGAAAGGTGGCCAGCCATGCACCCCTTGAACATCTTGGCCACCTTGGCCATCTTGGCCGCCTTACCGTATCCCCCTGGAACAAATAATGATCTTCTTTGGGCATGTTGGCCATGTTGTCGGGGAAAGGTGGCCAAAGATGGCCAACCTGGCCAAGGCGGCCAACGTGGACATCGTGGCCACCATCCCACGGGTCCTACCGGGCGGGCCGTCGTTACCTACGCCGCGCGGAACGCTCGCGCTTTTCGGCACAGTTTGTTTCGCGTGTCCGATTTCACGTTGGCCACGGGCGATGGGCGGGGACATGGCCAATGAGCGGAACATGCCCAACGTTTGCGCCCAGGCCGTCGGAATTGACTGGACTTCACGGAGGAACTCGGCTCACTGGACAGGGGACATGCGAAACGCGACCCCGGCCCCTGGAACTGGCGTGGATCACGGACGGCCTCCTACGGTACACCCAGGACCACTGGGAGCGGCGCTTGGGGCGGCCTGTCCCGGAGGACGAGGCCATCGAAATGCTCCTGAACGTCAAGCGCCTGGCCGAGGTCTTCGTCAAGGCTGCCCAGCACGACGGAGGGCCCGCCGATGAACGTGGTGATCTGGGCCCGGGTGTCGTCCCGCGAGCAGAGGGAGGGGTACTCGATAGACGCCCAGCTTCGCGCCTCGGCTGGACGGCGCTGCGTGAGTTCGTCGTCGCCGAGTCGGCCAAGCGCGGCGCGGAGCGCACGGCCTTCAACGAGATGTTCAAGTGGGTGAAGGCCAAGGCCCGGAAGGAGAAGATCAAGGCCATTCTCGCCCACAAGCTCGACCGCGTCTGCCGCAACATGCGCGACGCGGTGCGCCTCCAGGAGTTGGAGGACGACTGCGGGGTGCAACTCGCCTTCGTAGAAAACCAGTTCGGTCCCGGGGCCGCCGGGGCGCTTTCCTTCAACGTGATGGCGGCGGTCGCGCAGTACTACTCGGACAACCTGCGCACCGAGGTCCTCAAGGGCATGGACGAGAAGGTGCGCCAGGGCTGGCCCACGGGCCTTGCGCCCTACGGCTACCTGAACGTCGACGACAAGAACGAGCCGGTCCAGCCCCACCCGGAGGAGTCGAAGGCGGTCGTTCGGATCTTCGAACTCCATGCCTCGGGCAAATACACCTTCGAGGCGCTGGAGGAAAAGCTCGCGCAGGAGGGCTTCATCTACCGCCCGAGCCAGCCGCGCTTCAACCGGAGCGCGCTCTCGCACATCCTGAACAACCGGTTCTACGTCGGGGAACTCCTGCGGAACGGAAATGTGCACCAAGGCAAGTACCGACTCCTCGTGAGCCGCCACACCTTCGACCTTTGCCAGGAGATCTTGAGCGGCAAGAACCGCCGGACGTCGCACAACGCGCACCCGTTCTCAGGCGGTCTCTTCCGGTGCGCCTACTGCGGATTCGCCCTGACGGGAGAACTCATCCGGCGCAAATTGCTGGGCGGTGGGGTCCGAGATCACCTCTACTACCGGTGCGCGAACAACCATCGCCCCGAGGACCACCCGCTGCTTCGCTGGCATGACGGCCGCCTCGAGCAAGCGATCCTCGACGACTTCGGAACACTCAGGATGCGCGAGGATGATGCCGAGTGGGTGCGGACGGGCATCCGGGCCGCCTTCGCCGACGTGGATGCGATCTACGAGCAGAAGAAGCAGACGTTCGCCAAGCGGCGCACGGAATTGGCCAACATGCGCGACCGGCTCCTCAACGGCTACCTCGCGGGTTCCATCGAGGAGGAGGTCTTCCAAGCCAAGGACGCGGAACTCAAGCGCGAGATGGGCCAAGTGGAAGAGTCGCTCGACTTGGCGAACCGCTACGACCCCGAAGCGCCCGTGCGCGCCTTGGCGGTCTTCGACTTCAGCCAGAATCTCGTGGACCTCTGGGGGCGTTCAAACTCCGAGGTCCGGCGCGAGATTCTGGATTGCGTGAGTTTGAACCGCGCCGTTTCGGCCACAACTCTTTGCGTGACAAAGAGAAGTCCGTTCGACTTTCTCGCCGAACGGCCGTTTTTGAAAAATGGTCGGGGTGCCGGGATTTGAACCCGGGACCTCTTGAACCCCATTCAAGCGCGCTAGCCAAACTGCGCCACACCCCGAGTAAATTCAAAATTGGATTATAACCGCTCCGTCCCATCGAGTCAAAAACGTCCCTCACATCGAACGGATTCATGCGCTCACTCGCCCGTGTTCCCGGTAGTAGTTGAGGCCCTCCACGAAGGTCTTGATGTTCGCCCAGGGAGTGCCGGGCGTGATCGAGCTGGAACCGGCCAGGAAGAGCCCGACTCGAGGACCTTTTTCCACCAGCCACGCCATCTCTCTCCTCACGTCATCGGGTGTGCCGTGGCATAGGGTCCCCGAAACCGAAACTCCGGCAATGATGGTCAGGCTGTCCCCATCCCGCGTCTTCATGGCGCAAATTTTCTCGTAGTCCATCCCATGCTCGTACTGGAAGCCCTGGAATCCGCGGATTCCAACTTCCAGTAGCCGAGGCGCCATCGCCATCAGGTTGCCGTCGCAGTGCCAGAGCATCTTGACGTCCGTCCGCAGCATCGGCTCGAGACACCGCGCAAAGTGGGGAAACCAGAGACGATCGAGGGTCTCGACCCGCACAAACGTGCCCCGCGAATCCGCCATGTCATGGTCGAGCCGATAGATCGGAGGCAGATTCCCCTCGCGATAGGCGCGGGCGGCGGCCCGGTTGTTCAAAAGCGCCAGGTCCGCCTGCAGCGAGAAGTCCTTCTCCATAACCTCCGGATACAGGGCGTAGGCCTCGAAATAATGAACGTAGCCGTAAAGGCCATACCGGAAACCCGGAAAACGGACGAATCCGTAACCGCTCTTGAGAATCTCGGGCCCCAGGACCTCCTGTACCTCCCGTTCACGCTTGAGAATCTCCCCAACGCGGGCGTCCTCATCAAACTCGCCGATGGCCTTTCGCAGGGACGGAAAGATGAAACGCTCGAGATGCTCCACCACCGCCTCAGGGCACTCCACCCGAATGCCGTCGCAAACAATCTCGCTCGCCCCGGTGGTCGTTCCCTTCGCACGATTCTCGTAGCCCCTGCAGCCCATCGACAGCGGGTTGTCCGGAATGAACTGGTCCAGTAGGCACGTTCCAGCCGCGTGCTGGAACGCCAGGTACGTCCGGGCCGGGTCCCGGAAGTAATCGCCCGGCCGGGCCCCAGCCAGGCGCTCAATGAACGCATGTTCCATCACGTGGATGAGCCAGGTAGGAATTCCCTTTGTCGGCCGATGATGAATCGCGTCCAGAGCCAGCTCGACGCGGGGATGCCGTGCCGCTGGAACAGCTTTTTCTTGTGAATTCAGAGAACCCTGTTTGAATCGGCCGAACGCGTCGATAGCCCGCACAATCTCCGGAAAACTTTTCCGCCATGAACCCGGTGGAACGTTCTCCGAAATCTGGATTTGGAGTCGGCCTGATCCGCCCGCCTCCGCCAAAAGTTCCTGAGTCCGCTGGAAAATCCGCTCCGGACCGGCCAGGTGCACCGACGATGGAAAATTGACGAACAGCCGCATGCCCGGCCACGTCGCCAGGGCCTCGCGCGGGCTCGTGTCGTTGTCCGGCGGCGGTGAAAGCGAATCGATCCCCTGGACCCTGGATTCCCCAATCGCCCTCCAGAGCGGCTTCAGACTGCCGTCCATGTGCACGAAGACGGGGATGCGCTTCTGCGCCAGCATCCCGGCCAGCTCGTCGTAAAGCGGCACGCAGTACTTTCGAAAGTACTTTTCACCGATCGCTGGGGCCGTGATATTGTCGGGAAAGTCCACGAAAGGCACGGGTGAACCCCGCACGATCTCAAAAATCTGCCGCTGAATCCGCCGTAAGGCAGACATGCACTCCTCGACGGTCTCCGGGCAGTCAGCCAGGTGCAGGGACAGGTCTTCCAGGCATACCCACTGCACCCAGAGCTGCTGGTAAGGCGTCCGGCACACCGCCACCAGCGGCACGCCGTCCTCCCCCAGTTCACGCTGGTCACGCAGGAAATGCTCCACGTCCTCGCATACCCGGATGTCCTCCAAGTAGGCCTTCAGCACCCGGTAGTCCGCGGGCTCGACGACATAATGCTTTCGGATGGCCGACGTGCCAAGCCCGGGCTCGAAGACGCGCTCCTCGGTAAGGCTGCCCGCGGGCGTGTGCAGCGTCGTGCGGCGGGCCCGGCGACCCGCACGCTCGAAATCCACGGACTCGAACCGGCAATTGGGGTACTCGAACCGGTGGACGGCAGACCACCGCAGCAGGCCCATCCGGTCCCGGCCGATGAGCGACCAAATTTCCTTGTTGGGCCCTGCCAGCCCGTCGTACTGGACAAAGGGAACACGGTCAGGCTCGCGGCCCTGAATCACCGCGAGCATGCGTTCGCGCATGGTCATCAATCCCCCCTCTCGGCCTGGCCGAGTTCATGTTGGAAATAGTGCGGCACTATATCCGAACCGATTGGCTAGTTCACGCTTCCCGGCGGGAAGGGATATCCCAAGTCCCGCAGCCCCCGGCGAAACGCGCTCAAGTGATGCGAAGGCACGACGAGCCGTTTCTCCCCGCACAGAAAACAATAGCTCCTCGTGCGGGTGTCGTTGGCGATCAGCAGAGCGAGGGCGGAATCGGCCACCTCCAAGAGATGGCACGTCCCGTGATACGAGATTCTCTTCATCCTTTCCTCGACGTCCGAGAATAGCCGCAGCACGGTCTCAGGAAGCTCCCCGCGGTTACGCGCCGAAAGGAATTCCCGCATCTCATTGACGTTCAACCCCAGCTCCACGGCGCTCAGGATTCCGGGCCCAGTCAGTCGCCAAAGCCGGTCCGACACCTTTTCGGCAAAGCGAGAGAGCAGAAGAAAGTCTGACGGGAGAAGTTCGGCCTCGCCCGTCACGGCAATCTCCAGGTTCGGCATCACGGCCAGGGATGGCCGCGACTCGATGGCCGGGGCTTCGAACTCCTTGGAAAGGTCCAGAACGAAGGCGCCCAAGGCATTCAACCGGATATAGCGCAGGCCGTCATACCGACTCAAGCACCTCAAGTCGTCCGTTCCCCAATTCGTGTGGAAGTCCTGTCGAGCCCCCTCCGGCGGGATAAAGGCAACATCGATCAACCCCAAAGTCGCCAGGTATTCCCATAGAAAGACCATGGCGTACCGCCCCTCCACCATCACCCAATCATGATATCCATCATACCCTAGACTCCCGTAATGAAGTTCGCTGATATAGAGTGACCACGGATTCTCGGTCACCTTGAAGTCGTTCCCCGATGCCCGAACAAAACGAAAAAATTCGTCAAGCTGAAGCCATTCCCCGGCCGGGCACTCCGCGAGCGCGGCCACGATGCTATCGCGCCGCATCGAGGCGCCGGTCAAGGAACGTTTCCCTCGGCCGGACTGACCTTTCACCTCGTCGATCCGATTGAACTCATCAAGGATATCCGTTTGAAGCCAGCTTTCGAAGAGTGTTCGTATCACCTGATGTGGAGGACCCGACATGGCCTGCCGGCCTTCCGAAGAAAGCTTCAACAACGTCCCTTTCCGCCTCGCCAGCTTGGCGGCCTGAATCATCAGAGGCCAGGCGAACGGTCGCAGGGTCTCCGAGGCCGAAGTCATCTCTACCACCGACAGGAAATCCCCGCTGTAGAGGACGCTCGAGACGGCCCTGGCGCCCGCAAGAGAAACTCGCTGCGTTTTCTCGCTGACGGACACCTGGCCAGCATCGACGAGCCTCAATATCGCATGAACATCATGCAGGGCCGCACGAGTCGTCTCCTGAACGCTCAAAGGCACATGCTGAGATTGGTCCCTGCCCTCCTTGTCGTGCCGTGCCCAACGCGGGCACGGGAGCTTCTCCTCCCTGGGAAGCTCCTTCGTGACTGCAATCTCCGCAGGCCTGGGTTCCGGTACGTACGAACGAATCTCCTCCTTCAAAGCCGTTGGCATCTCACCCATGTAAAAGAACAGCGGAAGCAGACCGGTGCCTTCGGGACCACCGGAACGGTCCCGCTCGTATCGGCCTTTCGGGAGCAGCAGAGGGACTGTCCCGTACTTGGCCGCGAAGCTCGACTCTTCCAGTTCTGTCCCCATGGAATGAACCACCTCGGAGACCGCGTTCTTCTCCAGTTCCGTAAGTTGCCCAACCACATGACGGAGTGAATCGCCCCTCATCAGAGCGCTCAGTGCCGAGACGAGGTCCAGCTTACGGCTAGGGCATCGAAGACCCGCAGCCTTGGCCAGGGAACTCAGCTCGGTGACCTGATAAAGATGAAGGCAACCCTCAACCGTCGAAGGAATCGGCCTGTCCCGACTCGACCGGTATCCCATGGTTATCGCCTCCCAACGGTCGTCTTGCCTGTACCACGCGCCCCGATGATGCAGTTCAAGCCCTGAGCGAATTCGATGTCCACGCCGTCCATGAATCCGCCGACGACGGAAAGCCAGCGGATGCGGTTGAAGCGCGCCTCCACGTCCGCTTTCTTTTTGATGATCACTGGTTTCTCCTTCATTTGCCCGTCTGCTCCTTTCCCCGATGGGTGCAAGATGCGGCCAGGCCCTTCAGGGTCTTGTTGTCCGTGATCACGTCGTGGGGAATCAGCAGATAGGTCCAGGGCTTGCCGCCATTTTCGGCCTCGTGCTTCGTGGCATGGCTGCACCACTCCACCGCCGCCTGGGCCTTCGCCAGAACGTCGCGGTCCTCCATCTCTGCCGCGCTCTTGGGTTCGCAGAGATACTTTTCCGCCTTCGCCTCGACCACGAAGTCCGGCTCGTAGGAGGCGTCGCCTGCCTGCCGCGACGCTCGCGGCGCAAGCAGGGCAGGCAGGTTGGAGGAAATGGCCTCCAGCCGCATGGCCAGCCGGTCCAGCGTGTCGGCGATGGCGAATGTGGAGGAGGCGAGGAGCTTCCGCAGGACCAGCGTGATCAGCGTGCGCTGGCTCGCGGGCAGGGCGATGAGCTGATCGCGCTGCAGGTAATCGGAGATGGCCTCGTAGAGCTCATGCTCCGCGTCACTCGGCAGGAAGTCCTGGGTGATCGGGATACGCCGCGTGAACGGGATGTGCTCCACGATCTGCTTCCGCAGGGTACGGGCGCAGATGGGCTGCAGGCGGGCACGTAGATCGGCGTTCCGCCCACGCTCGTCCGCCGCCCGGACGAACCGATCCCGGAAGGAGGTCGCGTCCCCAAAAAGATGATCGTCGATAACGCTGGCCAAACCGTAGAGTTCCATGAGCGAGTTCTGAAGCGGCGTGGCCGTCAGAAGGAGCTTGGGTGCACTCCCCACGGCATCCGCGATTCTACGGGCCAACCTGCTCGCCTTCTTGTAGACGTTCCGCAGCCGGTGCGCCTCGTCGATGACCACGAGGTCCCAGGGGACGCGGTGAATCTCGTTCGCCTTCGCGGACGCGAAGTGGTAGGAGCAGATCACGAGCCTGTCGGGAGAGTCGAAAGCGTTGGAGACGCCTTCCTGCGCCAGCGCGTTGAACGCGCGAGAATCGAGCACCCGCGTGGGCAGGTAGAACTTGGTCTCCAGATCCTGCTGCCACTGCTTGCGGAGCGTCGAGGGCACGATGACGAGGATGCGGCGCTTGCGCTCGGCCCATCGCTGCGAGATTACGATCCCGGCCTCGATGGTCTTTCCCAGCCCGACCTCGTCGGCCAGGATCACGCCGCGCGTGAGCGGCGAGCGAATGGCGAAGAGCGCCGCGTCCACCTGATGCGGGTTGAGATCGACGCGCGAACCGGCGATGGAACGGGAGAGCGCCTCGATGCTCCCTGTTGCGCCGCGAAGGGTGAGGGCGTGAGCCCAGTATTGGCTGTGGTAAGGAGTCGTCATGCGTCCGGCGTCTCCTCCTTACCCTCGCCCTTTCGTCCGCCGCCTTGCTTCACCCATTCGTCCACCTCGGAAAGTTTGAAGCGAAATAGTCTGCCCACGTGATGAGCGGGAAAGCCTTTCGTCTCAATCCAGTGGTAGATCGAGTTTTTGTTCACGCCCAAGTGGGCGGCCACTTCCTCAATATCAACCCAGCGTTCTTCCGCGCTCATGGACACCCCACGCTCCTTCGGATTGGTCGAGCAAGTATGAAAACGAATGAAACTATACGAAATTACAAGATTTTGTCAATGGAGCGCCCAACGTGCAGCCTGTCCAGTCCAAAGGCTGCAAGGGTTGGGCGTCAGAGAGGCGAGGGGACGTTTTGGCGAGCGTGCTGATTCGCCGGGCTCTCCGGCGCGACGGAGTCCTACGGAAGGAATATCTCGGCAACGGCTCCTCGCTGCGTGGCGGTAGAGGCCGCGACGACCACGTACTCGGAGGCGGTCTGGGCGCGGGTCGCCTGGTATGCGCCTTGTCCGGCGGTGTAGGGCACGGTCACATCGGGCGGGCCGCTCGTGTCCACTGGCGAGGTCGGCCCGAACCACAAGCTGAGGTTTTTCTTTCCCGAATTTTCAATTTTCAATACGGTTTGCCTCGTTCGTATTTTCCTTTTACTCGCCGAAGGCGGGTCGGCACGCTCGGCGTGCCTATGATCTCGGCGACCACGCTCCACTTCACCAGACTGCAGGCTGTAGACTGTAAGCCGAAGGGAGGAACAATCTCCCCGCGCAGGTTACGGATGGCGGAGAGCCCTGAGACGGGCCCGCCTCATTCGACGGAATCGGTGACGAGCGTCACCACCTCTCATCGCCGCCGATAATCAGTAACCTGCGAAGAGAAGCGCGGCGATATCTCCAAGAGATGGATGGTCTTTTCTTGACACCTCATCCGGTCACCCTATAATCCCGGTGTCCTTAATCGATAACCGGCTTGGTATTTGGCCTGCAAGACCTCAAAGTGAGTCGGGATGATCCACGCTTGGTCGTGAATCGTCCCGGCTCACCCGCCATGGCGGAAGTGAACATCAAGAGCGTGACCAAGGTCTATCCCGGCGGCGTCACCGCGGCCCGGAACATCAATCTCCACATCCGGGACAAGGAGCTGCTCGTGCTCGTGGGACCCTCCGGGTGCGGCAAGTCGACCACGCTCCGCATGGTCGCCGGGCTCGAAGAAATCACCGAAGGCATCATCGAGATCGATGGCCAAGTGGTCAATGATGTTCCTCCGAAGGACCGCGACATCGCCATGGTTTTCCAGAACTATGCCCTCTACCCCCACATGACGGTCTATGACAACATGGCCTTCGGGCTGAAACTGCGGAAACTCCCCAAGGCGGAGATGGCGGAAAGGGTCCAGGAGGCCGCACGCATCCTGGGGATCGCTGACCTGCTCGACCGCAAGCCAAAACAGCTTTCGGGCGGGCAGCGCCAGCGCGTGGCGGTCGGCCGGGCCATCGTGCGCAAGCCCAAGGTCTTTTTGTTCGACGAGCCGTTGAGCAACCTGGATGCGAAGCTGCGCGTCGAGATGCGGGCCGAGTTGAACAAGCTCCACCAGCGCCTCCAGACCACGATGATCTACGTCACCCACGACCAGGTGGAGGCGATGACCTTGGGCGACCGCATCGTCGTCATGGACCGGGGCGAGGTTCAGCAGGTCGCCGAGCCCCTCGAGCTTTACGACTTCCCCCGAAACCGCTTCGTGGCCAGCTTCATCGGCACACCGCCAATGAATTTCCTCGACGGGACGCTCGAGAACCACGAAGAGACCGTCTGGTTCGTCCATGCGCAGGCTCGATTGAAAATGCCGGCCCGATTCCACCCCGCCCTCGCTGACCGCGCCGGCACGAGGGTCGTCCTCGGCATCCGGCCCGAAAGTCTTCGTGACCGCGGACCGGGTCAGGAGTCTCCGCCGGGCAGCAGCCTCCTGGCGGTGATCAACGTGATCGAGCCCCTGGGCGATCAGACCCTCGTCTACCTGGGCCAGGGAGCGACCGATCTCATCGCCAAAGTGGATGCGCACGCTCATCTCCGGCTCGGACAGAAGGTCGAGATGGGAGTCCAGATGGAGAAGACCCACGTTTTCGATCCCGAGACGGGCAGGAATCTCACCCTGCCGGGCAAGGATGGGGCGATGGAGGACGGGCGCTGAAGCGTCCCGGGACGGCATGCAACCTCCGGCTGAATCGTTTACAATGGTGTTTTTATATCACGACCTCGGGGCCATGGTTTCCTTTCTATGAACGCCGAACTCATCCGACTCGTCGACAGCATCCACCGGGACAAGGACGTCAACAAGGATATCATCTTCGAGGCCTTGGAGGCCGCAATGCTGTCCGCAGCCCGCAAGCAATTCGGCAACCGGCCGGAGGTCACCGTGCAGATTAACCGTGAGACCGGCGACATCGTGGTCTCCGATGGGGAGACCCAGTTGGACACCCTGACACTCGGCCGCATCTCGGCCCAGACGGCGAAGCAGATCATCATTCAGCGGATTCGGGAAGCCGAGCGAGACGTGGTTTTCCAGGACTACGAGCGGCGCGTCGGAGAGATCGTCAACGGCGTCATCCAGCGTTCGGAGGGCAGCAGCGTCGTCGTGAACCTGGGCAAGACGGAGGGTTATCTACCCAGGCGGGAACAGGTTCCGGGCGAGAACTATCGGCCTGGCGAACGAATCCGCGCCCTGGTCACCGATGTCAAGAAAATCGGTCCGAAGGTCAAGATCACCCTATCCCGCAGCCATCCCGACATTATCCGGAGGCTGTTCGAGATCGAGGTGCCCGAGATATCGGACCATACCATCGAGGTCAAGGCTCTGGCTCGGGAGCCGGGCGCCCGCACCAAGATCGGCGTGTTTTCCACGGACTCCAAGGTCGATTGCGTCGGCGCCTGCGTCGGCGTCCGCGGTACCCGCATCAAGAATATCGTCGATGAACTGAACGGGGAGAAAATTGATATCGTCCGCTGGAGCGATTCCACCGAAATGTTCATCGCCAATGCCCTCCGGCCAGCCGAAATCAGCTCCATCTTTATGGACAGCGCCCGCCGAAGGGCGGTTGTCCTCGTCCCAGAGGATCAACTCGCTCTGGGCATCGGCAAGAGAGGCCAGAACGTGCGACTCGCCTCCAAGCTCGTCGGATGGAATATCGACATCTTTACCGCTACCGAATTCGAGAACCGGCGGGAGCAGGCGAAGAAGGATTTCGCCCAGTTGCCGGGCATCGATGAGCGCCTCGCCGCCAAACTGGTCGAGAGCGGCGTCTATTCTCTGAGTGAGCTGGCAGACAGCGAGCCGGAGCATTTGACCCGATTCGACGAGATCAAGGCGGAAAACGTGGATGCGCTGCAAGGGGCAGCATTGGAAATGCTGCGGGCCCGCCGGAAGGAAATGGAGGCCCAGGCAGCGGCGGCAAGCGCAGCAGCAGCGGCGGCAAGCGCAGCAGCAGCGGCAGCAAGCGCAGCAGCAGCGGCAGCAGGCGCAGCAGCAGCGGCGACGCCCGGCGCACCTTCGGAGGCCGTGCCTGCGGCATCGCCGCCCCCGGCCCCGGATGCCCCGACGGCCCCGGGCTCGGCTGCTCCTGCCACGCCGCCGGCCACGGCCCGGGATGCCTTCACGTCCTCGACCCCACCACCGTCCCCGGCCCCAGATGCCTCTGCCTCGCCGGCCACCGCCTCGAATGTTTCCCCAGCTCCCCCGGATGCCGACGGGTCGGCCGCACCCACCGAAACCTCGGCGGCAAGCGTTGTTCCACCGTCGAATTCAAGAAACCTCAGTGAGTCGGGACAGACCGACGAAAGCTCGCAGGCCGCTTCCGGCGGGGCCGACTCGTGATGTTCGGGCCCGCCATTGGCTTTGGATGGAGTTTGAAGCGAGCATTGAACGAACCGTAACTATGGACAAGGTTTAGGATATGGCGCAGGAATCCAAGGAACCGTCAACGGTCCGCATTTACCAGCTCGCCCGCGAGCTGGGCATCCACAGCAAGATTCTGGTCGAGCGATGCCGCGACGAGGGGATTGAAGTCAAGTCGCACATGAGCGCCATCGACGAGCCGGTCGCCGCACGCTTTCGCAAGGAGTTCGGCCCGTCGGCCGCGGCCGCCCCCAAGGCCCGTGCGGAGAAGCCGGCGGCCTCGGCCGCCCAGCCCAAGGCCCAGTCCAGAGCCGGATCGGCGACGGTCCCGCCGCGTTCCGAGGCACGGGCTTCCGCAACCCCGGTGGCCGCCAGACCGCCCGCCCCGAAGCCGCAGGTCAAACAGCCGCCGCCGCCCGTCATCGCCGGAAGCCCAGAAGAGGCCGCTCCCGAGGAAGGGGCGTCCCAAGGCGTCCTTCCTGCGACGATGAAGGCTGCGCCTCCCCCGGGCCGGGAGGAAGAGGAAATTCTTCCCGGCTCTCATCGCAGTTATCGGCTGCAGAATCTCGTCACCAGCACCTACCAGAAGATCCGAAAAGGTCCCCGAACTCAGCAAGTCCAGCAGAAGAACTTCCGCACGCGGTCTTCGAGACGGCCCAGGGGTCGGCCCGAGGTCGTGCATGTCGCTCCTCAGGGCCCCGCCAAGCACCAGAAGTTCACCCTCACTGCCCCCATCTCGGTTCGGGATCTCTCCAATGCGCTCGGGATCAAGCAAAGCCAGATCATTCGCGACCTGCTGAAGCATGAAATCCTCGCCACGATCAATGACGTCCTCGATGCCGATCAGGTCCTCGCTCTGGCCCTCGACTACGAGATCGAGGTCGAGTTCCAGAAGGAAGCTGACCTGGGCGAACAGGCCATCCAGGAAATGGCCACGCAAGACAAGCCGGAGGACTTGTCGCCGCGGGCCCCTGTCGTCACCTTCCTGGGCCACGTGGACCATGGAAAGACGTCGCTGCTCGACCGGATACTCCACACCAACGTTGCCGCGGGGGAAAGCGGCGGGATTACCCAGCGCATCGCTGCCCACGCCATTGATTACAAGAACTCGCGGGTCGTTTTCCTCGATACGCCGGGCCATGAAGCTTTCACGGCCATGCGCGCCCGCGGGGCAAACGTGACGGATGTCGCCGTGCTCGTTGTCGCCGCGGACGACGGCGTCATGCCGCAGACGCAGGAAGCCATCGACCATGCCCGGGCAGCCAACGTACCCATTGTCGTTGCCCTCAATAAGATCGATCGACCCAACGCCAAGCCGGAGCGAGTCCTCCAGCAGCTCGCTGGCCTCGGCCTCCAGCCCGAGGAATGGGGCGGCCAGACCATTGTCGTCCGCACCTCCGCCCTCACCGGTGACGGTGTGGAGAATCTGCTCGAGATGCTGGTTCTCCAGGCCGAAATTCTCGAATTGAAGGCGAATCCGAAAAAGCCCGCCAGCGGCACCGTCCTCGATGCCGAGCGCACCGAGGGCCGCGGCGTCGAGGCCACCGTTCTCATCCAGGAAGGCACCATCGAACGCGGTGACTGCTTCATCTGCGGCGAGTCCTACGGCAGGGTCCGCTCCCTCTTCGATGACCGAGATCACTCCATCCGCTCCGCGGGACCGTCCACTCCCGTCAAGGTCACCGGGCTCTCCCAGATTCCCGAAGCCAGTTCACGTTTCTATTGCGTGAAGGACGTTCAGACCGCCCGAATGGTCGCCGCTGATCGTAGCCGCCGCTTCCGGGAGGCTTCGCGTTTCCAGCGAAAGCATATCACCCTGGAAAACCTGCGCGCTCACCTCAATGCCCAAGCCAGCAAAGATGCCCGGTTCATCCTCAAGGTGGATGTCCAGGGCTCCCTCGAGGTGCTGGTTAAGGCCATCCAGGACCTCGCCGGGGCCGAGATTGCCATCCGCATCCTTCACTCGGGTGTCGGAGGGATCAACGAGTCTGACGTCCTTCTCGCCGACGCCTCCGATGCCATTGTCATCGGCTTCAACGTGGTGCCCGACGAGCGCGCCCGTGCCCTGGCGGAGGACCGGGGCGTCTCCATCCGCGTCTACCAGGTGATCTACCAGGCCATCGAGGAGATCAAGGCCGGGCTCGAGGGGCTGCTGGAACCCGAGGAAAGGGAAAAAGTCACGGGGCACGCTGAAGTCCGCCGTATCTTCAGCATCTCCAAGGTGGGTAATATCGCTGGATGCTACCTCCGCGACGGCGTTATCGCCCGGAATAGCCGCATCCGCCTCGTCCGCGACGGTGTCATCGTCCATGAAGGACGCCTCAGTTCCCTGAAACGCGTCAAGGACGACGTGCGCGAGGTCCGCGAAGGCCTGGAATGCGGCATCAAGATCGAAGGCTATGAGGATGTCAAGGTGGCCGATATCATCGAAGCCTTCGAGATTGAAAAAATCGCTCGAACCCTCTCCTCCACGCCTTGACATGACCGTCGGTATCCTCCGGGTGCGCGGCCTCGCCCGCCACGCTCGTTCCCTTAAGGACAAGCGGCGCGTCGTCAAAAGCGTCAAGGACCAGCTTGCTGCCAAGTTCAATATTTCCATCGCTGAAGTCGACCACCTGGACAGCCTCCAGCAGATCGCGCTCGGCATCAGCCTCGTTGGCACCGACCGCCAGTTTGTCGATAGCTCCCTCTGCCAGGTCGTACATCACCTGCGACTCTCGACGGTGTTCGAATTGGTCGATTTCGACCTCGAGTTCGTCTGAGCCATGTCCAACCGACGTGAACAACGCTTGAGCGAGCTGATCAAGACCACCCTCGGCGAGATTCTTCTCCCCATGCAGGACCCGCGACTGTCCATGGTCACCGTCACGCGAGTCGAGTTGACTCTCGACCTCCGAGGCGCCCGTGTCTTTTTCTCCACCTTGGGCGATGAAGCCCGGCAGCGTAGAGCCCAGCAAGGCCTCGAACACGCTCGGGTACGACTCCAGTCTGAAATCCACCGTCTCCTCCGCTTGCGCTATACCCCCGTCCTTACCTTCATCTACGATCCCGCCATCGCCCAAAGCATCCGAATTGCTCAAATCTTGAAAGAAGTGCTCCCGGCATCACCGACCGGGGGCGATTCGAACTTCGCCACGGCCACGACCGGTGCGGCGTCCGCCCCTAACAAGAAAAAGGACGAGGACGAGAAGGTAGACGAAGGCGGGAACGACGAGGCGAACGAGGAGGACGAGGCGAACGAGGACGAGGACGAGGAGGACGAGGACGAGGAGGACGAGGACGAGGAGACGGACGAGGAGGACGAGGACGAGGAGACGGACGAGGAGGACGAGGACGGCTGGGACGACGAGAGTGATGACGAGGGCAATGAAGACAGAGGACGGTGAGTTCAGCGAAGCAGCGGTTACAGCGGCCTCAAATCGACCCATCCTGTAGGAACAATAAAGTTACCCAGTCCTTATCTCGTGCTCGTGCTCGAAATGAACGGCGTCATTCCCCACGCTGAGGACGATAGCACGCGGCGTCCTCATGGTGCGGAGCGAGTTGACCGCGAGGACTACAAGTCCCGTTCGTGCTCGCAAAGAAACTTCGCCCCCGAAGCGGTCGTCTCGACAATGTCCTCGATCCGGATTCCGAAACCGAGCGGTCCACCGTAAATCGCCGGCTCGCAGGAGTGACACGATCCCTCATGCACCACGACCCCGGAGACATCCGGCCGGATGAACGGCGGCTCGTGGCTGCACAGCCCCGTCCCATGCCCCGTATGGTGCGGGAAAAGCTCGCCATACCCGGCCTCTTGGATGAGGGACCGCGCCGCGGCGTCGATTTCCTGACCGGTCGCGCCCGGCCGGTCCGCCGCCATGGCCGCCTCCTGCGCGAGCTGCACCACCTGGCAGACCTCCACGGACTTCCTGGAGGGCTTCCCCACCGCGTAGGTGCGCGTGAGATCGGACCAGTACCCGTCCACCATGGTGTGCATCTCGTTCATGACCAGGTCGCCCTTCTTCAGCCGCCGCGTCGTGTTGAACTCGAACACGTTCCATCCCGTCGCGGTTCGAGGGCCTGAGGCGAGGAAGGACCAGCCGCGGTGACGCCTGGCACCCCGATAGTTCGCTCCGCCGGCCATGATCGCCGCCTCGATGGTCCCCGCCAGCTCCGCCTCCGTGATCCCGGGCCGCAGGTGCTCCTTCATCGCCCGGTTGCCCATTGCCGCCACCTCCGCGGTACGCCTCATCCGCTCCAGCTCGTAGGGCGTCTTCACCGCCCGAAGCTCCTGAATCATCGGCGTCCCGTCCACGAGCCGGGCCTTGGGCAGACCCGCGCGGATTTCTTTTTCGAAAAGGCCCACGGCGGGGATGGGAATCAGCCCGCAGAACATGGGGCTCGAGAGCGACCCGAACGTTTTTTCGAAGGCGACTCGTCCGGCGGCGAATCCCCACCGGCGGCTCATTTCTTCCAGGAACAGCCTAAGTCGGTCCGCCGGCGTTTCCTTCGCATGCAGGCAGAAGAGGGGATAGTGCCGCACCTCGGCGGGCCAGGCGTCCTCCAGGAAGATAGCGTCCTCCTTCGCCGCCAGGACGGCGACTTCCCCGCGGGCCGTGAAGACCGCGCCAGCGACGCCGCCAAGGCTCGGAAGATACCCGCTCAAATAGAGAATGTTCTCGGGCATCCGTGCTATCACGGCGTCGATCTTCCGGCGTGACAAGGCCTCCCGAATGCGCTGAATCCGAACTGTGTCTGGCCCTCGCAGAACCATGGCGAAATCCTCCCTGTGACCGGAGACAAACCCGGAACAGCATAGCGCCCGCGCTCCCCAATACCAGTCCAGTCCACCCGGCGCGTTTGCAATCCGACCCCGAGTCCTACACCACAGCGCCTGGAATCTCTTGTCCAAGGGAAGCCATGCACGATCCTGCCCCTGGAAAGCTCCGCATCGGCGACGACTGGAACGCGATCCGCATCATCGCCCTCTCCCAGACGAACCCGCTCAAGGCGGTGGCTGAATTTGTGGAAAACAGCATCGATGCTCGGGCCCTCAACGTCGCCATCGTCCGCGGGAAGGAAAAAGGACAGCTTTATCTGAAAGTGATCGATGACGGAGAAGGCCTTCCGCTCGACGAGAACGGGATACCGAACTTCCGGCACGTGGCGACGCACATCGGCGACTCTATCAAACGCCGGCTCAAGGCCGAGGGGGAGAAGGGCATCCAAGGCGAATTCGGCATCGGGTTGCTGAGTTTCTGGACCGTCGGCGACGGGTTGACCTTGACCTGTTCAGCACGAGATGGCGGCGCCTACCAGATGCGGATGATGAAAACGGACCCGGCCTACACGATCGTGCCCAGGCGCACCCTTTTCCCGCAGAAAGGGACGGAGTTGAAGATCCGCCCGCTGTTGCCGGGCATCCGGCAATTCACGGGTGAGAAGATTCAGTGGTACCCGGCCTCCGAACTGCCGGACCGCATCCGAACCTCCGGCGTGAAAATCCAGGTCGTGCACCGCCAGGCCCGCGCGGCGGGATACCTGGTCGAGCCGAGGCAGTGCGGGACAGCCTCTGCACCGGCTGCCCGCCGCCGCATGCTTCCTCGCATCTCAACCACGCGTTCAAGATGCCTATTGTCACGCTCAAGCTCTTGCAGTCTTGCATCGGCCATACCCCAGGTATAGCATGTTTCCGACGCGGCGTCAGCTAGAAATTTGAGCGCCAATCCGCATGGCTGCGCACAATTGAAGCAGCGTTCACTAAGGAGTTAGCCGGGAACCAAGAAGCGCGAAGGATCGGTGACCAGTAGACGATCTCCACGCCGCACGGCTCCCACTCCTTGGGCACCCGGTGGGAACCCGGGGGAGATGCTGAAAGGTGTCGGTTTTGGGTGTCAGTCGATTCCCGACCCACCTGAGGCGGGACACCTTTCCGAGCCTTGTTGGGTTGCGGCCTTTGGGCTGCGTTAGGCGTGGGGTCATCACACTATGGCTGAGGCCGCCACTCCAACTGGGGCTACGGCCCAAGACCGCGTTAAGAGTCAACCCGTTCAGGAATAATGCCGCACTATTTCTGAACGGGTTGACTGGGCAGGCTCGACCAGACCTTTTTTTGCCCATTGAAGATGTATTCGCCGCGCACGCGGAGGCGATAGGCGCCGGGCGGGAGGGGTTCGTCAAAGCGTGACGCATAGGGCAGCCGCTCGAGGCATTCAGCGGCCGAGTCTCGTAGTTTTCGCCACTTTTCGTCCGTAGCGTCATCGCTGACCGCAGAGTAAATTCGGTCCCTGGATGCGGGGTCAAGAGATTCCGCCATCAGGATCGGAGGCCGTTCGATAGCCTTCCAGCGCTCAGGATCGAGGGCAAAAACTTCGATGGTCTCGGCATGCAGGCCCTCCGGGGGCCCGCCGACGAGGTCGAGGGCATCGTGGAAGAAGCTCCGGTAGGCGGGCGCTTGCCCCAACCCGCAATAGTACTTCAGCAGCTTGAACTGGCAGTAAGGATTTCCCTGGGCCTCGATGGCGTTCCGCAGGTTTTCCATCGCCGGATCATCGAGGGGCGCGGAAGGGGTCGAACCTTTCCTGGCCGGATGCCAGGCGAAGATCACGCCTGCGGCGCCGAGGACGCGGACCGGCGAATTCGAGCTGGAGAGCCGGAAAGAGGCCTGCCGGAGCACCTGGTCACGGAACTGTGTCTGAAGGCGTTCCCTTTCAGGGGTGGGGGATCCGGTGAAGTACCCGGCCTGGCGGTTGAGCGCTAGCAGCTCGAAGGCCAGGGCTTCGGATTTTTCACTGGCTCTGCTGTCCGACGTGACGCGCCAGAGGAAGTCGAAGCGGTCGGGGTTGCCGAACCCGTTTCGCAGAATCGACAGCGCCTTGAGGCAGAGGCCGGCGGGCTCCCGGCAACTTTCGAACACGAATTCGGGGTCGGCCTGTTCAGCCAGGATTCGAGCCGTCTCGCAAGACAGCTCATCCGTTTTCCCCTGGGAAGCGATACGTTCATTTTTTAGGAAGGGGATCAGCCCGGGGCAGTCTTTCGCCTGGTGAGGGGCCGAGAATGCCCGGGCACGCTCGACGGCGCGCCGGAGGTCCTCGCGGAACGCCTTTTCGGAATAGGCCTGGCCCTCTTCGACATCAACGAATTCCGCTGTCTGTAGGACCCTTTGCGGCGGCTGGGGGATATGGTTCAACCGGTAGCTCAGAATCCGAGTGCCCGTGAGGTACTTGACTCCGTTCGAGAGCGGCTGGTAGGTTTTGCCGTCACCGCTGTTGAGGAGGAACATGACCACGCGAGAGGGGACGGCGGCTGCTTTGCCCGGGGTGGCGGCCCCAGCCGCCACCCCGGTTGCCATCCCGGGAGCGGGATCGGACGGCGGATACTCCTCGCAGGGTTTCAGGGAAACCGTGGCGGTTTCTCCTTCGCGGAGGCCGCCTTTGAAGCATTGGAGGACGCGAACTTCGCCCTTGAGGAACAGGGGTCCCGTCTGGTAGTCCGGCTCGATGGCTTCGACGGCGAGGTCGGAGAGCCAGTAGAGGGAGGCCAGATCATAGTACTCGACCTCGTGGGCGTAGGCGGGTCCGGGGCCAAAGCGGCTGTTCCAGACTAAGGCTAGGGCGAGAACGGTGAAAGAGGGGCGCTTCAAGGACAATGGTAGAAGGCAGGAGAAGGGGCGATGGAAAGAACGGTCCAGTGCTCAACAGACAGTGCCATCGTCTGGGTTTTCCGGTTCTTCAGATAGGGAAGTGTGGAAGGATTTCCTATCTTGCTGAATCTGCCAACTACGGAACTCATGCTGATCTGCTGATGAAAAAAGCAAAGGGCGAGTCCAGCAAGGTTTGGTAAGTCCCTCCGATGGATTGACCTCAAGGATTCGTGCTACTTCTTCTCTGCGCCAACCGTCACGAAGGAGTATCCGGATCGAGTTCCCACGATGAGCATATTTCCCATGGGAGTGATGTCCGTGAGGCCGCGGGCGGGCAGCCTGACCTGGGCCAGTTCCCGGCCATCCTGAGCGTTCAGCATGCGAAGAACACCGTCGTCTGCATGAAAGAGGACCTCGTTCCCGAGCACGAGTGCGGTGCAACGGACAGGGGACTGAGCATTCACCTGCCACCTCAGGGCGCCGTTATGCATGTCCAGGGCCCTGAAGACGCCGTCCACGGACCCGATGTAGAGGGTGTTCCCGTCCGCCGCGGGTGACGCCTCAATGTAGCCTCCCGTCGAATGCGACCAGATCGGTTTTCCCGATGTCTTTTCGATGGCGTAGACCTTGCCATCATCGGAGCCGAAGAAGACGGCAGGGTCGGTGACGGCGACGCCCGAGCGGACAGCATCGCCCGTTTCGAAGGACCATTTTTCCTTGCCCATTTTCGGGTCGACGGCATAGGCCCGGTGATTGAGCGAGGTGAAGAAGACCATCTCGCCATCGGTGGCCACGGAGGACGAGATGGTCTGCCCGATCTCCAGACTCCAGAGGAGTTCTCCAGAGGCCAGGTTGAGGGCGTAGAGGCGGCCGTCGCCGGACCCGACGAACACGCGTTCGCCCAGCACGCAGGGCGAGCCGGTGATCTTGAAGTCGGTGGCGAACGTCCAGACCAGTTCGCCGGTGGAGGCCTTCAACGCCCGCAGTTCGTAGTCGAGTCCGCCCAGGAGGACGAGGTCGCCGGTCACGGTAGGCGTCGCCTGGATGGCTGTTTCCTCCCGGACGTCAAAGGTCCACCGCTGTGCCAGGTCATCCATGCTGAAGGCGGACAGGGTGCCCCCGGAGGAGAGGTAAAGGAGTCCATCGGCGTAGACCGGAGCGGACTGGGTGAACCTTCTGCCGCCCAGCAATGACTTGACGATCTTGAGGGGGCCTTCCATCCCGGCGTTTGCCCGAAAGTAGGTGCGCCGGACCGATCCGCCGGCGGTGTCCCAGCGGGTCTCATATAGCTCCACCTCGGTGATGCGGGTATCCTCGTCTCTGGGCGGCAGGCCTCGGTTGAGCAGGCCCGAGATGCGGAACTGTCGGGAGGTGATGGGCGAGGCCAGCCTGTGAAAGTGGGCCGGGCTTTTCGAATCGCGCTCGACGAGCAAGTTCTTCCATTCGCCGCTCCACTCATCGGTGAACTCGATCTCGTCTGCCTTTTTCTCGGAATGTTTTTCGGTCTGGTCTTCTTTGGGTTTCGGTTTTTCGGACCAGTATTCGATCTGGTACTGTTTCATGAAGGCCTCGGGATGGGCAGGATCGTCGTAAAAAGCGACGAGGCCGATGGTCTGCGGCCGGAGGAAAGTGATCTGTACGCCGCCCATTTGGCCGATGTCGCCTGCGGTCCAATGGCTATCGCCGCGGCGCACGATGCGCCCGTCGAGCATCTCGAGGGGGTCCGGGATCACCGCTTCCTGAAGATTTCCCTCCAGGTGACTGAACTGAACGATCAGGGACCGAGCCGCCTGCTTTCTTGCCTCCGGGGTGATCCCCGTGTAGGCGGCGGGCACTCCCGCGACATTGGGGGAATCGATCCAGGCCCGGTGAATGCCCATTCGAGTCACTTCGAGGGTGTTTCGAGCCACGGCCTCGAGTTTGACCGTCAGGGAAGCCGGGTGAGGCCCCGTCTTGATGGGCAGCAGCAGCTCCATCCCATCGGGGTCCCCGACTTGAGCCGTTTGTTCGACCGTGACGTCCCCGGTGTTTTCCTCTCGGACCGTGGCGGACACGTGCAGGGAATCGGAGGCATCCGTCGCCTTCCACCAAGCGGAGAAGAAGTACGTCGAGAGGGGCTGCAAGTCACGGGTGATGGTTTGTTCGGCGAAGCCGTTTCCGGAGAGCCGGAGGCGCTGAAGGGCGCCGGCGTCCTCGGGAAGGACGGACCAGGACGTGCCCGTCCAGGCCACGGGGTTTTCGAGCGGCAGCAAGAGGTTTTCGGAGAGAGCGACCTGACTGGCGAGGTCATCGAGCAGGGTCTTGGCGGCAGACTTGGGGCCGCAAGCGACCTCATGTGCAGAGGCGAGGGACCGGAACAGCTCATCGACGTCGCCGAGGCTTTCCGGGTGGAGGTCGATGGTCCAGGCGACGGTGCCATCGGCCTCGATGCGAGTGACGAAGCCACCGGAGCTGCCGCCGATGACGGCGTTGCCATCGGGGAGCGCAGTCAGTGTGTAAAGGACGGGCAGGGGTCGGCTCCACAACTCCTTGGCCGAGGCGTCGTAGGCGTGAAGGATGCCTCCGGCGTAGATCACGAAGCCCTGCTTCAGGAACGCGCCGGAAACGACGACGCCAGGAAACGTCAGGACATTCAGGACGCGGCAGGAACGGTCCAAAAGCACGACGCGATGGTTGGAAAAACCGGCCAAGACCTGCGAGCCGTCCGGCCGGAGGTCGATAAACTGTGGGCTGGCCCTGGATTCCCACGCGGTGGGAGAGGTGAAAGGGGAGAGGCTGTTTCCCATCTTCTCGAGCGGCGCGGTCAGGATCTGGCCGCGTTCGAAGTGGGAGCCCAGGAGCTGGGCGCCGTCCGCAGAAAACAAGAAGAGGTGACCGGTCATGTTAGCCACGGCAACCGTCGCCCCGTTCCGGCTGAACCGGACGGACATATTCAGGTTGCGCATGTAGGGGTCGAACAGCGACTCGTGCGGCTTGAACTCGAAGCGGGAGAGGACGCGGCCGCTCCTCATCTCCACGGCTCGCATCCAGCGGACCGGCAGGTTCGACTTGCCGCTGGTTTCGGTCCCCCAGTTGAAAACGAAGCCGGTCTGCCCGTTGGGTGAGAGGGCCACCAGGTCGTCGCGTGGCTCGCCGGAACGGAGTTGTCCATAGGTCAGCCGTTGGGGGAAGTAGTCCTCCATCCAGAGCACGCTGCCGTCCGCTTTCATTCCGAGGGTCAGGTCCTTGCCAGCGGCCAGGAGAACCTGCCCGTCCTCGGAGAGGTCGGCGGAAAGAAGCTCGGGGAAGCGGCGAACAGGTTTCCCCTGGCTATCGAGGTGGTAGACGCCGCCGGAGGCATCGGCGACCATGACTTCATTTCCTGGTGTGAGACGGCAACGGGATGGCCACTTTTTTGCCCCCTTGCCCGACCAAAGGATGCGACCCTTTTCATCGAGCAAGAAGATGTTTTTCATGAAGTTCTCAGTGGCTGCGAGGATGCGGCTGCCGTCTGGGGAAGCGACCACGTGCAGGACCGGCATGCCATTCAGGCCCGGGGTGACACCTTTGGGGTAACTGCGCAGGTCCTCGGCGGCGACGGGCGTCGAAGAGGCGAGGTCTTCGGTGCGGGCCGGGACGTCTGGCGGGTGCGGACTGGCGACATCGTGAAGCTGGGCAGGCTGGGCCAAGGCGGAGAGCGCCAGGGCGAAGCCGGCCTCATCGCCGCCGGAAACGACGAGCGCCTCGTATCCGAAGGAGAAGGGTGATGGGATGGCGAGGAGCGCGCCCCGGCCGGGGCCCGGGAAGTCCGGCGTGACGCGGACGGGGATGACCCCCGCCTGGACCAGGCTTCTGCCCAGCGAGCTGCCGCCCCCGATATCCGCAATGACGACGTTGCCCTTGAACATCAAATCGGGGCCGACCTGTTTCTCCGCCCGGTTGGGGTCGGTGGAAGGGATATTCTGCCGCCATGTAGCGAAGGCCTGGACGGGCCACAGTTCTCCGTGAATTCCGAGGGCGTTCAGGGACTGTTGCAATCGCTGGGCCAGGGCCAGCGAACACCCCGTCTCGGTCCGCCCGGCCGAAGTCTGCGGCACGGCGTCGTAGGGAACGATGACCTCCTTCTGAGAGGCGCAGAAGCGCCGGATTCTCTCTGCTCCGTAAACGGCCACGGGAGCGGCCTCGATGGCCAGGGTCTGCTGGCTGTCCTTGGCCTCCACGATGAACTCGACTTGCGAGGCCCGCCCCGCAAAGAGTTCCCGGGCAACGGCCCGCCACGCGCCCGGGGGGTCGTTCTCCGCAATCGTGAAGGCTTCGGAAAGAGGCTGCGGGCCACGGATCGCCCGATAGACCCGATATCGTATCGTTCCGTCCGGCTGGAGCACGGTCATCTCCAGTGGCGTCAGGACGTTGATGGGCTGGCCCTCGGAGGTGTGGATGGAGACCGTGACGGCCAGGCGCTCGCCCGTGCCGACGGATCGGCTGGCGTGCAGTTCGGGCGCGGAGACCTCCGCGGGCAGCAGCGCGTAGAGCCTGGCCCCGACCCGGGTCAGGTCGGCCGGGAAGCGCCACCGGCCCGCCTCGGCCGCCTCCAAGTCGAGCCTTTTCATCTCGAAGAGATCGTAGACCACGGGGGGCGGTCCCGAGAGGATGACGTTGGCCAGGATGGGCTCGCGTTCATAGGCCCCTTGGAAGAACGTATCTTTGACGATTCGGTTTCCGGCGGCGACCAGGAAGCGGCTATCGCCCCACTTGAGGCTGGAGAGGAGAACGGTCCAGGAGTCGCAGTCGATTTTCTTCTGAAACCGGGTGTCCAGGACCCGGTCCAGGTCATCTTTGACCCTAGCATATTCGAACTGCATGCCGCGGTACTCTTTGCGGTTGGACCAGCCGGCCCGGACGAAATCGAATCCAAAATCGAGCCGGACGGCCCCGGTGACGGGGGTCCTGCAGTGCTGGTCCATGAGCACGACGCCGCCGTTTCGGATGAAGGCTTCGATGGCCGTGCTGACCGGACTTGGAAGCGGCAGCTCGATGCCGGTGAGGACCAGGCCCTTGTAGCGTGAGAGGCCTCCCGCGAGGATGGCTTTTTCCCCGATGATGTCCGCGGGGCAGTGGGACGACAGAAGGGCGTAGAAAGCGCTATGGACGCGGAGGAGGTGGGCGCCCCGGTGAAAGGGCGTATCGACGTATCGGCAGAGCGGATCGTTGTTATGCCATTCGGCGCCGAAATAGACGTGTTCGAAACCAAGCTGCGTCATGGAATGGAGGATGGCGAGGTCGCGTTCCCGCCTGGCGTTCTCCAGGATTCCCGAGTACAGAGTCAGGGCTCGATTGAGGGAGGAGACGGCAATCTGCTCGATGAGGTGATTGCGAGTGATGAATCCGTAGGGGCTGATCATGTCCATGCGCCGGACCGGCTGATAGGCATCTGTGAAGGAGTAGCCGATCTCGTCGGCCCCGCAGGCGACGGACATCAGCACGCGTTGCCAGAGGCGGAAGTGGTTCTGCTGGACGCGCGGGATATGAAAGTGCAGGTGGCTCTCGATGGTAGAGACGCGGGCAGAATCGTCGTACTTCCCCAGTGCGGTCATCAAGGGGGTGACCAGCGGCCGCGTCCCGTTTTCGTGGGTGCTCTGCCAGCGGCTGATGGGCGTGCCGCGATAGGCGATCTCGGGAATGAGAGCCGCTCCGGGGCTGGCCACCATCACATCCTGCTCGGTCCAGGTCGTCAACAGGTCCGAGTTCACCTCCTGCACGGCCTCGCGATAGAGACGGAAGGTTTCCGGGATCAACTCGCACTTCAACTCGTAGAACTTGCACCATCGGTCGGTGACTCCGTTCACGTCCTTCCCGGTCTCGGTATATTCCGCCAATTCGGCCTGGGTGGGGCATTCGAGTCCGTATCTTTCCTTGAAACGCTGGGGCAGGAGCACCTGTTCCCGCACGCGTTCGTGTTCGGGGATGGACCCGGAGCGTGAGCCCATATCGACGTATTCGACGGCTTCCCACCATCCGAAATCGATGCCTCGCACGTGGGGAAACCGGCGGCCCAGCAGGGCATAAAACTGGACCACACCGCGGTCGACGTCCAGCTCCTCGAAAGGGCCCCAGCGCAGATTTTCGACCAGCCGGCTTCTCCACAACCAGACGTCCATCTGCGCGCCCAGAGCGCGGTCCAGAACTTTCTCCAAGAGCGTGGGCTGATAACCGTGGTCGGCAGCAGGCAGGCCCGACGCCGCTCCGGTCAGAACCTCTTCCTGGATCGGGACGGGTTCATGGCGGGCCCCAGCGCCCGGGGTCTCGATCAACTGGTTCACCCCCATGGCCTGCAGCCCTTCGAACAGGTGATCGAGACCCGGATCGGTCTTGAAAGCGTCGTTGATGTGCCCTTCCCACGAGGGTTGGTGGGCGATGACCAGGGAGCTGGGACGTGTCCGACTCACCAACCGGATGGTCTTGCCGTAGGTGTGGCATCCGTTGAACGATCCGTCCAGGCGGTAGATGCCCGGGCGCAGCGAGGCGGTCAGGGCGGCTGGGATGACGAAGTGGAAGGTGTGTTTCCCGGGCGGCAACGCCGGTATCTCCTTGCGCACCCACTCTTTCGACACGGCCCCGGAATCGTCTTGGAGCTGGACGGTCAGGACGCCGGAGAGAGGCGACTCGCTGTGGACCAAGGCGACCAGCTCGAAGGGCTCGCCTTCGGTGAACGCCTCCCTGTTGTATGGGGTGAACAGGGAGAGGGAATGGGCCTTGCCGGCGGCGGCCCTGAGGCCGACGGCAAAGTCGGCAAATAGGTCGGAAGCGGGCGAGACGCTTCCCGGTCGATCGACGGCGAGGCGCAGGGTATAGAGGCCCGGAATATTCTCCGAAAAGTTCAGGCGAAAGAGGTCCTTTGGCCCTGCGGGCTCGGTCTTCACCGGCAGCCACTCGGACTTTCCAGTCAATGGACTCCGCTGCTGGACGAAGGCACGGACCTCTCCACTGCCGAGGGTATCCCTTTGGGGCAAGTCGAGAACCTGGACGCGGGCGGTCAGGCTTTCGCCCATCCGGCAGACGTTGCGTTCGAGGGCGGCGGCAAGAAGCCGGGCATCATTCGATGCCGGATTTCGATTGTCGGCCAGGAGCAGGCGATGCGGAAACGCTGGGAAATCGCTGGGAATCAGGAGTCCCTGGGGCGGTTTGAGGCCCGGGATGCCGGCGAGGAATTCGTGCCCCACGAGGTCGGCGAACTGGTCGTAAGTCGTCTGCTCTTCAAAGGTGTCGGCGGCCACACCGTCCCCCTGGGCGTGAATTTCAAACACATTTGAAAGAGAGGCGTAAAGGGGATGGGGCGTCTTGCAGCGGAAGATGGCCCTGGAGGTGTAGCGGGGAATCCAGACGGATGCGGGTGCTTCCACAAAGATGCCTGTGGAGGCAAGCGCTTCCACAGGCGGGGGTGCTGCTGGGTCTCCATCTGGATCGGGGGACGCCGTCCTTTTTGGCCGGAGCAGCGCCACCTGCCCGCGTTCCAGGGTGAATTCATCCTGTGAGGGAAGAACGCGGTAGGCCGGCTGCATGGTATTGGCGGGCAGATAAACCGTCAGGGGTTTGAAATCGGTATGGACGTCCAGAACGTCATCCCATCGGATGCCCTTCGGGTCCTTGGGAACGTCCGGTCCCGTTTGGTCCTCTCCGCTCCATACTTGGACGTTGAAGAGCGTGCCAGGCAGATGCGCCATGCGATCGGCTAGCGGCGACAGGGGGTCTACGGACTTATTGAGCGCGCAAAACTGGACCGGGTAACAGGTGAGGGAGATCGTCGAACCTTCGATTCGGATATCGGTGTCCCGCGACGAGGCCTGGCCATTCCGGATGTCGATAGAGTGTCTGCCGGGATTGAGGACGTGGGCGCCGTCATCGAGGTCGACCTGGGCAGAGGCTTCGCGAAAAAGGAACCTTCCCTGATATCGTTTTTCGAAGACGCGGCGTCCGTCGATGCTGACGTATTTCAGCCAGGTGGTGACGCGAAAGCCCTGGCGATCGTGACCGCCGTGGGCGCTTTCCGGGTAGCCTTCGCCACCCTCGGCGCGGAGCTTCGCCGTCTCAGCGTCCAGCACGTGAACCAATTCACCCGGCCTGTCGGCCTTGACGATCTGGACGGTGAAGGTCTCGGGCCAAGCTGCCACGGGAAGCAGCACAAGAAGGCCAGCCCAGGCTGAAGCGTTCATCGAGACGGCCAAGGAATGGGGCCTGCGACGGGCCAAAGAGTCATGGGTCAAGAATGTTCTCGTCAGGGGAGCGTCGCGTGAGCGAGTCCAAGTTTCAGGTGTCAGGCATGTCCCAGACTACAGGGGACAGATGATGGGTAAACGAGCACGGAGGGGTGTCACCACTTCTCCGCTGGAGAACGAGGGGATGCGGATGCAGAACGTGGCTCAAGGATTGACGAGCTCGACGACGCGTTGGCCATCCTTTTCGGACCACACGCCGCAAGGCCCTCCGCCTTCGCTGATGCCGATGGGGACTTCGCTGCCGTCCATGCGGAGGACGGGGTGATACCACTTGGCCACTCTCTGTGCGTTGCCGAGGACGTAGTGGCCAATCATGGAACAACGGAAGCGCTGACTCCGGTTGGGCATGCTGCCGTGGATGACCGAGCCGTTGAAGAAAAGGACGTCGCCGGGCTGCTGGATAACGGGTACGGGCGTGACACCTTTGGGAAGCGGAACGGTGACGTCGGTCCAGCTTTCGATGGTGTCGGCCTTGATGGTGCAGAGGACGGGGACGTTCTGGGTGCCGGGAATCACGTAAAGGCAGCCGTTGTCCGAGTCGCACACATCGACGGCCATCCATGCGGCAACGCAGGTGCCCGGCTGCGTTCGGAGATAAAACTGGTCCTGGTGGTAGGCCTGTCCGCGGGCGCCCGGCGGCTTGAAATAGAACATGGTCTGGACGCCGAAGGGATCGAGACCGAGCAGTTCCGTGAGGCATGCGGCGATGCGGGGATCGGTCAGCCATTTCAGGCTTTTCGCGTCCCACCGATGGGGCATCATGATGCGCGGATACCGGCGGAGCGGGTCCGGGCTGGCGGGGTCGATATCCTTCGCGCCCGGGTAGTTGCCGGCGTCGTGGAAATTCATGAAGTGCCGCCGGAGGTCTTCGGCCTCCTCGGGCGAGAAAAGTCCTCGCCGGATGATGTAACCGTCACGCTGGTAATCGGCGATTAGGCTGGAAGTGAGCATTGGGGCTCCTGAGAAGGGACAAGGGACAATGGACAGGGGATAAGGGGACAAACGGACCAGAGGCCAGAAGAGCCGAAGAGCCGGGGACACGGCGACACGACGACACGACGACACGACGACACGGCGACACGGGGACCAGAAGGCGAGGGGACCAGAAAACCAGAGGCCAGAAGAGCCGAAGAGCCGGCGACACGGCGACACGGGGACACGGCGACACGGCGACACGGCGACACGGGGACACGGGGACACGGGGACCAGAAGACGAGGGGACCAGAAAAGCAGAAGGCCAGAAGAGCCGGGGACACGGCGACACGGCGACACGGCGACACGGCGACACGGGGACCAGAAGACGAGGGGACCAGAAAACCAGAAGGCCAGAAGAGCGAAGACTCCAGACTGCGGAAGCGGGGACACGGGACTTCAGAATCCGGAATTGGGAGATCTTTATTGCAACTTTTACGGAAAACACAAGACTTAAATGTAGAGAATGAAAAGGGAGAAGGCAATTTACTACAAGCCGGTCTGTAGGAGGACGAAGCCGCTCCAGAAGAAGGGATGGTCATACGGCTTCACCTTGTCCTGTTGGGGGGTCTTTTCGCCGGGTCCCGGGGTGTGAGACACGTTTCGGAGTACCAGCTTGGCTTGCTCGAGGGCCTCAGCAGGTGCGAAATGCCTCGGATGGAGGTTGCGGTGGAACTCCGCGAGGAGGAGTCGCCGGGGCTCATCGGGCACATCCCAGAGGCTGACGAGCACGTTGGGCGACCCGGCGTGCATGAAGGCACGGCGCAGCGTGGAAAGGGCGTCGCCGCTTTCCGGTCCGGGTCTGGAAGAGTCCCATGAGGTGAGGACGACGATATCCGTGCCCTGGAGGTCGAGGAGCGAGATTTCGAGGGCGGTGAGGAGTCCGTCATCGGCCGGGGTGCGAAGGACACTGCTCCGTACTGCTGGGCTGGGGGCCCCGGCCAGGGCGAGGCCCACCTGTGAGACGCGATCGAGGACGGCCTGCGGATGGGCCCGGGCGCTGGAATCCTGGGGTGAACCGGAATCAGGCTGGGCCGGCGCGGCGGCCTGGAAGGTGCGTGCGGCGAGATGAAGGACTTTCGGGGAGTGGAGCTCCTTGAGCCTGGATTCCGTGGCTTCGGGTCCGACGAGCTGTGCGGGAGCGCTCTGCCAGATTTTCTCGAGTAGCGAGGAAGTCTCGAGGGCGTCGGTTTCGAACCCGGGCGCGGCCACAAGGACGGGCGGGTTGGAGGACGTTGCCAGGCGCTCTTCGGCCAGGTCTCGGCCGGTGCGGAGCAGCCGGACGTGAGCCGCCTCTCCCAGGAGTCGGCGTGAACGTGTCGGGAGGGCCTCGAAAGGGAGGATGTGCAGGGTGGAATCGGGCACGAGGTAGAGGCGGGTAACACCTTCCATATGGAATCGGAGGGGCTCGATGAGGCGGGCATAGAGCTCGATTCCGACGCCGGTTTCCGCTGCCGGTTCGGCGGCGGATGCGCTGGCCGAGGGTCCCGATGGGCCGGATTCGAGCAATTTCTGGAGGAAACGCGAGACGAGGCGATCGATTTCCCTGGCCTCGCCGACATCGAATAGGTCCACACCCCGATGCCGCGTGAGGGTCAAGGCGACGTAATGGGGCGCGGTGAAGCGGTCCTGGTCGAAATCACACCAAGGGACGAGGAGGAACTCGACGAGGGCGGCCTCGGGCGGGAGGTGCGAGAGGACGTCATCGACGGGCAGATGTCGCCGTCGTCGTTCCCGAGCAAAGGAGAGGCTGGAGCGTGAGAGCTCGATCTCGAGGCGCTGAATCTCGGTCTTCATCTCGCGGCGGCGCTGGATGCTTTCGGGGGTGGACTGGCCTGGTGCGGACGGGGCGACAAGGGCCGCGAGGGCTCGCCGGGCCTGAAGGAGGGACTCGGAGGCCTGTTGCGCCGCCTGGACGGGGGCTGCCTCCGCTATCACCGGGTCGGGGAAGGCGATGTCGGCGAGGAGGTCGCGGCGCGCCCAGACGTACTGGAGCGCCCGGTTGGGGTCGTCTCCTCGTACGGCGAGCGAGGAGGTGAGCTGGAGCGAGAAGAAGAGGCTCAGGGTCGTTTGCATGCGGGCCGCCCAATCCCGTTTCTGCGACTCGGAGAGGGCGGGGAAGAGGGACTGGAGGACATCATCTTCGAGGGCGATGGAGCGTGCGAAAAGCTGGCTGGCCCGGAGGCGGTCGCCCATGCCGGCGAGGAGCATGGCGAGGTTATTCTGGATGGTCGTGAGGTCCGGGTGATCGTCGCCCAGGTGCTCGGTGAAGATGGAAAGGGCGGATTCGTAGAGTGCACGGGCATGGAATGGCTCGCCGGTGAGGTGAAGGAGGTTGGCCAGATTATTGAGGCTGGTGGCCACGTCGGGATGGCGCGGGCCAAGGAGTTTCTGCCGCAAGGAGAGTGCACGTTCGTAAAGGGGGCGCGCCTCGTCGGACTGGCCGAGGGTCTGGTAGAGTCCGGCGAGGCGGCTCAGGGCTTCGGCGACCTGGATATTTTCGTCGCCGAGCCGTTTGCGGCGCATATCGAGGACTTGGCGGCAGAGACGGATGGCGGGCTCGGCCTGTCCCATGCGCTGATGCAGCCAGGCCATGCGGCTGAGAGTCTCGAGGAGCTTGGGGTCGTCTTCGCCGAGATGCTTCCGCTGGAGCTTCAGGGCGGACTCGCAGTAGGAGAGGGCGCGGTCGGGGAGGCCGGAGGACTCGTTCAACTCGGCCAGGCCCAGGAAACTGTCGGCGAGGTCGGGGTGGTCGCTTCCCAGCACATTCCTGCGGGCCTCCAGGGCGGACAGAAGGAGCTCAAGGGCTCGATCCCGATTGCCAGCGGCCAGGTGCAGCTTGGCGAGCCGGTCCATCCGGGCGGCGACTTCGGGATGGGAGCGCCCGCGGACTTGACTCTGGATGGTCAGGCTGGCCTCTTGATAGGAGAGAGCTTTGCCCGGGAGGCCGGCCTCCTCGTAGAGGGCGGCGAGGTCGTCCATGCGCCGACCGAGTTCCGGGGAGTCCGCCGGCAGATGTTGGCGATAAACGTTGAGCACGGCCTCTGCCGCCTCTGCGGCCTTTGCGGCTTTGCCCAGTTTCCGGTAGGAGAGCGACAGGCCATCGAGGGATTCGAGAACCTCGGGGTCCTCGCCACCCAGGGCCCCGCGCAGGACATCGATGGCCGGGAGGTAGAGTTCCACGGCCTTGCCCGGCTCGCCCCTGGTATCGTGGAGGCGGGCCAGGTGCGCGCGGGTGGAAGCGACCGCGGCATGGGTCTCGCCGAGGAGCTGCTGCCGGAGCGCCAATGCGGCATACGTGAATTCAAAGGCCTTGTCGAGGGAACCTTCAAGGGCGTGGAGACGGCCGAGGAGGTCCAGGCTCTCCGCCACGAGAACGTGCTCGTCGCCCAGGGCCTTCTTCCGAATGGCGAGGGCGGACTCGGCCAGCGGGATCGCCTTTCGGAAGTCACCGGTCCGGCGGTGGAGGTCGGCAAGATGGGCCAAGCTATCAGCGACGTCCGGGTGCCCTTCACCCAGGATGCGCTTTCGGAGCGAGAGGGCGGATGCGTGGAGGTCGACGGCCTTGGCCAGGTTGCCCAGGGCCTCGTGGGCGAAGGCGAGGCTGGAGAGGCTGGCGGCCACGTGGGGGTGATCCCATCCCAAGGACTTCTGGCGGATGGCGAGGGAACGCTGCAGGAGCGGCAGCGCCTCCTCGTGCTTTTCCATGGCCTGGTGCAAGGAAGCCAGGCTATCCAGCTTCGCGGCGACTAGCGGATCGGCCTCCCCGCTGAGCCCGGCCTGCGCCTCCAGGGCCAATTTCGCGAAGGGCAGGGCCTTTTCGTATTCGCCCATTCGGCTGAGGATATCGGCGACCTGGGTGAGGTTTTGCGCCACGTCCGGATGCCGATCACCCAGGAGTTTTTGGCGAATCCGGAGGGCGGACTCGAGGAGTTTTTCGGCCTTGCCGGGTGCGCCGGTAGCCCGATGCAGCTCGGCCAGGATGGTCATGCTGCCGGCCACCTCGAGGGCGTCGTCACCGAGGAGCTTTTGCCGCGTGGCGAGCACCGCTTCTGCCAGGGGGATGGCCTGCGCGTAATCGCCCTTCTGGCCGAGGCGCTGAACACGGGCGTTCAAGCGGTCGAGGGCTGCGAGGCGGTTCTGGAGCTGCGAATCCTCCAGTTCGGGCTCGATGGCCTCGCTGCCGTTCGTGTCGGCGGCCGGTGATGCGACCTCGCCGCCGGCCCAATGCACTGGCCCCGTCCAGAGCATCAGGAACAGGACCCATCGAGCATGCCGGAGGTGAGATGGGAAGCGAGGGTCAAGTCGACTCAGCCGTCCCTGAGTGTCCACGTTGAAGCGGGGTCGAAGACGTAAGTAATTTTGCGTCAAGGTCTTAATTGGACTGTTTCCCAGCACGGGCGGGGCCCAGAGGATAGAATGCAATATAATCACAAAATGCGACCGGTTGCATCCGAGTTGGTCGTGCCCATAATGTCACGCTGGTCATGAGGGACCTGAGCCGGCTTGCCTACGCGTTCTGGTGGGAGGGCGAGGCGGGCGGGCCGGAACAAGCTGGAGGCCGGGAGAAGAAGCGCGACGGTTGCTGACTCACAAGGGACCTCCAAGAAGCCCCTGCTGCCAGCGTCATGCGTGGCGCGGCCAAGGGTCGGAAACGGCGTTCAACTCCCGGGCAAAGGCAGTTTTTCATCATCGGCAACTGACAAAAGGAGGACGAGAACATGTCCAAGGAAACGGTAAAAAAGACGTGCGGTGGGCGGCCGAGGCGCACCTCGGTGAAATCTGAGTCAGCATGCAGGCTCCGGGCCGTTTCGGTCGGCTGCGGGGGTCGTGCGCAGGCCCACATCAAGGCGATGCTGGAAAGCGGAGTGGTGGACCTGCTGGCGGTCTGCGACCTGGACGAAGCGCGGCTGAAGGCGACGGCGGAGCGCTTTCAAATTGCCAAGACGTATCGCGACCTGGGGGAGATGATCCAGAAAGAGAAGCCCGAGTTGGTGGACATAGTGACGCCGCCGACGATCCGGACTTCGATCGTCGAGCCTGCTGTCCGCGCGGGGGCGCCGGCGATTCTGATCGAGAAGCCTATTGCGCTCAAGCCGTCGGAGACGCGGAAGCTGGTGGAGCTGGGGCGCGATCGGCTGATTGCGGTGAACACGCAGTACCAGTGGAAACCGCACTGGAAGCGATTCTGGCCGATCCTGGAGAAGGGCGGCTTGGGGGAGGTCCGAGTGATCCGGGCGAGCACTCTGGCGAACATTCTGGAGCAGGCCCCCCACACTCTGGACTTGGCGATGAAGGCTGCCCGATTGTCGGGTCTTCCGGAGCCCCAGTGGTGTCTGGCGGGCGCATCAGGCCTCGAGCATTTCGGGCAGATTCCGGTGCCCGCGGACGTGACGGCAACGTTCGGGATGGGAGAGGTGCGCCTGCAGATCAACCACGGGCCGTCGGCCCCGCCCGTGCCCGGCGAGACGGTCAAGTGGTATCACATCCAGGTGGACGTGCTGGGCAGCCGTGGCCGGCTGTGGGTGAGCCTGAACCAGGGTTGGGCGCTCTGGCGGTCGGGCAAGTTCGAGTCGGGCAAGACGGAGTGGGGAAAGAACGATGGGGAGGCCCAGTCGGCGCTTTACGTGCACTTGAGGGACACGCTGCACGGCGGGAACATTCGGGAATTTCCGACGCGGGTAGAGATTGCGGCCCGCAATTCGGACCTGATGATGGCCTGCTACGCGTCGGCGCTGGGCGGCGGCCGCGTCCAGCTTCCGATTCCGCTTTCGGACGATGTTGTGGACCGCTTGAAGGGGCTCGGGAGTAGCACGGCATCGGCCTGAACGATTTTGCCGGACGAGGTTGCAGGATTCTTTCTTGACACCCGAGCAGAGTTCAGTGATCGTCTGATGTCTGGAACTGGGCGCCTGAAGGGTTGCGTTGTCCCGAGCGGGCTCGGAAATGGCGGAGGCAGGAGGCCGCGGGTGCCCAGGTCGAGGGCACGCGACTTCCTCCCCAGGTTCCCTCCCGCGGGGACAAATCTGGGAGAAGCGGCGACCACGGAGGGGCGGCGCGTTACGACGGCTTCGGGGCCAGCGTATAGCCCGGGGCTCGGAAGGATGTCGCAGCGTCGAAAAGCGCCAGGGCTTGCTCGGGCGCGACATCGGGCTTGATGTGATGATCGGGTCCGCAGATGTAGCCTCCTTTCCGGCCCAGTACCCGGATGCATTGCTGGACCTCGACGCGGACCTCCTCGGGAGTTCGGAAGGGCAGGCGTTGGGTATTGATGCCGCCGAAGAAAGCGAGGTGTCGGCCGAAATTTCGTTTCAGTTCCCGAGGCGTTATGGGAAGGGTGTGAAGCTGGACGGTCTCCCAGACGTCCACTCCCATGTCAATGAAGTCGCCGAGCACGGCGCTGACGTCGCCGCAGGAATGAAACCAGATGAACTTGCCGTGCTGCTTGCCGAGGGAGAAGAGCCGGGCCAGGTGTGGCTTGATGAACCGCCGCCAATGGTCGGGCGACATCATGAGGCCTCTCTGCGTGGCAAAGTCGTCTCCCAGGCAGAAGATATCGAGCGATTCGCCGCAGGATTCGAGTAACCTCCGGCTGTACTCATAGACGTGGTGGGCGATGCGGCACATGGCGGCCTCGAAGAGGGTCGGCTGCGAGGCGAGATGCATCAGGGCCTGTTCCATGCCGAACAGGTCGCACACCCGGCAGAACAGGGGATGCCAGTAAGGGCCGCGGGTCGCATGGGACTGGGAGAGCATTTCGGCCCGCTGGCCGGCCGCGGTGTAGTCGTAGTCCGCCGGGTCCGGCCAGGCGAAATGCTCAATCTCACGAACGGTTTCAGCGCCTGCCAGCGGTCGGACTTGAGCGCCGCCATATTCACCCGTGTTCAACGTGCCCCACGGGTTGTAGGGACCCGCCGGGCCGGGGGGAGGCAGGGGACCGGTGTAGCCTGCGCTGACGATTCGACCGTCCAGTCCCAGGCGCTCGAGGACCTGGTTGTCTGGCATCCCCAGGTGCTTCGCGATGGGGTCCGCGATCTCGATGGAGATGGCGTCCACCGAAATTCGGTCCGTCTGCTCATGGCGGATGGCGGCGAGTTGGCGATCACGGTGATTCATGGAGAGTTTCTCGGCTTCCGGATCCAGGGAAGGACCCACTGGAACTCCTGCTCGAGGCTGCCGACGAGGCTTCCGCCGCAAAGCGTTTCCCGGAGCTCCGGAGGGATGACCTGCCAGGTGTAGGTTTCGATCTCGAGGTGGCGGCACGATGCGTGACGGCGGACGAACTCGAGAGCTTGGCGCAGGGATTCCTGAGTCGTCTGCAAACAGGGGAGTCTCTCCAGGAAGATCGGCACGTGGAAGTGGCAGCGCCACTCGGGTTGAGCGCGCCAGGCCTCCAGGGTCGCCCCTTTCAATGCATCGAGGTCCCTCAGGGTCTCGAGCCGTCCTGAAGCGGTCCGGGCCACGAGCTGGTGGAGGTAGCGTTCCTCGTCGAAGGACAGGAGCGCGGCGACGCCCTCAGGATTGTCCCCAGGCCGGGACACCGCCAAGGCGCAAGAAAGGTGTACCTTGGCCACGGGAATGCCGTCAGCCGCAAGGTCGGCCAGCGACCTGGGCAGGTCCTCGAACTCGACCGCCTGATGGCAGCAATCGAAGCAGAGGCCAAGATGTCGGCGCAGAACGACTTCGGCCTCTGCCGGGGACATTCCCTCCCCGCGAGCGAGGGTCTCACGGCCTGTCCGGTAGATGTAGTCCTTGAAGAACGTCCTGGCCTCGGAAGTGTGTTCGAGGGTGCTCCACGGCTCGGGCTCGATCCCGATCTGGAGAATCCTGCCGGTCCGGTGCTCGATTCCACGGAGGTGCGCCGCTGCGCGGGCCAGATTGCGGGCGATGGCGTGAAAGGTTTCGTCGCCGTGCCGGTGGGGCCGGAAGGCGCCTGAAAGTGTGCTGATGCTGCCCGTGAGGCCGTCGGGGAGAAGCTGCCCGAGGAGATCGGCGACGCGGCAGGTGTACGCCACGCGCTCGGGCTGGGTCCAGTCTGGAAGATAAACCTGCTCCTTGACGCGGCGGCTATGGAAATCGCCATAGGGAAAGGCATTGATCGTGAACAGGAAAAATCCGTTCTCGTGGAGGAACTGGCGGAAGGACTCGAACTCGGCGGGGCTGTCTTGAAGCGCTTGGGCTGATCGGGCGGCCATCCAGACGCCGAGGCCCATGGGCTGGCCGGGGAAGAGTTTTCTCTTGAGTGGGAGGGTGTAGGTCTCCAGCGAGCGTCGCATCTCCTCCAGTTTTTCCGAGGGATGCACATTCGTGCAGTAACTGAGGCAGAAGTTGTCGATCTGAGGCATAGATGGGGGTGTTAGAGTTTAAGCCTGTAACATCTCCGCGCCCCGCGCCGCGCCCACTACGTGGGCATCCGGTGGGCAGCCGGCGGAGATGTTGTAAGGTGTCAGCTTTCAGGTATCAGTTGATTCCTGACCCGCGTGCGGGGGGACACCTGTCCGAGCCTTGTTGGGACGCGGGTATCACCCGCCTTGAGTTCCTCCCCAATGGGACACGTCCGGGGGCGTCTTAGACCAGTTTACCAGTTCAGAGTGTTCCTGCCCTGCTGAACCGGTGAACTAGCGGGGAACGGTAAGCTGGCAGGTCCAGCCCGTGGGGTCCCAGATACCCAGGGCGCGGAAAATGGCATGGGCCATGGCGCGGTGACCGTATTCGTTGGGGTGGCAGCCATGGGCGAGCCAGTGGTGCATGATGCCCTTGGGCTCGACCTGGACCCATTCTGTGAAGTGATCGACCAGAGGCGCGTTCGTCTCGGCGGCGACCTGCCGGACCGCTTCGACGTACTGGGCGAGGAACTGGACTCGCCTTTCGCCTCCCGTCGGGAGCGTCCCGTTCGGCGTGTGCAGCAGGATGGCCGCGCCTGCCTCCTGGCGAATGCGCCCGATCGTTTGAACGTAGGTTTGGCGGAATCGGTCCAGCCCCTCGACGCCTTGGTTGCAGTCATTCAGTCCGACCATGATGGAGACACAGTCGGGCCGGAACTGGAGGACGTTCCAATCCAGGTCCGCTGCAATGCGCTCGATGGTCCATCCGCTGATTCCCGTCTTGATGACGATGTCCCGGGAACGCCGCATTTCCCATCGGATTCTTTCGCTGAACAGCTCGGTATAGTCGCGCCAGCCGATGGTGTGGAGGGCGCCGTGAGTGATACTGTCGCCCGTGAATACCCACTTCACCGGCGCGTCACGCTGGAGTAGCTGGCGGATGGCTTCCATGGCAGTTTTCGGTAAAGTCTCCAGTTGAGATATGACATTATCCTCATGATTCTCTGTTTAGGAAAGTGGCACTTCGACGATGGCTTTCAACGTGGTACAGCGAGGACTCATCACCATGGCGATGATCGGGACAGGAACGATGCCCGTTATGGGGGGAGAGCAGGGGATCGAGCGCCGTTTGTGGTTCAACCGGTGCTGCGCACACTACGGGGCGATCGACGACGCTTTCGGCGAGTACCTGGCGGAGGTCCGGCCCCAGGTAGCGATCTGCGGGAACTTCGGGCCGAACTATTGGGCGGCGGCGAGTAGCGCCCGGGAAAAAGGAGAGACGGCGCTCTGGACCGCGCTAGGGGGCGGGCCGGTCGTTCGTCAGTGGTGGAAGGAGTTCATCGGAAGGGCGCACCAGCGGGACATCCGGGTCTTGGGGATGTTTGCCCTGACCTGCACCTACGGGGATCCGAAGGGGCCTCACGGATTCTTTCGGTTCTTCGACCGAGAGTGGGATGAGGCTTTGTTGGGGCCGCGGCCGCCGGGCCGGGCGGTCGATCTGATGCAGAGAAGGTTGGACGGGAGCTTGTGGGAGGAGCGGGTGTACCGCATTGAGGGGGGTGCGGAGTACTGGGGCTGTCCGAGCAACCCGGCCTGGCGGGCGGCGCTCAAGGGGATGGTTTCGGCGGCGTTGGGCCTGGAGATCGACGGCTTCATCAGCGTCTTTCCCCAGCGGCACGACTGCACCTGCGAGCACTGCCAAGAGGGATTTCGGCGCTGGCTGGAGTCGAGATACACCGCGGAGGAACTGGCGGCACGCTTCCAGATTACCGATTTACCTCGACACCGGTTTACGACCCTTAACGGCTGGTTCGAAGCGCAGCAGTCGAGCCCGTACGCGCTGGAGTGCCTGAAGTATACCCAGGCGGTTCTGAAGGACTGCTTCGACGAGGTCTTCGTGGCGCATGGCCGGGGCATTCGGCCGGACCTGATCCTCGGGCAGTGGAATCACATCTACAGGTCGAGCTACCAGGGGCCCGGTCAGCTTGCGGGCACGTTCGCACAACTCAACGCGGACGAGCGCTGCGTCCTGGACTCAACCCGCTGGGCCGGGGGCGAGGATTTCGTCTGGTATTCGATTGGGAACTGGTCGATGTATGACGAGCCGGCGCAGCGGAGCTTTGGGGACTTCCTGCTCGAGCGGAAATATCTCTACGAGGCCGGGGACGGCCGTCCCGCGGGCGTCAAGTCGGATGACCCGGTTCGGGTGCGGCTTTTGATCGCGGAGGCCGCGGCCGCGGGTGGATTCGCTTATACGCGCGGCCCCGACTATCGGGACCCTGCCACGATGCCCGTCGTGAAGACCTACTTCGATTTCCTGAGACGGCATGAGCCGCTGTACCGTCCGGCGGCTTCGTATGCGGAGGCCGCGCTGGTGTGGGGTCGTCGGGCCGTGCACCGCGGGGACATCTCGGCCATACCGGATTTCAAGCGCCTCGGCCGCCTGCTCCTGAAAAACCACGTGCTGTTCGACGTGCTGCTGGACGAGAACGTGAGCCTAGAGCGTCTGGCCGGATACCGCCTCGTGCTGGTCCCTGACGCCAGGGATTTGTCGGCGGACCAGCGGCAGGACCTGGCAACGTTTAACCGAGGAGGCGGCCGGGTGGTGGGTTTGGCTCGTCCGGGCGATGCCGGACGCGAGATCATCGGAATGACCAGGTTGTCCGCACAAGAACTCGACGGTCTGGTCCCCGTCGCGTACCAGGAGTTCCGGCCGTTCCTGGACGAGTGGCTGCCCGGGCGATCGGACCTTTCGTCAGCCCCGGATACGGTAAGCTGGACCTGTTTTCAAGAATCGGGTCTGGCGGTGCGGAAAGGTGACGAGCGTACGTCAATCTCGCGCCGGCTGGTGGTTCATCTTGTGAACTATCTCCGGGATCGTCGGCCCATGGATGGCTTGCGCGGTGCGGCCCTGGAACGTCCACTCCAGCAGGGACCGATCACGGTACACCTGCGGATTCCGCCAGCCGTACGGGTGAATTCCGTGCGGCTGATGTCGCCAGACGAGCGCGCCACAAGGAAACTGAAATTCGAATTGGAGGAGGCGCGGGTGTCGTTTCTGGTCCCCAGCATCCTGGTTTATGCCGTGGTGGTGGTGGAGACGGGGAAGTGAGCGGAGCAGACTCTTAACGCGGGTGATACCCGCAACCCAACAAGGCTCGTAAAGGTGTCAGGTGTCAGGTGTCAGGTGTCAGGTGTCAGGGATCATCTGACACCCGACACCTGATACCTTTTCAACATCTTCGCCGGGTGCCCACGTAGTAGGCGCGGGGAGCGGAGAAGTTACAAGCTTGGACTCTATTGAAATCCGCTGCGCCCTCCGGGCTACGCGGATTTCAGAGCCAGGGTTGGCCCGGCTTCGCCAGCCCAACCCTGGCGGGGAAACAGAAGCCTCTCAAATCTCCCTTTCTTCATTCCTGTGGATTCGATAGGCAACTTCGGCGCTGGCGTGCGGCCTCGAAGAAGAGGACGGCGGCGGCTGCGGCAACGTTGAGGGATTCGCAGGAATCGGCCATGGGGATGCTGACCTGCTGCTCGGCCAGACTCAGCTCATCGGGCAGGAAACCGGAGCCTTCGCTGCCCAGGAGGATGGCGCAAGGGGATGTCCAGTCGTGTTTCCACAAGCTGAGGCGGCCCCGCGGCTCGGCGGCGAGGATGGTCAGACCGAGTTGCCGGCAGCGCTGGACGACCTCGGCAAGCGTGGGCCCGAGCCAGAGCGGGAGGCGGAGGACAGCCCCCATGGAGGCCCGCAGGGCCTTGGGGCTGAGAGCGTCGGCGCTCTGAGCGGTAACGACGGCGGCCTCGACGCCAGCGGCCTCGGCTGACCGAAGGATCGAGCCGAGGTTGCCAGGGTCCTGGACCTTGTGAAGGACGACGGCGAAGGTGCAGGACGACGGGATGGCCCGGGTGGGCACCGCGGCTCGGCGCGCGAGCAGGATGATCCCCGGCGGCGATGGCACGCTGGAGAGGTCCGACATCAGGGACTCGGCCACCTGGATGATGCCTTGGCGAGCCCCCGTAAGCGAATCGACGAGCCATGCGTGGTCGCGAGCGAAGGAATCGGTGACCACGATCAGGTCCGGCGGCACGCCCCGATCGAGCGCCTCTCGGACAAGCTTGAGGCCTTCAAAAAAAAGAGACGTTTCGTCACGCCCGTCACGGGCGGCGCGGACGCGTTTCAACCGTTCGTTCTGCCTGCTGGTGATTCGTTCGATGCGCATGGGTGGCCTTAGGCTCGGGGCTTGCCGCGTATTCGACGGCGCAAAGCGCCAAAAACCAGCGGATGGCCATCCACTGCCTGATTTGAGCGACGCGAAGCGTCCGATCGAGCGTCAGCGTTCTCCCCTAACTTGCCGGCCACGGGCTAGTTAGGGGAGAACATCACACGATTAAAGTTCTAATATATCAGAATCAACTGCTTCTTGAGAGCGCCTTTCAACCAAGCGGGAACAGATGCTAGTCGCACCTCGAGCAGTTCCTTCGGCTCGATCTTGTGCAGTCCGCCACCATAGGCGCGTCCAGCTTGAAGCACACACTCCGACGGTACGCTGTTCAGCGCTTGCCCCAGCTCAAGCATCCGATCACGGTTGCCGTGGAGACATCGGTCTAGTTCAGGATTGGGGTAGAGGTTCAGGAAGACGTTCGTGACGATGGCAGATGAAAAGTTCACAAAGAATCGGATTGGACATTCTCGGTCAGTCTTTGCTCTTCCCATGTACGACGCCAGGAAAGGAGAGGGTTCCCGCCTCTCTTGGAAGTACCACACCTCCCGCTGAGCGCAGAGATAACCTTGAGAGATGCCCCTCGCAAGCCCTTCTTGAAGATAGGCCCACAATCCAGGATGCCGCTCCATGACTTGGTCTGGTGGAATGGTACAATCCAGCAAATAGTGAAAACCGGGCACCTTGGGCAACCCATCCCCATTGGACTCGATCACCGGCCCGCGGACAAAACGGGGGCTCGGGAGAACGGGTCTCAAGAAGGCTTTCGGGATGTTGTATTTTACCGCGGTTTCGCGGTCGATGATGAAGAAATCATTTGCGCCAGTCGCTATCCCGCGGCGCACGGTAAACAGGTCCTTAAGGCGCAATGTATCCGATAGGGATGCATCCCCTCCGAAATGCGGCATTGTCCACTTGTTCAGACTACGAAGCTCTGAGATAGGTACAGTTCTCTTGTGTTGCGGGTCGTCGTAAGTTCCACCATACGACATCTCACAAGTTGATCCCCCCGACGCGGGTGCTTTTCGGTACGTCACGATACAAGATGAGACAAGAGCGTCGTCAAACTGAACGTCATCAGGATCGAAATGGTGTATCGAGAGGAGAGTCACACGGGACGTGAAGTAATCCCGAAGAACGCGCCCGTAGTTGACATACAGGAACTCAGCGGGGAGAAGCCATGAGGCAACCGCGGCATCCGCCAGGAGCGCGTCAGCTAGGAGCACGAAATAAACGTAGAGACCAGAGAGACCGCTTGCCTGTAATCCAAGACGCTGTACGACCAGGGATTGAAGAATCGCCTTCTGATCGGGCTGAAGATGGTGATGTCTGACATAGGGAGGATTCGTACACAGCAAGGAGAAGTTGCCGAAGTTGCCCCGATCGGAGGTAAATCCAATGAAGTCGCAAGTTAAGACATGAAGACCGTAGGACGCCCAAATGGCCCTGGCAATATCCCCATATGCCGGATCGATTTCACATCCGGTCGCGTGCGCTATCCGTCCTGGCCGCGTATTGCGGAGAAGCGCACTGAAGAACACACCCGACCCAAGAGCCGGTTCCAAAAAGGCGATCGATGACTCGGGCGGAAGGGCATTCAGTGCGCGGGCGATGATCTGACTAGCCACAGGGAATGGCGTGGAGAACTGGCCTAACCTATTTCGTTCTTCAGCGCTCTTGCGTGCGTCTGCTAGGTTCTGGGCGTCGGCGCGGTGGTCTTCCTGTGCTTGGTTGTCTGCGGCGATGTAACTTCCGGGCGATTCTCGCATTGCCCGGGTTTTTTCCCCAATCTCAGCCACGAGGAGTAACGCAAAGTCGTCTGTCCGGTGCTCCCATACCCAGTCGATTCCCTCTGCCGCCTCGTACCCTAGATAGCCGGGCTCAAAGTACCCGCACAGGTAGAGCAAGAAATTCACCGCATCGCCATATCTTTCCTTCAATTGTCGAAACTTTTGGGCCTCTTCTTTCCGGCGCTTATTTGTGTTGGTGGCGTCGCCGGCGGATTTCGCCTCGATCAAAACCGGAAGGCCGGTAGTTTGGGCACCCAAGGGTTTGACAACGCAATCAATGGGGATCTTGACACAGGATCCCTGGCTGCCGGCAGCCAGAGATAGACGGAACGTGAATGTCCCTGGAGGCATGGCATGGGGATCTTTAGCCTCAGTAGAGTTGATCTGCTTGTAGCCATTCTTGCGGAGCCAGCGCTTCAGGGTAGCGAGTTGGCGTCTCTCTTGAGCATTCCGGATAATCGGGTCAGACGAGGCGCCACACATTCTGTCCGCTACTACGGTTGCGGCTCGGTCGAGTTCTTGCTTCGACGGCTTTTCTCCCGAAGCGACCCAAGGTATCAGGTCACCATCAATCAATTCGGCCAAGACATCACAAAGTTTGTGAAGGTTCTCCTGGATTTCCTGCTCTGGCATTCTCTTGGGCAACCGTGGTTGGATGTTTTGCTTTCCCTCAAGAGTATCGATGAAGGACTTGCTCACATGCGCCAATCCCATGAGGCGGTCGCGCGCCAATGGGGGCGCCGTGACCATTCGAAGGATTGGGAGCAGACCTGGAGAAGTATGCAGGACCGCCGGAACAATGCGGGTGAGATTGTCCGTCTTGCCGAATATATTGAGAACAGCCGCCGTGGTGAGCCCCCTCTGTGTTCTGTAAGTCTCTGGCGCGAAACGGATAAACCAGTCGTTGTAGAAGTCGATAGACCGTTCGAGATCGGCCTTCCACAAGTGCGGTTTGTCTGCATGGATCGGCATAACAGTCTCGGAATTTCAATGTTTGGGCTTCACAGTCATGGAATCTCAATCCTAGTACGCCGGAACGGGAGGTGCTAGGGGAATCCCGTTCCGACGTACTAGAAATCCGCCTGGCAATGCGGGCACTTCCTCTGGTCGGGTGCAACGGGTTTCTGGCAGGCGTGGCAGAAACCGAAGTAGCGGGCGAGTTTTTGAATACTGCCAGCGCGAACCCACCGGCCTTCGGAAAATGGGGTCTGGAGCGGGGTTTCCCGTGTGATTTTCCCTTCGGAGGCCAAGCGGGCAACGACTTCGCCGCTGAGAGGTGGGCTGGCCTCACCGGAGGCGAGGCGAGCCACGTAAGCTGCCGGGTGAGCGGGAACAGGCGGTGGCTTCTGACCCGGCGGCGGTGCGGTCGGTGTGGTCTGGGCTTGGCCGGGCCGGGCGGCCGGGGTCGGGCTGCCGGCGGGCCGGGGCAGTTTGTGCATGCAGAACGGGCAGAAGAGGCTGGCGATAGGGATGGGCTTGGAGCAGAAGGGGCAGTTGCCACCCTTCTCCATCTTGAGGGAGGTCAGACTCGGGAGGATGCTGCCGCGGCGTCGAGGTGGGGCTGCCGCCTCGGGCCTGGCGGGGTGGCCGGTGGATTCCGGGGCCGGGTGGCGTGGGGCTGCTGCTGCTGCGGGCCCCGCCAGTGGCAACGCTGCCGCCTCGCCGCCGGAGAGGCCGAGCAGGCGTGCTCTGAAAATCTCTTGAATCTTTTGGCGGGAAAGCACGCCCTCGGAGACGAGCATCTGGTCCAGGCGCTGGTGGCGCGAGGGCGTCCGCCTCGGTCGGGCGGCGGCGAGCAGGGAATCGAGGGCTTCGGCCTTGGCGAGACCCAGCCGAACCGTGGCGTCTCGGAACGCGGCCGCTTCGCGATCCTCTTCCCTCTCCTGGCAGGAGCGGAGGACAGCAACGATCTCGTCGGGAGAGATCATTTCCCGCTCCATGAGGACGTGGCATGCGGCGATCGATCGTCCCGCCCGCTCGTGTTCCCTGAGCGTCTTCTGGGCGAATTGCACCTGTTCAGCGGCGATCAGGCCGCGCTCCTGAGCCAGGGCGAGGAAGGCCTGGTCCATCTGCTGCCGGCGGGTCCGCCGGATCGCATCGTAAAGAAAATCGATCTTTTCCTGTGCGACAAAGCCCTTCTTGAGAAGGATGGCGTGAAGTCTTTCTTCGACCTCGATCTCGCGAAGCTGGGCCTGGACATGGACAGCGGTGCGGACCTGGTCCGGAGTGACCATCTTATATTGAAGGGCGCCGAGGACGAAGTGGGAATCATCGAGGAAACCCGCTTCCACTGGCGGCGCGCCGAAGGGTGAAGCCGCGGCCTTGGGCGTACGCCCGTCCTTGAGGCATTCCAGGTCATACAGCACCTCCCCGGCGCTCGCGTAGCGGTCCTCGGGCCGCTTGGCGAGCATCTTCATCATGACCTCGGAGTAGCCGGCCGGGAGGTCCGGCCTGAAGAGGTAGGGAGGAAGAGCCTCTTCCGACTGGTGTTTGATCATCACGGCCACCGGATTGTTGGACGGGAAGCAGGTCTGACCGGTGACGAGCCGGTAGAAGGTCCCGCCCAGGCAATAGACATCGGAGGCGGAGGTCACGCGTCCCCCCGAGCACTGTTCCGGGCTCATGTAATTCGGCGTGCCCAGCATGGCCCCCAGGCTGGTGAGATCGGGGGTGGAGGTTTCCGCCTCGGACTTGGCGAGGCCGAAGTCAACGACCTTCACGACGCCCTCGCGGGAGACGAGGAGGTTGCCCGGCTTGATGTCCCGGTGGAGGATATTGGCCTTCTGGGCGTGGGCGATCCCGGCTGCCGCCTGTGTGATGTAGTTGAGGGCGACGGGCGGCTCGAGCCTGCCGACCTCCTGTACGATGCCATCGAGGCTTCGGCCGTCCACAAATTCCATGATGATGTAGTGGGTGTCGCCGGCGGAACCGAAATCATAGACCGCGGCGATGTTCTGGTGGCTGAGCTGGGCGACGGACCTCGCTTCCCTCTGAAATCGCTTGATCAGGGCCGCGTTGCGATTGAGCTCCCGCGCGAGGACCTTGATGGCCACGATGCGGTTCAGCGAGAGCTGCTTGGCGCGAAAAACATCTCCCACCGCACCCTGGCCAATCAGGTCCACAATGGTGCATCCTCCGATGGACCGGCCGATCATCTCGTGGGATGGAGTGGACTCGGAGAGGGTCATGTCTCCTGGCCGCCAGCCCGCATCCGGGCCTTAAAATACTCGATGGTTCGGTTCAGCCCCTCCCGGAGCGGAACCTTGGGCTCCCAGTGCAACTTCGAACGAGCACGGCCAATGTCCGGCCGACGGACCTTCGGGTCGTCCCCATACCCTTCGGGGAACGGCTGAAAATGCAGCCGGCTGGTGCTGCCGGTGAGCTCGAGGACGGCCTTGGCAAATTCCAGGATCGTAATCTCGGAAGGGTTGCCGACGTTGACCGGAAGGATTTCGCTGGAGTCGAGCAGCCGCGCGATGCCAGCGACGGTGTCATCGACGTAACAAAAGCTTCGGGTCTGGCTGCCGTCGCCGTAGATGGTGATGTCCCGGCCGCCGAGGGCTTGAGAAAGAAAGTTGGGGAGTGCCCTGCCGTCCTCCAGCCTCATCCGGGGTCCGTAGGTGTTGAAGATGCGGACGATGCGCGTTTCGACCCCATACGCCCTGTGATAGGCCATGGTCAGAGCCTCGGCAAACCGCTTGGCCTCGTCGTACACGCTACGATGCCCGATCGGGTTCACGTTGCCCCAGTAGTCTTCCCGCTGAGGATGCACCTGCGGGTCCCCGTACACTTCCGAGGTCGAGGCCAGAAGAAACCGGGCATTTCCGGCTCGGGCCAGTTCCAGGGCGTGGCGCGTGCCGGCCGATCCAGCCTGGAGTGTCTCGATCGGAAACCGGAGGTAGTCCGTAGGACTGGCCGGGGAGGCGAAGTGAAGGACGTGATCGACGGCCCCCTCCAGCTCTATCGGCTCGGTGACGCTGCGTTCGATGAACTGGAATCGTTCGACAGAGGCAAGATGGCCGATGTTGGAGGCGTTGCCGGTGAGCAGGTTGTCAATGCAGATCACCTCGTGTCCCTGGGCGAGGAAATGATCACAGAGGTGAGAGCCCAGGAATCCGGCTCCGCCTGTAATGACGGTTCTCGGCATGCCTAACTCCTTCAGAGGAAAATCCAGGGGCAGTTATAGCGATTATACTGCCCGCCTGTAAAATGAGCGATGTCGGTGGCGGACCATTGGTCTCAGAGGCCCTCAACTTCATGCCTGAACCATTCTTGTCAGGGATGGAACGGAAATCTTCGGCTGGCCAGGCTGGTCAGGAGTCAGTCGTGATTTCACGAGCCTCCGTCCCCCCGGGTCAGGAACGTCTGGCTTTGGGTGAAGCGGTCCAGCCCGTTCCTCGCCCGACACCGCCCCCACCGAGCGGGCCGGCAGAGGCTTCCATCCGGTGTTTCCTGGATTTCCTGTCCGCCGAACGCGGGCTCTCCCGAAACACGCTCCAGGCCTACGCTTCGGACCTCCGCAAATTCGAGGGCTATCTGGTCCAGCAGCGGGTTGGCAGCCTGCGTGACGTAACAACGCGCCACCTCTTAGGCTACCACATGTACCTCAAAGATACTGGCCTTTCCGCTGGATCGGTGGCCCGGAATCTCGCTGCCGTGAAGGGCCTTTACCGCTTCCTGCACGCTGAGGGGCATCTCTCGGAAAATGTCACCGCCGTCATCGAGTCACCCAGGCTTGCCCGCCGACTTCCCCAGGTCCTGACCCAGGCGGAGGTGACCGCGCTGCTGGAGACGCCGGATGCTTGCACGCCGCTCGGCCTGCGGGATCGCGCCATCCTGGAGGCCTTTTATGCATGCGGCGCCCGAGTGTCGGAACTGGCCGGGTTGACCCTCGACACCGTGAACCTGGACCTTCGGTTCGTGCGTTGTTTCGGGAAGGGGTCGAAAGAAAGGCTTGTCCCGCTGGGGCGGCAGGCCGTGTCCTGGATGAAACGCTATGCCGAGGAGGTTCGGCCCAAGCTCTGCCGGCCCGAGTCCCCGCGGACGTTCTTCCTGAACCGGCGAGGGAAGGGGTTGACTCGCCGCCATCTGCTGGGCCTCGTCAAGCGATATGCCCTGATCGGTGGAATTCGCAAAGAAATTTCGCCGCATACGCTGCGGCACTCGTTTGCCACGCACTTGCTCGAAGGCGGGGCAGACCTCCGCTCCGTCCAGGAGCTGCTCGGCCACGCCAAAGTCGTCACGACGCAGATTTACACGCAAGTGGACCGGATGCGGCTGAAAACGATCCACCAGAAGTATCATCCGCGGGCGTAACCTGTCGAATTTGGAACTTCTGTAGTGGGTAACGAGTGACAATCCTTCTCGGAGCACCCGGACAGGGTGATGGCCATGGGCGAACCGAAAAAAATTGCAGCAATTATCACGACCTGTTACCGCTGGTCTCATGCGGACGTGCTCCTGGACAAGTTTTTGTATGGATTTCCCACGGACGAGGGGCTCATTGCGCCCCGAGTGCGGCTGGCGAGCGTCTACATGGACCAGCGGCATCCGGAGGATCGGTGCGTCGCCTGGTCCGAGAAATTCGGGTTTTCGATGCACGAGAGCATTTGCAGCGCCCTGCGCCTGGGCGGAAAGGACCTGGCCGTGGACGGGGTGCTGATCATCGGGGAGCATGGAGACTATCCCTGGAACGAGAAGGACCAGCACCTCTATCCCCGGCGGCACTTCATGGAGCAGGTCTGCGGCGTCTTTGCGGCGAGCCGCCGGAGTGTGCCCGTGCTATCGGATAAGCATCTTTCCTACAACTGGCCCGACGCGGCATGGATGTACCGGAGGGCTCAAGATTTGAAGGTGCCGTTGATGGCCGGCTCCTCCATTCCCTATACCTGGCGCTCGCCTTGGCTCGAGTACGAGAGGGGCGTGGAGATCGACGAGGCGCTGGCCGTGGGTTACGGCGGCCTGGAGAGCTACGGCTTCCACATGCTCGAAGGGCTGCAGTGCATGGTCGAGCGGCGGCGCGGGGGCGAGACCGGCGTGCAGTCGGTTCAGTGTCTCGAGGGCGAGGCGGTATGGGAGGCGGCGCGGCAGGGACTCTGGTCGCGGGAACTGGCCGATGCGGCCTGCGCGGTCATGACCAAGATTCCAGAAGGCCACCTGGAGCAGCATGTGAAAAATCCAGCGGTGTTCCTGGTCGAGTACAGCGACGGGCTGAAGGGCGCGGGCGTAATGCTCAACGGCCATGCCCAAGGCTTCGGTTATGCAGCGAGGTCCAGGGGGAGCATCCACGCCTTCGACTATTACTTGCCTTACGGCGACCCCTGGGCGCACTTCAGCTACTTCGGCCTCAATATCGAGGAGATGTTCGTGACGGGTCGGCCGCCGGCGCCTGTGGAACGCACCCTTCTGACCTCGGGGATTCTGGACGCGGCCATGACCTCACGCCATGAAGGACACCGGCGAATTGAGACGCCGCACCTCGCTATCCGGTATGAGACCTATGATCGCGTCCCGATCCAGCCCCGGAAGCCCCGGCCCGAGGGCGCGTCCATTGGCCCTTGGCCGCCGAAGGCGACGGCTTGAGGCGGGCGCGCGGGATAGGGCGCTGGCCACTCACCTCTCGGGCTGCGTCCCCCTGGCTGGCAAATTGCATCGTCATTTCTTGGCAAGCCATATATGTAAATATGTTCTAAGTTTGAGTTGCAGTTCAAGGGCATACGAACTTTTTCGATCCCGATCCCGATCCCGACCTGCGCTCAATCGAGAGAATCCAGGATACGCCACGAAGTTGAGGATTTCAGTTAGAGACTGCTGCTTACCCGCCAGGGTTGGGCCGACGAAGCCGGGCCAACCCTGGCTCTGAAATCCGCGTAGCCCGAAGGGCGCAGCGGATATCACTAGGAGCTTCCCATGCCTCATCGATTGAAAAAGCTTCCTTTGTTCCCTACGCAGGTCATCGGCAGCCTGCCTCGCACCCAGTCCGTGCGAGCTCTGCTCTTCGCCGGCAAGGAGGGCCGGATGAAGCCGAAGGAGTTTGAGGCTCGCATGGACGAGCACGTGATCTTCGCTATCCGGCTTCAGGAGCTGGCGGGCATCGACATTCTCAGCGACGGCGAATGGAGGCGGCATCACTACGTCGAGGAGTTCACTGACCGCGTGGGCGGCTTCCAGGCGGACATCATCGTGGGGCGCGAGGGCATCCTGTTCCCCGGGGTCGTGGGAAAGATGAGGTATGACCCGAGTGAGCCGATCTTCTACCGGGACGCGGAGTTCCTGGTGAAGAACACGACGCGGGTGCCGAAATTCGCCCTACCGAGTCCCTACATTATCATGCGGCGCTACTGGTCGCCGGCGAAGTCCACGGACGCCTACCCGACCCGCGAGTCCTTCATCGAGCACCTGAGCGAAATCCTCCACCACGAGGCCATGGCGGTCGTCCAGGCAGGCGTCGATGTGGTCCAGCTCGACGATCCGCTCGTAACTTACTTCTGCGATCCGGACTATTCGAGCCGGAAGAAAGTGCTGGCGGATACGGGGGTCTTCGGGGACATGGAGGACGAGCTGGCCCTGGCGATCACGCACATCAACCGCGTCTTCGAGGGGGTGCGGGCGCGGCGTCAGCTCCATTGCTGCCACGCGGTCTACAAGCGCCGGAGCGACGTGCTGGGGCACTACACGCCCATCCTGGGACATCTCTTGCAGGCCGAAGTGCAGGACCTCAACCTCGAATTCGCCTACGCGGGCACGGGGAAGTTCACGGACCTCCGCAAGTATCCGAGCGACCGCGGGATCGGCGTCGGCTGCGTTGATGTGCGGCTCGCGCCCGTGCCCCAGCCGATCGAGATTTTGCGCCGGATCGATGGGGCGCTCAAGTTTGTCTCGCCCCAGCAGGTGCTGATGAACCCCGATTGTGGATTCGCGCCGCACCACGGCGAGCCGCCGCAGATCGACGAGGCCTTCAACAAGCTGAAAGCGTTATCGGAAGCAGCGAGCCTGCTGCGCCGCAGGGCTGCGGGCGAGGACCTTCGGGCGTTGCTGCGAAAGAGGGACAACGGTCCCGTGAGCCACCGGTATCACGTGCGGATGGAGGAGTGACCAGCGGCCCCGGGGGCCGACAGAAAAAGGAAGACCGTCGAAGGGCGGGCCGCTTCGCGGTAGGCGAATTCCCATTGACGAAGACCCTCTTTCTGCGAAGATTCTTCCAGCAAGCCTCAGGGCTCGGGGGGGCACCTATGCCGTTACGAGAGCTGCGCTACCCGTGGCAGGTCCAGGACTGGCTCGAGGAGTGGGGACGCAGGATGGAGGCGCCTGCCGAAATGGTGCTCATCGGGTCCGGTGCCCTGTTGTGGCACGCCGGGGAACTCGGGATCAACGAGCCTTTGCCGGAGAACAGCATGGACGTGGACACGGTGACGGACGATGAGGCGGTGGCGCTGCTGGCGTATGATGCTACGATCGGCAGCGAGTTCGAACGGCATCACGGTTGGCACGTCAACCTGATGCCGGAGGCGGTGCTCGGCGAACTGCCAGCAGGCTGGGAATCGAGGGCCTCGCGAAAAGCCTATGGGCCGCTGGCCGTCCTCGTTCCCTCTCCTCCTGACCTCCTCGCGCCAAAAGTCCGCCGGGGAGAGCCTCGAGACATCCAACATGCCGAGTGGGCCCGCCGGGTTGGCCTGCTGCCCAGGGAGAAATCGTGAGCAACCGGTTCGTGAATTATGACGACCTGGCTCGGCTCGAATACGGCCGGATGCTCTGGCGCAACGTCCGGGTCAGGGCCATGCTCATCGAGCACTGGTCGGACCCGCGCCATCCCTATCGCGAACGTTTCCTGGCCAACCGCCGGTTGATCGAACACGTGCTGGAGTATCGAGGCGAGGAGGCCATTCTAGAGCACGAGCTTCGGGGGCTCGGGACGAGTCTGCGTGCGATGATGCGCGAAATTCCACCGGTTTTCGGCTCCTTCTGGCCCGGGTGTGCGCAGGCTCATGAGGGGCAAGGGGCCCGGACATGGAGCACGAATGAGCATGGGAGAGCCTCATGCCGGATTTGAAAACTCCCGCCTATCGCTGGATTCACGTGACCCAGGAGGCCGCCTATGCACCCCGGGACGGGGCGGGCGCCCTCGTCTTCCAAGGAAAAATGTGGCTTCTGGGCGGGTGGAATCCAGGAGACAAGCTGCACTTCCCGCGGATTTGCAATAACGAGGTGTGGAGTTCCGAGGACGGGGCGACCTGGACCCTGGAGAAGCCGAACACGTTCAGGAGCGAAACTATCGATCCCCGGCTCGACTGGGAAGGCCGCCATACCGCGGGCTACGCCGTTCACCGGGAGAAGATGTGGATCGTCGGAGGCGACGGCAACCAGCGGCATTACCAGAACGACGTCTGGTCCTCCGCGGACGGCAAGACCTGGAAACGCATCCATGGAGATGTGCCCTGGGGTCCCAGGCTGCTGCATTACACCGTCGCCTTCCGCGACAGAATCTGGGTCATGGGGGGCCAGACTCTTCCGCAGTTCGCCCCGGCGGACCTTTGCTTTTATGACGACGTTTGGGCCAGCAGCGACGGGGTGAGATGGGAGCGAATGGTTCCGCGGAAGCCCGCGTGGCCCCATCGGGGAATGATCGGCGGCAGCGCGGTTTTCAAGGATAGGATGTGGATTCTGGGCGGGGGCACCTACGACACGCCGCAGGTGCCTGAAAGGAAGTATTACAACGACGTCTGGAGCTCCGAGGACGGCGTGAGTTGGGCACAGCATGTCGAGTCTGCGCCCTGGGCCCCGCGGCAGTACCATGAGGTCGCTGTTTTCGATGACCACCTGTGGGTCATGGAGGGCTACAATAAGGCCAATCGCAACGATGTCTGGCATTCTCCGGACGGCGTGCACTGGGAGGAGATTCCGAATACGCCCTGGAAGCCGCGGCACGCCGCCAGCGTATTCGTGCACGACCATGCCCTCTGGATGGTTGCCGGAAACAACATGGAGCGAGACGTTTGGAAATTGGTACGCAACCCCAAATGAATCCCCCCCAGAAAGGGTCTGGCACTCTTTCATTCCCGCGTGTGATAGCCTCTGCATTATTGGAGGAAAGAAATGTCCGATGCCCACGAGCAGTTACGACGTGTTCGAGCAGAGGAGTCACTTCGGGCGGAGTTCGATCTTTCGCTCCGGCAGCGAGCAGAACGATGCCTGGAGGTTCGGCGTCAAGGCATCCTTCCGAACCATCATTTTGCCTCCGCGTCCTCGGAGTGCTTGAAGCTCTACCGCGATGGGTATTTCCTGAGCACCGTCATGGTCTCCCAGTCCGTAGCAGAGGGCATCTTCCGCTTCATTCTTGAGCGTAACAGCTTGACTTCCGAGGAGGGGCTCAAAATCCCCGAAATGGCGAAGCTGCTCGTCAGAAAAGGCCTCATTTCTTCGGAATGTGCCAATGCCTTCGCCCGAATCTGGTGCAGCTTCAGGAACGACGTTCATCACATGAATCCCAAGGTGGTGGAAGTTCCTTTCACGAAGCTTGCGCAACGTAACATTTCGGATCTCGCATCTATCGAGAACGAGGTCTTCGCGTATCGTACCAACCAGGGGAAGCTGCTTCCAGTGCAAGCAAAGTACTGGGATCTCAATGAAGACGGGTCCGTGCCTGTTTTTCTGCGCCTCGAGTAGCTCGTCACCGAACAGGCCGTGCAGCCGCCGCTCGTCTCGGTAGTCGATCTCGCCTTCGCTCCCATGACTGATATACATCTCCGCAGGAGCGTCACCCTCCCAGGAGCCGTCTAACATCGACCGTCCATTTGAAGGACCGCAACCCGGAGACAGAGTATCAGACGAGAGTTCGGGCGCTGGTGGCCAAGCGCCAAGCTTTCGAGAAGTGCAGCATTTCCGTCAACTCTGGCTCTGGGTGTTGATCCTTGCCGCCGTCGTGCCGTTCTGGTTCGGGGCCATCAGCCAGCTTTGCCTGGGCAGACCTTTCGGGTCCAACCCCATGTCGAATCTCGGCCTTGTCCTGGCCTGGGTCGTATTCGGGATGGGTTTGCCAGGCTTTTTGCTGAGCCTGAGACTAACGACTGAAGTACGTCCGGATGGCGTCTATTATCAGTTTTCCCCCATTCATCTCGCCTTCCGCCGGCTGGCCTTTGAAGACCTTAAGCACTGGTGCGTGAGGGAATACAGGCCCATCCGGGAATACGGCGGCTGGGGCCTCCGGTATGGGGGCAAGGGCTGCGGCTGGGCCTATACGGTGAGCGGCTGCCGGGGAGTGCAGTTCGAGCTGGCGAACGGCCGCCGCGTGCTGCTGGGATCGCAGAGGGCGGATGAATTTGGCAAGGCCATGGAGGGGACTGCGGGGGTGACGTCTCAAGCCGGCGGGTGAAAGGCAGTGAGTACCCAGCAGGTAGCCCGTAGTGAGTAGTCAACAGCCAGCAGAAGCCGAGGTCTCTTGCCTGCTCGTATCATGATTCTTGTCCGCAGATGGGCGCAGATGGAGGACAAGATGGGGCCGGTTGCGCATCTTTGCGTCATCCGGGGATGATCTCCCGGGAATTTCAAGCCTCGCGACGCGCAGGGTAAGTGAACGTGGCCTCTTCGAAGTGCTCGCCATTCATCTGGATTGGGGACCGTTGGGAAGGCGGGACTTGGGACGCTTCGAGCGGGCTCGTATTCTGGGACGTGGAGTCCGGGCCGGTCCGGCTGGAGACCCGCGGCGCGGATTGGCGGGAATGGACCACCCTGCGGCTGCGCCTGACGTGTCCGCGCCGCACGGGTGCGCGCGTGGCTCTGGATGCGTTGGGGGCGAGGGGCGAACGGCTTGGCCGGGTGGTCTTTGCCGCGGACTGGGTGGGCGAGAACGATATGCAGCTCTGGCTGGCGCATTTCGACCCGCGGGGTCCGGAAGAGCGGTGGGGGAACGTCAGCGCCCTGGAGCTGCGGTGCGAGGAGCGCGGCTGGTGGCCCACGCGGCTGGGCGTGGGCCACGTTTCGGTGAGCCGCGCCGCCCCTTCCTGGCAGGTCAATGAAAGCGATCACATACTCGAAATGGGCTGGCACTGGCTGGCGACCGGCGCGGACCACTGGGCGGTGCAGGAACGGGAATCTCATGGCTTCACGGGCCCGCCCTACAAGCGGAAGCCATGGCCATGGTTACAGTTCGGCTACCCGCAGGGAAACGACCCGGGCAAGCTGACATTGGAGCGCAGGTGGGGCATCGACCTGGCGGGCGACGAGCAGATGCTGGCCAAGATGGCATGGGACAAGGATGCTCTTCTGACGGTGACCGCGCTCGTGGATGGAGGCCGGGGCGTGCCGCTTTTACAAGAGGCTTCGGCGCCGAGCGCCGGCAAGATCGATGGCTGGCTCACCTTTGGTGTCCCGCTCGGTGGGGCCCGACGGCTCGACGCGGTCCGCGTCACCCTCGCCGAGGTGCCGAATCGAACCGCGGACGGTCGAGAGATCGGCATGGGATTCTTTTGGGTCCTCCTGCGCCGCCCAAGCACGTTGGATCGGACCCCCAGAAAACTCGTTCGGGTCAAGCTCTTTCCATCGCATCGACCGACCCCGGCGCGGCTCGAGACGATGCTGCGGGAGGTTCCGCAGGTTGCGTTCGAAGAATGCCCGGAATCGACGACGCCGGTGGGAGACCCCCTGGAGGAGGGCCTGCCGTGGGGTTTTTCCGTTCGACGGGAGGGTCTTCCGGCCCTGCGGGAACGGGCGCTGAGGGGTCCCGCTCGACGCATTTTCGAGGGCATCCAGGCGGCAGCGGACGACGCACTTGAGACGGATCTGGTGGACCGGAACTACTACGGATCGCCCTACGGGGGTGGCATCGGACTGCCCAAGGGACTTCGCGGGGCCGGGATGCGGATCTTCGGGCCGGTGACGGCGATCACCCATCTGATCACAGGCGAGGAGAAGTATGCGGTGGCTGCGCGGCGCTGGATTCTGCGGGCCGCCCGCAGCGATGATTGGCGCGGAGACCATGGCGGCTCGGTGGATCGGCCGGAGATCGGCGAGATTCTGCCCTACTGGGACAGCTTCACGGGCTGGTATCCCCTGGGATTTTCCGGGTACATGAATCATCCTTTCAAGGTGGCGGACGTCGCCTTCGGGGTGGCCTCGTCCTATGACATGCTCTACCACGCCTTCGGGCCGGAGGAGAGGGCGGAGGTCGAGCAGGCCTTCATCGACCACGGCGTCTACCGGCTCTACGACACGCTGAGCCACAACCGTGAATTCTACCTCTCCATGAACCAGGGGGTGCTTTTCGCCCTTCCGCTGATGATGATGACGGCGTTTCTCCAGGATCGGGATGAGGTCTTCCGGGGCATCCATGGCTGGTCCCTCGAGTTTCTCCGCGAGTTCGGGGAGCGCCCGTGGAGCGCTGAAGGCGTCTGCGGGGAGGGCCCCGGATACGGCATGGGTACCGTGTCCGAGTTCGTCGAGGCGCTGCCAGCCATTGCCGCGTGCAGACGCAAGGCTGTATCGGACGTGGTTCCCCAGGGACTGCCGCGGGTCCTCGAATATGCGATGCACTGCCGTTCCACCTGGGCGCGGCACGATCCGTCGTTCATCGGCCTCAGCGACGGAAGCACGGGCGGCTGGATTTCCGGCGAGGTCCTCGCCTTCCTCGCCCAGCACTTGGGGGACTCGGCAGCCCAGTATTTCTGGGAAGAGAAATATGCGGCGAACCCTCCCTCGAATCTCCCGTCTCTGCTGTTCCTTGGGGACGGCATCCGGGCGGCCGAGCCGCAATTGCCGCCGGCAAAGGTCTTCTGGGATCAGCCGACGGCGTTCCTGCGCACGGGCTGGCGGCCGGGCGAGACGTTGATGGCGATCACCAACGTGCGCCAATGGACCGGCCACGGTCACAACGATCGCGCCAGCGTGGTGCTGGAGTTCAATGGAGAACAGCTCCTCCTGGACCCCGGCATGATCGGCTACTCGGACCCCTCGTCGAGGCAGTATGCCGAGACGTTCTGTCACAACACGCTGACCTTTTCGCAGCGCAGCCAGTCCGCCGGCCGGAGGGTCTATGAGACCGCCATCGCCGGTTTCCTCTCGACCTCGGGGGACCGTTGTCCGGGCCTGGCCGGCGGCATCGACTGGGTGGTGGCCGATGCGGGCGCGGTCTATCCGGAGGCGAGGCGCTATCGCCGCCACGTTCTTTTCCTTCGGCCCGGCCTTTTCGTGCTCATCGACGACGTGGAAGCTCACAAGCCGGAGAGCACGGAACTGAATTTCACCTGTCTAGGGCCCATCGAGGCGGAGGGCGACACTTTTATTTCGACGGCCGGCACGAACCGCCTGGTGATCTATTCGCTGGCGACGCGGCCGCTCGGCCACGAGCGGAAGCTGTGGGGCACGCACTGGCCAGAGATTCCGTCGTACCGGCTGATTCGGAGCACGGCCCAGCCCGTGCCCGCGTGCACCTTTCTCACCTTGCTCATCCCGCAGCGGCTCGAAGACATTCTTCCGCGGGTGGAGGTGCTGAGGTTGCCCGGGTGGCTGGCGGCGCGGGTATCGGTCGGTGACGCGCACGAGGAGGTGTTCTGGCGGCGGGAGAGCGGGGCGGAGCTTTTACCGGGCGTGGATTCGGACGCCCGGGCCATGGTCATCCGAAGGCGCGGCGGCATCCTGGCCGGCGCTGCGCTCTTCGAGGGCACCTTCTTGAGGCTTGAGGGCGAGGGTGAAATCCTACGTGCGCCTTCGCCTGGGCTTTACGGCATTCGCCGGGATGCAGTGGTGCTCAGCAGCACGCCGCACGGGGACCCCCCAGCGCTTCCCGGGGCCGCGCTCTAGCCAGGAATTCCGGCGAGGGACTGAAGCTCCTGCCACCCAAGTGATGACCGTGAGGTAGATGGCACCGATGGTATGGAGTCCGGAATTGCCGAATTCTTTGGTTGCGGACCGAATCGTATGCGACCCCGTATCCTGGTGACAGCGGACAAGATCGATGGCCTCAGGTGCCTGGCGGAAGTGAAGGAGTCACTCCAGACTGGCCATCTCCAGAGGCTTTCAGCGGAGTTGCTCGAGAAGGTAGAGACGGAATCGCGCCGCCCACCCTATGTTCCTTCCTCCGTATTTCCCGGGCGGGACCCGGATCAGGCCCGGCACGGCAATCGCGACTACACCGTGGTTGCGGCCGCTGGAGAACGTATTGTTGATGCGGCATTGGCCGCTCTTCTCACCGGGCACGCCCGATGGAGAGACGCTGCGCTTGAGCAGATGGAATCTCTGTTTGACGAGACACGCTGGCCGGAGTGGCGAGACAAGTCCCATTCCTGGGTTGCCGCCGACTTGCGGACCGGCCAGCTCTCCGAGGCGATCGCACTCGCTTATGACTGGCTCTGTCCCCTGCTGGCCGAATCCCAGCGCTGCTGGATTCTTGAGGGCTTGGACCGCTGCGGCGTACGGCGATACCTGAAATCCGTCGAAGAAAAGGCCTGGTGGTTGGATCAGAAGACCAACTGGCAGACCTGCGTAGTCGGTGGTTTGGGCATCGCCGGGATGGCTCTTGGGGAGGACCATCCGGACTCGGAGCGACTCATCAACCTCTCCTTGGGCCGGATGCGCGATTACTTGAGCGTTTACGGGCCCGAAGGCGAGTTCAACGAAAACGTAGGCTATGCCAGCGCCACCTTGTCACCCGTTGTTTATTTTTCGGCTTACCGCTACTACAACGCTGGTGTTTTCGGACACAACGTGTTGATGCTGGGGGGCGGGAAATGGCGACCGGAGAGGATCGCCGGGCAAAGATCGTGGCCGCGGAGTTCGACGACCAGAAAGGGGGCTTCTGGGTGATCGATCTCACGGGGTGCTACGACGCGGTCAGGACGGTGCGCCGCAGCGTCATGCATCTCACGCCGGGCATCGTCGCCGTCTTGGACGAGGCCAAGCTGGAGAAGGCTGAGGAAATCTCCCTGCGTTGGCATACGGCGGACAGGGCCGAGCCGGACGTTTTGGGCCAGTTTGTGGTCGGGAGTCAGACGGCCAGGCTTGTCGGACGAGTGGTCTCCCTCGGCGGTGAATCCGTCCGCTTCCGGCGCGGACAGCACGCATACCGGCCTCCGTATGATCGGGGGCGACTGGGCGACAAGTTTGAGGACCGTCACGAGAGTTACATCGAAGCGCTTCTGTCAGGTGTTTCGTGCCGTGTGCTGACGCTTTTCGCTGTCCAGGGGACCGCAGAGCCTGAAGCGCCGTGGGAAGAAGTCGCTGGGCGGTGGTCCATCCGTTCGAAGAATTTGTCGGTTTCCGTTTCCGTATCCGGGAATCTATTCCGAGCGGAAGACCTCGGCACGGGTCGCGCTTGGTCGGTGGCCCTTACTCCGCTTGGAATTCCGGGAGGGTAGGAATCATGAGCACGGCCAAGCGACTTTCACTCTGTCCGTCCGCACTCCTTGCAGCGCTCGTCGTCGCTACCGGCTGCCTGACGCGTCCTCACACCTGGGACAAGAGGACCCCTTCGCAGGGATTCCCCTACCGGCATTTCAAGGTCTATACGACCAGCACGCCGGACGCGGCCGACGCCTCGCGCGTGATCGCCACCATGCGCTTGCTCAACGAAGGCGGCCAGCCCATCCAGGCCGTCGCTTCACTCGATGCCCGACCCGGTGCGGGCTTTCGAGGCGGCCACTTCGAGGCCTCCATAGGCCCAGGGTCTGAGGCCCGCTGGGAATTCGAATTTCGGCCGCCGGCCGACCTGAAACGCGAAATCCTTACGGGGAGGCTCACGCTTGCCGGGCTGGAGAATCGGGATCTCTTCATCGCTGTGCAGGGTTCCGACGGCGGCACGCCCGTCATTCCGGGGGCTGAACCCATCACCGCAGCCGGGGAAGTTGTCGCCACGTATGCCCCGCGGACCCGTGAAAGCGTTGCGCGCCTCGTCCGGGAGGCCGCGGCACGGCGTGCCCGCCCGGCGATCGCACTGGCCTCGAAGGGCCGCACGCGTTACGTCCTCGCTGTGGACGCGCTCCCCGTTCCGATGGGGGCAGCAGCGGGCGACCCGATGATGGCGTGGAAATCGGACGCGTCCCTCGGACCGCCCGAGCGTGATTTGGTTCAGGCCATCGAAGACCTTCAACGGGCCATCCAGGTTCAGAGCGGCGCCGTCCTCCCCGTCGTCTCGGGTATTCCAAGCGAGAAGGCCCGCGCCGTCTGGATTCATCTCGAGCCCGCCCGAAAGGCCTCCTTGCCTCCCCATGACGGCTTCCTGCTGACCACGGACCCGCGTTCGAATGTCCTTATCGAGTCGGCCACGAGGGACGGTCTTCGCCAGGGCATCTATACCCTTCTTACCGACCATCTGGACTGCCACTGGTTTCTCCCCGCCGCGCTCGGGGAGGAGATTTGTATTCCGCCGGACCGTACGGTGCGGCTTCCGGTGCTGAACGAGGCCCGCGGCTCGACCTGGTTTTCCGTCACCGGCATGAGCTTCGGGGCCGCGCCTTTGTGGGATCGGCGCACACGGTCCCTCGTGAATCGGGGCCGCATGAACTTCGGGCATTCCTGGGTCAACTACATCAACCCGGGCGAGTTCCCCTATGAAAAATTCCCCGAGTTTTACGCCCGGGACCGCAGCGGCCGTATCCTCAAGAAGGATGAGGGCTGGACCTCCACGAATTTCTGTCCGACGAATCCGCAGGTCATCGACGTCGTGGCCCGCAAGGTCGATGCCCAGCTTTCGGCCAATCCCGATGCCATCGTGGCGTCGTTGGACCCGAACGACTATGCCCCGATGTGCCTGTGCGATCGCTGCCTCGAGCTCGATCGATCGTGCGGGCTCGTGAAACTCGATGGGAAGGAGGTGTCCGACCGCCTCCTGTTCTTCTCCGAGCAGGTCCATCGGCGTCTCGCCGAGGGCAACCGGCAGAGGTACCTGGGCATCCTGATCTACGGTTATCAGATGGAACTGCCCATTCGCACGCGCCCGCACGATCACCACGCGGGGATCATCTGCGACTTCCCGCCGCGCTACGACCACAGCAGGCCATGGAACGATCCCACGTCGCCGAAGAACCGCGAGTTTTTTCGTCTGGTCAAGGGCTGGGCGGCCATTCTGAAGCAGCTTGGTTACTATGATTATTATGGCCATTACTACTTCTTCGGGCCCTATGGAGTTCTCCACAAGATGCGGGAGGATATTCCTGTCTTTCGCGACCTCGGCGGCACGTTCCTCGTGATCGAAGCCGAGTCGAACTTTTCCATGCAGGGATTGAACCTCTACATCTGTTCCCGGCTCGCCTGGGACGCTGACGCGGACGTCGACCTCCTTCTCGAGGAATTCTTCACAAAGTTCTATGGCCCCGCGGCCGAGCCCATGCGCCGGTTCTGGCTGGCTGCCGAGCGGCACTATGCCCTCGAGCGGCCCGGCTCACGGACGGAGAGCCGCGTCGCCGCCAGGCCAGAGTTTTGGTCCGAGCTTGAAGCCTGCCTTCGCGAGGCCGAAACCCTCGTGCAGAGCCTCCCGGCCGACCTGAAGCGCTTCCGGGACCGGATTGCATTCCACCGCGACGGCTTCGAATTCGGCCGGCGGCACTATGACCTCCTCTCGCGACAACGGCTCTGGAAACGGGTTTCCCAGGAGCCCTCGGAGGCCCAAGAAATCCTCGATCATCTCCAGGCATGGGTAAACGAACTGAAGCAGAAGTATCCCGAGAGCGACCCCTACTGGCCTACCATGCTGAGACCTTACTTTTACAGCGAGGTTGAGGCGTGGATCAACACCCTGAGGAAGGCCAGGTCAGTCCAGCGTGACTCACAAGCCGAGTAGACGAGTTCGCAAGTGAGAGTGCACATGCGAACTCGTCCACTCGCACGCTGGTCACCCCCTGGTTGTGATTCAGACGTAAGCGGGGGTCGCGGGGCGGGCATGCCAGCGCGGCGCTGGGCAATCGGTCGATTGAGAGACACGGGAGAGCTTCCTGTCTGCGCCGCGTGGCGGCAGACAGGCCCGCACCGCGACCCCCGCTTACGTCTGAACTGCAGATCCCCTGGACCAGCGGTTTGCACTTGCAGGCAATTTCTGCGAACCTTTGCGCCCTTCTGGGCCGGTTTTTCCCCCCTCCCGGTCCTTCATCTCGATCCATTTTCAGCTTGTCCAAGGAGATTCTCTTGAAAGAACCTTACGAAAATCTCGTTCTTGAGCGCACGGACTCCGAGCCGTCCAACATCGGCATGGTCTCTCTGCCCCTGCCCCGAGAAGTGCCCGGGCTGAGGCTCGACCATCCTGTCTCCGGGTCCGTTCCCGTTGGCTGGTGGAAACGGCATGAGCAGCCGCGTCGCGTGATCGCCACCCTCGTGGGGCAATCTGAAATTCCCCAGTGTCTGGGTCTTACGACGGCGCCGGATACAGCCGAGTCCCGGCCGGGCCCGTGGGAGGTCCGTCTTCGTCCGACCCTTGTGCGAGAGGCTTACAAGGCGCACTCCTACACCGAGATCGAGCAACTCCGCGGCGTACCCGCCAGCGAATGTGCTACGGCACAGGCGGAGCTTTTGCTGACGTTCGGCGGCCGCACGCTGGTGATGCAGGCCGGGGCGACCGGCCCCCGCGGCGGCCCCTACTTCTGGGAGAACGTGCAGATCGATCCGCTGTGGCGTCACCGCGCGGCCGAAGGTTACCGGGTCGGTGGCGTGATCTACAACGAGGATACCTACCTCTGGGCCGATTTTTCTCTGGTCCTTTTCTGCAACGGCGTTGCAGACCTCCGGGCACACTTCGTGAACACCAAGCTCCACATCCGTGGCTACGACTTTCAAGGACTTCCCATGGTCCGGTTCGCCGGAGACGCGGTCACGCCGCGCCAGGCCGTAGTCCCGGACGACGGCCGGCTCCTGAGTTTCGGCGGCATGCATCTCCATCTCCGTGATTCCGACATTCTTTTCAGCCGGGAATTTCCGGGCCGAATCGAGCCTGCAACCAACGGCGTCGCCTGGTATCCGGTCGCGCGCACCTTCAATCCCCAGCTCGAGCATGCCCCGCATCAGGAATGGGCGGCTGGCTTCGCCCGCACGTTTCGATGCCAGTTCAGCCTTTCGGACGCCGCTCCCCGTGTGGCCCGATACCGCCTGCCCGCCTGGTGGTATGCCCTCTGCCAGGAGCCCTGGCCCTCGGGCTATCTCCCTGTGCGCGGCGCTTACGCGAGATTGGGCGAATTGCTGACGGACCACGTCCGCAAGGGCCTGGTGAGAGGCCGCTTCGACGGCGGATCGGGCCAGTGGGCGAATGACGGAGACGGCGGCGTGGGCATGATGCAGAATTTCTATGCCACGGGCCGGCCAGAAATTTTCGAGGACGCCCTTGCTCATGGATACTATTGGGCCGATCTCGCCGTCGACCATACGGACTTCAGCGTCCACCAGTGGGTCGGCGGCTGGGGCTGGAAGACCTGCGCCTATTCCAAGTTCCGGGACGTGCTCTACGCCTACCTGGAGACGGGCGATCCCTATCTTCTGGACACGGCGGAGATGGCCGCCGAGTCCTACTGGGCCTGGTTTCGTTCGAACTGGCCCCGCAGCACCATCGGGCGCGACAGCTTCGAGCTGGGAGCCTGGGCGCTTCTCTGGCGTTTCCTGCGCACCGAGCACGCCCGCGAGCGCACCCTCGAGTTGGCGCGGATGTGCCGCACCGTCCTCGAATCCCGCGGCAGCATCGGAGGCCAAATCGGGGCCGGGCCACATCCGGGCTACCTTTCTTCCCTCTACATGACCGGGGTAGCCATGCTGAGCCTTCTCGATGCAGCGGAGGCGGCCGCAGAGGATGGCGGCGGGCCCGCACTGGGAGCGATCCTCGAGGGCCTGCGGCTGCTCGATCGCCAGTTCATGCGGGACGACCGCGAGATGTTTCCCAGCAACTACGGCGAAACGCGCCAGACCTGGTGCAAGCCCAACCACTGGATGTGGGCCATCATGGCCCTGCGCATCTATCCGGAGATCGCTCGCCTCCAGGGAGATGAGGACTCCCTCACGAGGGCAGGCCTGCGTCGGGCCCTTGAGACAGAGACCCCGGCGTCCGAGCAGTGGGCCGTCTCTGGTCGATACGTCATGTATTACGTCAATCCCCTTTACGCGGACGCTCTCCTTCTCGGTGCAAGGTTCGAGGGCGGGGGCATCGAGCTTTCACCTCTGGCCGAGCCGCGCTACTGGCCCGTCCGGCAATGCGTGTCCACCCCCTTCGGGCCTCTCGCTATCGCCACCGATCTCCAGGATGGGGCCATCACGCTCCGGTTCGAAGCCTCCAACGAATTCCCGGTTCGGGTGCGCCTGGGCCAGGAGGTCATCGAGACCACGAGCCGCCGGACCTGCACGGTTTCCTTCGTGAAGGCCGGGCCGGCCAGCCGCCTCTGGAACGGCCCAGTGGACCTCCGGGCCTTCACCGCCCGTGGCTTTCCGGGCCGGTGGGATCAGGAACTGGCCAAGACGCCCGTGGCCGGCCTCGACCGGGAGCAGTGTCAGGCCGCCGTGCGCCTGTGTCCCGAGACGGAGGAGATTCTTTACGGTCCTTGTTTCAGCCCCACTCGCGTGCGCTACCGCGCGGGGACGCGGCCTGGCCTCGAGCGCATTGCCGCTGGATTCACGGGGACGACCGTCCGGGAACGCGTGCTCTCCGCCATGCGATGGGTCGCCCGCCACGTGGACCACCCGCACTATACCGGTCCCCTCGCCCCGGACCGAGCCCTGACCGAAGAGCAGCTCATCGAGTCCGGACGCGGCTGGTGCAACGAGCAGGTCCGCGTTTTCATCGCTCTCTGTGAAGTCATGGACGTCCCCGCCCGTATCTGCTTTCTCTTCCATGCCAACAGCGTTTGCGGGCACACGGCCGCCGAGGTCTTCCTCGACGGCCGGTGGGCCTTCGTGGACGTCACGTTCCAGGTCCGCGTGGAGCTGCCCGGCGGACGCTGGGCCGAGGCGCGGGAACTGTCCGGGCCACAGCGCCGTCTGGCCCACCAGGCTTACCGGCCCGCCCTCGAAGAGTACGAATGCCGCGTCCTCCGGTTCGTCGACGACTGTCCGGGCTGGGGCAAGAGGGACAGGCCGCGGGCCGACCGCGGGGGCGACCTCCTTGCCACTCTGGGCATCTGCAATTACCTCATCCGCGGAGTGGAGGCTGTTCCGGGCGGAGGGTCGAGTCGGCAGTTCTGGTCGCGGGCCTGAGTCACATTTCAGACGAAGGCCTGCTGGGCGTGGAAAGAGACAGCGGAAAGATGAACCTCGGGCTTCTCTTGAGAACGTCAAAACCTTTGATGTCACGGTCTGCGAGGCGCAACGACCGCCAGGCCTCTTCAAGATACGGCTTCATAGAGGGTTCTTCCCTCCGCGCGCGCCCAGTACAACACGGTGCCCGGTACCCGGCTACGTCGCCGGCACTCCGCCTCGGAATAAACCAGCACATCCCCCCGGGCCAATACTGCCAACCGCTTCGTGCAGTCGGACCATTCTGGAAACATGTTATCAGAAATGCCGCTTTCCGTGATCTGGCGCGCTTTGGCATCGGGATCGAAGGAGCCCCTATCCCGTTGGGCAATGAACCGTTGGATGTGGTGTGAGTGCCATTGAGGTGGTCCGTGGGTTAACCCTCTCTGCGAAAGGTTGAAGGGCCAGTGCGGTTACGCCAAGGACCAGCTCCTTTTACCAACGGGGGTCGCCAATTCGGCATCGGGACAATTCCCCGGAGTTTGACCGAATTTCACCTGGACGACGGACGCACCCGGGAGCGCCGGCATCCTGCGGGTAGCGTCGCTTTGCAGATTTTCGATGGAATGCCGGATATCCCTTGGGGACACTTCCCGGAATTTCCTTGCGGCAGGGACCCTGCGAAAGCGCCCCATCGTCAGATTCCCACATTTCGGTGGCCGGAGCTGCCAGCAGGACGCTGGCGTTCACAGGGGTCCTGGCGCGCTTTTGGGGAACGTGGCCAGAAAGGTGCCCAACTCCACGATGCGTGCAACCCGATGGGGACTGGCGGACGCGATATCGGCCGGCAATTCCCAATCGGCTTGACCCGCGGGTTATCGTTGATTCTCGCCAGTTGTCTGAAACCGAACACGGATGGAGAGCAGCATACCCATGACGATCATCTGCATACTCGCACAAAGTGTAGCGAGCAAGCCCAGAAGAAGTTGCGATTCCGTGACTTGCAGACTGGCGACCTTGAAGGTGCCGAGGGCGAAAAGCGCCATTCCGGCAACATACAGGAGATTCGACCCGACGCACGCATCCTTGGATTCCGCAGTCAACCGTCGCCCCATGATTTGAGTCAGCATAGCCACCTCTTTACTTCAGTCGACGCGTGCGGAAGTGCTGGCGCACTTCCGCACGCGTCGACGAGAATGGTCGCGGAAGTAGAGAACGGCGAGAGTGATCCAAAAAACCTGCACGCCGAATGCAAAGACCCAGAGCAGCGGGTAGAGCTGGCCCAGGAGGGTGACGAGGAGCAGATACCAACTGAAGTCACGGTTGCTGAAGGCCTCGATCAGGCGGCTGAACCGGGACTTGGACTGCACCGTGCTCTCCTGGGGTGTGGAGACCATGGAGAGCGTCCGCGTCTCCAGGATTTGGTTGACCAAGGTGAAGAGACAGGCGAGGAAGGAGCCTATGGCGCAGGCGATGCCCAGCCAGACGGCAACAGGCTTGTCCAGGTCTTGCCTCAATCCGAAGCCGATGCAGAGCATGAGGAGGGTGTGAATGACCGTATCGAAGGCCATGTCGAGAATGCCGCCCCAGCGGGACTGCTGGAACTTGAGCCGAGCGATTTCTCCGTCGCAGCAGTCGATGACGGTCGAAAGCAGGAACAGGAGCGCAGCGGCCACCTTGTTCCCGTGGCCGGGCTGGGCGAAGAAATAGAGCGAAGCGATCCCGACGACGAAGCTCAGGAAGGTCACCTGGTTAGGCGTCAGCGGCGTTCGTGCGAGCAGCCCGGTGAGGGGCATGGAAAGGTGTCGCGTCAGGTGGCGGTCGAGGAAGCCCTCGAGGCCGCCTTCGTTATCTCGAAGCGCATGGAAGACCTTGCGTTCCGCTTCCTGTAGGTCCCTGGTCGAATCGACGCGCTGCCAGTAGCTCGGGGCCGGAGCTTGACGCAGCTTGCCGGAGCGTGCGAGGTCATTCAGACGGGCCTGCCAGGCGCCCTCATCAGCGACCGATTCGACGATGGACTCCGGCAGACCGGCCCCGCAGGCGTCCAGGCCTCCGGCCGGGCCGCCGAGGGCCACGATCTCTCCCTCGGCGGGCGGCGGAAGGCTGCGCAGGGCCTGGAAATCGAAGACCTGATTCGCGGCGACGCGGAGGAAGGCCTCGCTCCCGGTTCGGCCGTTCCGGCCCTCCGGCCTTGCCGCATTTTCTTTGGTGCAAATCCAATCGACTGGGCATCGCACCCGCGAATCACGGGCAAGCTCCCGGAGGCGATCGGATACCGCACCTGACCCTGGCGCGAGCACGGTCAGCTTCGAGCATCCGGCGCGCTGGAGCGCCAGCAGCGTGCGCAGGAAGAGGGGCACGCCCCCGACCGGCCGGAGGAGGATGCCCGAGTCCGAAGCGGTGGTCTCGGGGCTCAAGAAAACGACAGAGGTGTAGCCTTTCACGGGTTTTTTGCGACGGCCGCCGACACAGTGGTCCTGGCCGCCAGCGCTGTGTTCCAGTCGAAGGATAATCGTCCCGCCGCGACGTCTTACGATGTCTCTCCGGCCAGGATGAAGGAGTCCATGCTGGCCTGCGTCAGTCGGATGAGGTCCGAAGTCTTCATCCGGATGGACACGGTATGGCTGCCGGCGTTAAAAGCCAGATGCTCGCACCGGCCCAGGGCCTCGTCCATCCAGACCTTCAGGCCGAACAGGTTGCCGAAGGGAGGAACCGATCCGGGCAGGCAGCCGGTGAGTTGCAAGAGCTCGTCACGCCCGGCAAAACGCAAATGCCGACTGGCGAGCATCTGCCGGACCCGGCGATTGTCGGCCTTGCGGTTGCCCGGCAGGAGGAGCAAGTGATAGTCGTTTTCGGCCTTGACGACCAAGGCTTTCGCGCCTTGCTCGGGCCGGGTGCCGCGTACCTGAGCGGCCTCAGTGCTGGTGAACACCGGCGGATGCTCGATGAGGTGATACGTTACCTTCGCCTGATCGAGGAGCGCAAGGATGCGTTCCGTGACGGGACTTCGGCCCTGAAGAACGGAAGGCGCTTCGTTCGGTCGTGATTCCGGTGTCGGCATGAGAGTATTTCGGCCCGCCGCGCGCATGACCACGGGATTCCCGTCAGCGAAGCACGCGACGTATCCTTGTTCGGCTTGGTCGCTCGAGCCACACACGGGTCGGTTTGAGGCGGCGCTTCGCTAAGCCTTTGAAGGCTGCTTAGCAGGAGCAGGCTTTAAAGGGTTCGGCATGTACGTAATGAAAGAAACCCAGGAGGACTTCTCCCCGGCTTCATCCTTGATGAACTTCACATCGACGATACGGCAACCTTCGAGCCGAGCGAGCTTGTGGTTGACTCGGCGCGTCAGTTCCTCGTGGGTTTCCGCGGACATCGACTCGATGCGCGTAATGCGCTTGGTGTGGCAGAGATTGAAGTTGGCCAGCTCGTTGATGATGCCTTGGAGAATCGCCAACTTGTCGAGGTACTTGTCCCGGATTTCATCAAATTCCGGCGAAAAGGTCCTCGGGTCGAGCGCCGTCTTCAGATTCTCCTCTTGTGCCGTCAGGTTGTTCAGGAGGTCCTCGCGGAGCTCATACTGGATTTCGGCCAAGATTTTGGCCACTCGGGCCGCATCATCAACGCTCATAGGCTCTGATCCATCGAGGGGGGAGGCTGGCGAATACATGCGTATTATAGCCAAAATCCCTGATGATTGCACAACGCAGAGAGAGGGAGGAGAGCGAATGGCCGGGAAAGGAGGGCGACATTCAACGGCCTTCCCTCGCAATCGCTTGAAGCCGGCGCCGCGCTTCGGAATCGAAAGGATTGTCCCATGTCCACTCGAGAAGCTGATGCTCCACGGTGTCCGGCTCCCGACCCTCGAGGAGTGCCTGAACCACCATCAATTTGAGCAGCTTGATGACTTTCCGATCGTTCAGGCCCGTCAACTCGTCCTGGCGAATCGCACTGACCTTCCTCAGGAACGTATCGAGGAACAGGGCATTCCGCCTGCCGAATTCCGGGTCGTCGAGTCGTTCCACGGCGGCCCGGAACACCTGCGTGAAATCGTCGAGCGCCGGCATCGGGCCTGAAGGGGTCAGAGTGATTTCTTCACCCAGCATCCGGCGAGAACGCAGACTTTCCCGCCGGGCTCCCCGCCGCAGCAGCTCGCGCATCTGCTCCTCCGTGCGGAGGTTTAGGCACTCTACCCGGAGGGTAAAACGGTCGAACAATGCGGCCAGTTCTCCGCCCGAGGGGACCTCATTGGTCGCACCGAAAAGGACGACGAGCGGAACAGGCACGGCCCGGCCGGCGTCGTAGAACTTGCGCTCGTTGAGGATGGTGAGCAGGCTGTTCAGAATGGCGCTATTGGCCTTGAACACCTCGTCCAGGAAGACCACTGCGGATTCTTGCAGCATGCCGCGGCTGGCCCGCGTGTAGACCTGCCGTCGCGTGTAGTCGTCAATATTTACCGGACCGAAAACTTCGCTCGGCTCGGTGAAAGGCGTGAGCAGGAACTCGAAATAACCCGGACCGTCCCCGCCGGCTTCTGCCCCGCTTCTCCGAATTCCCATCAGGTTGCAGAACTCGACAATCAGGTCCGACTTCGCCGTGCCCGGCTCGCCCACGAGAAGGAGAGGCTCCCGGGCCGCTGTGCACACCCCCAGCAGTCGGATAATCTCTTCCTTCCCTACGAACAACTCAGAAAGCTGCTTCTGGAGATTCCGGATACGTTGTGTCGCGGGGCTGATGCGTTCGAGTATCGGGTCTTTCATGAATCGGAGGAATGAGTCGCCTTGCAATTCCAAATCGTGAGGTGGAGCGCGGGCGGATCAGGTAGGCCGGGTTACAGGTCCCTTAAACGCAGGGCAGTGGCCGCATCGTGGAGCAGCCGATCGCGCAGGCCGGGCCTGGCGTCCATCCGAGTGGCGGAGTCGGCCAACCTTTGAAGCAACGACGTCCGGACATCAAAGTCCGGTCGAGCTGCCAGGCGGTCCAGCCCACGCCAATCATACCATCCCGAATCCCACATGCCGCCTGGCAGCGGTTGCGAGGCCTGCCGGCTTTCGGTCACGGGTCCGATGGCTTTCGCCGGGGTGTCGGCTTCACCACCTTTTACTTCGGCGCAGCCGTCGAGGAGGTCGCACGCAACGAGCCGCGTGATGGGGCTTCGAGCGATGACTTCATGCCAGAGCTGCCGCCACGGATTCTGCAAACTCTCGGGCCCGGCGTCACCGGCCCGACGGCCCCGGAGATACAACGGCAGGCAGGCATCCAGAAGCACGTGCAAGAGGATCAACTCCCCGGAAGGATCGGGGGGAACACACCAGTCCAGAACGGCGAGCAGGGGCCGAGCGAGTCGAAGTGCCCGTTCGTCCATTTTCCGTTCCCGAAGCCTGTATCGCCAACGAAAGATTCCGCCTCGAGTGTCCGCCAACCTTTCATGCCACGCCAAATTGTGCACGAGAATCAGAGCGGCCAGGCCGCGCTCTCCAATGGGCAGCGGCTCGAGCGGGCGATCGGTCAGGGGAAAGTGCCCCTGGATGAAGCGCAGGACGAGCCCGTGCATCCGGCAGAGGAGACACGCGTCCGAGGCCAGGATCGCCAGAGAGGCAGCCATCCACGCCTTTTCACACGACGTGCCAGGGCGGAGTGCCACATCGGCCGCCTCAGCATCTCCCTTGAGGTCGCCGGACGCCGGCGCGAAGGCTGGCAACCCTTTTCGCCCCCAAGAGACGGGCTGGCGGGGGACGCCAGGGCGGACCTTTGCCGAGCCGACGGCCTCCAGGAACTCATCGAGATGGACGCCGATCGAGTCCCCAGGCGGGCCAGGGGGTGGGTCTCGTTTCAAGGCGCAGATTTCGCCTTCCAATGGGATTCCTCTTCCAGGGCACCCTTCCGCGGAGAGAGGTCCGGGAAGGGGGTGCTTTCAGCAGTCCGCAATGCCGGACGTAGAACAGCACCACCGGTATCGTCGACTAAAGGGACATCCGGCGCAAGGCTACGTCGGCAAGAAACAGCGCCATGGCCAGGATCACCAGCGCGGGCCAATATTCCTTCCTCTCCTCCACCGGATCGCCTCGCCGCAGGACCCAGCCCGGGTCGGCCTCGAAAGCACCTCCGGTCTCCTTTGCCAGCCGCTCGAGAAGAACCAGATTGGGGCGCTCGTGAGGCGATTCCACGGGCAGCTTTTCGATCGGGACGGCGGTTGGGATATGGATAGGATAGGCCTGGACCCACGGTCCGGATGCGCGATATCCTTCGATGACGAGGGCATGGGAAGCGGTAGAGTCAATCTGGACCTCGCCCGTGTAATCGAAAGGAGTCTTCTGCTCGAGGGGTATGGGAATCGGGTTTCCCTCTGGCCCCGACAGCCGCGCCAGAATGCCCTGCGGGACATCCTCTGCCTTGATGGGGACGCGAATCTCCAGGCGAAGTCTGTCTCCCTCCCGGGCCAGTTTCAGCAGCGGATGATCCAGCGAATCGCTGCGGGCCGTCCAGCGCACGAGCTGGGACCAGAGCGTTCCGAATTGCTTCCAATCCGTGCCCACTCCAAGCCAGCCCGTGCGCAGGCCTGAAAGCATGGCACTGCACTTGCCAAGCCCGTAAATCCAGGCCGCCAGGATCGGGTCCTCGGTGTTCTTGAAATTCGTCGTGAGGGGCTTGTGGCCCGCAGATTTCAACTGGCTCAAACTGTAGCTCCGCAGGAGCGGCAGGGACGATCCGTCGATTCCCTTCGTAATCGGATGAGGCTCGAAAAGACGCGGCTGAAACTCCGTCCGGATGAGATTAACCTTCTGCATGCGTTCCTCCATGTCGCGGAGAACGATCTGGGGCAGATTCTGAAGGTCCGTGACGTGAAAGAACTCGCCACGCCCAGCGCGCTTCAGGGACTCGAGAAGGGGGAGATTCGCTCCCTCGCCGATCGCGATGACCGACACGGTGATGTCGGCCTGGACCATCTGCTCGGCCATGGCGACGAAGCCTGCCTCGTCCGTAATGCCGTCGCTGATGAGCACCACATGCTGCTTGATGTTCATCTGACGATGGAGCAGCTCCTGAAACACCACCTGTATGGCGAACCGGGCGTCCGTCCCACCCCCGGCTTCTAGGGCGTTGATGCTCTCGATGACGGGTTGCCGATCGGTTTCGAGGGTCGTCAAGGGCACCAGCCATTGGGGCGCGGCGTCGAAGGCCAGCACGCCGATCACGTCGCCCGGCTCGAGGCTCTCGACGGCCTTGATAGCGGACCGGTGAGCCATTTCGATCTTTTCGCCATCCATGCTCCCGGATTTATCGATCGCGAGCACCAAAGCGAAGTCGCGCCGGCCCTTTGAACTGCGGAGGTCCAGCCGCACGGGCAGGACGTCCTCGAGCCGCGTGCGCCGGTAGCTGGACATCCCGTTCTCGTCATCGCCGCCGACGACGAGGAGACCCGCACCCGTGTCCTGGACAACCCTGGCCAGCAGATCCATCTCGCCGCGCCGCAGCTCCGTGGTGGGAACGTCGTTCAAGATGATGCACTCGGCACGGAGCAAATCCTGAAAATCAGCGGTCAAGGCGTAGCGCTCGTCCACGACGAAATCTTTTTCCAACAGTTCGGCCAAAAATCGCCTCCGGCCCTCGTCACGGTCCACCAGCATCACGCGTGGCTTGCCGATCACGTGCACGAATCCCAGGGCCGAGAAGGGACCGCCCCGTGACGCATCCGGAAGCTCGAGCTCAGCCCGAACGCTGTGGATGCCCTCCCGGGCCTCGTGTTGGACCAGCCTGAACGGAGTCAGGCCGGGCGGCAGGACCAGCCGATGCTCACCCAGGGCCGCATCGTCCCACCGGACCCGGACGGCGGCCGAGATCGCTGCAGAGGTCGGATTCCTCAGAAACAGGTGGAGATAGAAGCGTTCGTCTCCACCGACCTGCTGCGGGGCAGAGAGTTGTTCGAAGTAAGGATGGCGTGACGATTCGGGCCGTTTTCCCCGGGGCCCAAAGGTGAACACGGGAATCTGGAGCTGGCGGAGAAGCGGAAGGACCACAGCGGCATCTTCCAGATTCTGATTGCCGTCGCTGAAGAGAACCACTCGGCGCAGCGAGCCCGGGTCGGAGTGAAAGAGGGCCATTCGCAATGCGCTGGCGAGATGGGTGCGGCCTCCATCCATCTCGTAGGCCTGCTCGACGTGCCGGACTGCCCCCCGGTCCTCTCGAACGAGCCGCGCATCGGAACCGAATACGATCAGCCGGCTGCGCTCTTCTTCATCCAGTTGTTGACCGATGGAGTTCAAGATTTCGAGGAACGTCCGGCGTTCCTCACGGCTCACGCTGTCGGAAACGTCAAGGAGGAAGGTGAGGTCGAGGGGCGCGGGATGCATGTGCCGCCAGAATGGTTGCGCGGCTGCGAGAAGCAGCAGGACGAGTACCGCGGCCCGCAGGGCCGTGGAAGCGATGAGCAGCCGCCGAGGCAACCGTGGGGCATACAGGAGGGAGAGGCCCAGGGTCATGGCCGCCACGACCAAAAGGATGCCCCAAGGGACAGGTCCCTCCAGATGCCAAGTACTGGAAGTAGGCGCCGGATTCATGCGCAAAAGGATCGTTCGAATACGCTCGGGCGGAAGCGCGGCAGCATCGCCGGCGTCGAGTATAAGGTTGCAACTTTTCCGCGCCACGCGGAGAAGTTTGAGAAGTCAGCAGTTTCAGAAGCCAGGAAGGCTTCGTTAAGAAAGCACGAAGGGGTCTTCTCCTTTCTCGGGTTGCAGGGAGTGCCGAAGTGCGTGAGCGTTTAGAGCCTAAGAGTGTAAGTTCTTCGCGCCGCGCGGAGAACTTGAAAGGCGTCCCGCCAGAGGCGGGTCGGGTGTCAGTTGATTCCTGAACCCTGACACCTTTCCGAGCGGTGTTGTGTTGCGGGCTTCGCCCGCCTTAAGACGAATCACGCCGCGGACATCACTCGAGGAGGAGGACGTCGGCTTCATCGAGCAACGGACAGGTCAGCACCAGCTCGTCTCCTTGCCGATGCACGGGAATGGCCTCCTCGCGCCAGGCCGAGAGGACGCGAGTGACTCCCGGGCAGGACCGGATGGTGATCTTGAGGTTTTCGAAAGAAACGAGCTGGTTGCCGCGGTAGGTCCAGTTCAACAGCGTCACCGCCCTTTTTCCGGTCTGAGGATTCTGGAGGAGGATGGCCTCGACTGCGGGCTGGCTCGGCTGGACGGCGGGTTGGGCGACGGCGAGAGCGGGCGCAGTGACAAAGGCACGAAGTTGGGGGTTGAAATCCCGCGACATGTCGAAGTCGTTACGGTGGACAGCAGCGGCGTATTCGAGGCCTGGGAAGAAGCCGGCGACGAATGCGGCGCCGTGTCCGCAGGGATGCCGGGTGAGGGCCGCACCACCGTCCGCGAATCGCGCCAGGACCTCGGTACCGGGGCAGGGTAAAAGCACTTCGCGTCCGACCAGGGGCTTGAAGGCGATGCCGATGTCACCGGCCGGGCGTATTTCAGCGCCGTCAGGGATGGGTCGGCTTCGGCCGAAGGTGTTCAGCGCGGTCGCGCCATAGCGCCGGACGTCGGTCCAGATTTCAGGCCGGCTGCGTTCTTCGAGTCCAAGGATGGGAAGGAGGTCATCGAAAGGTTGATCGGCCTCATCGCGGGCGAGGCCCCAGCCGCTGGTGTAGAGGATGCCTCCAGCGCGGACCCATTCGCCGAGTTTTACGGCGGCCTTGCGAGTAACGTGGGACCCGCTCACGTAGAGGGCGGAGTAAGGCGAGAGGTCGTCCTCGGCAAGCATGACCTCGTCGAGCGCGTCAACCAGGAAATGCTCGTGTGCGAGGGCGGTGTATATCCACTTGCCGTTCTCCCAAGAAGCTGAGCTGCCAAGGTACTCGGAGGTGCGGGTGCGCACCACGCCGATCCTTGCCGAGATGGCCCAATCGGCGCCATAGAGGACGGACTCGGCCCGGGCGACGAGCCGAGCGGCGCGGCTGATCGCTTCCAGGCAATCGGGCCGGCTGGAGAACGAGTCGCCTTTCCAGTAATCATGCCCATAGGTATAGAGGAAGACCCAGGTCGCTTTTCGGCTGAGGGCGGAGAGGATGCGCTGGAGAGGCGCGCCGCGGTGCGGTTTGACATACACACCGAAGCCGAGTCTCCATTTGCGGGCATGGTTGCGGCCGATGTCGCAGAGGTAACTGTCCCAACTCCAGACCCGCGGGTCCCGATTGGACGTTTCATAGCAGAACCCATTGTCCGCGTAGCGATAAAAATCGAAGAAATCGAGGCTGTGCCCGCCGAGGAGGAAGGTGTTGCCTCGCAAGGAGAAGGAGCGAACCCAGGGCTGAGAGGCGGCAGGGCCCGAGGTGTCGCCCCGTGCAAGGGCTTCCTGTTTTTTCTGGTTTTCACGAGCGAAAGCATCGCGCAGGGATCTGAAAAGTTGGGCCGAAGCCGTGTTGTTGAATTGCCGGGACCAGTATCGGAGCAAGGCCTGGCCCCGGTCCGGCAGGCCGGGTTGTCCGGTGTCCGGATGCTGGCCAGGAGCGACCGCGGTGCGCGCGTCCGGCTCTTCCACCAGGTCCGGGGTATCCAGGTCGTCTGGAGGCGCAGCCTCTGCCGGCCCCGGTCCCAGGGGCGTTTCGCGGTCGAATTGCGGCTGTTCCGTTTCCGTGCTGGCCGCGGCCGTATAGGCATTGGGCCGGATGGGTTGCCAGTCCACCGCGCCGAAGTCCTGAGGCGTCAGGCCCTGGGCCCGGAGGTAGGCTCGGAAACCTTCGAGGCAATGGGGGCAGACGGAGGCGTGCCCCTTCCCTTCCGGCGACAAATCGAACACGGACCCGATCTCATCGACCGTGAGCGACCAGACCTCCTGTGCGCGGACGGAGAGGGCCTGCTCGAGGGCGTGCTGGACGCCCTCTTGGGTCCGCCGGGCGGTCCCGGGGTGGAAGGGGCATCCGGCCCCCTCCGGCGATTCGCTGATGCGGCCCGTTCGTTCGCTGCGGCGAACGGCTGGAACTGGATACCCCATGCCGTGGACCTCGGCGATCCGGCCAAGAGCCGCCCACGGCCCGGCCCGGCGGTTGATCTGCTCCCGGAGGAACGGGGGACATGCCCGCAGCCCGTTGACGCCGAGGGTACGTAACGCGCGGCACTCGAGGTCGATGACGGCGCGGCTCGTGTGGCGAATGCCGTAGCCTGCGCCCTGCCCGTAGCCCGAGAGGTCCGTGAGGAATCCAAAACGCTCGGGAACGGGCCGACCGGACCACGGAAGGGCCTCGAGCCTCTCGGCTCGCCGACGGGCGTAGTCGCTCAGTCCTCCCACTTCGGCCATGGCCTCGGTGAACCGGGGGTCCTGGCTGTTTCTCAACCGATCGAGAGGCAGGAAAAGCCCGACCGTGCCGCCGTCATCGCCGGATTCGTGGAAGCGTTTGATTTCCTTGCCGCGGTCGAGAAGCTGGAATTCCACCTCGACGGACCGGAGCAATGCGCCGTGCTGGAGGCCTTCCAGGGTAACGGTCAGGAAGAGCGGACGGGGGGATTTAAAGGCAGAAAGGGGGATGGCCGGGGACCACGTTCCGGCCTCCAGGTAGAGGTAGGTGAACGTCTTGCCCTCGCGGACCACCATGCCTTTGGGTTTAGGCCCTGAGAGGAGTTCCTCGGCTGCATCATTGGCGATCCCTTCCTCTTCCGCTGCTTCCGCCTGGAAGGCCACCTGCGGACTATCGGGCCGGCCCGGTAGAACGGCGGTAAATTCGCCACGTACGGGGCTGCCGCCGAGTCCTTCACCGCCCCACCGCCAGAAGATTCTGACGGGATCGGCCGGGTCCATCCGGGCGACCCGAGCACGAAGCAGAAGCCCATCGAGGACTTCGCCATTGGCAGAAAAGGCAGGAACGAAGAGGAGGCCGGCGCAGGCGGCGAGGAGGCGTGGCAAGGCGTCGAAAGTCCGTGATGCAGACGGCGGAGCGAATAGGCGCATCGAAAGTCCCTCACACGGGGCGGAAGCCGCTGGTGAAATCCGGTTAAGGTGTGCCCGGGGGGATGCCGCGTTGCAATCCGAAGCGGTGTGTCTAGAATTCATTTTCTGATGTTCGGGCGGATCTTCCCCGAGGTGACCATCGAAGGCTACAAGACCCGAGGCCTGATCCCCATGCCTGGGACCGTTGCCGAGATTGTGACGGCCGAGCCTGTCGTGCGGCTGCTCGCCTACACGGCTGAGCCCTTCGATCTTTCGGTCGCCAGCGCCCGGAGCTGCTATTCCCCCAAGCTGATTTTCACGAGCGAGGTGCGGCAGAAGCCGGAGCAACGGGACCGGATTGCCCAGAGCATCTTCGAGGCCGGGCATCATACGCCGTTCCAGCATCCGACCTTTGTTTTCGGCCTGGAGAACATCTCCCGGCAGGCGGTGTGGAGTTTCTTCCACTCCCATCCTTATTACAACTCGGAGCAGTCGAGTCAACGCTACAACGTTCTCAACGAGGCGCGAGTTTTCGTTCCCCCGCTTGAGGGCGAAGCGGTCGAGGTCTACCGCGGCGCCATTCTCGAGGCGTGGCGGGCCTACAACCGCATCACCGAAGTGCTCATGGAAAAAAACTCCCGGCTGGTGGCCACTCTCGGCCGGGTGAAGGGCCAGTCGGACCGCAAAATCCTATCCGAGACGGAGAAGAAGGCCATCGAGATGGCCCGGTACGTTGTGCCCATAGCGGCCTTCACCTCGATGGTGCATACGCTCAGCGCCATCGAGTTGTACCGATACGTGCGCATGATGAGGACTGGCGACACGCCGCATGAGAACAACTTGATTGTGCCGCGGATGGTCCAGGCGGTGCGCGAGGTCGATCCCGACGTCGTGAGCAAGCTGCCGATCGAGGCGATGGACCGGGAAAAAATATTGGAGGAGCGGCTCGATGCCCAGGTGCGCCAGCAGCGCGAGGTCCAGAACGGGGGCCCGGCAAGCGCCGGGCCAGGAATGCCGGAGTCCTTCGACCGCGCCCTCGGAGGTCATCTCTCCAGGCTCGTCGCCTCCACGCCCCACGCTGAGGAGGTCGTGGCCGAGGCCATCCGCCAAGTCGCCGGGGCGATCCAGGAAGAGTTGAGCGATAGCGCCGCCCTCGAGTGCGTGCTCAACCCGGCCATGAATCCGTACCTTCTCGACACCCTCAATGCCTGGCATCACTCCCCTCTCATGCGTACCCTCAATCATGCCAGTTTTACGTTCCTCAAGAAGCTCAGCCACACGGCGGACTCCCAGGACCAGCGTCACCGGGCGGTCCCGGGCTCGCGTCCGCTCCTCACACGGACCCACACGGAGCAGCCGGATTACATCACGCCGGAAGCCATCCGGGAGGAGCCCGGGGCCCTGGAGGTCTACGTGGCGACGATGGAGAAGCTCTGGGCTGCGAAGAACCGGCTGCTGGAGCTGGGAGTCCCCGCCGAATTCGCCGTTTATGTCCTCCCGAATTCCACCGCCATTCGATTTACGGAATCGGGCACGCTGCTGGGCCTCCTCCACAAGTGGCGGATGCGGACGTGTTTTCTGGCGCAGCGGGAGATTTACGAGGCATCCATGGACGAGCTTCTTCAGGCCAGGGCCGTCTACCCGCGCCTCACCTACTTTATCGGCCCCCCTTGCGTCATGCGCGACGGGCTCGTCGAACCCAAGCCCATCGAAGGTCCCTGCCCCGAGGGACCCCGCTACTGCGGCATCGAGGTCTGGCGTCGTTTCCCCAAGACCAAACGTCCCTTCTAGTAGGCGTGCAAGGAAGTGCATCCGCTCTTCCTTGCACGCCTACGAGTATTCCTGTCCACAAGTGCAGTCGCGCTGATGAACAGGAATACTCGTTAGTTCTTGACAAGCCCCAAGATGCCTCACGAAGATCAGCCGCTCAGGTCGGTCGTTCCCTGGCCGCTATGCTTCCTCTTCCTCGTTCCCGTCATGGCCATGGCTTCACCACTCACCGCCGCCGAGGACCTCGAATTCGAAATCCGCCGCCTCCTTGCCGCTCGCGATCTGGGGAACGTTCGAGCGGGAATCGTCGTGCTTCGGCTTTGGAACGCCAAGGTGGTCTGCGCCTGCAACGCGGACGAGCTTTTTGCGGTCGCCTCGAACAACAAGCTTTTTGTCACCGCTGCGGCCTTGCACCTCCTCGGGCCGGACTACACCTTCCGGACGGTGGCGTGGACTCCCGGCATCCTGGAACGGTCCGGAGTCCTCCGGGGGGACGTCATCGTGCGTGGGACCGGGGACCCGAACCTTTCGGGCCGATTCCACCCGCGCCCGACAAGTATTTTCGAATCCTGGTCGATGGGACTCCGACGCCGTGGTGTCCGCCGTATCGAGGGTCGCATTCTCGCCGATGACCGGGCCTTTGATCGCCAGTGGGTGCATCCGAGCTGGCCACAGGATCAACTCAGTACGTGGTACTGCGCGCCCATTTCCGCCCTCTCTTTCCAGGACAATTGCATCGATATCCTCGTGCGGCCCGGGAAGGCCCAGGGACTCCCCCTCGCCGTCAGCGTCTCTCCGCTGACCTCCTACGTCACCGTTCGCGTCTCCGGGAAGACGGCCTCAGGACGGACACGTTCTGCCCTAAGCCTGAGCCGACGGCCGGGAACGAACGAGGTGGATGTCGAGGGCGAACACCCGCTTGGGGGCGCGCCTTGCCGCGAGTCCCTCTCCGTTCACGATCCCGCCCTCTACACCGTCCACGTCTTTCGGGAGGTCTTGATCGAAAACGGCATCGAGGTTGCCGGGGGGCCGGCCGTCATCGATAGCCCTTCTCCGGCCTCGGAGCCCCCTGGCCTCCGGCTCGCCGAGTTCTCGTCCAATCTCCTGGAAACTCTCCGGGTCACCAACAAGCGCAGCCAGAATTTCTACGCCGAACAGGTTCTGAAAACACTCGGGCGTGAGCGCCGGGGGGAAGGCTCGTGGCCCGCTGGCCTCGCAGTCCTGGCCGACTTTCTGGAAGGCCTCGGCATCCCGAGGGGCAGCTACTCCCAGGTTGACGGCTGCGGCCTCGCTCGGGAGAACCGGTTTAGTCCGACCCAGGTCGTTCGCCTGCTTGCCTGGATGCATGACAAGCCCCACGGGGAGGCTTTTCGCAGCACTCTCGCCTGCGGGGGCCAGGACGGCACCCTGGCTGGACGGTTTCTCCGGCCAGGCCTGAAGGGCCGCATCTATTCAAAGACCGGTTCGATTCGCGGCGTCTCGGCCCTCTCCGGCTACCTTTACGGCGTTACGGGCACGGCCTACGCCTTTTCCATTCTTTTCAATGATTTCGAGGGTGATGGCGATCGTTTGAAGGACCTCCAGGAGGCCATCTGCGAGCAGATCATGGACTGGGACCGTGCCATGGCGAGAATCGACCGATGAACTGGCGTCAGGAAGGTGACGAGCTGGTCATCCACTGTCCGGGAAAAGTCAACTTGTTCCTGGAGATCGCGGGTCCGCGTCTCGACGGATACCACGACCTCATCACCATCCTGCAGGCGGTGGACCTGTGCGACGAGATGAGGCTTGCTCCGACGGCGGGCGGAGAAATTCTCCTGTCCTGCGATCATCCCCAGGTTCCCCTGGGGCCCACCAATCTGGTCCTCCGCGCGGCCGAGGCCATCCGCCTCTTCGCCCGTTCCACCACGGGAGTCCGGATCAGCCTCCGCAAGGTGATCCCAGTGGGCGGCGGCATGGGCGGCGGCAGCAGCAACGCCGCTGGCGCCCTTCTGGGACTCAACCGGTTCTGGAATCTCGGGCTGGTTCGGGCCGATCTTCATCGTATTGCGGCCACGTTGGGATCGGACGTCAATTTCTTCCTCGAGGGAGATACCGCCCTTTGCACCGGCCGAGGAGAGAAGGTCCAGCCTCTTGCTCCTGCGTGGCCGCTCCATTTTGTCCTTGTCTTCCCCGGAATGTCGGTACCCACCGTCCGGGCTTTCCAGGAAGCAAAAAAGTTCTTGACTCCCTTTTTGAAAGATGTTAGGATGCCACTCAAGGCTTTGGAAGAGAAGGATTTCAGTTTGCTGGCCCAGAGCCTGTTTAACCGACTCGAAGAACCGGTCTTTCACCTGTATCCCGAGCTCGCGGGACTGAAACGCCAACTCGATTCGGTTGCGCCAGGAAGAGTCCTGCTCAGCGGCAGCGGTTCTAGCCTGTTCTGTCTCTGTTCCGATCCGGATGAAGCGGCGGGCGTCGAGGAGGCCGCGCGCAGGCTGGGCCTCGACGCGGTGCGCCGCGTGCGGTCGTTTTGTTGAACGGGCAGCCCGTACCGGCATCACTGGATTTTGCCTCAAAGGACGAAGGGGGGCTCATCGTGCAAATCACTGAAGTCCGCGTCAAGTTGACCAACTTTCGCGGCAACAAGCTCCAGGGCTTCTGCAGCGTCACCCTGGACAATGCCTTTGTTGTCCGCGACCTCAAAATCATCAAAGGCGTCAAGGGCGTTTTTGTCGCCATGCCCAGTCGGAAACTGACGGACCGCTGCCCGAAGTGTGGCGCGAAGAATCACCTCCGGGCTAGCTTCTGCAACGAGTGCGGGGCACGCCTTCCCCAGGACCGGGCGTCCAGGGACCCCCGGGGTCGGGCCAAGCTTCATGCGGATATCGCCCACCCGATCAATGCCGAATGCCGTGAGGAGCTCCATCGCCGCATCTGTCAGGCCTTCGAGGAGGAGATCGCGAAATCCAAGCTGCCCGGCTATATCCCGCCGTCCGACGTTTATGACGACGAATTCATTGGCGAATACGAGGAGGAGGCGGTCGAGCCCGAAGAAGTGGCCGTCCCGGAAGCCGGAGATGCCCCATCGGTGGAACCGGTCCGACCGCCCCGGCAGGAGGAGGAACGGCCGGAAGGCGGCTTGTCCCGTGGCCGCCGTTCGGAGTACGAGCCACGAGGCGAACGTGGCCGTGAGCCCGAGCGCGGCCGCGGACGCGAGCCCGAGCGCGGCCGCGAGCCCGAGCCCGAGCGCGACCGTGACCGTGGGCGCGGCGGGCGCGACCGTGACCGTGGGCGCGGCGGGCGTGATCGCGTGGAACGAGTCGACCGCGGGCCGAGAGGCCGCGGCCGTCCCGAAGATCGGTCGGCTCGGCCCCAGCCCGAGACGGCCGGTGGCGAGGAACGGCGGGGACGCCGTCCGGACCGCGGCGGCCGGGAGGGCGGTCGCGGTCGCTACGGTGAATCGGGGCGCGGTCGGGGACGCGACTGGCAGCCGCGCCCCCCGCGAGAGTCCGAGGCAGGACATCCCCCGGCAGAGGAGCGCGTTCTGGACTCCGACTCGGCCATGGAGTCGGAATCACCAGGCGATCGGGAGGAAGAAATCGACCGGACGCCCGCGGGCGAATCGCAGGCGGCCAGCACGAGGGACGAGGTGTCCCACGGTGGATCAGCGTCCCGCGAGGAAGGTCCTCCTCGTGAGCCGTCCTCGCGCGAAGAAGGTCATCGCCGTGAGCCGTCTTCCCGCGAGGAGGGTCCGCGCCGCGATCCGCCGTCCCGCCGAGAAGCTCAGCCGCCCCCGAGGCGTGAGCCGTCACCTCGCGTGGAAGAGCCCCGGGACGAAGGGGATAGCTTTGGCAAAGGAATCTTTGAATAGGAGGATTTTTTTTTCATGCCAAAGATGTATTACGACAGGGACGCGGATTTGAGCCTGCTGAAGGGCAAGAGCATCGCCATCCTGGGCTATGGCAGCCAGGGACACGCCCAGGCCCAGAACCTCCGCGACAGCGGCCTGCATGTCGTGGTGAGCACCCGTAAAGGCTCTCCCAACCATGAGCTGGCCGTATCGCATGGTTTCGACCCTCTCAGCGTCGAGGAGGCCACTCGTGGGGCCGACCTGGTCCAGATTCTTCTGCCGGACGAGAGCCAGGGCGACGTTTACCGGAAGTCCATCCTGCCGAACTTGAAGAAGGGTGCCGTTCTCGGCTGCTCCCACGGCTTCAATATCCACTTTGGTCAGATCGTCCCGCCTCCGACCGCGGATGCCATTCTGGTGGCGCCCAAGGGGCCAGGCCACCTGGTCCGTTCCGAATTTGTGCGGGGAGGAGGCGTTCCCTGCCTCCTCGCCGTCGGCCAGGATGTGTCCGGGCAGGCCAGGGCCATTGCCCTCGCTTACGCCAGGGGCATCGGGGGCACCCGCGCTGGCGTGCTCGATACCACTTTCGCCGAGGAGACGGAGACGGATCTCTTCGGCGAACAGGTGGTTCTGTGCGGGGGACTCAGTGCGCTGGTCAAGGCCTCGTTCGAGACGCTCGTCGAAGCCGGATACCAGCCGGAGCTGGCCTTTTTCGAGTGCATGCACGAGCTGAAGCTGATTGTGGACTTGATTTATCAGGGGGGGCTCAGCTACATGCGTTACTCGATCAGCAACACCGCCGAGTACGGAGACTACACCCGGGGCCCGCGCATCGTCACGGAACAGACGCGCCAGGAGATGAAGAGGATTCTAGCGGAAATCCAGTCCGGCCAGTTCGCCAAGGAGTGGCTGCTCGAGAACCAGGTAGGCCGGCCCGTCTTCAATGCGCACAAGCTGCGGGATCGAAACCACCGCGTCGAGCAGGTCGGCCGCGAGCTGCGAAAAATGATGACTTGGATTGACGCGAAGTAGTGCTGGTTCATGAAGGACGACACCCTCCTCATTTTTGACACCACCCTGCGAGACGGGGAACAGTCCCCCGGTGCGAGTCTCAATACCCCGGAGAAGCTGGAGATCGCGCGCCAACTCGCCCTCCTCCAGGTCGATGTGATCGAGGCGGGCTTCCCGATCGCCTCACCGGGCGACTTCGAGGCCGTCCAGATCATTGCTCGAGAGGTCGAGGGGCCCGTAGTCGCTGGCCTGGCCCGCGCCTTGCCGCTCGATATCGATCGCGCCGCCAAGGCGGTCGAGCCCGCGCGGCGGAAGCGCATCCATGTCTTCCTCGCCACGTCCGAGATTCACCTCAAGTTCAAGCTGAAGAAGGCGCAGAAGGAGATCGTCAAGCAGGCCATCGAAGCGGTCCGTTACGCCCGCCAGTTCTGTGAGGACATCGAGTTCAGCCCCGAGGACGCCTCACGGACAGAGCCGCGATTCCTCGTCGAGGTGGTCCAGGCCGCGATCGACGCCGGAGCCACCACCATCAATATCCCGGATACCGTGGGCTACGCCCTGCCCGACGCCTACGGAGCCCTCATCGCTCAGCTCAAGGCCGAGGTCCCCAACATCGAGAAGGCCGTGCTCAGCGTCCATTGCCATAACGACCTCGGTCTGGCCGTGGCTAACTCGCTTGCCGGTATCCGCGCCGGCGCGAGGCAGGCCGAATGCACCATCAACGGCATCGGCGAACGGGCCGGCAACGCGGCCCTCGAGGAAATCGTCATGGCACTGCGGACCCGCCGCGACGTCTACGGGATCGGCAGCCGCATCGACACCCGGCGCATCCTGGCCACGAGCCGCATGGTCAGCAAGCTCACGGGTCTCTTCGTCCAGCGCAACAAGGCCATCGTGGGCGAGAATGCTTTTGCCCACGAGGCCGGCATTCACCAGGACGGTATTCTCAAGGAGCGCACGACGTACGAGATCATGCGGCCCGAGGACGTGGGCTTTTCCCGCACCAACCTGGTCCTCGGCAAGCATTCGGGCCGGCACGCCTTTCGCGAGCGCATCCGGGACCTGGGCTTCGATCTTCCGGAGGACAAGCTGACGGCCGCTTTCGATGCCTTCAAGATTCTCGCGGACAAGAAAAAGGAGATCTTCGACGAGGACCTCGCCGCCCTGGTCGAGGAACAGGTCTCCGCCGAGAGCGATATCTTCCGGCTCGTCCGATTCCATACCACGAGCGGCATCGACGTCACGCCCACCGCTACCGTCCGCCTCCGGAAAGAGAGCGAGGAGCCGCGTGAGGACGCCGCGGTCGGCGATGGCCCCGTCGACGCCGTCTACCGGACGATCGACCGCATCACGGGCATTCCCTGCCGCCTCCTGGATTATCAAATCCGGGCGATCACGAAGGGCAAGGATGCCATGGGCGAGGTCAGCCTGCAGGTCGAGCACAACGCACTCGTGGTGCACGGGCGCGCCAGCAGCACGGACATACTCGAGGCGAGCGCCCGGGCCTACCTCAATGCCGTCAACAAGATAGCCCGCCGCCAGCGCTCGGCCCCGCCGGGCGCGCCTCCGGCGGCCCGCGGGGTCTGACCCGTTCCCTTTCTTCATGACCCATGGCCGACGGCCTCATCTGCACCAGCCTGAAGTCGCCGAACACCGAGACCGGCCTCGCCGAGATGGCCGAAGCGGCGGAGCACGCGGACCTCATCGAGCTGCGGCTGGATTACATGGACAGGCCGGACTTGCCGCGGCTTCTGTCCGCGCGGCCACGCCCCGTCATCGCCACCTGCCGGCCAGTTCGTGAGATGGGCCGATACCGGGGCCCCGAGTCGGAGCGCATCGCCCTGCTCGAACAGGCGGACCATCTCGGCGCGGAATTCATCGACATCGAACTGGACAGCGCGTCCCAGTTCCGGCGACGCGGCCGTGCCCGTCTTATCGTCTCCTACCATGACTTCGAATCCACGCCAGCGGACCTGGACGGCATCCACGCCCGGCTCGTCCGCGCCGGCGCGGACATCCCGAAACTGGTGACCTTCGCGCACTCCATCACCGACAATTGCTCCCTCTTCCATCTTCTCGAGCGTGTCCAGCAGCCGACCATCGGGCTCTGCATGGGCGAATTCGGTCAGATCAGCCGCATTCTTGCCGCGCGCTTCGGCTCCTTCCTCACCTTCGCCTCGTTCCGCGCGGGAGAGGAATGCGCGCCCGGCCAGATCGCCGCCCCCATCCTCCGCGCTCTTTATCGCGTCCATCGAATCCGAAGCGATACGGATATCTATGGCGTCGTCGGCAATCCCGTGTCCCACAGCCTGAGCCCGCACCTCCACAATGCCGCATTCGAAGCCGCGGGCCTCAACAAGGTCTATGTCCCCTTCCTCGTGGGCGACGTCGTCGAGTTTCTTCGCAGTTTCCGCGCCTTCGGGCTGCGCGGCTGCAGCATCACCATCCCCCATAAGGAAGCGGCCCTCGAAGGCGTGGACGAGGTCGAGCCCCTGGCGCGGCAGATCGGGGCCATTAACACCATCGTCGAACGCGGCGGCCGCTTCACCGGACACAACACCGACTGCGCCGCAGCCGTTGACGCCATCGAGGCGGCCTTGCGACGACCCGGGCACGCCTCCGATTCCCCCCTTCGCGGCAAACGCGTCGTCATCGTCGGGGCCGGAGGCGCGGGCCGGGCCATCGCCTTCGGTGTCCGCCAGCGGGGCGGCGATATCCTCATCGCCAATCGAAGTCGATACCGGGCGGACCGCCTCGCCTCCGATCTCCGGTGCAAAGCCATCACCCTCCGCACCTTGCTCAAACAGGGCTTCGAGGCCGACGTCCTCGTCAACGCCAGCTCTGCCGGCATGTACCCCAACGTCGAGGAAACTCCCGTCCCCCGGAAGTTCCTCCGGCCGCCCACCTTGGTCTTCGACGCGGTCTACAACCCGCTTCGCACGCGCCTCCTGCGCGAGGCCGAGGAGACCGGTTGCCCCACCGTCAGTGGACTCGCGATGTTCATCCGCCAGGCCGCGGCCCAGTTCGAGCTCTGGACCGGCCACGCCGCGCCCCGCGACCTAATGGAAGGGATTGTCCGGAAGAAGCTGGAAAAACGAGCCACAGATGCACGCGAATAGAGGTTAGTCGTTGGTCCGCCTCTTGGCGTTCATTCGCGTCCATTCGCGGTTACTTTGGCCCCCACCGATCCACGCCAGGGTTACAGATTCACCACGCGGTGCTCTTGGGCTGAGCGCATGGCGGCTTCGATGACCCGGATGTTCTCGCGCACGTCCCGCGGCTTGATTGCCAGGTCCTCGCCGCGGAGCAGGTGCGCGGCGATATTCCGATAGAACTGACGCCAGTCGCCCCGCACCGTTTCGGGCCGGACCTCCGCGTCCAGACCGTTCACGGTGGTCCGGACGGTCGCCCGCATGGCCGGGTCTTCCCGGGATTCCTCGATGCGCTTCTGGTTCATGTAACCTTCCTGGGGATCGAGGCCTTCCTTGCGGAACGAGCCTTCGGTGCCGAGGGCGAAGAACTTGGGCTTGGTCGTCCGGGCGAGGTAGCCGACCTCGACGGAGTAGAGGAGTCCGTTGCGGAACTTGGTGAGGCACTTGACGTAGGTTTCGACGTCCGTCGCCCATTTCTGCCGCTGCGTATCGCAGAAGACCCAGGCGGGCGGCGATCCGGCGATCTGGACGCCGTGATCGACGAGGTGGGCGCCCCAGTCGTAGAGGGGGCCGCCGCCCTGGGCCTTGACGCCGCGCCAGCCGCCAACGCCATGATAGCCCATGACGCATTCTTCGATGAGGTAAACTTCTCCCAGCAGACCCGAATCGATGGTCTTGCGGAGCGTCAGATAGTCCCCGTCCCACCGGCGATTATGGAACACGCTCAGCATGACGCGGCGGCGTTCCGCTGCCGCGATCATCCGGTCCGCTTCCTCGGTGGTCAGGCACATCGCCTTGTCGACGACGACGTGCCGGCCCGCCTCGAGGGCGGCGACCACCAGTTTCTCGTGCGTGTCATGCGGCGTAGCGACGATGATGAGCCGCGCTTCGTCCTTTTCCAGCAGTTCCTCGAGGGTCTCGTAAGTCCTCACTCCATAGTCGGCTCGGGCGCACTCCCGTCTCTTCGGATCACGGCTGGACACCGCGGTCAACCGGAGTCCCGGCTCGAGGGAGACCAGGTAGGCATGAAAGGCCCGGCCGGCGTAACCGTAGCCGACCACGGCCGTGGAAATGGGTTCAGGCATGGGTGTACTCCCGCGCCGCCCATTCCGGGTCGGCGCAACAAGGAAGAAGAAAAGATCAGTGAGAAACCGGCGGTGGAAGTGGTAGGGGGAGGCCTCCACCGCCGGTTTCTAACCGAGACGCCGGGCGATCTCCTCGTGGATGTGGGCTGCCAGTTCCACCTGCCGGGCCTCCACATATTCGTCAGCCGAATGGGCCTGGAGGATGTTGCCCGGCCCGAAGATGACCGTCGGAATGCCCGCAGCGACCATCTTGCTCGCATCGGTGCCGTAGGGAACGCCGACCGCGCGACTGCGGCCGTTGATCGCCCGGCAGGCCGCCGCTGCCGTCTGCACCACCCGTTCCTGCTCCGAAATCTCCATCGGAGGACTCTTCATGAACGGCGTCTCCATGCGAAAATCGAAGTCGATTTCCTGCTGCCTCCTCAGATAGTCCTCGACGTCCGCCAGCGCCTGGTCCGGCATCTCGCCCGGAATGAGACGCCGGTCGATCTCGATGTAGGACCAGTCGGGCACGGTGTTGACCGTCTGCCCGCCGAGGACGCGGCCGACGCTCAGGGTGGGGCCCCCGACCAGCGGGTGCGCTGGCCGCGGCCTCAGGACCATCTCATGGTAACGCTCGAGGGCGGTGACGATCCGGGCGATCCGGTAGATGGCATTCACGCCGTCATCGCACCGGGAGCTATGGGTGCTGCGGCCCGCGGTGTGAATCTTCCAGCGCACCGCTCCCTTGTGCGCAATGACCAGGTCCAGGTCGGTCGGCTCGCCGCAGACACCGAGGTCGCCTCGTACTCCGCGCTGGAGCGCGTGAGTGATCCCGGTGAATTGGAACTCCTCATCCATCGTCGCCGCGAGCACGAGGTTGAGTCGAGGCCTGCCGGCCCCTCGGGCCAGCCGCTTCATGGCCACGAGCATGCTCGCCAGCGAGGCCTTCGTGTCGCACGAGCCGCGGCCGTAGAGCCGCCCGCCGCGGACCACCGGGTCGAACGGCGGGATCGTCATGTTCTCCACCAGAACCGTGTCCATGTGCGCCTCGAGCATCAGCGTCGGGGCTTTCGGTCCGGCCTCCAGCCGGCCGATCACGTTGGGCCGGCCCGGCAGAACCTCCTGGCGCTCGGTGTCGGCCCCGAAGCTCCGGAGGAAGGACTGCACGTAGTCCGCCATGGCCGCTTCCGAGTAATCCGGGCCGGCCAGGTCGCGGCCCATTGGATTCGTGCTGCGGATGGACACCAAGTCCTTCAGGACCAAGATCGTTTCATCTGGGGTCATACGTGACGCGGCCTAACGTCCGCAACCCGAGTTGGAGTGACGCCCTGCCTGCCGCGCCGCATTGCTGCGCGGCGCAGACAGGCTTTAGCCGTTGTCCGAACAACGCCACGTCGAAATCCCTCCCAAACTTGTCCTCCCGAAGGAATCCCGTTGGGACTGCGGGAGGGTCCTGCGGAAACGGGATCCCCAAGGGAGGCGTAACTTCAACGTCACAGCCGGGTGCCCACGTAGCGGGCGCGGAGATGTGACAGCCTGAAACTCGAGGTTCTCTGTTCAGAAGTGCATCCGCACTTCTGAACAGAGAACCTCGCGGGCAAACCCCTCCCGGAGGGGTTGCCTATGTGTGCCGGGCATGCTCGGCGTCTGGAGGTGAGAATGTGGGAGAACAGCCCCACATTCAAGTCCTCTACCATCCTGGTGCAGGAGAAGGTTAGCG
>JACPCR010000039.1:17623-23981 GCA_016179685.1 Planctomycetota bacterium | reverse complement strand
AGAGTGCGCGGAGATCCCACCTCCCGACCGGGTGAAAACTCGCCCCTCACCCCGGCTACGCCCCCGATTTTCATCGTTGAACCCCCGGTCCCGCCCGCCCGCCTGTCTGCGCCGCAACGGACGCGGCAGGCAGGCCCAACCCCCTTACCGCCAACGCCAGGGTCCGGGAGGCATTTTGCGGGACGCTCACATGGGGCATGAAAGATTGGGAATGTTGGACCCCAGGATGGTAAGATAGGTGATACGAGAGGCCGCACATCGGCTGCATGGAGGAAAAGATGAACCGCACGGAAACCCTCAGACGGATTTCGGTGAATCCAGACGTCTGCTTCGGAAAGCCCTGCATTCGCGGGACCACGATTCGGGTCTCGTTGTCTCGTTGATCGTTGAGAACATCGCGGAAGGAGTTCCTGAATCGGAGATTCTTGCTGCTTATCCGACGTTGAAACCGGAGGACATCCGCGCCGCCCTGGCCTGCGCAGCAGAAATGACCCGCGACCGAATGATCCCTATCCCCGTGGAGTCCATGGCAACGTTAGGCTGAAGCTGGGCGAGAATCTTGACCTCCGGTTGATTCCTGCTCTGGCTCAAAGAGGTCATGACGTGGAAAACGTGCACGAAGAGGGCCTTTCGGGTTCACCTGATGAAGCCCTCTACCGGGCGTGTATCCGTGAGAAGCGCACCCCCGTTACTTTGGACATAGATCTCTCGAATCCCTTCCGGTTTCCCCCGGAAGCCACCGAAGGGATCCTCGTGGTACGACCGCAACGGCCTGTTCTGCCCCAGATTTTCTCGACTCTTATGAACGCCATGGCGGAATGAGAATCCCGGACCGTGACCCACAAACTTTGGATCGCCGAGCCGGGTCGGCTGCGTCTTTATGATCCGCTTGGGGACACCCAGCGGGACCCCTGATCACCATGCTGCGCCACAAGTAAGACCATCGCCGTATCAAGTTAACGCGGGCTGTCGCCCGCAACCGAATGCGGGGGAAACCTTTCCAACGGGATTTTCGATCCACAGGATTCTCGATATGTGCAGAATCGGAGGTCCGGTGGGGAGGGCTATTTCCCCGCACTCCTTTTCAAATCCCGGACCTGTCCCTGTGGGAGGGAACGTTCCCACAGGGACAGGTCCGGGAGACCTGAGACCCCAAGAATCGAGGCCCTTAGGGGGCCGTGACCATGAGTTCTTCGGCCGGCCTTCTCTGCGCACTTCTCCTGGGACCGCTCGTCATCTCGTCCAGACCCGTCATGTCCGAACCGCTTCCAGAAGTCCCCAGACCGTCCCGGTTGCCCATCGTCCTCTGCCATGGTCTTCTCGGATTCGACAAGATCGGGATCGAGGGCTTCGCGGCGATCCGTTATTTCCGGGGCATCCAGGAGGACCTCGAGTCCGTCGGCTGCCGGGTTTACGTCACCCGTGTTTCGAAGTCCAAAGACGTCAGCGTTCGGGCCGCCGAGCTTAAGGACCAGGTGCTCGCTATCGGCGAGAAGGTGAACCTGGTGGCTCACAGCATGGGTGGACTGGACGCTCGTTATTTTATCTCGCGTCTGGGGGGTGCGGACCACGTGGCGAGCCTGACGACGATAGCGACTCCGCACCGTGGGACGGCCGTGGCCTCCTGGGGCCTGCAGCATCTGGGCCGGAAGTTGAAGCTCGAGGCGGCGCTCCAGCTTATCGGCGTCGATACCGAGGCCTTCCACAACCTGACGCCCGAGTACCTCGAGAAGGAGTTCAATCCGGCCACGCCGGACAGCCCCGAAGTCGCCTACTTCTCCTATGGCGGCGCCCAGGATCGGCTTCACATCGCGCCCGGGCTGCTGCCTTCCCATGAGATTCTGCTGAGGGCGGAGGGCCCCAACGACGGGCTGGTCTCGGTCGAGTCAGCCCGGTGGGGCGACTATCTCGGCACCTTGGACGCCGACCATGCGGACCAGATCAACTGGGGCCCCACTTTCGATGCCCGGCCCGTCTACCGCCGCATTGTCGCGCTTCTGGCCGAGAGAGGCTTCTAATGAAATCCGCTGTGCCCTTCGGGCTCGCGGATTTCCCCGCCAGGGCCGGCCCGGCTTCGCCGGCCCGGCCCTGGCGGGGAAACGGAAGCCTTTGTGACGGGTTCAAATCCTGCCGGAGCGCCAGATGGCGACGACGAGGGCCAGCCCGAGGAGGCCCGCGACGACGAAGCCGAGGAGGCCGAGGACCGAGACGCCGACGACCATGGGGCCCGCACCGGACTGGAGGAGCAGTGACGATCCGATGACGATGGCGGCGATGATGATGCTCATCGAGAGCCGATTCAGGGACCGGTCCAGTTCATTGACCCAGGGGTCGAGGCCGACGTGCCGGAAGATGATTTGGAGTCTGCCCGACTCGGCCTTACGGAGGATTTCGGAGAGTTCCCTCGGCAGCCAGCGGAGCAGGCGGCCGAGATGCCACAGGCTGCTCTTGGCCTCGCGGAAGATGGCTTTCGGGCTCATGCGCTCGACCGCGAGGGCGCGGACGTGCGGGGCGACTGCTGCGGCAAAATCGAAATCCGGGTCCAGATTCCGCGCGGTCGTCATGACCGCGACGAAGCTCTTGGCCAGCAGAATGACGTCGCGCGGCAGCACAATCCCGTTGCGCCTGGCAATCCGCGTCACGTCGCTGAACACGTTCACTGTGTCGATGCGCCTCAGCGGCATGCTGTAATACTTGTCCAGCAGCTCCAGCAGGTCCGCCTGCAGCTCGCTGGGATTCGTCAGCTCCGTCGTCGCGCCCAGCTCCCCAAACAGTTCACAGAAAATGTCCAGCTCCTTCCGGTCCAGGGCGATTAACAGCCGCGCCAGATTGCGCTTGAGGTCCTCGCTGAGGTGGCCCACCATCCCGAAGTCCACCAGGCCCAGTCGCCCGTCGGGCGAGACCAGCAGGTTGCCCGGGTGCGGGTCAGCGTGGAACGCCCCGAACTCGAAGTACTGGCGGCAGAACGCGCCGGCCAGGGCCTGTGCCAGGCGGCGGCGCACCGCTGGACTTCCCTCCTCTTGCACCACGGCGCTGATATTGCGCCCCTGGATGCGCTCGAGCGCCAGCACGTGCGACGTCGTGAGCTCCCAATAGACCCGGGGCGTGCAGATGGTCGGGTCCCCCGAGAAGAGTTCCTGGAACTTGGCCGTGAAGGAGGCTTCCACGACGAAATCCAGCTCCCGCCGCATCGCGCGGTCCAGCTCCTCGACGATGGAAACGGGCCGGTAAGGCTGAAGCTCCGGAATGTACTTCTCCGCCAGGTCCGCCAGGTAGCGCAGCCAACCCAGGTCCAAGATTACCCGTTCTTCGATGTCCGGCCGCTTGACCTTGACGACCAGTTCCGTCCCATCCTGAAGGCGCGCGTGGTGGGCCTGGGCCATCGACCCGGAAGCGAACGGGCGAGGATCGAAGAAGGCGAAGGCCTGAGTGACGGCCGTCCCAATTTCCCGCTCCACGATCTCGACCGCGCGGTCGCTTGGGAAGGGCTCGACCTGGTCCTGCAGCCTTCGCAGTTCCCGGACGAGATCTTCGGAGACGAGGTCGGGCCGAGTCGAAAGCATCTGCCCCAGCTTGACGAACGTCGGCCCCAAGTCTTGCAGCGCGAGGGAAATCCGACGGTTCAGTTGCTCCTCCGGCTCCCCCACCGTCCCGGGGGCCAGTCGAGACCGAATTTCGCTTAACACGCCCGCCACACCGGGCACGCTGTGGTGCAAGTTCAACCGATGCACGTAATGGCCAAAGCCGTGCCGGGCCAGCACACGGACGATCTCGACTAAGCGGTTCAACCGCCGGTACGTCTTGGCAATGCCGAGGATGGACACGAGTACTCCGTTTTTCTCAGTTCGCCCCGAGACTCCGGTTCCCGGACCCGTCTCCTGGAGGAATCCCTTCTAAGACGAATCTCGCATCCACCGCGGCCTGCGCAAACCGCACGTCCGATTGCGTCGGCATCTGCTCCTCCCTGCCCTAGGCTGAAGGCTGTAGGTTGAAGGCTGAAAGCTCCAACACTGATGACTGGTCACTGCCTTTCTACTCCCTCACCGCTCCCGCAGGCCGTGGGCCAGGCGATCAGTGCCTTTCGGCCCCTTCAGCCTTCAGCCTCCCATGGGGACAAGTTCTGCCTCCAACTGGACCCTCTCACGTCCCAACTTTATCCTTTTGGGGGAATCCCTCCGGGACGGATAAGTTCGGGATTCAGTCTTCGGAAGCGGCATGCGAGACAGCTTCCAGCCGTGTCTCCGACCCCTTTCTTGAAAGACCGCCCGCAGAAAGCGCATGTGGAAATGTGCAGCGGCTCGGCTGCCGTGCCGACGATCTTTCACTTTCTGCGCCTGATCACCCGTCCTTTCAGCTGTTCGGCCATTGCCCGAAGCTCGTCAACAAACATCTTTTCCAGTCGGTTCCGCGGAGTCATGGACTCGCCGAGGAAGCGCTGGCAGGCCCGAATCTCCCAATCATTTCGCCCTTTGGGATGCCTTTCTGAAGGCCTTCCTGAAGCCCTTCCCTCAAGCCCTCCCTGATAAAATCCAGCGCAACGGAAGACTCTTTCATGGCTTCCCTCCGAATGAACGAAAAAATCAAGTCTTTCGGATATCTCAGACTCGCCAATACACCGATAGCCGCGAGGACGTTCGCCTTGGCCCTATTATCCCGCATCTTCGAAGCCGCTTCAACCGCAAGGGTCAGCGGTTCTTCACGGTTCCTGCCATGGGCCAGGCAAACCAGGGGAATCAGGCCAGGAGCACCTTTCTCGATGAGCTCCGCCGCATCTTGCCCCCACAGGCGGACCTCTGACCATTCGAAAACAAGCTGGCGCTCCCAGGAACTGGGCTGTCGTCGCTAACGAAGGCAGAAAAGTGCCAAACTCCGGGGCCCAAGGGCCGTCACCCAACAACGGTGTCATAGGTGTCAGGTGTCAGAAAACATCGGACCGGCCTCCCATACTTGTCCCTCCCGGACCTGTCTCCATGGGAGGGATCCTCCCATTGGGATCCCGTTGGGACCTTGGGACATGGGACCTGTCCTCTCGAGGGATCCCGTTGGGACGTTGGGAGGAATCCCGATGGGATGTGGCGGGACACCTATTCCAACTTTCACTCGCAGATGAAATACAATCGAGTTTTTTTTTGCTTCCCGGACTTGTCCTCCCGAAGGGAGCCCGGTGGGACGTTGGGAGGGATCCCGATGAGAGGAGTTTCCCCTAATGGACGCGTTCGCAAGTGCGCCCGCACTTGCGAACGCGTCCATTAAGCGAGGCTCTCGCGATAATCCGCACACTTGGGCTGGATGGCGTTCATTCGCGTCGCATAGTCCTTGGCCACCTGCTCCGTTAGGCCTTTAGCCAGGATCAAGCGCCGCTTGCCGGCCTTGTCCATTTCCTGCTGGGCCTCCTCCTTGCTGATGCCACGGATTTCAGCGACCAGCGCCGCCGCGCTGTCTCGGCTCCTCTTGTCAAACATCATGCAATCCACTCGGACGATGTACTTGCCGCCCGTCGGGGCATGGGACTTCCCTTCGGCTGCCCCGGAGGCACCTGGCCTGGCCGACACCGTGGTCGCAGGCTTCGAGGCGTGCGAAGCGGCCGAGGGGACTCCTGCCGGCGTCACCGGCTTGGAGGCCGGCGTGACCACCGGCTTGGAGGCCTGCGCCACCACCGGCTTGGAGGCCGTTGTGGAGTGACTCGGCGCGGAAGGTCTTGCTTCCGGCGAGGCCGTCGCGGTCGGAGCGGCGGCGAGAACCGGCGAGGCCACTGGAGGTCTGGTCGCAGCGACCGCCTGGGTTTCTGTGACTGAAGGCGTCGGGGTCGCAGGGACCGGCTCGGCCTTCTCGCCTCCGGACGCCTCTGCCGCGTTCGGCTTGCGAAACAGCCTTCCCAGGAAGGTCGTCTTCCCCTCGGCGGCTTGGCTGTCGGCCACAGCCCCCACCGGGCTCAAAGCGGGTCCCACGACAGCGGCAGGACTCGGAGACGCGGGGATGGCGGCCGCCGCCGGAGGTGCAGAACGGACCGGCGGCACTTCCAAAGCGGGAGCGAAAGGAGGCGGGACCGGCTTTACAGCCGGGATCGAGGGAACAGCCGCAACGGGCTTCGGGATGGCGGGTATTTCGGGAATTGCCACAGGCTTGGGAATGGCCGGGACCTCCGGTGTTCTTGCAGTGACCACTTTTGGGATTGCCGGGATAGCGGGGGTAGCGATCGCAGCCGGCGCCGGTGCGCCTCCAGCCATTGCTGGGGCATGAATACTTGGGATGGCGGGGATGGTCGCAGCAGGCGGTGAGAGCTTGGGGACCGGAGGAATGGCCTGGGCGGCCGGGGCGGCCACAGCCGCCACTGCGGGGATAGCCGGGATGGCGGGGA
>JACPCR010000039.1:0-17585 GCA_016179685.1 Planctomycetota bacterium | reverse complement strand
TGGCCTGGGCGGCCGGGGCGGCCACAGCCGCCACTGCGGGGATAGCCGGGATGGCGGGGATGGCCGCAGCAGGCGGTGAGAGCTTGGGGACCGGAGGAACGGCCGGGGCGGCCAGAGCCGCCACCGCGGGGATGGCAGGCCCAGCAGCTCTTGACGCCGGGACCGTTTTTACCACTGACGGGACCATCGGCGGCACAGTGGGGGCTGCTGCTTGTGGAGGCACAGGCCCAGGGATTGCGGGCGTCACAGGCATTGCCGGAATTGCCGGCCCGGCCGCAGGAATCGGGGCCAGCACAGGCGGGGCTGTCGGTGGCGAAACCGTAGTGGGGGCAGCAGCCATGGGTGGAATGGCGGGGATCGCCGGGATGGCCTCGGGCGCGGCTGGGGTAAGGGGTTCCAGGCCCGGAGATGCCGGCGGGCGCAGCGGCGGCGTAGGCCGCATCGCCCGCGGCGGCGTGATCGGTGGAAACATCGGCCGCGCTGGCATCGGCTCGGGTGCGTCCATGAGCTCCGGCAGGGGCTTCAGTTCGAATTTCATCCCGCAATGGGGACAGATGAAAAAAGAAGCGACAAGGGTGCTCTCCTCATTGCTGCTCGCCTCCCAGTCGGCCGCGGGGCTAGCCAGCGCCGCAGCAGGCAGGGTCTTGGACGGCCTCGCCGGGAACAGCTCCTGCCCTGCCGACTCGAGGGCCTCGCGAGGCATCACGGTCGTCTGAACCTGAACATCTACTTTTTCGAGAGCAGGCGCGGCCGCGTCAGCCGCTGCGACGCCCGCCGGCGTTCCAGGGGCCTGCTGCGGCGGTGAGGATGCCGTCAATCGCTGCAAGATTTTTGGGAAGGCCGTATCCGGCCAGGTCGCTTTCTTCAGTTTCCCAACGGGCCCCCGGGCGACCTGCAGGTCCGCCCCCGACTGGCGGACCGGGAGAGTGTTCCGTCCCGCGTGGGCCGCCTGTTGGGCGGAGAGGCCGTCGATGAGGATGATCGGGGCGGCCCGGGCAATCATCTGAGCGCCCGCGGCGTCAATTCCGAGTAACGCGGCGAGATGAGAGGCGACCGCATCAAACCGGACGCCGTCGACGGCGCTGAGAATGACCTTGTAATCACCGCCGGAGGGAACAGGTGAAGACATGTTGAGGATACTAGCAAACCCGGCCGACCGTGTCAAGAAGCGTCCTGTAGAGTGCTTCATTCGAAGCAATCATCTTATCGACTCCGAACTCGACCTCGGCGCGTCGCCGTCCAGCCTCGCCCATGGCCTTGAGTGTCTCAGGCTGTTCCAGCAGGTCCCGGATCGCTCCGGCCAGGGCGTCGCTCTGACCCGGCGGGACGAGTACCCCGGTCTGGCTCGGCACGACCAGGTCGGGGCATCCACCGACGGATGAAGCCACGACGGCGCACCGTGCTGCCATGGCCTCCAGCACCACGTTCGGCATCCCCTCCCAGAGGGAGGCCAGGATGAAGAGGTCCGCATCCACCAGCACCCGCGGCACGTCCGGCCGCCAGCCGACGAAGCGAATCCGGGCATCCACGGCCAGATTTCGCGCCCTAGCCTTCAGTTCCGCCTCGTCCGGCCCGGACCCCACGAGCACGAGAATGGCCTCGGGAAAGCGGTCCCGGACTTGGGCCATGGCCTCGATCAGATAGCGAGTCCCTTTCTGCCGCTCGAGGCGGCCGACGGACACCAGCAACGGGGCCGTGGGGCCGATCCCCAGCTCGGTCCGGAAGGCGCCGCGGGAAAGGTTGAACCGGTCCATCTCGACGCCATTGGGGATGGTCACCAGCTTGGAAAGAGGAATTCCGCTGCGGCGATGAGTGAACTGGCGGGCCGATTCGCTCACGCATGTTTCCGCCTGCATCATGCCCTGCGTCCACCCGTCCAGCCAAAGACGCCATGGCCGTTCGACCTCCTCGACCCGTACCGAGCAAACTATGGCCGGCACTCGTTCAAGCCGGCCGGCCCATCGGCCGGCCAAGTTGGCATGGAAAAGGACGGTATGAAGCACGTCCGGCCCGAATGTCCGGATGAGGCGGCGCAGGCGAGTGACCGCCGCCGGAGGCCAGGCAAGTCGGGCGTCCAGGTAGTGAACACGGATGCCGGCCGTTTCCAACCATTTCCCCACGACGCCCCGGCCCGACAGGCACGCAACCGTCACCTCGTGTCCACGCGCGGCGATCCCGACCGCCAGGCGGTGCAGCATGCGTTCCGCGCCACCGATATCCAGTTCCGTGATGGCGTAAAGAATCCTCATGAGCATTGGTCTTCTGGAGAGGAATGCTTGCCGTATTTTCGCCCAAGAGTGGCCATATTTAATTGAGCGGATTCCCAGGGTCAATTGGAGCGCCCCAGCGTGACCTGCCCGTAATATGCCCCCCGAAATCTTGAACCCTGCACCATAATGATGCAAAATAAACGCTGCCGTCTGATGGTGAGGAAGGGGGACCACCCGTGAAGAGCCCGTTTCCTGGAATGAACCCGTGCCTGGAGATGCATTGGGGAGATCTCCATACCCGGTTGATCCTCTACGCTTGCGACCAGATTAAGGGACAGTTGCCGCCCGGGCTTCGGGTACACGCTTGGCTTCGAGACAAAGGTTGACGCTGAAGTGCGCCGGGGCGGGTCCGCCGGGGCTTCTTTTCATTCGAGTAGACGAGTTCGCAGGTGCACCCGCACTAGCGAACTCGTCTACTCGAACCTGGAAGTGTCGGTGCACTTCCGGGCTGCAAAATTAACGATGCTGTCCGATTTCGATTACGTCCTGCCACCTCATCTTATTGCTCAGCAGCCGCTTGCCCGGCGCGAGGACGCCCGTCTGCTCCTCTTGGACCGCGCGGACGGGCGGATGCGTCATCTCCGTTTCCACCAGGTTCTGGAGGTCATCGAACCCGGTGATCTCCTGGTGCTGAACGACACCCGGGTGCTGCCTGCGAGGCTGTACGGAATGCGTTCGACCGGCGGCCGCGTGGAGGCCCTCCTGGTGTCACAAGAAGCGGACGGTTGCTGGCATGCACTCCTTCATGCTCGGGGTCGCCTTCAGCCGGGCGAGGCCATCCATTTTGGCCGGGGTCACATTCGCAGCACGCTCGAACGCCGGCATGCGGAAGGCGGCTGGTATCTTCATTTTGACGACGCCGCGGACGAACTGGACCGGAAGCTCCAGACGCTGGGCCACATGCCTCTGCCCCCCTACATCAAACGCCGGGGTGAAGACGATCCCCGGTGGAGCGTGGACCGCGAACGATACCAGACCGTGTATGCCCGCGAGCCGGGCGCCATTGCCGCGCCGACCGCGGGATTGCACTTCACGGAGTCCCTTCTCGAAGAAGGCCGGCAGCGCGGCGTACGAACGGTGTGCGTCACCTTGCACGTCGGACTAGGAACTTTCAAGCCGGTGACCGCCGAGGATCCGACTCGGCATCCCATGCACGCGGAGTGCTACGAGGTTTCCGAGGCGGCGGCGCAAGCGGTCAACGCCGTACGGGAGCATGGCCGCCGCGTCATCGCCGTCGGCACGACCGCGTGCCGCGCCCTCGAGACCTGCGCCCGGAACGGCCGCGCGGAGCCGGGACGCGGCACGACCCGTCTCTTCATGTATCCCCCCTACACCTTCCAGGTCGTTGACGCCTTGTTGACCAATTTCCATCTGCCTCGAAGCACTCTCCTGATGCTGGTCAGCGCCTTCGCTGGACGCGATCGCATCCTCCATGCCTACGAGACGGCCGTCCGCGAGGGATACCGCTTCTACAGCTATGGCGACGCCATGTTGATTTTTTAAGACGCGTCAGCCCGCAATGCGGTGGCTTAAAATGATTCAGATATTGAAAGATATAGACCTTTAGTGTATCATATCTTAACTTTTATTCTGAAATGATAAACATGGCAACTGACAGTGCCGCCGTAATTGATTATCCCAAAATGAAATATGTAGCGCTTGCTCAAGCGCTTGAACAGGACATTCGTAATGGGCGGTATCAGCCTGGAGAGAAAATCCTGCCTGAGAAGCAACTTGCCTCGTCGTTTCGAGTAGCCCACCTCACCGTTCGTCAGGCCTTGCAGCTCCTCCAAGAAAAAGGGTTGATCAACAGGCTGCACGGACGGGGGACGTTCGTAAATGACCCTCGAACCCCCTGGGTATCCTCACGGCGTCGGCCTGTGTCCTCGGTTACGGCATACCTGCTCGGCCTGGGCCCCGTCTTTGCCGAGACGCACGACCCGGTGAATTGGCAGACACGGCTTCTGCGTTACCAGGGCATAGCCGAGGGTGGGTTCAAGTTCGGGATTTCTATTCAGTGCAGGACCGTGTTGGGGCATGAGTCGGACGTTCCCTGGTTGCTGGACCAATTCAAGGATGCTCCCGGGCTTATTCTCCACGATGACCCGATTACGGAAAAGGCCATTGTGCGACTTCGTGAACGGGGTGTTGCGGTGGTTGCCATCAACCGGCATGGAACAACGGGCGCTTGCAGCGAAATCCAGGTTGACACGCGGCGCGGCGCGTTCCTGGCCGTGCAACACCTGCTGAAGCTGGGACACCGCCGTATCGGGATCGTCGTAGGCGACCTGGCGATACCGGTTCACCGACTGCGATTGGAAGGATACCGGGATGCCTTGCAGGCGTATGGCGTGTCGCTCGATCCTGATCTGACGGTCATCGAGCCACGGGGTTTCCTGGAAGAGGGCGCTGCAGCCGCGCGCCGTTTGCTGGCTCTGCCGCAACCACCGACGGCTTTCTTCGCGGCTTCGGACCAGCGCGCCATCGGCATTCTGGGCGCGTTGGCGGAAGCCGGGTTACGGGTGCCTGAGCAAGTGGCGGTCGTGGGTTTCAACGACATTGGCGAGGCCGAAAAGGCACAGCCACCCTTGACGACGGTCCGCAATCCGCTCTATGAAAGCGGCTTCGAAGCCGTGCGGCTTTTGGATGAGCACCTGCAATCACCGGGGCGCGAGGTCGAGGTTCGAAAGCTTCCCGCGGAACTGGTGGTTCGCGAATCCTGCGGGGCCTCTGCCCGAGCCGCCTCGCCTTCGCACCCGTCGATGAGAGACGGGTTACTGGCGGAGAGCGGAACGGTCGTTTCAGAAAGGAAGAGGGATTGACATGCGCCGAGCGCACGTGCTCGTTTTGACTGCTCTTCTGGTCTACCCGGCAGCCTCTTCGTTGGCTGAAGAAAAGAAACTGGTCGGCCCGCCACATATCGATTTTCCGCACGAGTTCATTGGGGACATGGTCAAGGCGGGCGAGTATCTGTATGCGATCGAGTCCGAGGCTCTGAAGCAGCTTTATGTCCTGAAGTTCGCGGACACGCCGAAGAGCCGCACGGTCGATGTATTCCGGCTGGAAACTCTCGAGGAGGCTGGCAAGTACAACCCCGAGGACATCTCCACGCGGATCGCCGGATCAGCCCAATTTGAGATGGCGGGCAACCTCGTCCTGGGGGCACCCCTGAAGAGGATTCAAGTCGTGGGCGACCGTGCGTTTATCGTGTCCTCGCCGACGTATGCCGTATCTCCTAGCTCTGGGACTGACCCCGTGGATGAGGACGAGGTGCAACCCCCACGGCTTTTCGAGGTGGACGTGTCGGACAAAGCGAATCTCAAGCTGGTCCGTTCGATTCGCATGCCTTTGACCCAGGTTGCGGACATGGTTGCAGATAGGAAGCGCGTCGCGGTTTCTGGAAGCGGGCGGGTCATTCTTTACGATCCCACGGCGCTCGAAAAACCGATGGCGGATATCCCACGGCCAGGGGCATCGGGTCTGTTTCTCGACGGGGACCTCCTCTACGCGGGTTGCGGCGGCGGTCTGGCGGTCTTTGCGCTCGACGAGGCATCCCCACGCCTGTCCGGTCAATACGAATGTCCGCTTGTCCGCGCCGTTTGCGTGACGGCTGGCCGCGCGTACCTCGGGTACGAGGAGCGAGGCCGCGGGCTGGAGATCGTGGATGTATCGAACGCCGAAAAGCCGAAAAGACTCGGCCTCGTCGCGGGCAACCGCGAACCGATCCACGCGGGCATCGAGCAAGCGTTTGATATCGGCGTGAAGGGGAGCTTTCTTTGCGTCGCCGACTACTGCTTCGGTTTGAAGGTGTTCGACGTCTCGGAGCCGACCAACGTGCGCTACGTGGGCGGCCACTTCCGATACAGCCGGTGGTGGAAAGTGGCGAACTTCCGAGTGTGCACGGACAACCGATACGCCTACGTGGGTCTTCGGGCGGCGATAGAACTGGTCGATCTACCTTGACCGAAAGCCGCAGGCCGGGCGTTCGCCCGTCGGATGGACATGGACAGGCCACACTCCCGTTGAGGGGAAGGATGGCGACCAATGAAAACCCTGGAAAATCAGTGCAGTTTCGGAATAGTCATCTGGCTCATCGCTCGAGTGCTGGCTTCCATCGTGGGAGTCACCGTCTGGGCCGCGGACGTTGCAGCCGAGGCGGATGCGGAGGGGCCCGACCTAAAGGTTGTGGGCGTAGTTCATCTCCCGAACTGCTGGGCCCACGAAGCTGTGGTTCGGGACGGGTACGCGTTCATCGCCTGCGACGAGGAGGAAAAGGGCCTGACCGTTGTGGATGTCAGGGAACCGAGGGACCCCAAGCCGGTGGGTTACTCGGGGCTTTTTAGCGGGTTCGCCTATTACGTGGCGCTGCACGGGAATTACGCCCTGGTGGGCGGCAACACGCCTCATCTTTGCGTGTACGACGTCAAGAATCCGGGACACGTCAGACTCGTCAGCAGCGTTTGGCTTGGAAGAAGCGGCCCCATCGCGGTCCAGGGGGATTACGCCTTCGTTTCGGGTGGGGATGCGCTGAAGATCGTCAATCTGAGCGATCCGCTGCGGCCCCAATGGGTCGGGTCCGTGTCGGGGGATCAATTCGCGGCCTATCACACCAGGCTCCGCGCCTTTGGCAACGCCCATATCGTGGCCCCGCAGGGAGGCCGCGGGCTCGGCATCGTGAACCTTGGGGACCCGCTGAGGCCGGTCGTCACGCACTTCCAGTACTTGGAGAACCCGTCCGCCGTCGGCGTGGCCGTCACGGGGAACCTGGCCGTCGTCCTGGACACGAATGTAGACGGGAAAGGCCGTCCGAACGTGGCGGGCGCCAGACTTTTTGTCGTGGACCTGAGCGAGATGGCCCAGCCCCGTCCGCGGGGAAGCATACCCGTCGGTCCGGGAGGACCATGCAACCGCCAGGGCATTGGCGTGGCTGCCAGGGAATCCTTTGCGTACGTGGCCAACAACAGCCGGCTCACGGTGTTTGACGTCTCTAACCCCGACAAGCCCGTCTCCCGCGGGTCGCTCGATTTCGGCAGAACCTTTCTGGGCTCGGTCGGCCGGTTTCACCTCCAGGGCATAGCGGTCGACGGCGACCATGCCTACATGTCGGACTACTATTTTGGGGTCTTCGTCGCGGACGTGTCCAACCCGGACGCTCCGAAGGAAATCGGGCGCATTCCTGCCGCCGGCGAGGTGCGCGACGTCTATGCCTTCGGAGGCAGGGTGGCCGTCGCGGACTACAACGGCGGCGTCTTTTTCATCGACGCCACCAACCCCAGCAAGCCACGGATCACCAAGCAATTCTACTGCGGCGGGATCATGCGCAGCGTCACGGGCGACGGCAAGGGCCTCGTTTTTGCCGCCGGCGAGTCCGCGATGGTGTTCGATGCGACGGACATCGGCGACGTGAAACTGTTGTATCACGGGCAAGGAGCGGGAACCACGGCGGCCGTGGCGTATGCAAACGGCATCGTCTATTACGGGGGCATCCAGAGGCTCGACTTGCGCGATCCGTCGAATCCCAGGCCCCTTCCTCCCGTGGCGGATATCGGGACCTGTTGGGGCCTGGCCACTGACGGCCGGCACCTCTATGCCACGGGCCAGCGAGAAGTCGAAGAGCACACACTTCCGGATTCGGGCAAGAAGAGCGACGGCGGCCAAGAAGAGCCAAAGAAACTGGTGATGAGACCGGGCCTCTGTGTCTATGATATTTCCAATCCTGCTGGGAACGCCACGGCCGTGGCGTTCATCCCGGCCCCGCTCGGAAGGTGCTTCCTGACACTTCAGAATGGACGCCTGCTGGTTCCTTACTGGCAGCCCGGAGGTTGCAGCGATCTGGAGTCCAACCGGGTGGAAATCTACGACGTGACCGACGCAACCAAGCCGGTGAAGATTTCCACGATTTTCCGGTATGAAGGCCTCTGGGGCCCGCACAAGGTCAAAGCAGACTTTGAGAACCATCTCCTCTATGTGGCGGAGTACCAGGATGGCGTCAAGGTCTACGGCATCCAGGACATGAAGCATCCCCGGCTTCTGGCCCACCATATCGGTGGGTATCGGATGAACTTTTCGATGGACCTTGACGGAGACTACCTGTATCGCGGCAGACTTGGGGCTATTGAAATCCTGGACATAGGGTCTCTGAAGGGGAAGACGCGCCAATGAGTTGCGAAGGTTCCTCCGCGCGGATGGTCGTGGAAAGCCCGACGCTCCAGCGTCTGCACCTGTACAACAGGGTCCATCGCCGTTTCTTCTCGCAGCCGGTCACGTACGGCGTGCCTTGGCTTCCTCCGTGTGGATGAAGACCCCGAGATGGTCACTTCCGAAACGGGCGATCTCGACAACTACGAGAAGGCTCGAGTTCGAGGTGGAATCGGGATGTGCTTCGTCCGCGATCCGGCCGTACTGCACGACCCGCCCGAAAGGAGCCCGTGGTTCATGCAGAACACGAGGCTTCGGCTGCGGGCTGGTGGAAGCAAGACCGTCTGGCCTTACCTGGCCCTCACGAGCGAGGAGGGTGGCGTTATCAACGCCAGCGGATGGAGGCGCTCGCCTGCCGCTTTCGCGTGGAGATTAAAGCCCGGAGACAACGTCTTGGAGGTCGCGGCCTCCAACAAGTTCGGGCGGAGAGGGATGCCGTCTCTTGCACTCGTGAATTTCAATCTGTCTCGGGCGGATGACGGATGTTACAAGGGGATCGTCGAGGGCCGGCGCGCAGAACAAGATTCGCATGGGCGCTTCGCGCAGGCCCGTCTGGCTTCCGAAGGGGTCGCGACTTCCATGCGCAGTTGAACGTCGGTCCGCAGTTCTGCCATTGCATCTTACTGGGCGGTCCAGCCTCCATCCACGACCAGTGTCGTCCCCGTCACGAAGCTGGAGGCCTCTGAGGCGAGGAACAGGACAGCGCCAGCCAATTCGCGGGGCTGTGCCCAGCGTCCCAGGGGAATCTTGGCGATGAACTCGCGGTATTTCTGGGGATCCTCCATCAAGGCGCGATTCAGGGGCGTCTCGAAGGGGCCAGGGCAAAGCGCGTTCACATTGATGCCTTTGCCGGCCCATTCGAGCGCCTGGGTCCGAGTCAGGAGAATCAAGGCACCCTTGCTGGCCGTATAGGCGGGCCGGCCCGCCAGCCCGACGAGGCCCATGATGGACGCCACGTGAATGATTCGACCCCAGCCGCGGCGCAGCATGTGCGGCACCGCCGCACGGGTGCAAATGAAAGGACCCGTCAGGTTGATGTCCAGCACCTCTTTCCACTCGTCGAGCGGGATTTCGGTGCTCGGCTTGCGAATGTTGATCCCCGCGTTATTGACCAGGATGTCCACGCTCCCCAGCTCCCGCACGGCGCGCTCGACCATCCCGTCCACCTGCTCCGGAACGGTCACGTCCACCTCGAGCCCCAAGCAGCGGCGGCCCGATGATTCCCGGACGTGCTTCGCCGCCGCCTCCGCCTCCGACCCGTGCCGGCTGTTGAGCACCAGGTCCGCACCCGCCTCCGCGAGGGCCTGGGCCATGGCCAGTCCAAGCCCCTTGGTGCCCCCGGTGACAAGAGCCACCTTGCCATTGAGACGAAAGAGGTCGACGCTCATCGTGTGTTTCCTCCCATGGCTTCTGCCAAGTGTCTCAGGTGCAACTCGCCGAGCCGGGCGACGACCCAATCCGCCTCGGAAAGCTTTTCGGCGGGATAGGAGTTGGTGACGGCCATGCAGCGCATTCCTGCGTTTTTCGCCGCACGGACCCCATGGAAGGAGTCCTCCACCACGAGGCATTCCGCCGGGCGGATCGGCCTGGCCGGCCGCAACAGAGCGTTCAACCGGACACATGCGGTCCGATAGGCCTCCGGGTCCGGCTTTCCCCGGGCCACATCCTCTGCTGTGACCAGGCAGCGAAAACAGTCCCGGATGCCGAGGAGGCGGACCGCTTGCTCGACCTCGTGCCGAAGCGCACCCGAGGCAATGGCAAGAGGATGGCGCAGGGCCGATCCTCGTACAAATTCCACGACCCCCGGAAAGGTCGGCGCCTGCGCCTGCATCTCCTGAGCATAATACGCCGACTTGCGGTCCATGAGCCGCACCAGCTCCTCGCCCTCCACGCGCCCGCCACGGTCGTGGAACACTGCCTGGAAACATCCCCGATCATCCATCGCGAGATATCGCTCCAGGTACTCGGACTCTGTCAGGCTCACACCGCTTTCCGACAGAACCCGGACGAAGGCCCGGAAGTGTACCGGCTCGCTGTTCACCAGCACGCCGTCGCAATCGAAAATCAAGGCTCGCAGCATGATCGCCGCCTGGCTCACAAGTCCCCGTAAATCGTGTAAACCTGATCGATGGGCATCCCCTCCCGAATCCGACGCCGCTCCTCATTCTCCCTCGCCACAATATCCTCGCAGGTCAGCATCACCTCGTCCACGAACTCCTTCGGGATCACCTGGACCCCATCGGTGTCGCCAAAGACGAAGTCGCCCGGGTTCACCCGGACGTAATGCGTCAGGTGGCCGGGCAGGAAGATCGGCTGCTGGACGTGGGTGATGCGCCATCCACCGAAGGCATTTGGCCTCGTCCCGAGCGTGAAGACCGGGAAATCCTCCATCTTGAGGATGTAGCGGGTATCCCGGATGTTTCCGGCGATCAAGAGTCCGACGCAGCCATGGGCCTGAGCCAGGGTGCAGCTCATCTCGCCGAAGTGGGCGGGCTGGAAATCCCCGCCCGTATCGAAGCAGAGCACCGAGCCGGGGAACACGGCTTTCATCATCCGCTTCTGGGGCGACCCGATGCGTTTCCATTCCTCCTCGCGCGCTTTTTGTTCCTCCGCCGTGAGGTTTTCGCCGGCCAGGGAATGGAGCTTGACCGTGATGGCTTCACCGGCCAGCACCTGTTCGGGCCTGAGCGCATAAAAATCTGAAGAGAGCACGGAGTCCATGACCCCGCATCGGCTGAGGGCATCGGAAACGCAGCCGCCGTAGAAATGCTTGTAGCGCCTCACGCGCTCTGCGGCCGTGATGTTGAGATGTCGGATTTCAGACTTGGCGGACATGAGGATTCCTCGAAAGGGCAAAGGGCAAAAAGCCGGAAGAACATGAACGAAAGCGTTGCCGTTGTCAATCCGTACGGTTGATCCTCACGAGGGAGGCTGGCATAATCCCTTCCTGTCATGCATGCTCCGTCAAGGAACGTTCCGAGTGGCGTTTCTCCTGCTTCATGAGGACTCCCAGATTGCATACCCTGATCCGACGTGCCGCCTCTTTGGTCCCGCTGGTATTCGCCGTCGTCTTTCTTGCCGGGTGCGGCCAGAAATTCGATCCGGACGAGCTGACGTCCGCCTTTCTGAGCCAGGACGCGCGGGAATCCGAGCGGGCGCGAAAGACCATTCTGGAAGTGGGTGACGAAATGAGTGATCGGCTCATTTCCGTCCTCCGGGACGAGACGCGGCGTGTCCATCATCAGGCGTGTGCGGACTTATTCCATGACATGCTTCGGACCGGCGTTCTTCGGGACTTTCGGGCTAACAAAGTGGCCGGGGTGCTCGGGGACGTCCTCCGCGACAAGGCCACCGCCGTTCCCACGCGGCATCGCCTCGCCCAGATTCTTGGCGATTTCCGGGTCGCCACCGCCGTCCGGCCGCTGATTGCCGTCCTGGGGACCGAAGATGCCCAGCTCGAACGGGCGAGCACGGAGTCGCTGAAGAAGCTGGGTGAGATTGCCGTGGAACCCCTGGTGGCCGTGCGGGATGATCCCGACACGGAGGAGGCGAAGCGCGCCTCCTCCGTCCAGGCGCTTCAGCACCTCGGAGAGGGTCTCGCGAGCCAGCTCCAGGACCCGGAATCCGACCAGCGGGTTCGGGCCATTCAGCTTCTTGGCCAGATCGGCAGCGAGACGGCGCGGGCACGGATCACCGTTCTGGCCAAGGACGCCGATGCGCGGGTACGTCTGGCCGTCATGGAAGTCCTTCGGACCAAGCCCACGGAGGCCGAGCGTGAGGTGCTCTTTTCGGCCGGCTCGGACGCGGACGAGAGCGTGGCCCTCGAGGCCGGGTGCGCTTTGGCCCAAGGCGGAGACGAACGCGCTCGAGACCTGCTCGTCCGGGCCGTGTCGTTCCGCCAGGCGGGGTCGAGGGTCCGGGCGATCCAGGCGCTGGGCGCATTCCGGGGCTCGGGGGTGACCGAGAGTCTTTTGCCTGTTCTCGAGGACGGGGATGTGAAAGTGCGCCGTGCCGCGGCGGATGCGCTGGAGACGTTGGCGGACAAGGGTGCCCGGGCGGCCTTGCTCAAAGCGATTGAAGCTGCGGACCAGGACCCTCGGGTCCGCCTGGTCTGCGCACGGGCTTTGGGGAAGATGGGCAGCCCGGAGGGCATCCGGAAATTGATCAGCCTGCTGATCCTGAAGGACACCAGTGTCCGGGCGTCGGCGATTGAGGCTCTCGGGGAGGTGGGTCCACCCGCGCTGGACGCCCTTCTCGAGTGCCTGGGGCAGCCCCCGCGGGCCCGGCAGGAGGGCGCTTGTCAAGCTCTGGGGAAGATCGGCTCGGCCCTGAGTGTGGAGGCGCTGGTACGCGTGGTCGAGAGGCCCCTAGCGACTCCGGGACCGGGCGCTGGGGACACGGGCCGGGCCCCGGAGGAGCTCGAGGTCAGTGAGGCGGACGTGCAAGTGGCCGCCATCAAGGCACTGGCCGAGATCGCGGACGAGCGAGGCGTGGGCCCCATTGCCCAGCGCCTCGCAGCGGACGATCCTCGCATCCGGTGGTACGCCCAATGGGCCCTCATCCAGATGGGAGAAAAAGCTGAAGAAATTCTCATTGACCAACTCGACAACCCTGCCCTCGCCGGACCTTCGGCACAGGTTCTCGGGGTCGTCGGAGACGAGCGTGCCGTCCGCGGACTTACACCGCTTCTCCAGGCCCCCGACCTGGAGGTCAGGCTTCAGGCGATCCAGGCCATCGGCCGACTCGCCGGTCAAGGCGTCCCGGTCGGCGAGGCCAAGGCCGCTCTCCTTCGGGCAGCCCAGGAAGCGCCCGTGGGTGCGACCGCCGATCAATCGCTTCGAGCCCGGAAGGCGGCGTTGGCCGCCCTGGCCGCCGGAGGCGGGCCGGCGGACGTCTCCACCCTCGTGGAATGGCTCGCCTACGAGACGCATCCCGAGGTCCGATTCGCCGCAACGCTGGCCATCGGGGCCATCCTGGAAGGAAGGGGTGCGGGCCCGGGTGACGCGCCTTCGGAGTTGGACCTGCTTCTTCGAATTCTCGAAAAGGAGCCGGCCCTCGTAGCTGGCCTGGCGCAGGCAGAGGATAAAATGCAGCGCCAGGTCGTTCTGCGTCTGGGCGAGATGGGCCACCTGAAGGCCCTGCCGGCCATCCAGCGCCTGCTCCGGCAGACGCCGCCGGGCGAGCCTCTTCATGAGGCTGCGGCCCTGGCTTACCTTCGCATCACGGGCAAGAAATTCGAAGCCGAGGAATCCAAGCCATGAAAACCTGCTGGAAATGCGGCTGGGAATGGCAGGAGACACGGCAGCCTAGCTCCAAAGAAACCTGCCCCAACTGCTCTTCCTATCTCCACGTCTGCAAGAACTGCCGTCTCTATGACCCTCGCGTTCATAACGGGTGTACCAGCTCGACCACAGAGTGGATTCCGGACAAGGAAGCGCACAATTTCTGCGAGGAATTTCAATTTGCCGACCGGAGACCGGAGGAGGTGGCGGGCGGCGGGACCGAGCGCGCCCGGATGGCCAGGGAAAAATTCCTCCAGCTTTTCGGCGAGGAGCAGAAGAAGGACAGCGGCAAGGACAAAGACAACACGCAGAAGCTCCGCAAGCTTTTCGGTCCGTAGCGCCCCTGTTCAAAAGTCCTGAAGCCCTTCTAAACAGGGACACTCATACACGTGCAAGGAAGTGCACCCGCACTTCCTTGCACGTGTATGAGCCGGAAACACCGGGAAATTCAAGACTCATTCCAATTTAACGACTTGTGAATTGGTCATTTATGGGATATCGGGTTTTCTTGTTTCGCCTTCCGGCGGGATCCCTGCGGGAGGAATTTCTTAAAGTAGACGAGTTAGCAAGCGCGGGTGCACCTGCTAACTCGTCTACTAATCCAGCATCTCCTCCGGATGGCTGAACTTGTGCGGCAGGTAGTCCTCGGTCACGAACGAAATCCGCTTGCCACTGAGCACTTCGATTTCGAATTTCAAACCGTTCTCGAGCATCTTCTGAATCTCCCTCTGCCAGGTTTTTTTCTGAAACCAGGGGTAGGCCTGAATCTGCCGGGCACGAGCCAAATCCTGCTCCGTCATCTTCAGCTTGTCGTCCTCGGGAAGGTCGAACCGCTCGCGATCGAAAGCGCTCAAACCGATGAATTTCGCGGTGGGCACGGCCATCCGGATGCTCTCATAAGCCAGATTGATGCTTCCCTGTTTCACGACGGAATAGATATAGTAGCCCCAGGGATCATTATCGACGAAGACGTACAGTTTCAGCCCGGCTTCGCTCATGAAACGGTGGATGAGCCGGCGTACGCCACGAGGCGGCATGCCCCCTCCGTGGACCAGGATGCAGCGGTATTCCTGCCAGAAGCGGTCCTCGTTCAGCCGTCGCCAGACCGCGTCCTTTTCCACCAGCAGGATGAAATCGGCGTTGATCTTGTTGAACTGCACCACGTCAGGCTCGACGATGGAGGGGACCGAATAGCCGCCCGACCCCATCCGCCGGCAATCGATCGTGTCCCCGGAATCTGTGAGCGTGACGTTTCCAACCATGGCTCCGCGGTTGCTGGCAAAGAGATTCAGCTCCTCCCGGAGTGAATCCACGGTCACTTCCAGGTCCTCGAGGATCGCATCGCTTTCAGGCTGATCCTCGAACGTGTTCACCTTCGAGTCGGCAATGGTGTGCTTGACCATGTAATAGAGATCGCGGATGGACGTCGTCTTGCCTTCATCCAGAAGCTGTTTGCAGGCCTGCGCCACCAGAAAGGTCTGCATGAATTTCTTCGACATCCCCACGTTGAAGAAACTCCGGGCCTGTCGATCTTTTCCCAGTTCGATGATCGATTGTTTCGCATTGAAGCGCACGTTCGACAGCGCTCTCTGCGGAATGTAGAGCTTCGGGTTGCGCTCCTTCCGAACCTCCTCGAGGACCGAGCCGCCCAACTCGACCAGCTTGCGCGTCACGTGCCGGGCGCGCACGTTCTTCGTCCCCTCCGATTTCGCCTTCCGAACCGACGGCATGGCAGCGTTCCTCCGAAAGTTTCAGCACACGAGTTCGGAAGCGCACCCGCACTTTGGAACTCGTGTACTACCGGCCTGCCACCAGGGTTTCCCCCTCCTCGACGGCCCCCTGCGCGGACAATTTGAACTGCTGCTCGACCTGGGCCAGCTCTTCCTGCTCCGCACGGTCCCTGGCATCCTGGGCGCGTGTGGCCTTTCGGGCCATCTTGAGGAGCTTCTCGCGGATCGCCTCGCGCTCCTTGCCCGTCAGGTGCGACAAGGATTGGGAAAGTTCGTGGATGTACAGCTCGAAAAGATTCCGCCTGCGCGTCTGCAGATCGGCAATTTCACGGCCCCGCACATGCGACGACAGACGACGGCCGCACTCCTGGAGCGCCAGCTTCAACTCCTTCAGGATGATCGGATAGTGGGCTATGGCTTCCTTGCTTTCCGATGTGAAGGGGACCCATACCGAAGCAAAATGGACCATCAGGACCATCGGGCCCTGGGGAAATTGACCCCGGCCCTGTTGCAAACGATAGGCCTTCCAGTCCACCTCGCTGATGGCCTGGGAGATGGCACATGCCCCCTGCTGGTAGAGAAGAGGCACGCGGTTGGCAAATCGCATGACTTGCACCTGCCCCTCCGGATCATTCTCTCCGCCGTAGGCGACCGCCGCCTCGATGAGAAAGGGATTGCCCCGATAGACCGCCGGGGGCCTCGTGCAGGCCGTGAAAAAGTCCCCCCGGTATCGCTGCTTCAATCCCCGGATGAGGAGGTCCTCGCCGATCGGCGAGATGCAACTCGTTGGTGGATTCATCAACTTCGTTGTGTTGATCGCCTGGTACAGCCGGTCCGCCTCCGTCCGCGCAATTCGGCCAGGCCGCGCGGCAGGCTCCAGGCCAGCCGACTCGCAGATCGCCAGGGCCACCCGTGTGCTGACCCTCGAAAAATCCGAATGCAAGAAGCTGCTGAGCCTCCGGCTTTTCGTCGTTTGAAGCATCTTGGCCAGCGCCCCCAGCTCGATCCCGTGAGGATGCGGCTTGATCTCCTGGGGCTCCTCCGGCAACGTGTCCGTCGCACGCGGAATCTCCATCCGCTCACCCTCGGGGCCCGTATAACGGAACGTCGCATGAGGATTGGCTACCGCCGTCAGCAGCAGGTACTCCTCCACCGATTGCCGGCCGTGCGTGTTCTTCCCCTCCAATTCAATCTCCACCTGGGTCCCCTGTCGGTGTTCCCAATCTCGCTCCTCCTCTTTGACGACGATCGGATTGTTGGTGTGCGTCTCGATGTTGATCTCGAAGTAATGAGCCTTGCGCGTTGGAGAGAACTTCGACGTGATTCGCGTGGGTTTGCCCGTCGTCAACTGGCCGTACATCGCCGCAGCAGAGATTCCAATCCCCTGCTGGCCCCTGGCCATCTTCAAGCGATGAAACTTGGAACCATAAAGAAGCTTGCCGAATATCTTTGGAATCTGTGCACGAACGATGCCCGGTCCATTATCCAGCACCGTCAGCCGGTAACGTTCGCCTTGCTCCTGGACGGGCTCGATGCACACCAGGATTTCCGGCAGGATACGCGCCTCCTCACAGGCGTCCAGAGCGTTGTCAACCGCCTCTTTCACCGCCGTCAGCAACGCTCGCTTTGGGTTATCGAACCCTAACAGGTGGCGATTTCGGATGAAGAATTCTGAAACGGATATTTCCCGCTGCTTTTTTGCAAGCTCGTGAGCGTCAGGCGGAGGTTGATTCCGCACTTGCCTACCCATAAAACCTCCCTCGATCCGAGCATGATCGTGCAAAACATTCATCGATTAAAATTGGAGTCTAGCACAATCCCTGAGATACCGCCATAGGTATACCCCCTACAAATGGTGCTCAGTGCACGTGGGCATCAATTACTGGGCCGATTTTTTGGACCAGAAAAGAACGAGACGGAGACAGCCATGAAGTAACTTCTCAATAAGTTCGGGGGACGGCCCCGCCCGATTTCGTAACCGATGATGATTCAACGCTTCGCGGATTCTTATCGACATAGGTAGGCCCTCGCGGGCTTTCCCTGTCACACCACCGTACGTACGGGCCTCGTATACGGCGGTTCAGTAGAGGTTACGCTCACGTCGG
>JACPCR010000038.1 GCA_016179685.1 Planctomycetota bacterium | reverse complement strand
GGCTGGCCCCACTGGCGGTGATAAACCAGGGACGGGTTTTCCACGCCACATTACCCGCCCTTGTCGGGTCGGCACGTAGTGCCTATGTTCAGAAGCAAGGAGCGGAAAGCGGGCAGACGCGAGCGGAAGAGGCCCTGCGGGCGCTTCAGGCGGCAGGCAGGAGCAACAAGACGTGTCAAAACAATGCGGAGGCCTTGGGGAGCTTTCGCGAGTGGTGCCAAAAGCGCGGGTATCTTGCGGACAACCCGTTGGAAGACTTCGCAACCTTCGATACTACGCCGCGGAGAATCCGACGGGATTTGAACCTGGAGGAAATCGGCAGGCTTCTGGCCGTGGCGCCCGACTATCGGAAGCTGAACAACCTGGCTGGCCTATACAGTGGATTACGAGTCAACGAACTCCGGAGTCTTATCGAGGGACCCGGCGCTCAGACCACGTTGCTTATCCCAGGGTCAGCGCCAGCAGCAGGATTCCCTGGAGACCCCATCCGACGTGCTGGCCAAGAATGAGCCCAATGGCGGCGGGGAGGAGGGAGCGATAGGCACGCACCCCACCGACCCGCAGAGCCAGCGCCTTGATGGACCAGGCCACGAAAAAAGGCATCCAGAGGTACCATAACGGGAAGGTCGAGCCCACGGCAAAGCCCACCGGATGCACCGGCCACCAGGGGCACACGTGCGCCAGCAGCATCAACACGGTCATCCCGGCCCCGCCCAGGAAAAAGTAACCCAGCCGAGTCCAGTCTGGCCCCTCCGGGTGGTGCATCAAGCGGAGGACTTCCTTGAACGGGTAGATGAAATTGCCCCTCGTGGGCCACTCATCGAAGTTGAGCGCGCCGATTCTGTAGCCCGCCAGGATGGTATGGCCGCCCGCAGCCAAACCAGCGACCACGAAGGCGAGCAAAATCCCGGGTCCGATCCAGCGTTTCCGCGCCTGAAGACCGCTCGTGAGCCTCGTGCCCTGAGTGGCTGCGGAGATGAAGGTGGACTGCACGTCGCCAAACCACCCGTAGGAAAAGCCGAGTGCGGTCATCGTCTGGGGCGTCACCGCGGAAGAACCCAGGCCATGAAAAATCAGCCGCTGGGGCACTCCGGGCAGCGTGAACTGGATGAGGCCTGTCTGCGCCACGATCTTGGCCACGGCCAGATAACAGAGGAGGATGGCCGGGACGACGATGGCCACGGCTTTCCATTCCATGCCGCTGAACGCGAGCCATCCCATCATCGCGGCCGTCCCGGCCACGGCGCCGAAAAAAGCCGTCCGATAGGAGAGAAATTCCTGAGAGTCGTCCACGCCATGGTCGTTCCACAAGGCCTTTCTCACCACGTCCCCGAGATGCCGCCGCGCCATCCACAGGCCAGCGACCGTGTAGGTCATCAGCGCGCCGAAGCACTGCCAACTCGTCCATGGCTCAGCCCACTGATACATCTCCCCAACGCCGGGCGAAATTCCCAGGTTCATCAGCATCGTCTGCTCGGCCCAGATCATCCAGAAGAAAAGCCAGATGCTCAGCGACACGTTTAACGGTGTCAGATAGGCGAAGCCCATTCCCACGAAAAACATGTAGCCGAAAAGATGAATCCAGGGTGTCCCCGATCCCAGGTCAACGACCAGCTCGAGGGGGATGGCTGGAAAGGCATCCGGCGCAAGGCTGTGCAGTGCGCCGAGGACGGCGATGGCGAAGGGCACGAGGAAGCCAGCCCAAAAGCCCAGATTCCGAAGCAGAGGCCTGCCCCCTATCCCCGCCTCCGTGCAGGAGATCATCTCCCGCGGCAGCGCCACCAGCGGAAAGGCCAGGCGCTCCCTCTCGGCCCACTGCCTGCGCATGAGGGCCACCAGGCAGTAGCACGTGCACACAACGGCAAGCCCCAACGCTCCCCAGGCAAGAAGCGGAGCGGTCCAGTCCCGCCAAGGAACCTGCTGTCCCGGGGGCAGGCCCTCGAAATACCAGGTCACCGCCTGGTTCTCGTCGGACGGCGACATCCACCACGGAACATGGGGCAGCACGGTTTCTTGGATGGCCGGCTCGCTCCGGGCGAAGTAGTGCGGCCCCGTAAACATCCCGATCATGAAGATGGTGAAGAAGAGCGGAGCGGTGGTCGAGGCCAAGGCCAGGGCGAAAACAACGGCAAGCTCCCCGCCACCCAATCGAAGCGGTGGCCACCAGCGAGATAGCCCCAGATTGAAGATCACCAGGACGGCAAAGACGGGGAAGACCGCCCCCATCGGCATGTTGGAGTGGATGAATGCCGTGTTGACTCCGATGGGATGATGCGCCGCAAAGGCGTTGATATGCGACTCGATCAGCCCGACGGCCGCGGCAATGGCCAGGCCGAGAAGCACGGCACGCAGGGTGACCGCACGCGAGAGTATTGAAGGACCGGGAAGGTTCGTGTCAGCCATGTCCGGATCACTCCTGCAACTCAGCCCTGAAGAGTCCTTCTTTTCGCACCTTGGCCGCCGTGACGCAAGCGCAGTGGAGCCTCCCGCGAATTCTTCCAGGTTCTCCCTCACCCCGGCCCTCTCCCAGGGGGAGTGGGAAAAGGGTTTTCGTCATTGGTCAGAGTGGTGGGCGCTGGCTGCCTTGTCGCCGATGAACTGGGGGGAGAGGGAGAAGGGTTCTCGTAACGGGTCAGGTGGATGGGCTGAAGAGCACGAAAAGCAAATTCATCAGCATCCCTCTCTTCCTTTGGGAGGGCCGGGGCGAGGGTCGTGAGCGCCAAAAACCTGTGACAAGCCTACGAACCAATCCAGCAGGCCCCGCCACTCACCCTGACCCGTCCGGCTCTTTCGGTCTCAAGGGTGTTGCCAGCCGATGGGGATTGCCGCCGGAGTGCCGAAGATATAAAGTAACATAGGTTGTCACCTGGGGTCGATTGAGGTTGTGTCATGCTGCTATCAGGCAAAGTCGCCGTCGTCACGGGCGGCGGACACGGCATCGGAAGGGCCATCGCCAGACGGTTTTCGCGGGAAGGCGCCCGGGTGGTCATTGCCGAACTGATTCCCGAACGCGGGGAAACTGTTCGTGAAGAAGTGGAGTCGGAGGGCGGGAAGGCCCTCTTCATCCAGACCGACGTCTCGGGGCGGGAATCCGTGGAACGGATGGTCAAGACGACCATCCAGGAATGGGGAAGGCTCGATATCCTGGTGAACAATGCCGGGATCACGGGAGAGGATGGCCACTTCCTCGAACTGAGCCAGGAGCGTTGGGACCGGATCATCGCGGTGAACCAGACGGGGGTGTTTCTCTGTGCCCAGGCGGCAGCGCGGCAGATGATCAAGACCGGCGGCGGTTGCATGATCAACATCGCGTCCGTCAACAGCTTTGTTCCCCAGCCGAGGTGCTGCGCTTATGGCGCGGCGAAGGGCGCGCTCGTGAGCATGACGAGGAGCATGGCCACGGACCTCGCCGCGCATCGTATCCGAGTGAATGCCATTGCCCCGGGCGCCATTCAGGTCGCCGCGCCAGACGATTCGCCGCCTGAGCCGAACCGGATAGCCATGCTGGGCCGGAACGGGCTGCCCGGCGAGATTGCCTCCTCAGCCGTTTTCCTGGCTTCCGGGGAGGCAGCGTACATCACGGGCCAGGTCATCATCGTGGACGGCGGCACCCTGAACAACGCCTACAGCATCTACCGGGAGGGCATCTAAAGCGGGCGATGCCCGCAACCCAACAAGGCTCTGAAAGGTGTCAGGTGTCAGGAATCAACTGACACCCGACACCTGACACCTTCGACATCTCCGGCGGGCGCCCGCCGGGTGCCCACCGGGTGCCCACGTAGTGGGCGCGGCGCGGCCCGGCGCGCGGAGATGTTACAACTTCAAGCTATTGTGGGTCAGGCACTTTCAGCCCCTTTCCGACGGCACCGTTGCAGGCGGCACACTCTTCGATAGTAGCGAAGGCGGGCGCATAGTAGGAAGCCGTTCCGCCTGCTTTGAAGCTCTTCAATGTCTCCATGCCCTTCTTTCGCATTTCTTCGAAAGCCTTTTGAAGCTGCCCGCGCTGCTCATCGGATAGCGCCAGGAGCGACATTCTCCTCGCGGTCCACCGTTGCACGAGCGAGTTGATCGCTACGAGGCGATCGGCTGGGGCCCCGCTATAAAGCTGCCTCTTGAGATCAGGCGTCAGGCCCGAACCAAACGTCGATGCTCCGCCTTTGACCCCGTAAAAATGATCTGGACGAGAGCGATAGACCTCCAAGGCATGAATCGTGGGGAGGCAAACAGGGCACGCGTAGATGAAGTGAAAATAACTCTCCTTCTCCCGCCTCAGGAGAATCTGCGATACGTCCTCGGTCGAGAGGCCATCCTCGAAACAGCCCTCCAGGACTGAATAGAAAATGAAACGATGCGCATCTTCGAAATTTTCCTCGGCTTCCCGTGACGGCGCAACAAGAACGAACGTCACCAGACTGGCGAAAAAAACGTGGTCGTGTTTCATACGGATTCCTCATGTTGAATGGCCACGATGACACAAAGGAGTTTGCAGATGTCCACACCTTTTTTCAAGGGCCGCAATCGATCTTCCCGCCCGCCTGCCGCGCCGTTTCGCTCTGCGGCGCGGGCAGGCCCGCAACTTGCGTCGAGGACGGGAAAACTTCTGGCCACTCTGCTTGCACTCGTGGGAGGCGGCCTGGTCGGGGCTGAGTCGCCGCTCTTCACCGCGGACTCCCGGACCAGCTATAGGTATGGCGAAGTCATGGAGTTGGGCCTCTTCCTGGAACAGCCCGCCCCTGGGCCTCTGGTCCTCGAAGCCGTCGAAAAATCTACAAATCAAGTCCTCCTTCTGCAAAAGCGGCACGCGGCTTCGGAGACCGGCCACACGCTCCTTTTCCAGGTCGCCGCCTCCCTGTTCCGACCCGGAGATTATGTCTTTCGGGTGAGGACAGAAACGAGCAGCGCCGAGAAAACCATCCGAATCGTCTCGGACGTTCCACCGACCCATTTTTTGGTCTCGATGTCTTCGCCGGCCACATGGGAGGACAACATCAGGCTCGGCTCCACCTTTTCTCTCGTCGATAGCACCACGTCGCAGAAGATCGACGGCCAGGGCATGCCGGTTCTTGATCCGCTGACCGCCTCCCAGCTACAGAACCGGCTCGACAAGGTTCTCGGCGCGGGCCTGATGGCCTACAACTACCAGATGTGGGGCGGGTACATCAACTTCCAGCCTTTTTTCCCGAATGCCTCATGGAATGATCCGGCCATCGTGGAGACCGCGATGCAGGCTGCGGAGCTTTCCGCCCAGAGGATTCGTCGCTTCCCCAACTTCATTTCGTGCGCGGGAATGGATGAGACCGGCCTCGGCTGGGGCCTCCACCCGAGTGGGAAACTGGTCACCCATTTCCCGGACCCTTTCCAGCGGAATGAGTATGAGGGCCGGATCGGCAAGAAGCTGCCTGCGGACCCGCGGGACCTCCCGGACAAGGAATACCTGGACTGGTGCCGGTGGCGCTGCGGCATCATCGGCCGGTTCATGGCGAACGCCAAGACCCACTTTCAACGGGTCCCTCATCGCATCCCCTGGGGGCCGCTCATCTACACGAGTTGGGACATCCACGACGGCGAATACCCCCTGAACGCATCCTCGAGCGACGTCCGCAACACCCACGCCTTCGCTTCCTGGGCAGGTGTTTACCGGATGGCCGCCGACCTTTCCCTCGAGAAGGCCGGCTGGCGGCGTCAACCCCTCTGCTTCGATACGAACGTGAGCTTCTGGACGTTCAACCAGCCGCCGGACAGCCTCATGGCCGACGTGATGACGAACTATCTCCTTTCCGAAGGCGTGACGCGGACCTGGTATCTCAGCTTTCAGAAGGCGGAGGCGTTGGGGAATTCCATCGCTCGTCTCCGCAAGTACGGCGACTTCTTTCTCCGCATTCAGCCTGAGGCGCGGCCCGTGGCCATCCTCTATTCCTTCACCGAAGCTGCCCTGCGGCTCAAGGGACTGGGCCCCGCCGACAGCAGCGACCGCTTCTACCAGACGAGCCAGGGATACCTGCACGAGTGCACCTCGGCCTGGCTGGCCTGCCTTCGCGCGGGTCATCCCGCGGACATCGTCATCGAGGAGGAAATCGAACAAGGAATCCTGGACGGCCGGAAGGTCATTCTTCTGCCAGGGCTGAGGCATCCGCTCCCGCCGAGTGTCGGAGGGAAACTCTCGGCCTTTGTCCGTGCGGGCGGAAGCGTCTACCTGGATTCCACCGCGACCGAAAATCTCCCTGCCTCAGAGCGGCTGCCGTTCGACTACTCCGGCATCTACACCGGAATGAGCCGAATCTCCTCCGAAGCGCATGAGAAAAGCAAGGCGGACCCTTTGACGGCCTCCCGGATTCAGGACCGAGCGGTCTTCGATACCTGGATCGACAAAGCCTTGCCTGATTTCAGGGCGGCCTTGAATGCCTCCGCGGGTCTGCCGGAGGTGGCATCCTCTGAGCCTCATGTCCTCGCCGCCAAGTCGGTCAGTGGAGAAGGCGTCTATTACCTGGTCTTCAACGACGTCCACCGAAGGCCCTCGAAGCCGGACCTGGACATGACGGCGGCCGACGGCAAAGCTGACAAGGTTTTCCCTTGCATCTCGTGGGAGGCCGTGCCCGGCGTCGAGCTGACCTTCCACGGTCTCAAGCCGAAGGCGGCCGTTTACATCATTGAAGGCCGCGGCTGGGACTCCACTCAGACGTTGGAGCTTGGAGGGGAGAAAAAGTATCGAGGCGACTTCACGCCAGGCGAGATGAAGATGTTCTGCGCCCTGCCACGGCCCATCGCCGGACTCAAGGTCTCCGCATCCTGGGACCCGCGGCCATCCCGCGTCAGCGTGACCGCCTCCGCAGTCCAGGGCGCATTCAGGAACAGGATTCGCGCAGCCGTTCCAATCCACGTCACCCTGTCCGACTCCCAGGAAACCGTGCGATATTCGGTGAACCGTTCGACGGACGCTGCTGGCAATTACGCGGAAGCCTTCCAGCTCGCCGCGCTCAACGATCCTTCTGGCGACTGGCAGGTCAGGGTCCAAGAGATGCTTTCCGGAAAGGAAGGCGAGGCCAACTTCAAGGTCGGGACGCGCCGGCCGGAGAGGCCCGTCGAGGACGTCGCCATCGTGCAAGTCACCGATCCCGAATGGATTTTCAGATTCCTTCGGCTTCGCAAGGCTTTGATCGCCATGGGCGACAAGAGTGCCGAATCCGAAGGCCAGCTTGCGGCATCACTGGCTGAATCGCTTCGCAAGAAGGGCATCGTGGTCGAGGTCCGCAAAGAGGGCGAAATCGCCCGAAAACGCGCTTATCCGCGCATATTTCCGGCTTATGAACTGGTGGGGGGCGCTACGCCGGAGCAATACCGGGCGCTCCCAGCCGAGGAGCAAGAGCAGCGGCGGAAGCCGTGGGAGAGGATGGTCAACTGGGAAGGCAGCCGCGGCTACCCTCCCCAGTTCCCTGACGCCTATCAGGTCGAGGAAAACATCATCCTGATAGGGAAAGACTCCACGAGTTTTCTGGTCAATGCCATCCAGCGAGGCAGCCTCTTGCGCCGCGTGGCCAACGAGTACTACCCCGGCAAAGGGCGTGGGCTGGTTCAATACGTCTGGTCGCCGTTCAGCCTCGGCAAGGATGTGGTCCTGATCACGGCCAGCGACAATGCCGGTCTTCAGGCCGCGGTCAAGGAGGTGGTGACGAGCTTCGTCTTGCCACAAGAATAATGAACACTCCACGTGCTACCCAACGTCGAATGCTCCTGGCCTACAGGTCCGGTAAGAATTTACGCATCCACTCCCAAGATCATCACCGGAATGTCGATGTCGGAGACGCCGCGGGTTTCGAGGTCCCAGATGAACTGTTCCAGGCAGGAGACTCCCGTGGACATCTCCTCCGCAAATGCCTTTACCGGGACGATTTCGACACCGAACTCGATAAACCCAAGGTTTCGAAAGATGGTCATCTCGGCGCAGACGTTGTACACCATGAAAGCATACTTGCCGAATTGCACCTCTAGCCCCAGCTTCTGCTTGACGAAGTCCATCTCCCGGAATGCGCCCCGGCTCGGAAAACGAACCGTGTACTCAGGGAGATCATAGGCCCCGGAATACTCGCAAGGGACCCGAACCGCTTCCCACTTCCGAGTCAGGGGTTCACGCTTGAAGGCGGTGTTAATCAACCGCGGGCTATAAAGCATCCGCCCGCGCATCGTCTTTCCCTTGCTCCGCTTGGTCTTGAGCCCGGCCGAGTCAACGGCCTCGACGCTATCCTCAATCTCCCGGAGTGGGTCGGAGTGACGTCCGAAATTAGCCCAGGGCACAAGTTCGCCGAAGCCCCGCGAAGGCGCCGAAGCCCCGCGAAGGCGAACGCAGCCCTGGGAAGGGAAAGCGCATCAACCACAAGAGTCCCGTAGGGACGACAGAAGTTTTCGCTAAGGAGTTACCGTTTCGAGACTTCTTCGCTGCCGCCATTGAAAGAGTAGACCCCTGCAATTCTCACTCGTCCGGCCCTTTCGTTTTCCACTGGCCTGGGATCTGGCTGATTTTTTCGCGGCCGGTAGGCTGGTAGACGGGTTTTCCTAGGGGCCGGTAACCGAGTGACCCGGAATAGAAGTCAGCAATCCTTTGGCGGGCAATGCGGACGTATTCCGCCTCTTTCTCGCAGCCGATGGCCCGCCGGTCGTGCCGCAACGCGGCCAACATGGCCGAGCCTACACCGCTGAAAGGGTCGAGCACCCAATCACCTTCGTTGGTTAAAGCCAGGACGCAGCGCTCCACTAACTCAATAGGAAACTGGCAGGGATGAATCGTCTTCTCCGGATGGTTTGCCTTGACGTTGGGAATATCCCAGAGGGCAGATTCCCAGTCCTGCTTAAGGATTTGCCAAACGTCTGAGGGATTCTTGCCGAGAGGGTTGCCAGATGGCAGCCCATATTTTCCCCCTTTGAAGTGAGTTTTCCCAGGGTACTTGGACGGCACACGCACTTCGTCGAGGTTGAAAGTGTAGGAATCCGCCTTGGTGAACCAGAGGAGCGTTTCGTAGCGACCGGAAAAGCGCTTGGAGGCGTGGAGCCCGTGCCCAAAATGCCAGATGATTCGGTTGCGGAGCTTGAGGCCGAGCTTCTTGAAGAGCGGGTAATAGAAATTGTCCAACGGGAACACTTCGCTGTTCTCGACGAAGTTCCCAACCTGCCAGCAAACCGAGCCTCTGGCCGAAAGCACCCGAACGAGTTCATCCAGGATAGGGGCGAGTGCTTCCAAGTATGCTTCCAATTCCGTAGCAGTCTCATAAGTCTTGCCCAAGTTGTAGGGCGGAGAAGTCACGATGAGCTGCATGGACCCGTTCGGCAAGGCTCGCAGGGCGTCCAGGCAATCTCCCTCCGCAATCACGACTTCTGCTTCGGGCCTGAAGGATGCCGCTACGTCGATTGGAAAAAGCACCCCTTGGCTTTGAGGAGCATTCCCAGACTTTATTATGATATTAGCCTCCAACGTCTAATATAGATTACTGACTTTGATCTTGAATAGCGTTGGAAATTCTATCGCCTTGAGCGGGTCCCAGCCACAGTAAGGAGTGATTCTGCGCCGGAGCAGCCTGCAGCCGTTCCTTCGCCATGGGTCGGCAAGTGACCGTGGGACCCGTTCCTTGGCCAAGACGCAGTCGGACGAATTCAACAAGATGGGCTAAGCCTAACCAGCCAGTTCCTTTGAACGCTTCTCCGGCGTCCACTATCCTGAGACCTCCCGCAGTTGATTTTCCCGTTTTTTCAGGGAAAGAACCAAAGAATCATGGCTAGACTTGTTGGACCTCTCTGGCTCCTGGCTGCGATTTTGGGTTCGGTTCACGGCGGCTCGAAGGAATTCACCTTGACGGACCACCTCCGCCACGACTGGACAGGGGAGGTCGTGAGCTTCCCCGTGGAGTTCCAGCGCGGCGAGTGCGACGGCAGGAGCCTCGCCCTGACTCAGGCCTGGGATGGGAAGCGCGTCCCCTGCCAGCTCGTCGATGTCCGGCGGCATCCCGGCGGCGGCATCCAGCACGCCCGGCTGGCCTTCATCGCGGACCTGCCCGCCCGGCAGTCCAGGACCTGGCGGCTGGAATGGGGACATCAAGCGAAGGGGACGCTGCCGGAAACCCAAATGTCCGCTGTTCGTGAACAGGACGGTCTTGTGCTTTCGTCAGGCGTCATGGCCCTGCGCGTGCCTGCACGACCGCGGCGATTCCTCATGCCCGTTCCCGCCTCGGAAGTCCCTGCCCCCATCCTGGCCGTCAAAGGTCCAGACGGACAATGGCGCGGCAGGGGCTGGCTCGAATCGCCGCTCAAGGTCAAAGGCTATGAGACCGCGTTCCTCGAGGATGGGCCGGTGCTCAAGGCCTATCAGGTCACCTATCGGTTCGCCGGCGACAAGAATTACTCCGTCACGTTTCGCCTCTTCAACGGCCTCACCTACGCTCACGTCACTGAAGAAGCCCAGGTGGATAAGACGAGCCGGTTTGTTTTCTCCATTCGCCACGGCTTCGAGCCCACTCACCTCGTGAGGGCCAACAAACCCGCCGAGCCGGTCACCTATTCAGAAAACTCCCGCTTGAACCGCTTCTTCTTCAACAATTACTTCGGCCAGGTTTCGAACAGTCCCCCCTTCGATTTCAGTGACTGGATTGGATTCTTCCGTGAAGAGGCCGCATCCAGAGACTACCTGGCTTTCGTCAAGGTCCATGGCGGCTCCTGGACTTCACCCTTTCACAATGCGATTCACTTTGTCCGGCGCACGGACCCCGATCTCCGGCTGGAGTCACCGTTGCGGCCCTGCCGGCGCGAATGGCTCGTGGCCCTGTTGGACCGCACGCGGAGTCCGGACCTGACCGAGGCCTATGGACGGCCCGGCGTGCTGACGAAACTCTGCGTGAAGGTCGGCTACGCTCCGCTCGATGAAGTCAAGGACATGGCGCTTTCCTGGCCATCCACGCCCAAGCCGCGTCCCCTGACCGACCGAGACCGCGACCTGGCCAAGATGGTCATGGAGCGCCTGGCGAGGCTCTTCCCTTCCTGCCTGACGGAGGGTCCCTACGGACTGAACCAGGCGCTCAATTACGGGCAATGGAAGGACCTTTGGCCGGCCTACGGATTCCTGGCCGGCACAGGCGCGCTGGCCGAGGAAGACGAACGCTTCGTTCGAGCGGCTTTTGCCCTGCTGGCCTACCTCGCCATGGACAGAGACTTCTTCGCCTGGTATCTGCCGCTGCTGCCCCGCGAGGACACCAGCGACGCGGAGGAGCCTCTCCAGAACTGGCGCTACAACTTCTACATGATGAACACCAACTTCGACGCCTGTCGTTTCACGGGCGTTGCTGAAATAGCCCTGAGCTTGCGGGACCACCCCGATTTCAAAAAGTTCATCGACCACTTCAAACAATGCCTGAAGCTGCACCTGGAAAACGTTTTCTCCGAAGATGGCTTCTACCACGAGGCCATCAGCTATAAGGCATTCAACCTGTTCCAGCTCACGTTCACCGCTGAACGGCTCAAGCGAGAGATCGGGCTGGACGTGTTTGACGAACCGCGGTTGAAGAAGGGCTACGGGTGTCTGCTCCAACTCGCCACACCGCCCGATCCGCGCTATGGGGGGGCGCTGACCCTGCCCCGGTACGCCTCCTGGGACCCGATGCCGGGCGTGACGCGGTTGTGGCACGTGCAAGGCAGGACGCTTCTGGCGAGCGCCAGCGATGGCTGTCTCGACCGTGATCCCGAACTGGCGGGTGCGCTATCCTGGCTGTTCTTACAGACCAGGAGTCAGGGCCCCCCACCGCAGGCGGCCCCGAAGGCGCCAGTCCTCACGAGCCAGCGCCTTCGAGGCTGGGGGGCCGTTCTGCGCACCGACTTCGGGACCGATCGCGAATCGTACGTCCTTTTCCGCTGTGACCCTTTTGTTGGCCGTTACCTCAACATGGAGAACAGCTTCTATTATTATGCCAGGGGCCGGCCCCTCCTCCTGAACCCCCACGACGGCTTCGAGGGGCAGGAGCCGTTCGGCAGCCTTGCGGACAACAGGATCAGCTTCAACGGAACAAGCGTTTACGAGCATTGGTGGGGCCAGTTGGGCCATCTGGAGGACTTCCAGTCGTTGGGGCCCTACGGCTACGTGCGAGGATTCGTCCGGGGCACCGCCTATCAGCGCAAAGGGATGAATTGGATGGAAAGCGTGCAGGGCCAGCCGCACGCCCACCGCCGGCATCTGCTCAACGTCCGGGGCGATTACCTGGTGCTTGCCGATGAAGTGGAGTGCGAGTATCCCACCGACTTCACCCTTCACGCCTTGGCCGATGGCGCTGAACGAGAGAACAACGTCGTTCACGTGAAGGGACGCTACGAAGTCGACATGAATGTTCACTTCCTGTCACCCGCGCTGACCAGCTTCGAGGCGAAGCCCACCGTCCTCATCAATGGAGAGGAGCGGCTTCCCATGCTCTGGCTTCATGCCACGGCTGCCCCCAACCAGCCCTACCTGACGGTGTTGGCCCCTTTCGCCCGCGGAATCGAGCCGCCAAAGGTCCAAAGGCTGCTTCCATGGTTTGCCGCCCGGATTGAGCAAGGAGAGAGCGTGGACTACGTTTTTCTATCCCCTGTACCCATGACTTGGGCATCGGACACCCTACGCTTCGAAGGCGTCCGTGGCATCCTGCGGACAAAGCCCCGAACTGAGATCACCTTGCTGGAAGCCGGAAAAATCTCAAACGGCAAAGCAACCTTGCGGACCACGGCAGGCGGCGTCACCTTGGCAGCGCGTGCTGATGGCTCGTGGGAAGGGCAAACCTGTGGCGACGAAAAATCCATCGCCTTTTCCGGCGCACCGCTGACCGAGATGCTCCTAGACGGGAAGAAGGTGACGTGGGAGCCGACGGTGGAAGACGCTAGACTGACCCTCCCTCAAGGACCGCACCATTTGCTCTTCCGATAACGGCGTAGTGAGTGGACAACAACGACGTGCAATGCTCTCGATAGAACCCGGACAGCTTTACCTGGTTTTCGATCCCCGCCTGCACGGTTTCGGCAGGAACTGCGAGCTGAAGCTGCATCCGTTTGCCCGTCATCCGGCCAATCCAGTGGTCCAGCCGGAACACCGATGGGAAGGCGTCGAGGGCGAAACGCGGCTGGGCCGCATCCAACTTTACGGCTCAGTCCTTCATGAGCCGAGCGACCAGCTTTTCAGAATGTGGTACTTTGCGTCAACGGGTCTCCCGGAACAACAGGGTGACACGGCCGTCTGCTATGCCACGAGCGACGACGGAATCCACTGGGAAAAGCCGGCTCTCCGGCAGCACGAGCTTTGCGGCTTCAGAGAAAATAATGTCTCCTCGCTGGGCGATATCTTGCCGGTCGTCTACCGCGACCCGGAGGCCTCCGAGCCCGTCCGGCGCTACGTGAAGTGGTCGCTTCAGACCCGAAACGGGGATGACGGAGTCCCCGCCGATTACAGCATCCACCGATTCTTCTCGCCGGATGGCCTGCGATGGACCCGGGAGAGACGCGAGCGGGTGCTGCCCGGCTACCCCACGAAATACCTGGAGGGCGTAGCCGGGGACGTGGCGTACACCTACTGGCATCCGCGGCTACGGAAGTTCGTCTGCTACCACAAGGTCGAACCGCGAAACCCGAATCCGGCGCCGAACGACCAGCCGAAGAACAAGCTTGCCCTCAGGCAGTTTGCGCGGTTCGAAAGCATCGACGGCGTGTACTGGAGCGAGCCAACGTGGGCCTTTCAGAGAGACGCGCAAGATAAGAATGTGGTATCCATGGGTCCCGGCCATCGCTATGCTGGACGGAATGCATTCACGCGTCAAGGGGCGTCCGGCGCGGCCCAGACGGTTTTCTGACACCTGACAACCACGGCGTGCTCACAAGTATCTTGGAAGACGACTCATGGCCAGCGACAAGAAACACCAGCAGAAACATGCTCGAGTTGAAACCGTGTCTCCTCGATCTGCCGGCAAGTTGTCTCCTCCAGCGGGAACGTGTCGCCTCCGCTGGGTGGCGACCCTCGGTTTGATCCTGGTCGCCGCCATCGCCGGCCACGCCGGGCCGATGACTCAACCGATCGAGTTAAAGGAACGGTTGAACCAAGAGTACGCCCACGAGCTGGTCGCCTTTCCCTTCACGCCGATGAAGAAAGGGTGTCTGGCAGAGTCCGTGCAGCTCACGGGGCCGGGCGGGCCGGCCGCTGTTCAACTTTCGGAGATCGAAGCATGGCCGGGGAAAAAGAGGCACGTGAAATCCGCCCGGCTTCGCTTCATCGTGGACGAATTGAAGCCGCTGGCGACCCAGGTGCTGACGATGGCTTACGGCACAAAAAGCGCCTCCCCTGTAAGCACGGACCTCCAGGTGAAGCCGGTCGATGGCGGCGTCGAGATCACGACGAGCCGCATGGGTATCCGGCTGCCCCTGGGTGAACAGCACTACCCGCAGCCGATGACCGTGAAAAGTGTTCCCGGGCCGTTACAGGCCATGCGGCTCGCAAACGGCGTCTGGTCCGGCGGAAGCGCGCTGGCCGGCGAGGCTCCGGTGAGTGGATGGTCCGCACGGCTAACCGATGCCGGCCCAGTCTTCGCCCGGGTCGCCCTCACGTACACCTTCGAGAATGGCAAGGCCTTGAACGTGGAGGCCACGGTGGCCGCAGGCGACAACGGGTGTCGATGGGAAATGTTGGTCGAGGACGATCGGCCGGAACTGGCTCTCGAATTCCGCCTGCCGGCCATGCCCGGCGTGAAAGAGGCCGTGCTGCCCAAAGGATACGGCCAATGGGCCACGGATCGGACCCTGGCCCTCGCACCATCGGCCGATCCCTTCTGTTTTCTGAGCCCCGATACGAGCCTGGCGAATATCTGGCCCGAATGCCCGGCCACGATTCGGCTCGCCACGGCGGATGGCCGGGAGCTGGTGATCCTGTCACGCGATCCGGCCGCCTGGGCGGATCCGGCCGCACCCCTTACGTATGGCGGATTCAAGACGTGGGACATGGACAGCATCCCAAAGATGTGGGAGGTCTGGAAACGAAAGCGCATGGCGGTGACTTACGGTGGAGACGGAGTCGTGTCGCTGCGTGCGGCGCTGACGAAGGGACGGCGCTTGTGGACGGTGAGCGCCGGGATGCCGCGCGTCGGCGACCGTCTGGACCGAGTGAAGGACCTGGTTCTGGAATGGCCTTCGGCGTCGGCGGAACCGCACCCGCGGCTCTTTGTGAGCCGGCAGGAGGTCGGGGAGGATTGGGCGCGTGCGGGCAACGATCCGGATATGGCGAGGCTTCTCGCTGCGGTCCCGAGTTACGCCGGGCCCGCCCTGGCCATCGGCATGAAGCCGCCCGAAAAGCGGACCCCGGAGGAGTGGGAACGGACCGTCGCGGCTCTCCGCGACCAACTGGCCAAGATGGGCCGCTTCGACGTGATGCGGCACGCCATCGGCGTCGCCGCACACTACGATGCCCTCATCGACCACGATGGGCTGGCGGCGGGAGACAAAGCCCTCTTCCGGGCCCAGATGGCTTACCTCGGGTACGTCATGGCCGATCCCGGCACGTGGTCCATGGAGCGCGGCTACCTCTCGGGCAACCCGAACATAAGCTGCTCCTACACCCTCTCGCTCGGAGTCATCGCGTGCGCCTTGTCGGAGCACCCGATGGCCCGGTCGTGGGCCGATTATGCCACGCGCTGGATGGACAAGTGGCTGACGGACGAGGTCGGGGCCAACGGCGAGTGGATGCCGGAAGGCTCGCATTACGGCCTTGTGAGCCTGGCGCCGATGCTCTCCTACGCCGTTGCAGCGCAGCGAGCCGGTTTTCATGATTTCTCCACCGACCCGCGCCTGAAGAAGCTTTTGCTCTACTTCGCCAAGGTCCACACGCCCCGTGACCCGCAACGCCGCAACGCGCGCGTCACGCCGGCTTTCGGCCGTGGCACCTCGGGCGATACCCTCGGCGTGTTCGGACTCGCGGCGCGGCTCTATGCCGAGTCGGACCCGGACCTTTCCCGCACCTTGCAGTGGATGTGGGCCGAAAACGGCTACCCCGTTGACGTTGGGGATTCTCGCCTGGGCGGCTTTGAAGGCTATTACATGGAACGCCGCCTGCCTTCGGCCGCGCCGAAGTGGGGGTCCGAGCTTTTCCCCAACACGTGCGCCCTGCTGCGATCGGGCTTCAATACGCCCCACGAGAGCTTCGTGAACGTGATCGCTTGCGCCCAGTCGCGGCACAACCTGGATATCTGGGTGCCCGGAATCGGCGGCATCGCCCAGTGGTTCGGCCGCGGCCAACCGTTGAGCACCAGCTTCGCCTTCCAGACAGGTTACTCGGAACGCCACGAACTCCTGCGGGATGGCGTGCTCCTCGCGCGAAACTGGGGCGACGCGGCCGACCCGAAGGGTCCCTTCGGCTACTACACGGAGACGAGGTTCGACAGGCTCGCCGCGGTCCCGCAGGCCGACTACGTTCGCTCCGCCTTCGTCATCACCCAGCCCGACGACCGCGATTGGTTTCCGAAGGACCTCCCAGCGTATCCTCGGTTAACGCCGGCAAAGGAGGCCAGGCTGGATTGGACTCGTCAGGTCCTTTTCGTAAAGGACCCCGATGCGGCGGGCCCAGCCTACCTGGTGCTGCGCGATACCACTTCGGGCGGACAGCCGACCGCCTGGCAGTTCTGGTCGCTCTCCGAAAAGTTAGGCACACCCGAGCAAGCTCACGACCCCGCGTCCTTCCTGACCGACAGGCCTGGCCAGGCGATCCTTCCGGCCCGCGGGTTGCCCCAATCCGACCGTTACACGGCGCTGGGCCAGTTCGGGATGGATATCGAGTTTTTCATCGCCAGCCCCACGGACACGCCCCGACACACGCTCCGCTTTGGCGGCGTCTGGGCCAACGTGCCGGAATACCAGGACCTGCTTCACCTCCAGCGGCCCGGTGACGGCGCCTACTACGTGGTTGTATTCCCGCGGCCGCGGACGGAAGCCGCCCCGGCCTTCTCCACACTGGCGGGCGGACAGGTGGTCAGGGTCGCAGGCCCGTTCGGCACGGACTATGCCTTCTTGTCGCATCTGGAGGCCACGGCGGCCGAAGATGTCGTCTCGTTTCGTGGAACGGCGGCGGCCGTTCAACAGCGCGGGGACGACACGACGCTTTCCCTGGCGGCCGCCGGCGAAGTCCGCTGGAAAGACTACGGCCTGGACGCCTCCACGGCCGTTTCACTCCGGGTGGCCCCAGATGCCCTGGGACTGGCCCTGCCTGCCGACTCACCCGGCGGACCGATCGCTCTGACCGCGCCGGGCAACTGGGCGCTCCAAGAACCGGCGGCAGGTGCGAAGCTCGAAGCAGGCCCGGGGCGCTATCTCCTGACCGCGCCCAGGGGCATCCTGCGGGTCACCCTCCTCCGCCGAACGAAATGAGGCGCTAGAGGCCGATTGAACTGCTTGTTTAAATATCGTTGCATAAAATCATAATATTTGATAATCTTATAATAAGAATGGGCATCAACTGGGTGGAGAATCATGGAAAAAATCATATCCGTCACGGAAGCGGCAAGACATTTTTCGGACATTATCAATCGGACCTACTACCGAAACGAGGTCACTGTCCTCATACGCTCGGGCATCCCCGTGGCGAAGATCGTGCCGGTCGCGCCTAGTGAGACGACGGGCGGCATGGTTGCGGCTCGCTGGAAAATGATTCATCATCTTACGCGGGAGGAGGCCATCGCATTTCAAGAGGATGTTGAAGACTCTCGGGCGAGGTTGAATGTTCCTCCTGGTTCGCCATGGGCGTAATGCTGGACACTTCCATTCTGATCGCGGCAGAAAAAATGGAACTGGACCTCGCAAAGCTTCTCAGCTCCGAGGCTGCGTCCACGCCGGTCTTCATCTCGGCGGTAACGGCCTCGGAAATTCTGCACGGGTGCGATCGGGCGCCGGCTGGCACGAGGCGGGACCTCAGGAAGCGGTTCGTTGAGGACATACTGGAGCTGATGCCGACTGTTCCTTTCGGGCTGGATGAAGCGCGGACCCACGCCCGTCTTTGGGCGCAGCTTGAAAAAGAGGGGCAGAGAATTGGGGCTCACGACCTTCTTATTGCGGCCGCCTGCGTACATTTGAAATTCAGACTCGCCACCCTGAATGGAAGAGAATTCGCGCGGGTGCCCGGGCTCGAACTGATCGACCCGGGGCCGTACCTCACGGATAAGAAGGCCGGTCAGACGTCAGAGGCCAGGTGAATTCTACATGATGGGGAATATCGGGTTTTCTTATTTCGCCTCCCGCAGGCATCCTGTTTCCCAGCGGGATGCCTGTGGGAGGAGGGGTTTCCTATTCCTCAACGATTTCTTGTCAAACCATACCTCATATGCGCTCAGTTTATGTCTCGTTCTTGCTGTAGATGCGTCATTCTTGGGACAAATCGCCACCTTGAAGAAAAAGATCGCGATTGAAATTCCGGGACTGCTGTTATGAGAGATGGCGGCTGGACGGTTGGCAATGGAAGCTAGTCCACGGCTCGTCCTCCTGGGCCTCCTCTTTGCCGGGGCAGGATGCAGCCCGGTCGAAGCAGAAACATGGTGCTTCGAGGCCGAGTCCTTCGGCCGCACCCTTTCCCGCTTCCGTGACGTCTCCGCGTCCGGCGAGGCCTGCGTCGCCGCCAGCCTCGCCGCACCTTCCGGAACACTCCTGGCCCTCGAAACACCTTCGGAATTCCAACCCGGGTTCTACCGCATCCGTTTTTATCTCCGGCTCACCACGCTCTCGAGCAAGGTCAACACGGGCCTCTCCATTCAGCTCCGTTGCGGTGGAGTGAGCCGGCAGGTCTGGCAGGGCCAGTTTCTTGCGCCGGAACAATACACGCCTCTGGATGTCCTGGTCGACCATGCGTCCCCGGCCTTCTTGAGCGTTTCCGTCTCCTGGGGCCAGGTCTCGGCCAAGGACTTCTTCGAAAAGGCTTTCGACCAGGAGATTGCGCGTGTAGTCCGCGTCAGTGATACAAGAGTCGAACTGACACGGACGGGGGAGGAGAAGGACGAGGGGCTCGACGCGGACAAGGACGACGAAGCGCTGGTGGAGCTCCAGGGTGGCGGCGACCTGGCCCAGCTCATTCAGCCCGTGCTGGCTCTCGACCGCGTCGAAGTGACCCTCGTGCAAGGCGTGGCCCACACCGCCGATATCCAGACGAACAAAGTCCGTTATGAGCCTGGGGAAGAGGGGCGAGCCGCTATCCGCATCCGAAACTACCAGGCCCAGCCCGCACCCCTCACGGTCCGCGCCAGCCTCGTTCGGGAACTGGACGAACGGCAGGACGTCTGGGAAGGGAAGGTGGAGCTGGCCGCTCACGAAGTCAAGGCGCTCGATCTGGCCTTCAACGTCGGCCCGGACTGCTTCGGAAGAGCTTTGCGCCTGGAACTGCTCCGGGAGGGTCAGATCGTGGACGTGTCGGAGCAGGTTTTCGGCGTTGCGCCCGGTTGTTACCAGATTTCGGTCTGGGGCTCCGGGCCAGGACAGGACAACTGGCGCATGCAGGATTCGCAACTCGAGGCCATTGTCGCTGGCAACCACCACGACTACGCCAATATCTATGAATTCTTCTCCTGGGCGCCTTGCGACTTCTGGGAACAGTCGCCCGAGGACTCCGAGGACTGGTACAGCGGCCAGACGCAGTACCACTGCGGCAAGCGCTCGATCCGGCGCTTCCATGACTTGTGCCACGAACAGGGCATTCAAGCCGCGAGCTACTACCAGGCAGCCGCCAAGCCGCGGGCCGGCCTCGAGGCGCTGCTCCAGTTCCCCGAATGGTTCTCCCAGGGCGCCATCGGGATCGGCTTCTGGCACGTGGACGTCGATGCCCTCGAGCGCATGGTCCGCAACGACTACGAGGGCGAGAGGCGCCTCCGGTCCTACCAGCCCATGGGCATCAACGCCAACCTGGAAGCCGTGGTGCGCCACGGCGGCGAAGAACTGGTGCGGTCCGCCGAAATGCTGGGATGGGACGCGGTCCGATACGACGGACACTTCACCGGCTGGGGCGAGGACGCCGACGCCATCACGGCCTGGAACGACCAGCTCGTGCGATCCATCGTGAGCGCCAAACTTCCGAAATACCAGTTCGGTTACAACGCCGGGACCACTTCGCTCTCGACGGCGGAGACCTATGACCGCGCGGACGCCCTGAATTTCGTCCAGATGTGCTCGGGCGGCGGCCTCATCATGAACGAGGCTTTCCGGGACCATCCCAACCGGAACTTCAGCGCCGCGGTCATCGATGAATACGTGCGGTGGGTTTCCGTCGAGGCCCGGGCCACGCGCCGCGCGGGCGGCTACCACCTCGGGTTCTTCTTCGACCGCGCCTCCCCTTCAGACCATGCCTACAACGCCGCCATTGAGCTCGCCTCGGGGTCCCGCCCCCTCGGATACGGCTGGCAGAGCCCCGCCGAATACTGGCGGCCCTTCGTCACCCGCTACTCCGCTTACTACTGGGACAATGAGCTGTTCGAAATCCGCGATGCCCGAGAACGCGTGAAGATCGACAGCCCCTCCCCCGTCTGGTTCGAGCCCTTCTGCTATCGCCGGCCACGCGGACCCGGCCGGGGCCAGTACGTGGTTCATCTCATTGCCAAACCGCTTTACGCCTCGTGGAATGACCTCCTTCAGCCCCCGGCCCCCGTGATGAAAAACGTCAGGGTCTCCCTCCAGCCCGACGAGGGCTGGAACATTTCTTCCGCTTGGACACTCACCCCTTCGGAGCCGGAGGCCACGGGGCCGATCCGGATCGAAAAGCAAGGGACGCGGGCCGAAGCCCTGCTGCCCAGCCTCACCCTCTTCGCTTCCGTGGTCTTCAACACGGAAGGACCGGCCGGCGTGGAATGGCCTGTGCCGCGCCTGCCTCCGCCCCCCGAGACCGATCCCCTGAAAGCCGCCTGGCATAAAGTTCAGGCCCTGCGGGATCAGGGTTACCTGAGCCCCGTGCCCGACGAACAACGGGCCCGGGAATGGAAAAGCATCGAGCGCGTGCTCGCCCGGCAGGCTGGCGCTTCGAATCCGCCGCCTCCGTCCACCGTGGACCCGCTCGGCTTCCGGCAGGTCCCGATGAAGGAAACCTTGCCGACGCCGCCAGGCCTGGACCGTCCCAGGGATATGAGCTTGCGGCGCAATGGCCTGCTGGACGTCCGGATCGCTCGGGGGGTCTTCAACTGGATGCTGCGACTGGATGAGGCGCTGGGGCGCGCCGGCGGCGCCGCTCTCCAGACCAGCTTTCTCAAGGTCGCCGCGCCTTGGGCCGATCCCGTGGGCCAGTTGACCGACGTGCCCTGGAGCACCGACGAGTTGCTTTCGACGGACATCGTGGTGCTGAACAACATCGGGCCAAGCCATCTGGACTCCGCCTCGCAGCACCGCCTCCGCGATTTCGTGGCCCAGGGCGGGGGCCTTCTCGTCCTCGGAGGATACTGGACCCTCGGAAAGGGCGGTTTCCGGGATTCACCCCTCGAAGACCTGCTGCCCGTCAACCTGTTCGCCGGCGATCCCCTGCACGAAATCTCGCCCGCCACCGACCCGCAGGACCCCTCCCGCGGCCTGGCGCTGCTCCCGACCGCCCAGGCGCCGGAGTCCGTCCGGCAACTGCCCTGGCTGGTCCGACCGGCTGTCCGGCAGGCCCACCACGTCCAGGAAAAAACCGATGCGCAGGTCTGGGTCCGGGCAGGAACAAGGCCGCTGCTCGTGACGGGCTCTTTTGGCAAAGGTCGCGTCGCCGTCTGGGCCGGGACCGTCCATGGCCGGTTTCGAATGGAGGAAACACCTTTCTGGGAATGGCACGGCTGGCCTCTCCTCATCAGCGAGACCCTCCTCTGGCTCGGAAACCAGCACGAAGAGACCTATCAGCCCGCTCCCGATTCCATCTCCGAGGAACAAGTCGTCGAAGCCCTCGAACAACTCGCCGGCGAGGAGACCGCCGAGGCCGCAAAGCGTTTGGCTCTGCTGTGCGAGAAGGCGGACCCGGATGCCTCAGCCTTCCTCCTTACCGCTCATGGTGACAGCGTGGAGCTGAGCGAGGACCAGATCGTTCAGCTCGTGGACCGTATCCGGCCGGGAACGGACGGCCTCGTCGATACGGCCCGGCGATTCCTGGAAAGCCAGCAGCCACCGGTGCTCGCCGCAGGCGTCCGGTTGCTGGGCCTCTCCGGCGATAAGTCACTCGAAACGGAAGTGCTCCAATACCTGGATTCGGGCCTCACGGAGGTGCAGACCGGATCGGCGCTTGCCCTGGCCGACATCGGCTCGGCCCGCAGCCTCGACCCGCTCCGCAGAAAGTCGCTGGACATGGAGAAGCGAGACCTCAAGCTGGAAGAAGATCGGTGGCTTCACCATCGGGTCCTCCTGGCGCGGCATCGCCTGGGTGATGCTTCGGTGACCGGAAAGTTGGCGGAGGCCTGCCTCTTCAGTCACAAAGCATCCGAGAACTCCTGGCGGGAATGGGCGCTGTTGATGGAACAGGCGGGCACGGCTTTCAAGAAAACTGCCCGGGAATACGCGGCTTGGCAGATGGCCATGCGCCGGGCGCTCCTGGCCCAGGCCCGCTGGATAAAGGAGTACCATTACCTCGCGTCCGCACTTCGACACCTGCCCGAAGGCTCGACTCCTGCCCTGGCTCGTTCCCTGGCCCAAGTGACCGACCCTCTCGCACTCGGGCTCCTCCACCAGGTCCTCGTTCACGCGGACGCCAAGACGCTCCGGGAGCTCCTGCCGCTGATGGACGCCCGGATGCCTGCCCTCGCCGGGTCGCTCGCCTCCAAAGCCAGGCTGTTCCCTGAGCTCGAGCCGTCTTTGAACGACGCCTTGGAAAGATTGGCACGCTCCGATTCGCCCGAGAAGCGCCGCTTCGCAGCCGCCTACTCGGACTTGCTGCCGGACACCAGGCGTCGCGAGCTTCTCCAAGGACTCGCTCAGGACGGGCAAAAAGATGTCCGCCTCGCCGCTCAACGAGCACTGGATGCCATGCCAAAGCCCTGACATGGCGAACCCTCACCAGGAAATATGAAAAATGAGAATCGGAATCAAAAACTCGACGCATTTCTTACGGACTTGGCCCATGGAAACGCCTGGTAAATCCTGCCCCGCCGCCTGCCGGTTCGGTATCCTCGATCGGGCGCTGCTGCTCTCCGTCCCCCTGGCCTGCCTGCTGAGCGGACCCGCACCTGCGGAAACCTTCTCGCTGGCCATCGACGGCCAACCCAGGGCGGTCATCCTCGTCCCGGAGAAAGCCGAGCCTGAGCTCCTGGCCGGTGCGAAGGACCTGGTCGAGTTCATCGAGAAGATGAGCGGGGCCAAGCTGGCCATCCTGAAGCCGAACGAGGCGGCCCCGGACGGCATGAACACCATCCAGGTGGGCCGCCAGTTGGCCGAGCCGGTTCAGGATCTGCTTCTACGCGTGGCCGATTCCGAGGCCGGATTCGTGGTCGCCGTACGCGGTAGCTCGCTCCACCTCGCCGGGCAATCCCCTCTGGCCAGCAGCTTCGCATGCAGCGAACTGCTCGAACGCCTCGGATGCCGCTGGCTCATCCCGGGCGAGCTGGGCGAGATCGTCCCGAAAAGACCGACTCTGGACTTCGACGGGCCGGACGTCGTGGAGAAGCCGGATTTCAATCCCCGCTGGCTGCGCGTCGACCCGGTCTGGTCGCGGCGCAACAAGCTGGGCGGAACGAACGTCCCTGCCGCCCATTCCTTCTTCAATTTCGTCAACCCGAAGGAATTCGAGCTGCACCCGGACTGGTTTCCGCTGCGAAACGGCCAGCGTCAGGCCGGCGGCCAGCTCTGCCTGTCCCACCCCGAGGTCATCCAGCGATTCATCGAACGTTCCCGGGATTACTTCCGCAAGAATCCGGCGGCGACGGGCATCTCCCTGGGGCCCAACGACGGCGGCGGCTGGTGCGAGTGCAAGGGCTGCGAGTCGATGGACAGCGGCCGCATCGACTCCTTCGCAGGCGAGCGCGACGTGACGGACCGTCTCGTCCGGATGATGAATGCGGTGGCGGAAGAGGTTTCCAAGGAGTTCCCGGGCAAGAAATACGGCTTTTATGCCTATTCCAACTACCAGTTGCCGCCGGTGAAAGTGAAGCCGCACCCCTCCCTCATCCCCGTCTTCGCCCCCATCGCCTACTGCCGGCTGCACTCGATGTCCAATCCCCGGTGTCCGGACCGGCATGCGGTCCGGAAAATCTACGAGGGTTGGGCGCAACACGGCCTCGAGCTGCACTACCGCGGCTACACCTTCAACCTGGCGGGGCTGCAGACGCCGTTTCACTGCTTCCACAAGTGGATCGACGACATGCCCTGGATGAGAGAGCACAACATCCGGGGATTTTTTCCGGAGAGCATTGAATCGTGGTCCGCCAGCGCGCCGCATTATTATCTCACCGCCCGGCTCGCCTGGCGCGTCACCCAGGACCCGCGGCACATCCTGGAAGACTTCTGCAACGGACTGTTCGGGGCGGCCGCTGGCCCGGCCATGAACCGCTACTTCTGGCGGCTTGCCGATGCGCTCCACAACGCCGATTTCCACAGCGGGAACGACACCAATGTTCCGGACATCTATACGCCCGAAGTGATGGGCGGAGGCGCGAAGGACCTCGAGGAGGCCTCTGGCCTGGCGCAGACCGACCGCGAGAAGAAATGCGTGTCCATCTTCCAGAAGGCGCACGACTACCTCCAGGCCTTCCTGGACATGCAGCGTTTTCAGAATGAATTCGACTTCGCCCGGTCCAAGGAAGCCCTCGACCGGCTGGTCCAGATCCAGGATGCGCTCATCGCCTGGGACGGACGGTTTCTGAGCACGCGGGCGGCCAAGAGCTACCTCCGCCGTTTCTGGGGCCCGGCCGTCGAGCAGGCCCATCAGAAGACCAGCGCAGGCAACGAGATGGTCGCCCGCTTCCCCGATGAGTGGCAGTTCTTTCTCGATCCGAACGACGCGGGTGAATGGATGGAGCTGCACCGGCCCGAGGTCCGGGGCGGCAACTGGCAGACGATCAAGACCTTCAGCGCCTCCTGGGCCGACCAGGGGCTCAATTATTACAAGGGCGTCGCGTGGTATCGGACCGTCGTGGACGTTGCCGCTCCATTCCAGGGCCGGCGAGTTTTCCTATGGCTCGGCGGCATTGACGAGGCCGCCAAGGTCTGGCTCAACGGCCAGCCCATCTCGTATGAACTCGTGAAGAAGGACAAGAAGACGGGGGCCGAGACGCGGGAAACCACCGATACGCTGAGAGGGTCCTGGCGGCCGCTGCAAATCGAGGTGACGCCCGCCATCCGCTTCGGCGGCCCCAACCTCTTCGTGCTCAAGCTCATCAATCGAAATCTGGACGAGTTGGGCACTGGCGGCATCATGAAGGTGGCCATGCTCTACGCCGCCAAGCCGGATTAGGTAACTTCTCAATACGTTCGGGTGAGTTGCCTACTCCTACAGCGCTCAATTCTTGCGGAGACTTGATTCTCGATCCGCAGAACGGCCTCCTCGTTTGAGTTACGCCTGCCTGCCGCGCGGCGGCGCAGACAGGCCTTATAGGCGTGGCGCTGATCGGAAAACGGTTAGAACCGTCACTCCAACGACTGATGCCAAAATGTAGCGCTGTCGTGCACCTATAAATATGCTCGTAGTAACCCGCTCCCAACGGGGCACTTGGTTCAGCACTTCGCTACTCCGTTCACACAACCTCGCACAGCAACAGCAGACTACCTCAAACTGCACTGTCACTTGGTCCAGAAAAAGAACTGTCAATGTCGGTTTGAGAATGTACCACCTGTCGGTCGGCCGTGTACCACCTACCGGTCAGCGGTGTACCACCTGGCAAGGTGTGCGTACCATTCGGGGGCCCCTTCGTGGAGGTGGAAAGGAATGGCCGAGGAGTGAGGTGGGTATGAGCTAATGCGCCTCGACCTTCAAGAGGTCTTCCCGGGGAATGC
>JACPCR010000037.1 GCA_016179685.1 Planctomycetota bacterium | reverse complement strand
CTCACGTCCCTGGTCGGAACGCCCCTTCGTCCCCAGTCCAGCCTCCCCTTCCTTCTGATACTTCCGACGCCACTCATACCACGTGGTGAAATGAATCCCATGCCGCTGGCACGTCTCCATCACGCCGAACTCTTCACCTTCTTTGAGAATCAGAAGGCGTTCCTGCTGGCTATGGACCCGCCGAGATTCCTTGGCGTTTCGTGAGGTAGACATCGTTTCCTCCTGTGCAAAGGGTTGAAAAACAGGATGAAAAAGTGTTACCTCTTAAACGACCGATTTTTAGAAATCTCTTTTTAGCAGGAACAGTGTACTCGACATGGTTTTTTTTAACTCTTTTTGGGAAAATAGGTTACAGCCAGGATTGGCCGAAATCTGTCCGGTCTATAGCTTTGCCCAGTAAAGACTTACGTCGTAAAGGTCCAAACATGGGCTGGAACGGTCGGGTCGGAATCGCAGCAGGGATGGGAGTCGTGTCACCGAGGCGCGTGTGCGCTCCGGTGACGGTCAGGGACGGGAGAGAGGCCCCCGGGATGCGAATCCAGGTAAAGTCTGAGCGGGTGAAAAACCGGGTGGCTCGACCACCCCGGTCCGAGCGCGTCACTATCCTCAGTTCGCACGGCGGGAGTACAACGATGGCCCTGCCTTCCTCCGCCGCCTGACGCAAGCCGCCAAGACGTCTCCTTCCTGCCTCATGGGTCATCCCCAGAAAATTCGGCCGGTGGCCGGTTTCGGTGTAGTCCCGCGGCTGTGCGGCGGGCCGGTTGCCAGCTCTGCGGTCGCACAGCGACCGTGCTACACCAGGCGCAACCCTCGTATCGCCCAGGAAGCAGGACCCCAGAATCCTTTTGCAGAATGCTCGGCTTCCTCTCGGCTTGACACTCTGGACGGGCATCTTAAAATTCTGTGACCTGTTCGATGGAGGGTCGATGTGATCATTGGCCCCCAGTTTCCCGCGGTGTCCGAAGGGTCATTCGAGTGTCCTCGCTCAAGGAACTTCTCGAGTGGTACAACCTCCTCTTCCTGCTCCCCCTGGGGCTCGGGCTTCTGTACGCCATCCTCTATTCCCTCGGCTTCGCCATGGAGGGCGCCGACGTCGATCACGATGTGGATCACGACATCGACCACGACGCCGACCATGACGCGGACCACGATGCGGACCAGGATCAGGATTCCGAACACGATTCCGACCAGGACCAGGAGCACGACGCGGAGCATGGCCACCTCGCCGTGAGCCACGCAGCCGAAAGCGCTAACGAGGGCTTCCTCGGCTTCCTCGGCCTTGGCCAGGTCCCCATGGTCGTCGTGCTCTGCTCCCTCACCCTCACCTGGGGCGTCGCTGGCATGCTCTCGAATCGGGTCCTTTCGCCGGTCCTCAAGAGCGAATGGCTCTTCATCTGGCCGTCCCTCGCCATCGCGCTCTTTTGCAGCGTCGTCTTCACCCGCAAGTGTGCCCGCTTCCTCGGACGGCTCGTCCCCAAGTCTGAGACTTATGCTCACCTGAGCCCGATGGAGATCGTGGGTCTGACCGGGACGGCGACCCTGAACATCACCTCGAGTGCCGGGGTGGCCCTGGTCCAGACCCATACGGGCACGCTGCAGATTTATTGCCGGGTCAAGGAAAACCACTCTCCCATCGGGCCGGGCAAGAAAGTGCTTTTCCTCGAGCACGAACCGAAGGAAAATTTCTATTACGTGGAAGAGACCGAGTAGGTGTCGGGTTCGGTAGCGCACCCGCGTTTCCGAAACCGACACCTGTTGACTTTCCCAGTTCGGAAGGGGTCCCGTGCTTCCGAACCGGGAAAGGCGTTCAGGATGCCGGAGCTGCCATCCGCATTCCGGTATCGGACAGTCAGGGAGGCATTTATGGGCTTCATTGCTTTTGTCTTGATCCTCGTTTCCGTCGCTCTGATTGGCCTGGGAGTCGTCGGCGTCGTCTCCCCCGTCGCAGGCGGCATTTGCGCCGTGGCCGGCGTCTTTCTTCTCCTGGCCACCCTCTTCATCATCGCGTCGACCAAGCTCTACCGGAAAACCCTCGCCAGCGAGGCGTTCGTCCGGACGGGCAAGGGCGGGGCGCTGGTCGTGCTCGACGGCGGCTGTTTCGTCATCCCCATCTGGCATCGGACCGTCCCGGTCTGCCTCGAGACGATGAAGCTCGAGGTGGAGCGCAAGGGGCCGGACGCCTTGATCACGCAGGACAACCTGCGCGTGGACATCAAGGCGGAGTTCTATATCAAGGTGCAGGCCAACCGCGACGACATTTTGGATGCGGCCCGTTCCCTGGGCGGGCGCTCGGTCAATTCCCAATCCGTGGGCGATCTGGTCTTCGAGAAGCTCGTTTCGGCGTTGCGCAGTGTCGCGGCGACAAAGGCCCTCGTCGAGCTGCACACCAAGCGCAACGAGTTCGCCGAGGCGGTCCATGAGATCGTCCGGAGCGATCTCAAGGCGAACGGCCTCACGCTGGAGGCGGTGACCATCTCGCGGCTGGACCAGACGGACACGGAGCTTCTGAACGACAGCAACGTGTTCGACGCGCAAGGGAAGAAGCGGATCGCGCAGGTGACGCAGGAGGCGAAGGTGGAGCGCAACCGTATCGAGCGCCAGGCGGAGCGCGAGATCACGGCGAAGGACGTGGAGACCCGCAAGCAGGTGCTGGACCTGGAAAAGGAGCGTGCGGCGGCGGAAGCGGTCCAGACCTTGGAGGTCTCGAACATCCGGGCCGAGGCCAAGCGCAGGGCCCAGGCCTTTCAGATCGAGCAGGATCAGGCCGTGGCCGAGCGCAACATCGAAAAGGACAGGGCGGTCCAGACAGCCCAGGTCCAGCAGGACCGCGACGTGCAGGCCGCGCAGGTGGACCGGGAGGTCCTGCTCATTTCCAAGGCGAAGGAAAGAGAGGTCACGGACATCGAGCGGGCCAAGGTCGTCGAGTTGAGCAACCGTGACAAGGAGATTGCGCTGATCGGGAAGCAGAAGGAAAAGGAGACGGCGGACATCGGAAGGGCTCGGGTGGTGGAGACCACGAGCCGGGAGAAGGAGGTGGCGGTGGCCCAGAAGGAGGCGGAGCGAGCGGCGGCGCAGGCTCTCGCGTTGCAGCGTGAGGCGGAGCGGGAGCGTGCGGCGCAGGAGATCATGGCCGTGAAGGTGACGGCCGAGGCCGAGCGCGAGGCCCTGAAGAAGCTGATCGCGGCGAAGCAGCTCATCGAACAGGATAAGATCAAGGAGCAGACCCAGGCGGACGTCCGGGCCTACCAGGCGTTGAAACTGGCCGAGGCGGAAAAGGGTGCGGCTTCGCTTCAGGCGGAGGCGAAGCTGAAGCTGGCCGAGGCGGACGCCCAGGGTGCGAAAATCCGGGCGGAGGGCGTCAAGGCGGAAAAGATGGTCGATGTGGACGTCGAGCGCGAACGCGTCCAGGTCGAACAGAAACGCGTCGAGGTCGAACGCCAGTCCCTCCAAAATAAGCAGGAATTCAGCCAGGCCGCCCTGGAGTTCGAGGTCCAGAAACTGCGCGTCGAGGCCGACCGTGAGGCCCGCATCGCCCTGGCCAGGGCGATTGGGGAGTTCATGAGCCGCGGCAACTATACCGTCTTCGGCGATCCAGCCACCATGGCCGCCATGATGGCCCAGTATTCGAAGGGCCTCGGCCTGGCCACCAGCGTCGATGGATTTTTCAAGTCCATGCCCGAGGAGGTCGCCGAAATTGCCAAGGCCACGGCCTCCGGGATGGGCGGCACCGTTGCGGGCATCGTCGAACGCCTCGCCGCCCGCAAGGGGAACGAACCGCACGGGCGTCAGGAGCCCGAAGGCCAGGCCGGCCGCGAGAGTTAGTCAACGGGCACGGAGGTGCACCTCCGTGCCCGTTGACTCGACAGAATCCGAAAGACCATGACCTCGAGTCCAACGCTACCGTCCGCTCCGGGGCGGCCTCTCGCCTCGGCAGGCCTCGATGACTTGGCCGGCCGGCTGCGCCAGGAGCCCCTGCGCAACCTCCTGGGCCTCCTCGGAGTCTGCACTTTCATTTTTTACAAGGCCGAGAAAGGCCGAAACCCAAAAGTCAACAGCTTCTGGGACGCGCTCATCTACTGCACCACCTGCGCCTCGGTGGGTTACGGGGACGTCTTCGCCCAGACGCCTACGGGCAAGGCCGTGGGCTCGCTCCTCTTCACCCTGGGCCCCGCTCTGACTTCCATGGCCCTGGACGGGCCATCGCCTTCTCGATCGGATAAGGTCCAGGAGGAAATCCTCACCACCCTCCAGAATATCCTGGCTGAATTGAGGGCCCGAGGTAACGATACCGGCCCGCAGGCCTGATTGGCGGTCCTCCGGATACTCTCTCATGGACGGTTCGGCGCGGATTTCGGCCTGGAAGCTCGGCGTCTTCCTGCTCGTCCTGGCCGCTGGCGCGGGCCTGATCCTCTCCCAGGGGGCCATACCCCAGAATCCCGCATTCCACGATTTCGCGGACCAGCGGGCCTGCCTGGGCGTGCCTCACTTCCTCAACTCCGTCTCCAATCTCCCCTTCCTTTGGGTCGGCGCGGCCGGCCTTCTCTTCCTCTTCGGGCCCGACTGGCCGCCCTCGTTCCAGAAACCTCGGGAACGCCACGCCTTCATCGTGCTCTTCACGGGCGTCTTCCTCACGGGGATCGGCTCGACCTATTACCACCTCCATCCGACCACCGAAAGGCTTTTCTGGGACCGTTTGCCCCTCACCCTGGTGTTCGGGTCTTTCTTCGTCGCTGTGTGCGCCGACCGCCTGGGACCCCGCGCGGGCAGCGGCCTCTTCCTGCCGGTCATCTTCCTGAGCGCCGCTTCCGTCGTCTATTGGTATTGGGGCGAAAGGAACGGGAGTGGCGACCTGCGCCCCTACGCGGTCGTCCAGTTCTGCCCCATGGCCGCCATCCCCGTCCTGCTGCTCCTGTTCGCCTCTCGCTATACCTGCAGGTCGCACGCCCTCTGGGTCATCGGCATCTACGCCCTGGCCAAGGTCGCGGAGGAGATGGACCGTCCGGTCTATGCCCTCGGGCACGCCGTCAGCGGACACACCCTCAAGCACCTGCTGGCCGCCTGGGCCACGGCCTGGATTCTGAAGATGGTCCGGGAGCGCCGGCCCGTGTCCGCCGGCACTTCGAAATCACCGCTTGTGCCCGCGTAGGGCTGACGAGTGCCCGGTCCTCGACGCCGGAAGGTTCGCTCGCACTTCCGGCGCCGACAGCGGCTTACCCCCGCAGCGAGTAGAAAAGGCCTGCGAGCCAGTAGGTGAGGCGAAACTTCTCCGGCCGAACGGAAAGAACCGTCATCCGGTCCCCCGTGAGGTAAGTCTGGGCGGCCCGCTGAACCTGGATGGCGGAGACCGCCTCGAGACGTTCCCGGAGCGTGTCTCGGCGGCGGTAGTCCCCCTCGATGAATTCCGCCCAACCGATCTCGCCGGCCAGCGACTCCATCGAATAGTGCTGAAAAATCTTCTGGCTCAGGAGGCGGTTCTTGGCCCCCTGCAACTCGGCTTCCGTGATGGCTTCCTCCTGAATGCGCCGAATCTCGTTCTGGATGGCGCGAACCACGGTGACTTCGCGGCGGCTGGGTAAGTACGCGGCATAGGTGATGTAAAGACCCGGGTCGCGGTTCACCAGCAAGTGGCCGCCCGTGTGAACGCTGACGGGACGCTTCTTGACGAGGTTCTCCCCGAGTCGTGCGCTCCGGCCCGAAGCGAGGACGGCATCGAGGACAGAAAGGGCCGGGATATCGGGATGCTGGGCTTCCGGGATGCGGAAGGCCAGGGCGAGGACGGGCACCTCGACGGGCAAAGTCATGGCGAAACGCTGGGGACCCGCTTGCGGGCCCTCCATTTCGTAAGCCCGGAGCGACGCGGGGGACGCCGCCAGTGGCTCGAAGTGCTTCTCCACCAGGGCGAGGGCGTCCCGCGGCCGGAAGTCGCCCGTGAGAATCAGGGCCGCATGGTTGGGCGCATAATGAGTCCGGTAGAAAGCAAGGCAGTCCTCGACGCTCAACCGCTGAAGATGTTCCAGGTCCCCCAGCGGCGTCCAGTGATACGGATGGCAAACGTAGAGCCGCTTGCGGAACTCGATGAAGGCCCGGGCGAACGGGTTGTTGAGGTATCGATGAAACTCCTCGATGACTACCTCCCGCTCGGTATCCAGCACCTTCGGGTCGAGCCTCAGGCCGCCCATGCGGTCCGCTTCGAGCCGAAGGGCGAGTTCGAGATGCTCCGAGGGAAGGGCCTGGAAGTAGACGGTCACGTGCTCGGCGGTATAAGCATTGCACTCGCCGCCGACGTCGTGGATGAGCCGCGCGTGCTCTTCGGGACCGAAATGCTCCGAGCCTCGGAACATGAGATGCTCGAAGAGATGGGCCACACCGCGCCGGCCGTCCTCCTCTTGCACGCTGCCGGTCTGATACCAGACCTGGACGGAGACGGCGGGAACGTCGTGCTTTTCCAGGAGGAAGATGCGGAGTCCATTCGGCAGGGCATGCACCTCGACATCTTCTGCAAGGTTGGGACTGGTCATGAGGAAAATGGGGATGGGAAGGAATTTCAGTCGCGTTGCCAAAGAGCGCAGCTCTTGAGAGGTAAGTGAGTGTCGAAGCCTGTAACTTCTCCGCCGGGTGCCCGCGCAGCAGGCGCGGGTAAGAACTGAGTGAATCTTCCCTGTTCACTTTCGCAGAAGAGCCCCGAAGTGGGCGAAATGAAATAGCCCAGGCAATCCGCCGTAGGCGGAACCGCCCGGGGATCTCAGGCGGATGTCTCCATAAAGCCCTGTATCGAGAGTCCCTCCCGCAGGGACAAGTTTGGGAAGGGCGACAGAGGGGTGCTCGATATGCAGTTAGGGGCGCGGAGACGTTGCATAGGTGTCAGGCCTCAGATGATTCCTGACCCGCCTCCCACTGGGACAAGTCTGGCGGGACGCCTTTCCAAGCCCTGTTGGGTTGTGGGTATCACCCGCCTTGAGGGCGAAGCCCCATAACAAAGTCTCCCGGACCTGTGCTTGTGGGAGGGGAGTGGGCGCGAAGTGCCTGCGCTCATGTTAACGCGAAGTGATGCGTGATCAATCTCGAAGATGGGCTCTCGATATCCACGTTTGACACCCGCGGAGGCGACACCTATAATGCTTCTGCTATTCGAGCAGACGGGTGCGGAAGCCCTGACGCACTTCCGCACCCGTCTGCTTTGGGAAACTCCTCCCATATGGCTTTAGATTTCGCTGGTGTTTTTACCTAGATTTCAGCGGCGGAAATGCGGAAACCCATTTCCGCCGCTGAAATCTAGGTAGCGGTCCGCTCTCCCCCACGTCGATGCCCGGCCTCCGGCCCATGATCTCCTTCCACAATCTCGTCAAGCGGTATGGGGAAAAGACGGTGGTGGACCAGTTGAGCCTCGACATCCCGGAGGGAGAGTTCTTCAGCTTCCTGGGGCCCAATGGGGCTGGAAAAACGACGACGATCAAAATCCTGGCCGGGCTGCTGCTGCCCACGAGCGGCGATGTGCGGGTCAACGGCATCAGCGTGCAGGGCGACTACCGCCAGGCGAAGCAGCACCTGAGCTATATTCCGGACCAGCCGTACCTTTACGACAAGCTGACGGGCAGGGAGTTCCTGGAGTTCGTGGGAAACCTCTACGGACTGGACCCCAGGGACGGCGAACGGAAGATAGGGGAATTGCTGGAATTCTTCGAGGCGACGGACTACGCCGACGAGCTGGCGGAAAGCTATTCGCACGGGATGAAGCAGAAGGTGGTCTTCACGGCGGCCTTGCTGCATGACCCGAAGGTCATCGTCCTCGACGAGCCGATGGTGGGGCTGGACCCGAAAAGCGCGCGGCTGGTGAAGAATCTCCTGAGGGAAAGGGCCCGCCAAGGGGCCACCGTCTTCATGTCCACCCACACGCTCTCGGTTGCGGAGGAGCTGGCGGACCGCATCGGGATCATCCAGAAGGGCCGGCTGATCGCGTGCGGAAGCCAGAAGGAGCTTCGAGGCGCGGCGAGCTTCAGCGGTTGGCTGGAGGACCTCTTTCTCGAGCTGACGGAGGAGGAGGAAGGCCCGTCCGAGGCGCTCAAGCCGCCCGCGGTCGCGTAGGCGCTTGGGGCGGCAAACTTGAAAAAACTTTTTAGTTTGGAGTGGCCGGTTCACGGTATGAGAACTCTTTCGAACCCGATCCCGACGTGCATTCAAACGAGATGATCCAAGTTAAGCTAACAAGTTGGAAATTTGAGTCAGAGACTTCTGCTGAGCCGCCGGGGTTGGGCCGGCGAAGACGGGCCAACCCCGGCTCTGAAATCCGCGAGCCCGAAGGGTGCAGCGGATTTCAATAGGCGCTTGGGGCGTCAAACCTGAAAGGACTTTGAACGTAGGCGCTCCGCGCCAAGATTCTGGGCCACGACCGTAGGGGAGTGGTCCAAATGAAAATCCACTCGCTCACTCTCGTGGCTCGGATTGAAAGTCCGGGGCTGATATGAACTTCCGAAACGATGAACCGCGGTGAGCCATGCAACCCGAGAAGAAGCTCTGGGCCGGTCGCTTCGAGAAGCCTGTTTCCTCCGTGGTGGAGCGATTCTCCGAGTCGATCTCCTTCGACCGGCGGCTGTACCGGCAGGACCTCGCTGGCAGCCGTGCGCACGCGAAGATGCTGGCGGCTTGCGGGCTGCTGACGCCCGCGGAACGTGACGCGGTCCTGGCCGGCCTGAACGAGATCGAGGCGGAGATCGAGCAGGGCCGGTTCACGTTCCGCGCGGACCGGGAGGACATTCATCTCAACATCGAGGCCGCGCTGATCGAGCGGATCGGGGACGCGGGCCGGAAGCTGCACACGGGCCGCAGCCGGAACGACCAGGTGGCCGTGGACGTGCGCCTCTTCGTTCGGCAGGAGCTGGACCATATCCGGGCTGGCATCCGTGAGCTGCAGCGGGCGCTGTTTCACCTGGCGGAGGCGAATGCCGACCTGATCCTTCCGGGCTACACGCACCTGCAGCGGGCCCAGCCGGTGCTGGCTTCCCACCATTTTCTGGCCTATCTGGAGCAGCTTGAGCGGGATTCCGGCAGGCTCGAGGACTGCCGGGCGCGCCTGAACCTCTCCCCGCTGGGGGCCTGCGCCCTGGCCGGCACGAGCCTTCCCATCGACCGGCATGCGACGGCTCACGAGTTGGGTTTCGATGCCCCTCTGTCCAATAGCCTGGATGCCGTGAGCGACCGCGACTACCTCGTGGAGTTCCTGTCGGCCCTGGCGATCCTGGCGATGCATCTGTCACGTCTGGCCGAGGAATGGGTGCTCTGGACGACGGAGGAGTTCGGCATCCTCGCCATGGATGATTCCGTGGCCACGGGGAGCAGCATCATGCCCCAGAAGAAGAACCCCGACCCCATGGAATTGGTCCGGGGCAAGGCCGCCAGGGTCTATGCGAACCTGCTGGCCATCCTCACTTTGACCAAGGGCCTGCCACAAGCCTATAACCGCGACCTCCAGGAAGACAAGCAACCCCTGTTCGACAGCGTGGATACGGTCCAGGCCTGCCTCGAGGTGTGCCGGGAATTCGCCCGGAATATTCGTTTCCGTGAGGACCGCATCCGGGCAACACTGGAATCGGGATTTCTGGATGCCACGACCCTGGCCGAGTACCTGGTGCTCAAGGGCATGCCGTTCCGAAGCGCACACGAGGCCGTCGGAAGCCTCGTCCGCCTCTGTATCTCCCGCGGCATCCCTCTCAAGAGCCTCAAGCTGGAAGAATTTCAGGCCGCCTCCGGGCTCATCGAGGCCGACGTCTATCAGGTCCTGGGCGTGGAGAACGCCGTTACACGCTTTCAGTCCTTCGGTTCGACGGGGCCCGTCCCGGTCCGCCAGCAACTGGAAGTCTGGCGCTGCCGCCTCTTCTCCGGTTAGCGAAGCCGTGCACCTCAGCGAAGCGCATGGTGCATGGCTTCGCTGAAGCTATGATTCGTTGGGTTTTTCTTGCGCCCGGAGGGAACTGTCGCCAGCCTTCCAGTGGCTCGTCCCGATGCCCACCCGGCGGATTCGACCCTCGTTCTCGTTCTTCTGGTGGCACTTGGGACAGATGCGATGGCAGCGGTCGGTATACAGCCTCCGGCCGCACTTCAAGCAGGTGCGCCACTTCTTCGTGCGATTCGCGTCTCGTGTGGACACTTCCTAGCCTGCCTCCTGGTCTGCCGGAGAAGTCCTACTCCAGTTCTGTCATGATTATTATTTGAAAATGTTGCTCGCATGCAACTCCAACACTCAAGCTGGCCATTGGCCGCAACTCAACAGACTTCGGAAAGGTGTCAAGCGGCTGGTGTCTGGAATCATCAGACACCTGACACCCATTCAACATCTTCGCGTGGCGCTGAGAAGTTACAAGCTTAAACTCTAACGCGCCGCCAGAGGCGGCGCATGGTGTTGGACACTTTACTGCCATCGCCACCCGGAATGCCGGGTTCCCGGGAGCGCCAGCATCGCCCGGCGGTATCCCGTTGGGACTACCTGCCTGTCCGCCATCGAGTCTTCCATGAGTGGATACCTGCTCCTCCTCCTTCCACTGCGGGTCCGGCTGGGGCTGAACCGGTTGAAAACGCTCCACCAGGAATCGCGTCTGAAGATAGCTGTGGTGAGCGTTCTGGGAGGCGTTTTCTGGCTGGGGCTATTCGCTCTTTTCTATTGGGGATTCGCCTGGTTGAAGCAGTTCATGGGGCTGGAGACCTATTTCACAGGGGCCATGCTGGCCCTCTTTTTCTTCTCCCTGCTCCTCATGCTGGCCTTTAGCAACGCGATCATCGCCTATTCCTCGCTGTTCCAGTCCAACGAATCCACCTTCCTGATGTCCTGCCCCCTGAGCCACGAAACCATCTTTCTCCACAAGTTTTTCGAGTCGGTCCTCTTCAGTTCCTGGGCCTTCATCCTCTTGGGCATCCCACTCGTCGTCACGTTCGGCTGGGTCAGCGAGGCCGGACTCGGTTTCTACCTGGCCGCCGTTCCATTCTTCGCTTTTTTCGTCCTGATCCCAGCGGCCTTCGGGGCCGTGGCCGCCCTGGTTTTCGCCGTGGTCGTTCCGGCCAACACGAAGCGGACGCTTTGGGCCGCGGCAGCCCTGCTGATCGTCGGCGGCTCCTGGACAGGGATTCGCGTGGTGGCGGCGACCGGCGGCATGGCCCCCTACTCTTACGAGTGGGTGAATGGCCTGCTGGGGAAAATCCGCTTCTGCCAGAGCCCGTACCTTCCTAGCACCTGGATCACGGAAGGGCTGATGCTTTCCGCCCGAGGCGAATGGGGCGAGACCTTTTTTCGTCTGGGCCTGGTGTCGAGCCACGGCCTGATGGCGGCTCTGGTGGCGAACGGCCTTGCACTTCGGCTCTATCCTGTGGGCTGGTCCCGCATCCACAGCGGGCGCGAGAAGAAACGCTATGGACGCCCGAAATGGATGGACCGCCGCGGACGCGGTCTCGTTCTCCTCATCCTGAAGGACCTGACCATTTTTCGAAGGGACCCGGTGCAATGGTCGCAGTGCGCGATCCTGTTTGGACTTCTGGGCATCTATATCGTCAACCTGCGGACCTTCGCCTTTGACCAGGAAAAAATCCTGTGGAGGCACTGGACGTCCTTCCTGAACCTGACGGCGACGTGCCTCGTGCTGGCCACCCTGACCACGAGATTCATCTTCCCTTTGCTGAGCCTCGAAGGGCGGAGATTCTGGATTCTGGGCCTCTTGCCCCTGAAGCGGGAGACGATCCTTTATGGCAAGTTTTTCTTTTCACTGGGAACGTCCCTGGTCGTCAGCGAGACCTTGATGGTCGTTTCGAACGTCATGCTGAAGACGTCGCAGGGCATCCTGGCCATCCACATGGGGACGCTCGTCCTCGTCTGCTGCGCCCTTTCAGGCCTCTCCGTGGGCATGGGCGCGCTCTATCCCAATCTGAAGGAAGACAATCCTTCCAAGATCGTGAGTGGGTTTGGAGGCACTTTGAATCTCATCCTGAGCCTGGCCTATGTGAGCCTGGTCGTCAGCGTCGAGGCGGTGCTCTCGCACCTGGCGCTGACGGAGCAGATAGGGCCGGACAACCTCGGGTGGTGGGCCGCAGGGGCCGCCGTATTCCTGCTGGCCCTGACCGCCGTCACGGCCCTGTTGCCTCTGTGGCTCGGAGCGCGGGCCCTGGCCAGGCTCGAACTTTGATTCTCGAAGGAGCAACCTGCACCATGCCACGTGATACGTGCCGCATCCGCGAACATCGCTTGCCGCCCGGTTACCGCGCCGTCACCCTCGAAAACCAATCCCTTTCCGTCACCCTCCTTCCGGAGAAAGGGGCGGAGATTCATTCCCTCGTCTATAAGCCTCAGCGGATGGACGTCCTCTGGAAGTCCCCCTGGGGCCTCAAGAACCTCACCTGCGGCCTCTCCTCCATCGGGGCCAAGACCGAGGCCGCCTGGCTCGACCACTACGCGGGCGGCTGGCAGGAAATCCTCCCCAACGGCGGCGACGCCTGCTCCTACAAGGGCGCTCCGCTCGGCTTCCACGGCGAAGCCTCCACCCTCCCCTGGGACTATACCGTCACCGCCCGCCGATCCACCCGGGTCGCCGCAGATTTCTGCGTCCGCCTCTTCCGCAGCCCGTTCGTCCTCCGCCGGTCCGTCTCCGTCCACAGGTATCTCCCGGCCGTCCTGTTGTCCGAACGGCTGACCAACGAGGCCGAGGAGGACATGCACCTCATGTGGGGACACCATCCCGCCTATGGAGCACCCTTCCTCGGCGGCGATTGCCGCATCCAGATGCCCGGGTCTAACTACCAGTCCCATGAGGTCCCCATCTCCAAAGTCCTCCGCATCCCCGCCGGTAGCCGCGGGGCGTGGCCCGTTCTTCCGGGCAGCCAGGGGCAGCCGGTCGATCTCCGCGTTGTGCCGGGTCCCGACCAGCGCTGCGTCGAGTTCGGTTACCTGAGCGACTTCCAGGCAGGCTGGTACGGCCTCGTCAACCACCGGCACGGCTTCGGCATCGGCCTCGCCTGGCCCCGAGAGGTTTTCCCTTATGTATGGCTCTGGCAGGAGCTGCGCGGCAGTTTCGGCTATCCCTGGTATGGCCGCTGTTACGTCATGGCGCTCGAGCCGTTCACCAGCATGCCCGGCACGGGCCTCGTCAAGGCCATCGAGCGGGATACCGCGCCGCTCCTCAGGCCCGGCCAGAGCCTCGAGGTCGAACTGGCCGCCGTGTTCTTCGCGGGCGACTCGGTTCTGAAGGAAATCCGCACGGACGGGAGCGTCGAATTTTCATCTTGAAGTGCAGGCAGTCACTGCATTCAATGCAGGCTTGAATCCGAAACACACTGTCCCATACACCCTTCGCGGAATCTCATCCGCTCTCGATGAGGCCTTACGCAAGCGGTCTAAACAGGTAGGGAAGAGCCTCAACCAGACCGCAGTTGGATTGCGTGATCAGCATTTCGACCATCTGCCGCAACTGCCGAGGGTGGTCTGAGGATCGACGGCGGGGCTGTAATGTGCGGTCAGAATCTTTCCCTGAAGATTCACCGGAAACGATGGAGACCCAGGAACTGGATGGGCAGACCGGTCCGGCCTTCGAGCGCCAGGTCCGCCAGGGCCTCTCCGACCACGGGTGCAAACTTGAACCCATGGCCGCTGAAGCCGCAGGCGAGAACGACGGCGGGCCAACGGGGATGAAGGTCGATAATGAACTGATGGTCCGGCGTGTTGGTATAGAGGCAGACCTGGAGCGAGAGGGCCGGGCCCGCAGCGTCCGGAAGCAACTGGCCCAGCTCTCGGCGCAACAGCGCTTCGTCCTCGGCTGAGGGAACGCGGGAGACTTCCTCGAGAGTGGTCCGGTGGACGCGGCTGTGCTCGGCGACTTTGACCCCGATCTCATCGTCCACCATCGGAAATCCATAGATGTTGCGCTCGGCATCCACCTGGACCGTCCAGGGCAGAAACCGATCCAGCCCGAACATCTCGGGCCGAAGCGGGCGAAACCAGGCCTGCACCTGCCGCGTCAAGGTCAGCTTCACCCCCAGATCGGTGAGCAGCCGGTCAGCCCAGGGGCCCGGGGTGAAGACCAGCCGGCCAGCCGGATACCGGCCCCGGGAGGTCTGCACCTCGACGCCGTTTCCGTCCGCTTTCCAGGCGACCACAGGCTCATAGGTATGAATCTCGCCGCCGTGCCGAAATGCCCGGTCCGTGAACGATTCGATGCACTTTTCGGGCCGGAGGAAACCGGCCTCCAGATCGATGAACGCGCCCCTGTCCGTTGGGAGTCGGAATTGGGGGAATCGCCTGCGCAAGTCAGCCGGAGACAGGATTTCGTGCCGGACGCCATGCTGCTGGACACACTGGAGCGATTCTTCGAGAAGCTGGTCCTTCGGAGAGCCGATGAAAATCAGGCCGGAAGGCGTGAGCAAGGTGCGGCCCGACGCCCGTTCGAGGTCGCGCCACAGGTCGGCGGCCCTCCGGACCAGCACCACGTAGTCCGGATGCTCGCGGTAGGCGGACCGGATCATCCGGGTGCGTCCGCTATGGGACCCCATGGAATGGGGGATGCCGAACTGCTCGAGTCCGAGCACGCTGACGCCCCGGCGGGCCAGCGCGTCGCAGGCCGCCGATCCCATGGTGCCCACGCCCACCACGATGACGTCATGAGCTGGCATGGCAGACACCGGGCAAGGAAAGGGCGCCGGCGAGGATTCTGAGTGATGCCCTCGGCCTCGCCGACGGCTTCCAGGATGTTATCAGAATCCGGTAGCGGAACCTAATGCTCCGGCCCGTCCTGGCGTCCCACAAGAGGCTGCCAACAGGCTTCGGTGGCCCCCCCGGAGTTCGGACCTTCTCTTATGCCGTGGCCGCGCTCTCCGAGCGCGGGGTCTTCCGCGGTGAGCGGCCGCAGCGACTTCAAGACCGGAATCTCTCGAGCCCGGGGCTAGGATTCGCTGTTCGAGCGAAATACAATAGCGGGGTCCGAGTCCTCGGTTCTCATACCTACTCCGAGAGTTCTGAAGGCCGGCGGAGGGCCACTGACACCTTTTCCCTGTCCCGTTGTGGTCCGGCCGAAAGGTCGTGCTCAAGCGAGGTCAATCCATGAAAATCACTGCGGTCAAGGTTTTTCCAGTCGAAGATTGGCTTTTCGTCAAGCTGGAGACCGACGAGGGCTTGCACGGCGTCGGCGAGGCCTCCCTGAGCGGCCGCAACATGGCCGTCGCCGAGGCCCTCTGCACCCATCTACGACCCTTTCTCCTCGGGAAAGACGCGACCCGCATCGAGCATCTCTGGCAGGACATCTTCCGCGGCACCTTCTGGCGCGGCGGGCCGGTTCTCCAGAGCGCCCTCGCCGGCATCGACATGGCCCTCTGGGACCTCAACGGCAAGGCGCTCGGAGTGCCCGTGTACCGCCTGCTCGGCGGACTGTGCCGCGACCGGGTCCTCTACTACCGGCATGTCGGCGGAGAATCGCCCGAAGCGCTCGTCGCCCATGCGCACCAGGTCCTGGCGGAAGGCTGCCGCGTTCTCCGCATCTCTCCCACGGGCGACAACGGCAGCGTTTTCAACGCCTCCGAGGCCACACGCAATTCCATCCGCCATTTCGAAGCCCTGCGGAAGAGCGTCGGGGACGGCCCGGAGGTCATCTTCGAGGTCCACACGCGGATGACTCCCGTCCAGGCCATCACCCTGTGCAACGCCATTCAGCCCTTCCGGCCCTACTTCGTGGAGGACCCCATCCGTTCCGAGAATCCCGCCTCGTTCGCCCTGCTGCGGCAGCACACGAGCGTGCCGATCGGGACGGGTGAGCAGCTCACGCACAAGTGGGTATTCCGGGAGTTGATCGAACGCGACCTCATCGACTACTTGCGCGTCGACATCACCCATTGCGGCGGGATTACCGAGGGCAAGAAGATTGCCGCTATGGGCGAGGCGCATTACCAGGAGCTGGCTCTGCACTATACCCTTGGAGGCGTCGCCACGGCCGCCATGCTTCATCTCAACCTGGCCGTGCCCAACTGTGGCGTGCAGGAGTTCAATCCTCCGCCGGACTGGATGAACGAGGTCATCACTCCTCCTCAGAGGGTCAAAGACGGCTACCTCCTTCCCAACCACGCGCCGGGCCTGGGGGTGGACATCGACGAGGCTGCGGCCGCAGCGCATCCCCACGTGCACAGAGAGCTGCCCCATTTGAGGCGTCCGGACGGCTCGGTCAACGACTGGTAGCATTCGAGGGTGGAAGTGCGGAGACACTCCTCCAGCACAGCGGCGGAGATGATTTTCAGGAAGGTCTGTTTCATGGAATGACTCCCCGTTCGGCGGGATCGTCGTTCCCCACTCTCTCTCATGGAAGTCGGACGGATGCGCGAAGCACTTCGGCACGCTCATGTCTCTTTTGTTCAGCGGGTCAGAAACTCGGCGCTGGCGCAGCCAGACCACGGTATACGGTGTAAGGAAAAAGACGAATGGAGAAAATCTTGTTGAAAATTGAAAATTGAAAATTGAAAATGAGCGAGGACAAGACCTCAGCCTTCCATGATGGACCATTTGCCAATTTATTGATTCATGCCTCCAGAAAAATCCTCCTTGCCTGACCGTCTCCTTCAGCAGATTCAGTTCGTCATCGAAGTGGACAAGCTGAAACACGTCTACCGCCACACGATACTGACCGACGGCTCGCGTTACGAGAACGACGCGGAGCATTCGTGGCATCTCGCCCTGATGGCCATGCTCCTGTCGGAATATGCCGCGGACCCGCATCTGGACCTCCTGCGGGCGGTCCAGATGGTTATTCTTCACGACCTCGTGGAGATCGATGCCGGCGACACGTACTGCTACGACGACCAAGCTGCCCGAGACAAGGCCGAGAGAGAGAGCCGGGCCGCCGATCGGCTCTTCAACCTGTTGCCCCCGGACCAGGCCGTGGAATTCCGCAGCCTCTGGAACGAATTCGAGGTGCGGAGCACCTCGGAGGCGCGCTTTGCCGCCGCTCTGGACCGACTTCAGCCCCTCCTGCACAACTTCGCGACTCGGGGCTCGGAATGGCGGAAGCATTCCGTGACTCGCACCAAGGTCGTCGAACGAAACCGGCCCATGGCCGAGGGCGCCCCGCTCCTCTGGTCCTACGCCGAGAACCTGATCGATGAGGCCGTCCGACTCGGTTACCTCGCCGGCGAGTAGGGGTTTTTCGGATAAAAGTCTTTTCTGGCGCAGTATGCTTCTCGGGGAAACTCCCGATGTTGCTCGCGTGTGACCCTTCCGAGTCGGAATTTCTCTTGCAATTCCGGGAAGCGCTTGTTAACTTCAATTAAATATGAACGTATGGCGTCCGCCTGAACGGGCGCAGAGGCTCGGAAGTCGGGTAAGAATGCTCTCCTGGCCTAGAGAGAGGCATGAGCCGACGATGAACGAGCAAACTACAGAACCTCCAGTACGCGAGACGCGAGACGCGAGACGCGAGACGCCGCGTGCCGTTTTCTATTGGGCCACACGCCGCGGCCTAATCCTACCTGCTGGCGGCTACAAGTTCCCATACATCCTGACTTGCCCTTCGACTCCCAAGCGCGGGAGCTTTGCTGCGCTCCGGCCCGCAGCGGAGGAAAGCCCATGATCCGGGCACTTTCGAGCCTCTGCGCAGTCTGGGTGATGCTGCCTCACTTCGTATCTTCATCTGAATACGCAGTCCCAAGTGGTTTTCGCCCAGGGAACGGCGAGTTGGCCT
>JACPCR010000036.1 GCA_016179685.1 Planctomycetota bacterium | reverse complement strand
GCGCGGCGAACGGCACGGCGGCGCCCGGAAGGGCGTCGGCTACGGGGCCCGGCGCGGCGAACGGCGCGGCGGCGCCTGGAAGGGCGGCTCTACGGATGCCGATGGTCCAGATTCGATCCTTGTGGTTCATTCGTAGAGCATCCCCTTCCGCGCGCTCGAGAGCCCGGCATGGCGCAAGAGGCCATGGTGTCGGAGGCCCGATTCGGCGAAGAGCTTCCACAATGGACTGCGGGAAAAAAGCTCCCTCATGTGGTTCTTTTCTTCCGCTGTCCCGTAGCGATCGATCAGTTCCGCCGCGGCGGCGGCCAGCTTCAACTCGGCCGATGAAAGGTCTTGAAGGACGCCGGGCGGGGCCTGCCCCAGATCGAGAAAAGCCAGCAGGGCATCCAATTTTTCCTGGGGCGAGCCGAGCCGGTGAAGCTCTTCCAGCTCCGTCCGCGCGGAGGGATCGCCCAAGCGGGCCAGGCCGAGCAGGGCGACGAGCCGGAAACGGTAATCCCAGTAGGCGTCTTCGGGCACGGGCTTGCCCGGGTCGGCTTTTTTTGGGTATCGGGCGAGGGCCTCTCCGAGGACGGGCCTGGCCTCCGGGTCCTTCCAGAGCCCCAGGATGAACAAGGCTTCCTGGCGGTGGCCCGGCGAGGAGTCCTCGAGAAAGACGCGGGTCAGCGCCACGCCGAAATCGTTCCGGTCCGCCTTTTCCAGTCCATCGACCCGGGCAAACATCTGGATGGCGGCGAGGCGAATGTCGTCGTTGGGGTGTTTCAGCAGTCCCATGAGCTTGCGGCGGGTCGGCCCGTCGGCGACTTGGAGATAATAGAGAGCCGCCTGTTTGACGATCTGGTCCGGGGAGGCCTGGAAAATCTCGGCCGCACGGGGTTCAAAGCCCGGCAGCGACCGCTCTCGGGCGAAGCGCAGCGCCTCTTCGTGTCCGCGCTCGCCCTGGAGAAGGATGAAGGAGACAGCTTCCCGGGCCTGTTCTTCTGCCGCGTCGCGGAGCACGTGCAGGCCGACGTCGAAGAACGAGGGCTCGCCGGTCCGGACCGCCTCGAGAGCGATGTCGGCGTTGCCGGCCGGATGCACGCCCATGGCGTAGAGGCAGAAATATTGACGCCGAAGCCGGTCTGCGGCCAGGCCGGGCCAGAGGCGGTGGAGGGTGGTCGAATGGTCCGTCGAAGGATCGAAGGCGAAGTTGCGCAGTGCCTTCTCGACGATCTCATTGCTTTCCGAATGCTGGCGGATGAGGGCCTCGTTGGCGTCGAGAAGGGCGGGAACGGACCTCTGGGCTTCGAGTGCGGCGAGGACGGTTTCGGTTCTGGGGGACCGGAGGCATTCGCCGAGTGCGGCCTCGTAGTCCTTTCTCAGGCTGGGCCAGCGGCCGAGAAAGGTCAGGTGCTCCTGCAAGGCTTCGCGGCCATGGTCGGGCCTGAAGCTTTTTGCGATGGCCGCGATCCGGGCCGCGAGGCCCGGAATGGGACGCGATTCGGGCCGCGTATCGAGCCGGCGATTCCACGCGGCCAGAAGCTCGATGACGGGAGACGGAACCTCACCGGGCGCGGCAAGGTTTTTTTCCAGATAGGCCAGGCTGGCCTCCGGCGAGAGCCGCACCGCCATCTCATAGGGGACCCGGGGCAGACCGCTGGCGAGAAGCTGCTCCCACAGCCTGGCGGCCAGAGGATTCTCCGGCATGGGACGAACCATCCACGACGCCAGCTCCGGCGAATAGAATTCGATGACCGGGAAAGGATTGAGCGCTGCGCGGCTCAGCCGGTCGAGAAGGTCATGGAACGCCCGATGAGTGTCTTCGCTCGTTCCGGGTGGCAGGGCGGCATAGGCCTCGATCGTCCGAGCGAGGCATTCGAAGCCTGCGCCGTCCAGCTTTTCGAGGGCGGCGGCCCGCGACGGGTTGCCGGCCTTCAGGCCTTCGAGGTAGAGGTTGAGAAACTGCCCCTCCGCCTGTTCGAGCGGCGACCGGGCCGTCGCTTCCGCCAGGTTGCCCTGGCCGGGGCAGAGAGCCATGGGAAGCAGAACAAGGAGCGCGGTGAAAACCATGAATTCGGTCGGAAGGCCGTCGTCGCGGAGGCCGTAGTTCCAGAGCTTCTGGACGATTTGCCGGGATTCAGGCATGGGTGTTTACCGCAGAGGACGCAGAGGAACGCAGAGAGAGGAAGAACAGAAAAAGTCAGAGATTGTTGACCATACGGGTGATGCCGTCTTTGAGGCGAAGAACGTTGAAGTTGACCAGGAGGCCAAGATTCCGCCGGCTGACCAGGAGGATTTTACCGCGGAGGACGCAGGGAGCGCAGAGGAAAACTCCTGAAATTCTTTATCTCTTTTTCCATTGTCTTCCTCTGCGGCTTCTGCGGTAAAATCCATCACCTGCCCTTTGGGCGATTTCGGCACAGGATTTTCATCGTTCATCGGCTGCTTCCAGAAGCATTCTTAACCGCAGAGGACGCAGAGGAACGCAGAGGGGAAGAAAAGAAAGAGCCTTGAGGATGGAAAACCCAAACCGGGGCCGAATCGCTGCCCGTGTTGGTCTTCCAATTGTTTTTTCCAATCCTGCTTTTCCTTTGTGCTGCCCTGCGGCCTCCGCGGTGAAGATGTCCGCCCCCTTGTCGAAATTCAGCTCGCGTTTGCATCCAGCGGCCTGTCGGGGAGAATACCGGCAGCATGTCTTCCCCAGAAGCGGGCATCGACATCCTGGCCATCGGCGCGCATCCGGACGACGTGGAGATCGCCATCGGCGGGACGGTGATCAAGATGGTTCGGCGCGGCCGCAAGGTGCTGATCTGCGATGCGAGCAACGGCGAGCCGACGCCGCTCGGGGACCCCGAGACGAGGCTGCGGGAGGCTGCTGCTGCTGCTGCGGTTCTTGGCGTCGAGCGCGAGGTCCTGGACCTTCGCAACCGTTACATTCAAGACGATCTGGAGAGTCGGCGGAGGCTCGCGGAGGTCATTCGGCGGCATCGGCCGAAAGTGCTGCTGGCGCCCTACCCGGGGAGCGACCATCCGGACCACCATGGCGTGTCACGCCTGTGCGAGGCGGCGCGCTTCTACGCCAAGCTGCACAAGAGCAACATGTATGGCCAGCCCTGGCCGGGTCAGCCCTGGTGGACGCCGAAGCTGTATTACTATTTCGATCTCGGGGTGCCTTACGAGCAGGTGCGGCCGAGCTTCATCGTCGACATTACGGCGGAATGGCCAGAAAAGCTCCGTACCCTGGCCTGCTACAGGTCCCAGCCCGGCCCCACCCAGCAGTCGTGGCGCGGCGAGGAATATTACGGAAAACTGATCCGTACGCAGTACGGCGAGGCGTTTTACTCGAAGGAGGCGCTGGGGCTCGACGACCTGTTTCACCTCCTTTAGTTTTCCGCGGCGGCGGTGGAGCGCCGCCGCGGAAAACTAAAAATGTTGTGGCGGCCGTACAGACTTCGGTTTAATCTATCCACTCCTACCTGCCTGATCCCGCCTCGGTCATCCATCGGAAACGAGTTTTTGAAGACGCGGCTGCCGGCGTGTCGGAACGCCGGCCAGGTTGCCTCCGGGCGGCCGCCGTGCCGATCTTCCACATTCCGCTTCGCCGGCTTCAGAGTCCAGGAGGTTTCCATGAGGCTTTCCCGAGCGTTGGTTTTTGTGGCCGTGGCGGCCACGCTGTCCACCGGCTGCCAGAGTCCGAAGAAGAAGCCGCGGGCGCGGCGTCCCAACTACGAGCAGGCTTTGCCAGCCGGCATGATGGCGCTGCAGAAGGTGACGAGCCCGGGGGACATTCCCAACTTCGGGCCCGGGTATGCCGAGAGAGATCGTCTGCTCGAGGCGATCGAGCGCAGCCAGTCCTATTTCGAGAAGCCATCCTCCCGCAAGTATTATCCCTACTTGGACATCTCGCACGATCGGGCGCGGCGCAGCCTCCAGGCGTTCAAGGAGGTGCTGCAAAGCGCATCGAGTGAGAAGGACCTGCATGAGCGCATCGTGCAGGGTTTCGAGGTCTACCGTTCGATCGGCTACAACGGCCAGGGCGTGGTCCTCTTCACGGGTTACTGCGAGCCGGTGTATGATGCGAGCCTGACGCCGACCCCGGAATTTCGCTATCCCCTGTACAAGCTGCCGGCGGACCTGGTGAAGGACGAGGAGGGTACCCCGTTGGGACGGCGTAGGGCGGACGGCGGCATCGTGTCCTATTTCACGCGGGCGGAGATCGAGGGACGCAACCTGCTGGCGGGCCAGGAGCTGGTGTACCTCCGGGACAAGCTCGAGGCCTACATCGTGCACATCCAGGGATCGGCGCGGCTGAAGCTACCGGACGGGACGGAGTACCGTGTCGGCTACGCGGGCAAGACGGACCGGCCTTACACGAGCATTGCACAGTCGCTGGTGAAGGAGGGGAAGCTGAAGCGCGAGGAGCTGTCGCTCCGAAAAGTGAAGGAATTCTTTGCGGCTCATCCGGAGGAAATGGACCGCTATCTTCATCAGAACGAATGTTTTGTATTTTTCACGCACAGCGAAGGCGGCCCCTACGGGTCCATCGGTGTGCCGGTGACGCCCTACCGGACGATAGCGACGGACAAGGCGGTGTTCCCGCGGGGCTGCCTGGCGTACCTGGAGACGCGCTTGCCGGCAACGGAGGGGGAGAAGCCGGCCGAGCCGAGCCACGAGTTCAGGAGTTTTGCGCTGGATCAGGACACGGGCGGGGCGATCCGGAGCGCGGGCCGGGCGGACCTTTTCATCGGAACGGGGCCTGAAGCGGAACTCTTGGCCGGCCGGACTCAATCGGAGGGCCGGCTGTACTACATTTTCATCAAGGAAGAAGGGACCGCGGCATCGGCATCCGAGCCGCAGCACGCGGCCGCGCCTGCTCCGGCGGCAAAGGTCGCCGCCACCGAAGCGGAGAAGTAGGCAAGTGGGAATCAGGCGGGAGGCTGTATCCTGAAGGGATCCCGCTGGGAGGCGGAAGACGGTTGGTGGTTGTTGGTTCGTGGCTGACTGATGACTCCTGAGAAACAACGTGTCATCTCAATAAGTTCGGGGAGGACGATCAGGTCAAGTCCATGAGGTATGAATTCCGTAGCGGAACGCGCCAGCGTTCCGTCCGAGAGATGAGATGTGAGGGCCCAGACGCAGCGGTGACGCGCTGCGCTACGCCATTCGGGGCTGAGACCCCGCGGACGCAGGCGAAGCCCTCCCAAAGGGGTCTTCGATTCCGGGCTTCGCCGAAGCGATGACGCGCTTCGCTATGAAAACTCGTGAAGCGCCGAATCATCATCAGTTATGAAATCGGGCGGGGCCATCTCCCCGAACTTATTGAGAAGTTACGAAGCAACCAGGCAACTCGTTTGTTTACATCCAGTTAACAATCGTCTATTCTTGGCCATCGCGGCTCTGCTCGTATCAGTCATCGGGCCTCGGGTGGTTCATCTTCCTTCTGGTCCCCGGGATCGGGACCGCGGTCAGGATCGGGATCGAGACTTCTCTGGGTGGAGATTCCCGCCTCCTCGATGTCCGCCAAGACACATTTAACGGAACACGGTTGGTGGTGGGGAGTCCTGAGTAGGGAGCACCATCCGATGGAGAGGTCGGCGCTCACGAATTTCAGAGGCAGGCCTTGACAGGAACGGGTTGGAAGATTAAAAGGGTATTGTCCCGTTGCGGTGTTACCCCAGGCATACCCTTCGTGACATGAATTACGTCGAAGCCTTCGGCCCCGTGCCTGTTCCGGCGCCGCCCGGGTTCTTTCGGGCCCTGCTGGTAGGCACGTTTTGGTTTCACCTCATGGCCGTGCAGCTCCTGCTCGGGCTGCTCGTCATTTCGTGGGCACGGGCGGTCGTGGGCCGGGGCGCGGAGACCGGGCCGGACCGAGGCATCCGACACCTTCCGGCCACGATGGCCATCCTGATCAATCTGGGCATTCCACCTCTCCTTTTTCTCCAGCTCATCTACGGGCCCGTTTTCTACACCTCTTCCATTCTTCTCGGCAGCCTGTGGATGGGGGTGATTCCACTCCTGATGCTCGCCTACGGCGGGCTCTACCTCGCCCGCTACTCGCCGCGACGGCAGTGTGTCCCGCTTTACCTGGGAACCTCACTGTTTCTGGTGCTGGTCATCGCCTACCTGTTCTCGAACAACATGGCCTGGATGCTCCGGCCAGGTGATTTCGCCGCGGCCTACCAGAACGGGGCCTCTGGCGGCCACCTTTACCCCGATCAGGCCCAGGTCTTTTTCCGGTGGCTCTGGGTGCTTTCTCCGGCCTTTGCCCTGGGCGCCGCCTGGCTGGAGGGGGACCGCAGGTGGGCCTGGCTGACGGTGGCCGCAGGGATTGCCGGAGCGGCAGTCCTGCAGGGCAGGGGCGCGCCGGGCGTGTCCGGTGTGTTTTTCGCCTTGGATTATGTTCTGTTAGCGGCCTTGGCCGTGATGCTGCTGGCGGTCCAGGACTCCGCGCGGTGGAGAAAAATGGTTCTGCATTGGGCGATTCTGAAAGCGGCCCTGATCGTCGTGATCCGTGACCAGATTCGGCAGCAAGCGCTGGCGAAAGAAGGCTTCACGCTGGACCTGCTGGCGCAGAGCAATCTGCTCAGCACGACCTGGCTGCCGCTGGTTCTTTTTCTTCTGATGCTGGCCGGGGCCATCGGCATACTGGGGTGGATGTGGAGCCGCGGCCGGCAGGGAGTCACCCTATGAATGAGAATCCGAAACCCGGCCCGACGCCGGCGTCACCGCGCCGCGGCTTCATCCAGTGGCTTCTCGGCGGCCTGACGGCCCTATACGCCGGATGTTTTGCGTATCCCATGATTCGATTCCTCCGGTCCGGCGGGGCCGAAGAGGGCGGCGAAAAGGTCACCCAGATCACCTTTGGGGAAGGCATGAAGCTCAAGCCCGGCGAGTTCCGCATGTTCAAGTTCGGAAGCAAGCCGGGCATCCTCATCCGGCACTCGGAGGCCGAGTTCAGCGCTTTCTACGCCTCCTGTACGCACCTCGGGTGCACCGTGAGCTACAGCCACCCGGACCGCCTGATCACCTGCGCTTGCCACGGGGGCCGGTATGACCCGGTCAGCGGAAAGAACGTGGCGGGTCCGCCGCCGAAGCCTTTGACACCGCTCAAAGTCGAAATTGCGACGGAAACCCTCATGATCAAGGTCTGATCGAGTTCTCTAGATTGTCCCCCGAGCGATGCCGGGGGAGCAGCCGGACCGGAGCAGCGAACGGCAACCATGATGCCTTTGAACCTTCTGAAGCGGTATTTTTCGCCCCGGGCGCTCGAGCACGAGCTGGAGGAGCGCGTGCCGGTGGGGCCGGTGATGGAGGTGGCGTCGCACAAGACCGTGCCGATCCACCGCCATTCCTACTGGTATTACATGGGCGGCATCTCCCTGTTCCTGTTCGTCGTGCAGCTCGTTTCGGGCATTCTTCTCCTCTTCCATTACCAGCCGGGGGCGGAATCTTCCCATGCCTCCGTGCTGCGCATCATGACGAAGGTGGACTTCGGGTGGCTGATCCGCTCGATCCACAGTTGGGGTGCGAACCTGATGGTCTTTTTCGTTTTCGTCCACATGTTCTCGGCGTTTTTGATGAAGGCCTATCAGAAGCCTCGGGAGCTGACCTGGTGGACGGGAATCGTTCTGCTGCTGCTGACCATTACTTTCGGGTTTACGGGCTATCTTCTTCCGTGGGACGAGGTCTCGTACTTCGCCACCAAGATTGGGATGGATACGCCGGTGAACGTGGCGAAGGAAGCGGGCGAGATGGTGGAAAAGCTGATACCGGTTGCCGGCAAGCCTCTCAGCGAGGCCATGCTTTGGGGGGCCAAGCAGGGGCCGTTCCTTCTCAAGGGTGGGGAGGAGATCACCGGGCTCACCATCCAGCGGTTCTTCACGCTGCACGTGGTGATTCTCCCCTGGGTCTTCATCGGCGTCCTCACGGTGCATCTCATCCTGGTACAAATCCACGGCAACCGCGTGCCGAAGGCCATCGAGGAGAGCAAGGCGTATCGCCGCGTGCCGTTTTTCCCGAACTTTTTTTATGCGGATCTCTTCATGTGGCTGTTGACGTTCAATCTGCTTTCCACCCTAGCGGCGCTTTCGCCTTGGCCGCTGGGGCCGGAGGCGGACCCGATTGCGGCGGCGCCGGCGGGCATCCATCCGGAATGGTATTTCATGGCGCAGTTCCAGATTCTGAAGATGCTGCCGGAGTTGGTGGCCATCGGGCTCTTCACGGCCGGCTTCATGCTCTGGGCGCTCGTGCCGATCTGGGACCCCGCAACGACCACGGGCCGCAGGGCCAAGATCGCCACTTATGCCGGCATCCTGGCGGTCGCCGGCCTCATCCTCTTCACCCTCTGGGGCTACGCAGGACTTCACGCATGAGCTTCCCCGTCTGGCAGGTCAGCCCCGCGCTCAACGGCAGCGTCCTCATCGGCGTCGTCGCCGTGTTTCATGTCTTCATCGCCCTCCTGGCGGTCGGCGCCGGCATCTTCCTTCCCGTCACCGAATACATCGCCCGCAAACAGGGCCGGCAGGACCTCCTCGAGTTCCTCCGATACCATACCCGGTTCTTCGTCGTCCTCACCTCCGTCTTCGGGGCGGTCAGCGGCATCGGCATCTGGTTCACCATCAGCCTGGTGCATCCGGCGGCCACGACGGCCCTGATCCATAAGTTCGTCTTCGCCTGGGGCATGGAATACGCCATCTTCCTCGTCGAGATCACTTCCCTCATCTTCTACTACTACGGCTGGGAGAAGATGGATGCCTCCGTCCATCAGAAGATCGGCTGGATTTACGCGGGCAGCGCCTTCGGCAGCCTCTTCTTCATCAACGGCATCCTCACCTACATGTTGACGCCCGGCCAGGCGGCCATGACCACCGTCACCGACGCCTCGTTCTTCCAAAGCTTTTTCAACCCGGGTTACGGTCCCTCGCTGATCATGCGGCTGTTGGTGGCGCTTTCACTCGCCGGGCTCTTCGCCCTGTTCGTGGCCGCCAAGCTGCCCCACGAATCCGATCTGCGCACCTGGCTGCTACGCTACTCGGCCCAGTGGCTCCTCCCTTCCTATGTGCTCCTCGGGATCGGTGGCCTGTGGTATCTCTGGACCGTTCCCCAGGAGAGCCTCCAGGCGCTCACCTCCGGCATCGCCTCCGCCGGCGTAGGCAACCTCAGCGTGATGACCCGCGTCGTCATGCTCGTCGGGCTCTTCACCGTCAGCATCTCCCTCATGGTTTTTTTTGGGCCTTACCTGAACCCGACGGAGTTCAGCCGCTGGAAGGCCGGGGGTCTTCTTCTTTCCGCCCTGTTCGTCACCGGGGCGGGCGAATGGGCTCGGGAGATGCTCCGCAAGCCCTACGTCATCCGTGATTTCATGTACGTCAATGGCGTCCTGGCGGCGACCGAAAAGGGATTCGGTCCCGCCCTCGAGGACGCCTCGGCCTACCGGCAGTCGTTCCTGTCCGGAGGCGGTTGGGATGCGGGCCAGGACGCCGGAGCAGCGATGTTCAAGAATCAATGTCTGGCCTGTCACACGCTGACGAGTTATCGATCGCTCCGGGAATACCTGGCTGGTCGCGACGAGGCGGCCATTCATTCCTTCCTGCAGATGCTTCAGATGGGGAAGGAGAACCCCTACCGGCGCATCATGCCGCCGCTGATCGGGACGCCGGAGGAGGTGAAGGCGCTGGCCCACTTTCTTTCCGAGCAGGTGCATCCCCAGGCGGCCGCGGCGACGGCGGGCGATCCCTCGCCTGGCCCTCGTACGGCGGCGCGGTAAGTCCAAGCGATTCACACCCGGGACACCCTTGGGACCTGGCTGGATTGAGGACTGGTTTGGAAAACGAGTCAGGATTCAGGAATCCTCTGACACCTGATGCCTATTCAAACCCCTCCGCGCCCGCTACGCGGTCACCCGGCTGAGAAGTGACAACCCTAGTTCGTGGCGGATGCGTCATATTCCTCCTTCTTCCCCGGTAGACCGAGTCGCCTGATAGGGTAGCTTTCATGGGCCGCCGGACTCCACGCGGCAGGCCTGCATCGAGGTGAACCAAGCGAGAGCGCCGCCCGGGAAAGGCAGTTTCCATCGGGCCACGCCGCCTTCCTCCCGGCTCTCTATCCGCGGGAGCTCATCGAGCGATCCGCCGGGTACGACCGGAATCATTGCCATCGTCAATATCGCGGGGAGGCGTAGCCGGCCTGTCCAGGTCACCGCTGGGGCTGGAATCAGCCGGTGGGAGCCCCGACCGGTCCAGCCGCGTCCGTGCTGCTGGGGGTAGTCGCCGTAGGCCACGACGTCTCGCGGCTTGCCTTTGGGAAAGTAAGTGACGTGGGGGCGGCGGTCCCCCACCGTCAGCTCGGGAGCGAGCGCGGCGGAGAATGGGAGGAGGACGAGCCGGGCTTGGTTGGGGGCCGCGGCAATGACGCGGCCGGGTTCGATCCGGACTTCGATCTCTGCATCGAACTGGAAATTTTGTTCCACTTGGGCCTCGGCTACCGTGCCCATGAGGAGGTCCTGAAGCAGCCAGTAAGATGCGTCGATGAAGAGGACCCGGCGCTCCCATAGGACGTCCCGGACGGGTGCGAAGGAGTAGCGGCCGGCGAAGAGCGTGTGATGGGGCCCCTGTTCCCAGGTGTTGTCGAGCGGCTGCTGGGTTTCCAGGGGGCTGTTGATGTATTCGTCCACGGCGTCGATCGAGATCGTGTTGTGAAGGAAGCCTGAGGGCTGGACGGAGATGAAGGTATCGGGCACGTTGGCGGCGTAGGAGGTGGAAGTGGGATCGATGATGAAGTCGGCGCCCCAGGCGGAGAGGATGAAGCTCAACTTGTCGCCATGCTGGTGGTTGAGGCCCCAGGGTCCACCATCGATGAGGAGGCAACGGGCCTGGTCCGACCAGTCGCTGCGCATGGAATAATAGCCGCTCCAGGCAGGCTGGCCGGGCTTGGGCCAGGTCTTGAAGGGCGGGAGAGGACCGGTCTGGCGGAGCGGCACGGTGCGCGCCCAGGGGCAGCCGAGCCATTCGAGGGCGGCGGGGAAGACCGCCTGCTGCGCCGGAGGCGCATAGAGATCGCCGAACGGGGCGAGGCGGCCATGGGGGAGGCTGAGGCCGGCGACGGCGTTGAGCATGCGGGCGAGGATTTCCCGAGCGGCGGCCATTTCTGGGTGGTCTCGATGCTCGAAAATCAGGCCCTGCATGCGCCGCGCATTGCTCGCCCAGTAAGCCAGGGTGAGTTCCTTGAGGACCCCGTCCGGATAGAAGCTTTCCTCGAGATACCGGGTGATCAGACGGGCGTTGAAGGCCTTCCATCCCCGGACCTCTTCAAAGCCGTCCAGCAGCACGCAACAGCGTGCCATGGCGTCGATCATCGCTCCGCCCGCGTTGTGGCGCGTGTCCACCCACTCCTGCATCTGGGTCCGCAGGTAGCCCGCCTCCTGGTAAATCCGGTGGAGCATGCAGAACAACTCGTCGTCGGTGACGGCGGGATGGCCGCGGATCAGAGCGACTGTGGCGGTCCAGACCTCGAGCCGGCAGGGAAGCATGCACCAGTACCAAGGCTTGGCGACATGGAAATGATCCCGCCAGCCTTCCATGACCGTATGTCCCACGAACTCCTCGATGGGATAGGCGTGCACGTACTGGACGATGTGATCGACGATGAATCGCAGGTAGGTTTCCCGGCCGGTATGGTAATAGGGGAGCAAGAGCCGCGAGACGACGGGGAAGCGAGTCAGGCAACTCAGCGGGCATTCGAACCAATCGAGTCCCGCGGGCGGCACATCGTGGACGGTGTAGCCATCGGTCAGGTGGCCGGCGAGGATGCGGTCCGCCTGAGTCGTGTCACAACGAGGGTCTGGCGGCGGCGGCGGCCAATCCAGTTCAAGGGGAGGGAAATGCCTGAGAATCGTGGATGAAATCTCCCGGGTGCGAAACCACGCGAGGGTGGCGGCCCGGGCGGACGCGAGATCGTCCCGGTCCAGCGCCTGCTTCACCGGCTCGAATTCCTTCCGGCCCAGGTCCAGCCTCCGGAGAAAGGCAGAAGGATCGGGGACGAGCCACTCCGCCGCACCGGCCAGCACGGACTGCGCGCTGGCCGCCTCGGTCACCGTGTTCCTGTTATCGCTTGCGGACATGGATTCGGTTTCCTCCCTTCGGCGTCGGTCTGGCAATACTCTCGAAGACGCTGGCAGTAGGGGCAGGTGCACCCGGCGGGGATCAATTTTTCCGGCGTTTCGCGTGCCACTTCAGACTGGACGGCGATGGCGTCCCGGCAGCGCATGACGTGAATGGCGCTCTCGCCGAGAGGAACGTCCCGGACGAGTCGGCGTTCATAGAGCTTGTCGTAAGCGTGCTGGAAGACGGCGTGCCAGGGGCAGCCCGGCACCACCATCTCCTTTCGTTCGCCCCTTTCGATGCGATGGCAGACGAAGTCGGGGAGCGGGATGCCGCTCCAATAGTCGCCGGCATGCATGCAGGTATTGGGACCGGTCCCGCAGAACATGAGAATCTTGCCGTTGAAGTCGGCCAGCTTGCCGATGGGGCCCCGGCGGCTCAGGGCCGATTGGGTGTGGTCGTGCCCTTCCAGGAGGTAGCCGGCGAGCGGGCCTGACGCCGCGAACGAATGGGTCGGATGCGCGCTCCTCAACACGCCCGGACGCCGCCAGAATCGGTCCGTCACGGCCCCCACCTGGGAAGGACTCCTCGCCGGATCATAAGGCCGATGGCCGATCCAGGAGAATGTAAAGGTGGGCACGAGCAGGGTCCCGGTGGGCCCGAGGCTGCGGAAAAGGGTCTCGATCAAAGCGTCCGCTCCGCCGTCGAGATATCCGAACTGGCTGAGGGCGAAGTGCCCGAGGACTACGTCCCCTTCGGCGATGCCTGCCTGCCTCAGCGCATCGTGAACCTCAGCTTGGCTGACGAATTTTCGGAAGGAGACCATCCGCCGGCGGGCAAGAAACTGGAAGATTCTTTCCAGCGTGGGGAGGTCGGGCGCCCCCAGCCCGTGTTCCAGGAGGAGGCAGGAAATCTCTCCGGCGGTGCGTTTCCCGTTGGCGAGCATGAGGGCCTGCTGAAGCCACATCGGGGCGCCCCAGCCGACTCCGATGCCCAAATCCCGCTGGACAAATGCACGCTCGTCCGGGCTCAGGTCCTCGAATCCGAGAAAACCATTGAAGTCCTTGACGGGCACGCACCGGCTGGCCGGCGGAGGCTTCTCCATGGCCGGGCGCATCTCGGCCTGGAAGAGTTCCTGTGCCCGGGAACGAAGGCGGCATTCCGCCTCTTGTCGCGCCTGGGCGAGACGTTCGACGAGAGCCTCGGCCCGATGGTCGAAAAAATCCCGGGGCAAGAGGCGCAGGCTTCCGTGCAGAAGGTGGGCTTCGCGAGCGAGGTTTTCGGCCGTTCCATAGATTTCCGCGTAAGGGACCCAGGACCTCGCGGAGGCCACGCGCTCGCGGCTGCGTTCCTCGAGCGCCCGGATCGAACGGACCAGGCCTTCGGCGCTGGACGATCCGGTCTCGCCGCGCAGGCCTCGCGCGGCCAGGTCCCCGATGCGGCGCTCGCCGCGTTCGGCGGAAAGTTCCGCCAGCCACAGGGCCTCGGGCAGCCCCGCCCCGGCCATGAATGCGGCGTAGGTGGCGCTGACCCGGGCCATGTCCAACAGCATGCGGCCCGAGATTCTCTCCGGCGTGTCGATGGCGAGATGATGGCATCCGTTGAAATGGTAGAGAGAAGGCGTAGGGGCCCCTATCCGGGGCTCGCCGAAGATGTTATCGATCAACTCCGCCTCGGAGGCCTGCCATCGGAAGAGAGGAGAGGACTCCCTCGTGCGGTCCAGCAGTTCGGCGAGGAAGTCCTCGGCAAAGGACGGCAAGGCCAAGAAGCTCCCGGCCAGCGTGCAGAACGCCGTCGCCGCGTTCTGGTCGGTACCTACGGTGTCGATGTTCAAGCCCAGGCGAATCTTTTGAATCTCCTCGCGTCGCTGAACCAGGGCGTTGAACCCTCGGGCCTCCATCGGAAACAGGAGACGAAGGGTGCGGGCCAGAGGCCGGATTTCACCCGCACGAACCATCGCCTGGACCGCTCGGACGCTTTCGAGAGCGACGGCGATCTGTGACCCGTTGTCGTCCGCTCCATACTCGTCATAGTGTCCCGTGATCACGATCTCCTCCGGGCTGGGCCCGGGCCATCGTCCACTGAGGACGGGCAGGACGCCGTCATAGTGCCGGGTCTCCACGAGCGCGTGGACGCGCACCCGCTGGCCCGCGGCCAGCCTGGCCCGGAGATCCCGCCCCAGAACCGGCGTGATGGCGAAGCCAAAGCCCTTGCCCGGCTCGTCCATGGGAGGAATGGTGTAGTTATGCCATTCGTTAGTCTCGTCCAGGTAGGGGCCTTCCTTGATCCACCGGAGCTCCCCGCGATGATCGCTCACGAGGCCGAGAGCGCCGTGGCGCATCGCCGCCCGGCTCGTGCCCAACCCCAGGCCGGAAGTCAGAACGATCCGACCCGAAATCCGGTCCCGTGTAAAATCCTCCATTCGATCGGCCGCCACCACCTCCGCCTCGATGCCACCGGGCGGCGTCGGCTCGCTGTACATCATCAGAGAGGTCGGGTTCTTCTCGTAGTCCGCCAGGACACGGCTGGGCGATCCTGAAACCTTTTCCGTCAAGCGAGCCGCGCGGACGTCATAGGCCTTGGGGAGGACCCAACCGCTGCACGAGGTCCTGCCGTCGGCCGGAAACTCGATGAGCCTGACATCGGCAAGCCCGGCCTCTTCCATTTCTTGTGCGATCCGGTTGGCGAGGACCAGAAGGCGATCGAAAGACGACCATCGGGAATGCTGGAAGAACTCGGCGATCTCCGCCTTCATCCGGGCTTCGGAGAGATGCCGGGCTGCGGCCTGCCAGATCGATTCATACATGGTCTCACCTCCGACCTACCGGTCCCATGCGAAACCTGGATTTTAGTGGACGAATTCGCAAGTGCACTCTCACTTGCGAGCCCGTCTACTATAGGAAACCCCGGCGAAATAGGGAAACTCGATATTCCATAAGTGACCGATTCACATGTGGTTAAGTTGGAGTGACTCTTGAATTTCGCCGAGGTTTCAGGTTAGTATCCCTGTTCATCAGTGCTGGTGCACTTATGAACAGGGATACTAACGATAAAGTGGTTGGACCGGGCCAGGAAGCGAGTTCTCCAGCACAGCAGTGCGGGGCGCTTCCAAATTCGAGTGCTCGGTGTCAGGATGGAATGGCGCGCCATGCACGAGTTTTTCTCTCGTCGCGACACCGCTCCAGCGGGTTCTGGACCGGCTGATGCCGATCACTACGAACTGAATGAAACGACGTCCGTGTCAGGATGAGACTTCAAACGTACAGTCGAATTTGCCTTGGGCTCGTCGTTGCGCTCTGTTCCGGTCAGGCCGAGGGCCTCCGTTTGGGCGTGCTCGACCTGCCTGAAGGCATTCGTCAGGGGCAACCGTTTACCGTCAGGCTGCCGCTTGAAGGCGATGGGGGCGACCCCTTCGACCCCGAGGCCATCCGAGTTGAGGCGATCGTGCGGCCGCCCTGCGGGGGGCCGATGATGATTCCCGGTTACTACGCGGAAATCTATGAGCGGCCGTCGCCGCCGGCTTCGGCGGCCGGTGGCCCGACGTCCTCGGCCTCCGACACGGGGCAGGGTGACAAGTCAGGCAGCCTCTGGAAGCCCTCCGGAGAGAAGGGATGGCGGCTGCGATTCCGGCCGCTCGAGGCCGGCCCGCACCGCATTCAGGTCCGGGCGGAGACTCCGACGCATTGGGCGCAGTCGGCCGAGGCCCGTTTCACGGCGACGCCGGCCAACTCACCAGGAATTCTCCGCGTCAGCTCGAGGGACCCGAATTACCTGGAATTCTCGTCCGGCAGGCCCTTCTTCCCCATAGGCCTCAACGTGTGCTGGGCCGAGCCGGTCCAGCTTTCGGCTTATCTTCAGAAGATGGCGGCCCGGGGCGGTAATTTCACCCGGCTCTGGATGTGCCCCTGGAATTTTCCACTCGAATGGAAGAAGGCGGGCGAGTATGACCAGGTGGCGGCGGCCCAACTCGACTTCGTTTTGGCGCACTGCGACCGCCTCGGGCTGCAAGTCATGCTGTGCCTGGATTATCACGGCGCCCTCCGACAGGCGGAATCATGGGCTCAAAATCCCTATGCCCGGGCCCGCGGCGGTCCCTGCATCTCCACTCGAGATTTCTTCTCCAACACCGGGGCACGCAAGCTTTACCAGAACCGACTCCGTTACCTCGCCGCCCGCTATGCCGCCAGCCCGTCCCTGGGAATGTGGGAACTGTTCAATGAGGTGGATTTGACAGACCCCTATCCGTTCTGCGAGCGTGAGATAGCTCGCTGGCACGCTCGGATGTCCCGATACTTGAGGAGCGTGGACCCCTATCGCCATCTGGTCACCACCAGCGTCGCGAGGGCGCACACGGAAGAAGAACACCTCTGGGCCGACCGGGACATGGACGTTGTGCAGGCCCACCGCTACCCGGGCTGGCGCAGTCTCAGCGTGGATACGGCGCGGGCACTCGACCTTCTCCAGCGCTACCGGCGTCCTCGTCTTCTGACGGAGTTCGGCCTGGATCGGGACGCCGCACGCTCATTCGATCCGCGGGGCGAGGGCCTGCTCGAAGCATTTTGGGCCGGCAGCCTGCAGGGGGCGGCCGCCGCTCCCATGCCCTGGTGGTGGGACTCCTACATTGATGAACTCGATCTCTACCACCGGCTCACCGGCCTGGCTCGCTTCCTCCAGGACATCGATTTTCCCGGCGAGTCCTTCCGCCCACTGACGGGCGTGTCGGTGGAGACCTTGCCGGGCGCTGCGGCGAGGCCCGCCAACCTCCTGCTTCAGCCCGAGCAATCGTCGTTCGAGCCCGCTTCCTTCAACCAGCCGAGGCGTTTCCGGGTGCTCCCCGACGGACGCGTGGAGGGCGATGCACCTCTGGCCGAGCTGCTGCACGGCACGAAGGCCCATCCTTCCCTTCACAATCCCCAGTCCTTTGAAGTCGAATATCCGGCCGACGGCTTCTTCACCGTCCTGATCACCGAGGTATCCAACTGGGCCTCCACGGAGGTCCAGGTGCTCGTGGATTCACGAGTCGCCTTCCACCGTTTGTTCCCGGACGAGGACCCGGGCCGAGGCGTCCAGTACCGATTCAACGGAGCGTGCCGCGTCCCGGTCTCCGCGGGGCGACACACGATCGTGGTGAAAAACGAGGGCGGCGATTGGATTCGCGTCGCCTACGTCCTGGAATCCTACGTTGCTCCCGCCACCTCGGCGGTCGCCCTCTATGGCCTGTCCGGCAAGTCCACGATCCTCGCCTGGGCGCGCCACCGGGGACACACCTACTACACCCGAAGCCTGGGCGTCGAGGCCGCCCCGCTCGATGGCATCGGGCTTCGGTGGAAACGCCTGCCACCGGGGCCCTGGGACATCAGCGTGTGGGACCCGGCCACCGGCGAGGTGCTGGCGCGCGCCACCGCCACCGCCGTGAATGGAGAGGTCCGGATTCCCCTCCCTGCATTCCTGGACGGCGTGGCGGTAAAATTGGTCCGACGCGACGTGTCGGGCGACCTCGTTTCCCGGTTCGGAAGTCCTCCCGAACTTCCGAACCGGGAAACGCGATAGGCGCTTGGGGTGTCCAACCTGAAAAAGCTTTGAACCCTGACACCTTTTGCACCCTTGTTGGGTTGCGGGCCTCGCCCGCCTCAAGTGGGACCGTGGGAGGCGGAAGACCGGGGCCGAGTCAAAATTAACGAGGGCCACGCCGGGAATCGGTCGGTGGTTGGTATCGACATAGGTAGGCCCTCGCGGGCTTTCCCTGTCACACCACCGTACGTACGGGCCTCGTATACGGCGGTTCAGTAGAGGTTACGCTCACGTCGGAA
>JACPCR010000035.1 GCA_016179685.1 Planctomycetota bacterium | reverse complement strand
TGCACCAGGATGGTAGAGGACTTGAATGTGGGGCTGTTCTCCCACATTCTCACCTCCAGACGCCGAGCATGCCCGGCACACGTAGGCGAAGCCCTTCCGGGCTTCGCCCGAAGCGCTGACGCGCTTCGCTACGAAAACTCGTGAAGTGCTGAATCATCATCGATGATGAAATCGGGCGGGTCCACCTCCCCGTACTTATTGAGAAGTTACGGAATGACTTTTGAGTTTTGCCGCGGTTTCCGGCTAGTACACGTGTAAGGAAGTGCGGGTGCACTTCCTTACACGTGTACTAGATTGGACGAATCATAGTGAAATCGATATGATGATAGTATTACTCTTCTCTAATCGATAATCATTCTGTATGGAAACCGTGACTGTCTCTCCCAAATTTCAGGTCGTTATACCGAAGAAAGTCCGAGAACAATTAGGGCTGCAGCCCGGCCAAAGAATCAAGACGATCGTCTATGAGAATCGGATCGAGCTGATTCCCATACGGCCCATGAAGGAAATGCGAGGCTTTCTGCCGGGAATCGATAGCGCGGTCGGACGGGAGGAGGGCCGTTTGTGAACGTTGTGGATTCTTCAGGCTGGCTGGAATATTTTACCGGGGGTCCCAATGCAGGATTCTTTGCTCAGTCCATCGAGGACATTGAACATCTCCTGGTTCCTGCCCTGAGTCTTTATGAGGTGTTCAAGCGCGTCCAGCAGCAAGCGGGAGAAGGGGAGGCGATACAGGCAGTTGCGGCGATGCAGCAGGGCACGGTCATCGACCTCACGGCTTCTCTGGCGTTCAGCGCTGCCCACCTGAGCCTTGAAGAGGGATTGCCACTGGCAAGTAGCGTCATGCTGGCGGCGGCACGGTCCCGGGGCGCCATTTTTTGGACTCAGGATGGCCACTTCAAGGACGTGGCCGGCGTTCGATATATTGAAAGGAGAGCGCCTTAACGGATTCCCTGGGAGCGCCAGCCTGCCTGCCGAAGCGGCCTGTCTGCGCCTGCGTGTGCCGAGCACGGCACACAGGTGCAAGGACGCACAGGCAGGTGCAGACAGGCATCCTGCTGGCACTCGAGGGCGTTCGATATATTGAAAGGAGAGCGCCATGACGGAACTGCGCGAACTGAATCCTGGCGGACGCATCCTGATGGGCCCCGGGCCGAGCGATGTCCATCCCCGGGTCCTCAGGGCCATGTCGGTCCCGCTGGTGGGACACCTGGACCCGGATTTTCTCAAGATCATGGACGAGACCCAGGAGCTGCTGCGGCACGTCTTCCAGACGCAGAACCGGCTGGCGATCCCGGTCTCCGGCACGGGCAGCGCCGGCATGGAGGCGTGCCTGGTGAACCTGATCGAGCCGGGTGACGCCGTGGTGATAGGGGTGAATGGAGTCTTCGGCGAGCGGATGTGCGACGTCGCGTCCCGATGCGGGGCGCAGGTATCCCGCGCCGAGGCGGAGTGGGGCCGCGTGATCGAGCCGGAGGCCTTCCAGAAGGCCATGGCGGGTAAGAAGGCCAAGCTGGTCGCCACCGTGCACGCGGAGACCTCGACGGGGGCGCACCAGCCGCTTCCGGACGTGGCGCGATTAGCGCACGAAGCGGGCGCGTTGTTCGTTGTGGACATGGTGACGTCGCTGGGCGGCGCCGAGGTTCAGGTAGACGCCTGGGGCATCGACGCGGCCTACAGCGGGACTCAAAAGTGCCTGAGTTGCCCGCCCGGGCTCGCGCCAGTGACGTTCGGACCCCGGGCGGTGGAGGCTCTCAAGGCCCGGAAGACGAAGGTGCAGAGCTGGTATCTGGACCTGACGATGGTGGAGAAGTACTGGGGGCCCGACCGGACGTACCATCATACGGCCCCGATCACGATGAATTACGCCCTGAGGGAGGCCTTGCGACTCGTGCGCGAGGAGGGCCTCGAGGCCCGATGGGCGCGGCATCAGCTCAACCACCGGGCGCTCGCCGCGGGCCTGGACGCCCTGGGCATCCGGTTCTGGTCCCAAGAAGGCCATCGCCTGCCGATGCTCAACGCGGTTGTCATTCCGCCGGGCGTGGACGATCTGAAGGTGCGCAAGGCGCTTCTCAACGATTACCACATCGAGATCGGCGGCGGACTGGGGGCTGGCAAGGGTAAAGTCTGGCGGATCGGCCTGATGGGCGAATCCTCGTGCCGACATCACGTGCTGTACTTCCTGAATGCGCTGGAGACAATCCTCGCGGCCGAGAAGGTGAAGTTCGAGCGCGGCGCGGCCGCCGCCGAGGCGGCCGCGGTCTACGCCCTGGCTATCCGGTCTGCCCGCTCTGACCCGCGCTACGCTTGAAGCCCTTGCCGACCAGTTCGCCCGAGGCGGCACGGACGGCATCGAGAACCGCGAAGTCTTCCAGACGCCCGAAGTGGTCCATGCCGGCGGCCTGTCCGCGCTCAAAATTCTCGGCAAACCGGCGGATATTCTCCGGGAAACCAAGCAAAGGCTGTTTGCCGCATGACGATTGCGTTCAGTCAAGCCGTGCGGGATACTCGGGGCATGCAACTTCTCAAGTCTCTCCGGAGTGTCTTTTATGGTAGCTGAAAGCGAGATTCTCGAAGTCAGTGAGCGCATCGCCCGAGAGTTTCGGCCTGAGCGAATCATCCTGTTTGGCTCCTATGCCGACGGCACCGCCAGTACCGATTCGGACGTTGACCTGCTGGTGGTGCTGCCTTTTGAGGGGAAAAGCTTCGGGAAGTCCCTGGAAATTCTCAACCGGGTCAACCCGCAGTTCCCCGTTGACCTTCTTGCTCGCCACCCGGGGGATGTGGCCCGGCGTTACGAGGAAGGCGACCCTCTGGTCCGGGAAGCGATGGACCGCGGAAAAGTGCTCTATGAACGAAACGGTTAGGGAATGGATCGCGAAAGCCCAGGGGGACTATGCGACCGCCAGCCGGGAGTTGCAGGTCAAGGAGAACCCCAACTTTGACGCGGTCTGCTACCACGCGGAGCAATGCGTGGAGAAGCTGATGAAGGGGTTGCTCATCCACCTGGGAGCGGTAATACTTTCCGCTAGAAAGCACATTTTGAGGGAGGAACCCCGATGAAATTCTATTCGTTCCAGGTCGTGATTGAGAAAGAGCCAAAGGACAGAGGCTATTTCGCCTACAGCCCGACGCTTCCCGGCTGCTTCAGCAACGGTAAGACCATCGAGAATGCCAAGCGGAACATCCGGGAGGCCATCGAGCAGCACGTGGCATCCCTTCTCGCCCATGCGCAACGGATTTCGCAGCATGAGGGGCTAGTCCATGTAGAGGAGCTGACCGTCGGGATGCCCTCATGAGCCAGATGCCGCAGGTTTCAAAGAGAGGAAAGTCACATGCTTAGAGCCATACTTGAGACGGTGGTCGTCCAGTCGGATGGCCAAGTCGTGGTTCGTTCGCCGGAACTTCCGCCTCCAGGCACGCCCACCGAAGTCGTAGTGATGTTCGAAGAGCACCCATCGAAGGCTGTTCCGACGCCCTTGACCCGCCTCATGGGCGCTCTTCGTGGCGTGTACGGCTCGCAGGAAGAAGCAGACGCTTACCTGAACCAGGAAAGAGACTCATGGGAATCCTGACCACCCTCCAGGGTCGCAAGGCATACTTGGATACAAACGTCTTCATTTATGCCCTGGGAGGCTACGCCGCGTTTGCGGATGAGTTGACAACCCTGTTTGCCGCGGTGGAACGGTGTGAAGCGTCGACCGTTACCAGCGAACTCACCCTCGCGGAACTCTTGGTCTAGCCTCTCCGCCAAGGAAACCTCGATGCCGAGACCAACTGCCGCCAGGCTGTCGAGAGCAGGCCCGGACTCGCAGTCCTTCCGATCAGCAAGGAGATAGTCATCGAATCCGCCCGATTGCGAGCGGCGAGCAACCTTCGGTTGCCGGACGCAATCCACGTGGCGACCGCTCGGCGGAGTGGCTGTGCGGTGTTTGTGACCAACGATCGACGCCTTACCAACCTGCCGGGCCTGCAAGTTCTCTATCTCTCTAGCTACGCAAAGCCATGAGGAAGAATCCAAGCCAGCCAAGCCGTGTTCTCGGCAGTTGGAGTCTTCACGGCTGGGACGATGGGAAGGTCTATTTCTCGACGCCGGAGGAGGGCGAACGATGCGTCTCGGACGAGCCGGAATTGATGCGGCAGCTCATCGCCTTGTGCAAAGACTATTTCCGAAAGCATCCTGAGGGGAAGAAGTGGTCAGATGCAGGCAGCGGCAAGTCCTAACTTTGCGGATGGGGGCACAGAACCTGAACGTCCCCTTCCCCCCGGCTGGCGGTGGGTGCGGCTGGGGGAGGTGTGCGAAATCAATCCGAGTCGTCCCTCGGGCTTGAAACGCGGAGAAGATGAACCGACCACCTTTGTCCCGATGTCCGCAGTCGATGCCATTGCGGGGACAATTGCACGCGCTGAGCAAAGACCATTTGGCCAGGTGCGAAAGGGATACACGTACTTTGCAGAAGGAGATGTCCTTTTCGCCAAGATCACGCCCTGCATGCAAAATGGGAAGCACGCCATCGCCCGCGAGCTGCTGAGCGGATTTGGGTTCGGCACGACGGAATTCCACGTGTTTCGTCCCGGCCCAGGCATCACGGCAGAATGGATTCACCAATTCCTTCGCCAGCCGGCGATCCTTCAGGCCGCGACCGGGCATTTCACCGGAGCCGTCGGCCAACAAAGGCTGCCAGAAGGTTATCTGATGGCCCTCGAAATCCCCCTTCCGCACCTGGGGGAGCAGAGGCGCATTGCAGGGATGCTGAAGGAGCAGATGGCCTCCGTGGAGCGGGCGCGGAAGGCGCTGGAGGAGCAACTCGACGCCATCCACAAGCTGCCCGCGGCCATTCTCCGCCGGGCCTTCCAGGGGGAATTATGAACCACCAAGACACCAAGACACAAAGAAAACCGGGTTTCATCTTGGTGTCTTGGTGGTAAATCCATGCCTTTCCTGCACGCTGCACTCCTCCGCCGGGTCCTGTGCAGGAGTTGTCAGAAAACCCGTAGCGAGATTGAATGTCAGCGTTTGCTTTCTACAATGTTCCGATTCAAGAAGCGACGGCGTCGCTGCGGAGATAAGAGCTTGAACTTGCAGATCCTCAACGTGTCCGTGGTCATTGTGGCCCAGGAGCACAATCCGACCATCCTTCACCCGGCGTTCCTGAAGTCGGAAGGGATTGTGCCTTCAGACTGGGAACTGGCTGAGCCGCCTATTTGCACTCCGCCAGTCTCGATTGTGAAGTTTGCCAACCAGATCGTGTTTATGGTCGAGAGCACTCGGTTTCAGGTGGTGGACAATAGCCCGCCGAAGGAGATGGCAGCCACGAAGGTTCCGGAGTTGACCGTCAGATACGTCCGGAAGTTGCCTCATGTTCGATATACGGCGGTCGGGGTGAATATCGGAGCCTTCATCGAGTGTGCCAGTCCTGAGTCTAAACTCCTTGCCCAGTTCCTAAAGCCAGGGCCCTGGAACGAAGAGGCGCTCAGGCCCGAAGCCGTCGGACTGAATTTGAAATACCCGCTGCCTCAAGGGGAGCTTCATCTATCCCTTAACGCGGGGAGGGTTAAACGGCTTTCTGAGCCAACCGAGCGTCACGGCATCATCGTGAATGCCAATTATCATAAAGGATTGCCGGGCAAGTCCACGGTCACGGAGACAGAAGAAGCGATTTCGCTCTTCCCTCAGCGCTGGAATCATTTCACGCAGACTATTTCCACGATTTTTGAACAGGGGAACTGATTTATGGCCATCGCCACCGGACCTTTGGCTGGGACCTCTTTTGAGAAATCGGGGCTATCTTCCCTTAAGAAATGGGAAGTGATCAGGGCCACGTATTTCCCAGTAATCGGGCCACTGGGAGTGAAGATCATTACCTGCACGCCGCTCCAGCCGGAATCCGCCCCTGTTCCCCTCAAACAACTCGAACCTTGGTCAAATTTCTATCTTGTGCTCGCTGAGGAGGACAAGAAGCTTCAAAGCATTCTTCGGCTTGGGTATTCGCCTTCCATGCCGTCTCAGGATTCCAGGGCCATTGAGGCGCCTCATATCCCGGGAAGACTTGCTTCGGCACCTGAAGAGCAAGAAATCCTTGACTGGGATGCACACATCGAGACGCCGCCACCTCGACCTTCCAAAACCATCAGAGTGCGCTTTGTTAATGCCGGCCGTCGCCCTCCAAGTATTGTTGAAGAACCGCGTGATTAAGAAGCTTTATGCCCAATGTTGAGCCAAAAGAATACCCGTGGTATGGCATTGTCTCTGGCCGTGAGCTTGAGCAGGGCGATCTTCTTTTCGGATGCCCAGTTCTTGAAATACCGCGCAAAATCGATGAATCAGGTGAGGTGACCTCGGAAATCACGGTTCGGCATCAAAATGTCGTCATCGTGACGCAATCATGTGACTTGACCGTCCGTGATGACGGCAAACGAAATGTGGACGAAGTTATTCTGTGCCCGATTTACTTCAAGAACGAGCTAACAACCCACGGGATTTTTGGCAAGAATGAGGGATGGGAAAGCTGCCGTAAGGGACGCCATCCGGGATATCACCTTCTGAACAATTGCGACTCCCCCGGCCATGAGTTTGAGTTTGGTCTTGTGGACTTGCGTCGGGTCTATAGCTTGAGCATCGGTTTCGTTGAGGAATTTGCTGCCCGAAAAGGGGAACGGGTTCGTTTGCTACCGCCTTATCGAGAGCATCTTTCTCAGGCATTTGCCCGCTTTTTCATGCGGGTTGGGCTGCCAGTCGATATCCCACCTTTCTTGACCCAGCGTTCCAGCACCGTGGGCGGATGAATCTGGTGCAAGGAATGATGAGCAAGAAGAGCGCGAACAACAACAAGCCGCTGGCGACCCAGCAATCCGTCAACGGCGCGATTAAATCCATCTGCGACATCATGCGCCGGTCGAATTGTGCCGGCGCGCTCCAATACGTGCCGGAACTGACCTGGATTCTCTTCCTACGAATCCTGGACGAGCGGGAGACACGGGAAGCGGAAGAGGCCGAGGCCGTGGGAGCGGAGTTCACGCCATCGCTGGAAGCGCCATATCGCTGGCAGGATTGGGCCGCGCCTGGCGGGGCAAAGCGCACCGAACTTCAGAATGGCGCACTGGGCGCTTTCTTCGGGTTCGTCAACGGACAACTCATCCCGCACCTGAAGAAGCTCCGCGAGCAGCCCAACGCGACGCCGCGGCAGAAGGTCATCAGCGAAATCTTCGCCGGCGTGGAGCGCACCCGCATCGACACCGAACGTAATCTGCTGGACGTGCTCGACAAAGTCCACGAAATCAGCGCAGAAGCGGTGGACCCGACGCACGTTTTTACGCTTTCGCAGGTCTATGAGGGGCTGCTGCTCAAGATGGGCGAGAAGGGCAACGACGGCGGGCAGTTCTTCACCCCGCGGGAGATCATCCGGGCCATGGTGCGGGTGATTGACCCCAAGGTGGGCGAGACTATCTATGACCCCGGCTGCGGCACGGGCGGCTTCCTCGCCCAGTCTTTCGAGCATCTCGCCGGGCCTAACAACTCGAGGATCCAGTCACCAGAGGAATTGGAGACCCTCAAACGCCGGACTTTCTACGGGCGGGAGAAGGACAACGCCATCTATCCTATCTCGCTGGCGAATCTTGTCCTCCACAACATCGACGAGCCGCATATCTGGGGTCACATTCCGCCGAGCTTCCGTCTTTTTTGGCAAGCCCTTAGTTAGCCCGGCGCGGTATCATGAAAAGATGACCTCTGCGCCAAACCCAAGGAAGAAACTCCTCGGGGTGGCCGCCGGCCTCGCCGCGGCCACGCTCGCGGTCTACTGGCCCGTCGGCGGGCACGAGTTCATCAGCCTCGATACCCCCGCGTTCGTCACGGCCAATCCCCGGGTCCTTGCAGGCCTGACCCCGGACAGCGTCCGCTGGGCCTTTACGGCCACCGAGACCGGCAACTGGCATCCCGTCACCTGGCTCTCTCATATGCTCGATTGCGAGCTGTTCGGACCGGACCCGGGTTGGCATCACCGGACGAATCTGCTGTTCCATACCGTGAACACGGCCCTGCTCTTCCTGGTCATTCAGTCCATGACGGGCCGTTTGTGGCCGAGCGCCCTCGTTGCCGCCCTCTTCGGGCTGCACCCCCTCCACGTGGAATCGGTCGCCTGGGTGGCGGAGCGCAAGGACCTGCTCTGTGCTTTCTTCGGCTTCCTGGCGCTCGGAGGCTACGCCTGGTACGTGCGGAGGCCGGGTCCCATGCGATACGTGGCCGTGGCCTTTCCCTTCGCCCTGGGACTCCTGTCCAAACCGATGCTGGTGACCTGGCCTTTCGTTCTGCTTCTTCTCGATGCCTGGCCGTTGGGCCGATACCTGGCGGCTCAGACGGGAACGCCGGACGGCGCGGCCGGACCGGAAAAGGCCGGAGAAACGCCCGCACAGGCCGCTTGGCTCGGGCCGGAAAGGGTCCGCCTCTTCGGTCGCCTCGTGCTGGAAAAGCTGCCGCTCATGGCCTTGACCGCGGCTTCAGTCGTCATGACCCTGCACGCCCAGACGTCGGTCGGCGCCTTCGCGCCCCTCGAAGTGGTCTCCTTCCAGGCCCGGCTCGGCAACGCCCTGGTCTCCTACGTCCAGTATGCCGCCCAGATGCTCTGGCCGTCCCAACTCGGCGTCTTCTACCCGCACCCGAGGGAGGCGCTGCCCCTGGCACACGTCATGGCCGCGGCCGCTCTCCTCGCCGCGGCCACCTGGGCGGCGATCCGGCTCGGCCGCAAGCGACCCTACCTGCCCGTCGGCTGGTTCTGGTATCTGGGCACCCTCGTGCCGGTCATCGGGCTGGTCCAGGTGGGCGGGCAGGCCATGGCCGACCGCTACACCTACATTCCGCTGATCGGCCTGTTCGTCTCGGCGGCGTGGCTTCTTTCAGACCTCGCCTCCGGGTCGGCGAAGGCTCGGATGCTTCTGGCCGCCGGTTGTGCCGCGGCCGTGCTCGCCCTGGCCGCGGCCGCCCGGGTCCAGCTCAGCCACTGGAAAACCAGCGAATCGCTCTACGAGCACACGATCGCGGTGACGGAAGGGAACGCGGTGGCGCACATGAACCTCGGCAACGTGCTCATTCAGAAGGGCCGGATCGAGGAAGCCCTGAAGCACCACGAGGAGGCGGTGCGCATCCGGCCGGACTCCGCCGGGGCGCGCACGAATCTCGGCGCGGTTTTGGCCCTCTTGAAGAGGGACCGGGATGCCGTGGAGCACTACCATCGGGCCCTCGAGATCAGCCCGAACTATGCCGACGCGCACTACAACCTCGGACTCTCCCTGATGAACCTGGGTAACCTGGAGGAGGCGGTCACGCATGTTTTGGAAACCGTGCGGCTGCGGCCCGATTTCCCAGAAGCATGGAACAGCCTCAGCTCGGCGCGGTTGAAACAGGGCCGGCCGGAGGTGGCGCTCGAGGCTGCCCTGTCTGCCCTCGAGCGGCGGCCCGGCTTCGCGGAGGCCCACTTGAACCGCGGGTTGGCCCTGGCGCGGCTGGGGAAAACGGCCGAGGCGCTCGAGGCCTACCTCGAAGCCCTGCGCCTCCGGCCGGACCTGGTGCAGGCGCACGTGAACGTGGGACCCCTGCTGGCCGCCCAAGGGAAGGTCGAGGAGGCGATCGCCCATTACGGCCGCGCACTCGAACTGAAACCGGACAGCGTCGAGGCCATGCACAACCTCGCTAACCTCCTCAGCGCCCAGGGGAAGGAGGAGGAGGCCGTCCGGCTCTTCGAGCGAGCGCTTGCCGTCCAGCCGGGCCTGGCGGAGGCCCACTACAGCCTCGGCCTGCTGGCCTACCGCCAGGGGAAGAAGGAGTCCGCGGTCCGGCATTTCACCCGGGCCGTGGAGGCCCGGCCGGACTTCGCCGAAGCGCGCGATGGCCTGGGCGTGGCCCTAGGGGACATCGGAGACACGGCGGCCGCGGTGCATCAGTTCACCGAGGCCTTGAAGCATCGGCCGGACCACTCCTCCGCACACAACAACCTCGGGGCGCTCCTGTTCCGCATGGGAAAGCGGTCGGAAGGCATCGAGCACTATCGATCGGCCGTGCAGGCGGACCCGGCGAACGCGGATGCGCAGTACAACCTGGGGGCCGCGCTCCACCAGGAAGGAAAAGTGAACGAGGCGCTGGAGCACTACGAGGCGGCCGTGACGAGCCGGCCGGGCCACGTGGAGGCGAGGAACAATCTCGGTGTGGCGCTGTACCAGCTCGGGCGGGCGCAGGAAGCCATTCGCCAGTTCGAGGAGACGCTGCGTTACCAGCCGGACCATCCGGGAGCGCGGAGCAACCTGGAGAAAGTCAAGGCGATGCCGCGGAGGTGAGGATTTTATCGTGGCCGGACTCTCCAGAGTCCGGATTCAGCCTTCATGACTCAGGACTCGCCACCACCAACCACCAACCACCAACCCTCTTTCGCCTTCCCGTTTCTTGCTCCCTGCTTCCTCTGTTTGCGCGCCCCGCCAGGCATGAATAAAATAGGGATATGAACGTGCACGGGAGGCCCGTCCCTTAACAGCATTTTTCCCCGCCAAAGACGGGCCTTCTGCGCCGCCGCGGCAGGCAGGCCCGAGACTACAAACGCCGTGGGGCGTTCGTAGTGCCGTTACCCCCGTCCTCTGCCAAATGAAGATGTGACCCCAGAGTTCCGGAGGATCCGTTCAATGGGCTTGACAACGGTTACTGCAACGGTGGGTAAAGGCAAGAAAGCCATAGACGTCGAATTTCTCGTAGACAGCGGCGCCACCTACACGCTATTGCCGGCAGAAGTATGTCATGGTCTCAAACTAAAGCCTATCGAGAAACTCAAATTTGCCCTGGTTGATTCCACAGTGATCCGCCGAAGTCTCTCGGAAGTATGGCTGGACTATCAGGGCCGCCGGAGAACCGTTCAGGTCATTATGGGTGAAGGAGACGACGAGGCCCTTTTGGGAGCATTGACCCTGGAATCTCTGGGCCTGATGCTGAATCCATTCAGCAGGAAATTGCTTCCCATGAAGTTGATGCTTGCGTGAATGACTTTGGGGTGCGGTCCTGGAACGGGCTCGAACCGTGCATAGCAATTTCTTGGCAAGCCCTTACTTCAAGACGCCTGCCTACCGTCAGGCAGGCCTGCCCACCGGCAGGGAGGAGGTGACCCATGGGTAAACGTTCCCTTTCAGCACTTTCGTTCCGAATCCTTTTTCCTTACCTGTCAGTTGGGCCTCTTGTGGGACAGGTTTCCTAACCTGTTTGAATTGATGCTAAGTTGGCATGCCGGGGTTGGCCGTAAACAGGCAGGTTAGGGAACCTGCCCCACGTGACAGATTGGGAAATCTGTCCCACAATGTTGCGGTGTTCTACGAGACAGATTACCCCGTCGAGGGCGGATGTCCCACATTCATCCCTCACGAGGAAGCCATGAGGTCGAAAGTTCTCTTCCGTCGCCGAAAGCTACCCCATTGGGATATTCCCGGCGCGACGTACTTCATTACCACGTGTCTGGAAGGAAGTATCCCAGCCCAGGGATTCGCCGAGCTGGAACAGTATCGGAAAGGTCTGGAATCTTTGGCAAAACCAATTGCGATCGATGAAGAGGCGTGGGATATCCAAAAGCAGAAGATGCTGTTTGCTCGTTTTGACCGTCTGATCGATCTTCAGCCGGGCGTTCGCCACCTCGAAAGCCAGAAGCTGGCCTCAGAAGTTAGGGAAAGCCTTTACTTCTTCGCGGGTCAAAGATATGACCTTTATTGCTATGTCATCATGCCGAGCCATATTCACTGGGTGTTTCGTCCCAAGGAAGAATGGGTCAAGGAGGTTATGCCGGACGGCAAAGAACGCTCACCCCGTGAAATCATTCTGCACAGTGTGAATTTGCATAGCGCGCGGGAATGCAATCGTCTGCTTGGTCGGAAAGGGACCTTCTGGCAAGATGAATCCTACGGCCACTGTGTACGGGACGGCGGAGAATTTGTGCGCATTATCGAATACGTGGAAGGAAATCCGGTGAAAGCGCATCTCGTTGAGTCCCCAGAGCAGTGGGACTTTTCATCGGCAAGGGACCGTAAGGAACTGGGTATTCCGTGGGGCGAGCCGTTGGTGCTGGAGTAGTGATCAGGGCGGGGTCGGGGTCCTTTGTGGGACAGGTTTCCTAACCTGTCTGTACGGCAGATTTCCCAATCTGCCCTTTTAGCCATTATCATGTCAGGAGCGGGTCTTACGAAGCTTGCGGACTCGCTTCGTTGTGACAGAGAGAAACAAGGGTCTGGGTGGCCGGAGTGGAGATTTACTCGTGAAAGCTTGCGCGTCGCGCGGAGATGTTGGAGTCACGCCTTGCCTGCCCTGTCTGCGTGCGGCACGCACAGGCAGGCGCGCGGCGGCACAGGCGGGCCTTGAGGCGTTGCGCTGCTCGTACAACGGCTAAAGCCGTCACTCCAACTTGGGTTGAGGCCTTCTTCTTAAGTGGTTGTATACCAGCGTGTTAGCCGTTTGTTTCTTAGGAGTTTAAAGGCAGGTCAGGAGACCTGCCCCACATGACAGATTGGGAAATCTGTCCCACAGCGAAAACCGCCAGAGCGCCTCCGCTGTCCGAAGGACTCTGCGAGAACCGGACCGCATCCCGTCCCCGGCCGCCTCGCTTCGCTTGCGGGCGCGGTTGGGGCGAAGAGGGCAGGCGCCCCGGGGCTGTGCTACCGCCAGCGGATGCTGCGGGAACGTTCCGGGGCGCCATCTTATGACTGCGGTCCAAGTGGAGGGAAGCAAGGAAGCGACAAGCCGTGAGCAGTAAGCAGATCGAAGCCGGGACTACGGCTCGTCGCTCTTGACAGAACCCGGCAATTTTCGATGATGGCAGGGTGCTGTATCCGACACGGCGGAGGCGACAAGAGATGTGGCGACGGTGGCAAACAGTCGGTGAAAGAGGAAGCATCCTGGCCCTGCTGATCCTGGCGGCTGGCTGCGGCAAGCCACAGACACCGGCCGGAGGGGGTGGTTCGGCCCCGGGCGGCCAGGCGGCCGTTTCCCCGCCGGCGTCCGGCACGGAGAAGAAAGACCCCATCACGCTGGCGGTGGCTGGCCCGATGACGGGCGGCGGCGCGGCCTTCGGCGAGATGATCCGGATGGCCGCCGAGTTGAAGGTCAAGCAGGCCAACGAGGCGGGCGGAGTGGCTGGCCGCAAGGTGAAAATCCAACTCGAGGACGACAAGAGCCTGGCGTCCGAGGCCACGAGCGTCTCCCGGAAGCTGGCGGGTGACCCGGAGGTCGTGGCGGTGATTGGCCACTTCAACAGCGATTGCTCCCTGGCGGCCAAGCCGGAGTACAACCGTGTGGGTGTCCTGCAGCTTTCGCCGGGCTCGACAAACGTCGACGTCTGTCGAGGCGGCGAGTGGACGTTCCGCAACCTCTACCGGGACGACCAGCAGGGGACCTTTCTGGCGCGCTTCGCCCGCCAGGCGCTCGAATTGAAGAAAGTCGCGGTGATTTACGAGTCGGATAATTACGGGAGCGGGCTCAAGAAGGCATTCGTGGAGGAAGCGCCGAAGATCGGGCTGGACATCGCCACGGAGGAGACCTACCAGCGGGGCCGCACGCAGGACTTCAAGCCGCACATGACGAAGATCAAGGCCGCGGGCGCGGACGGGGTGTTCATCTCCGGGCTCTTCCCCGAGGCGGCCCTGATCATCAAGACCGCCAAAAACGATCTGGGTATGGACGTGCCCTTCTTCGGCGGGGACGGGCTTTCCAGCGACGACCTGATCCGGCTCGGTGGAAAAGCGGTGAATGGGACTTACATCACGACGCCGTTCCTTTTCGGCACGGGCAAGGAGAGCGCGGAGGCCCAGCAGTTCTACGAGTCGTTCAAGGCGATGCACGGGAAGGAGCCGGACACCTGGGCGGCGCTCACCTACGACGCGTGCGGGCAGGTGCTCGAAGCCGTCCGGTCCGTGGGGGCCGAACGCCGGGCGATCCGCGATTTCCTGGCGGCTCAGACCTCGAAAGAGAAGGGCTACGCGGGCGTCACGGGAGTGACCTACTTCGACGAGGAAGGCGATTGCGTAGGGAAGCCGATCTACGTGACGCAGGTGGTTGGCGGCAAGTTCATCGTCTCCCCAAGACAGTTGCTGGAGTGAATGGAAGAATTCGTAGCCCATTTACTCAATGCCTGCACCCTGGGCGCGATCTATGCCCTGATCGCGGTCGGGTACACGATGGTCTATGGCATCATCAAGCTGATCAATTTCGCCCACGGCGAGATTTACATGACCGGCGCCATGCTGGCTTGGTGGTTCGTCACCTCCCTCGGCGCACCCCTCCTGCTCGCTACCGCGATGTCCATGGCCGGCTGCGCCTTGGTGGGCGCCCTGCTCGATCGCGTCGCCTACCGGCCGCTGCGCAAATCGGGCCGGCTCGCCGCCCTGATCACCGCCCTGGGCATGTCGCTCTCCCTCCAGACCCTGGCCCAGCTCGTGTTCGGGGCCAGACCCAAGGCCTTCCCGGACGAGTCGATCCCGCCCTTCTTCACGTCTGGCTGGAAGGTCTTCGGCACAACCCTCTACGGGAAGGACGTGGCGATCTGGGCGGCGGCGGCGGCCAGCATGGCGGGCCTCGACCTTCTGGTCCGGAGGACGAGGACGGGCAAGGCGATGCGGGCCTGCTCGATGGACCCGGCCATGGCCGCGCTCATGGGCATCGAGGTGAACCGCGTGATCACCTTGACGTTCATGATCGGCTCCTCGCTGGCCGCAGTCGCCGGCGTCCTCTACGCACTCAAGGTCGGAGGCAACATCGAGCCCAGAATGGGTTACTACGCGGGCCTTCTGGCTTTCGCCGCGGCCGTGCTCGGCGGTATCGGCAACCTCCGAGGCGCCATGCTCGGCGGCCTGCTCATCGGAATGACCCAGGCCCTCTTCGCCGGATTCGTCAGCTCCCAATACGACTTCGCCTTCGCCTTCGCCGTCATGATCCTCGTGATCCTCGTGCGCCCCTTCGGACTCCTGGGGCAACCGGAGGCGCAGCGCGCTTAGAATCCCTGTTCAGAAGCGCTGCCGCACTTCTGAACAGGGATTCTAAAGGCGACGCGCTCGCCCATGCGGGTGCACTGACGAGCGCGTCTACTCGCCCGCACTTCCAGCGTCGATTACTTTGCAGCGAGGCCCATCACCCGGGAGATGGCTTGCCGAAGCTCCGGGAGGCCGGCGGGCTTGCTGAGCACGAGGTCCACGCCAGCGGCTTTCTCGTTCGTGGCCTTCATCAGGTCGCCAAAGCCCGTGAGGAGGATGATGGGCTTGTTCGGCGCCCATTGCTTGACGAGGACGGCGAACTGATCGCCGCTCATCTCGGGCATCGCTCGGTCGGTCAAAATCAGATCGAAGCGGCCCGCGTGAAATAACGTCAGACCCTCGCGGCCGTTCGCAGCGGTCTCCACGTGGTGTCCGTCCTGCTTGAGATACTCGGAAAGCAACTCCCGGATGTCCGGCTCGTCCTCGACCACCAGCACCCGGAGATGGCGCGGAACGGGCGACGCCACCGCAACAGGCTCGGCGGAAACGCCCGGCTTGAGGACGGGGAGTCGGAGGCTCAATGTCGTGCCCTGGCCCACCTGGCTTCGCAGCTCGATGCTCCCGGAGTGCCGGCGGGTGATGCCATGCACGACGGACAGGCCCAGCCCCGTGCCCTGCTCCCCCTTGGTGCTGAAGAAGGGTTCGAAGCAGCGGCGGCGGACCTCCTCAGGCATCCCGACGCCCGTATCGGAGAATTCAAGGACGATGCGAGGATAGGGGACGAAAGAGGCTTCCGGGTCGATCCCTTCAGCCCGGGGAGCGCGTCCGTTGCCGCCCGAGGACTCCTGGGAAGCAGGGCTCTTTCCGGGTCCGCTGGCGGGGTCGGCCTCGAGCCGTGTCCGAATGGACATCTTGCCTCCGCTCGGCATGGCGTCCACGGCGTTGAAGATGAGGTTCACCAGGACTTCGCGCAGCTCGGATTCGTTGCCGGGAACCAGGGGGATTTGTCGGAGGTCCGTGACGACCTCGATGTTGGCCCCTCGGGCCCGGGCCTCATCCTGCCAGCGCGGCCGCGTGAGCGTGACGGCCTGCTCGATCAGCGGATTGAGGGCGACCGGGAGGAGAATTTCCGAGTCCTCTCGATGGCGATAGAATTCGCGGAGGCGTCCGACTACCTTCGCGGCATCCTTGGCGGACGTATTGATGGTCCTCAGATAGCTCCGGGCCTTGGCGCGGTCAGCGATGACCTCGGGCCGGATCAGGAGCAGGTCGCTGAAGCCGAGAATGGGCGACAGGGCATTGTTGAAATCGTGCGCGATGCCGCTCGCCATCTGGCCCAGCGCCCGGAGTCGCTCCTGCTGGATGATCTGCTGCTGGGCGGCCTTCAGATCGGCAAGTGCCTGCTCCAGCCGCAGATGCGTCTCACGCTGCACGTCCCGGGCCTCTTTCCGGTCCAGGGTCTCGTGAAGAAAGGCGTGGAAAACCGGCGAGCCGGCGTCGCGGACCGACCAGAGGACGACCTCGACGGGGACCTCGCGGCCGTCGCGGCGCAACAGGGCGACCTCGAAGCTCGTGTTGTGCAGAGGACCCTCGCCCGAGGCGACCATTTGCCGGAGAGCCTCTCGGAAGACTTCCCAGTACTGCGGAGGAATGACCGTTTCGGCAAGGCCCTGGCCCAGCATCTCGGCGCGGCTCCAACCGAAGACCTCCTCGGCTGCCACGTTCCATTCCAGGACCCGGCCGACCGCGTCCATCGAGATGAAGGCCTCCTTCAGGACATTGAAGGAGAACGGCTTGCATTTCTCCTTGTCCTGTGCCGCTTTATCCGTCTCGCGCAACCGCGTGATATCGCGCCCCTCCGCAAGAATCAGTACGATCTCCCCCTGAGCATTTCGAATGGGCTTCATCGAGCAGTCCATCACACGCCTGTCGCCCTTCGAGGTAAAATAAGGTGTCTCACGGCGGATGATGGCCCCCTGAAGCGCGTTGAAAAAATCCGCCTTTATCGATGCCTGAATCTCCTGGCAGCCGCCCCACCACACCTCCTCCCAGAAGAGCCGCCCAAGTACCTCTTCACGACGGAATCCGGACAGCGCCAGCAGAGACCGGTTCACGTCGATGAGGACCCCGTCGGGGTGCAGCATGGCAATGAAGCCGAAGGTCTGGTCGAAAACGGCTTGCAGGCACAGATCCTTCTCCCGGAGTGTTTTCTCAGCCAGCTCTTTCAATGCCCGCAGCCGTTTACTCTCGAGGGCCTGGTGAATGGCCGGACCCAGCCGGCCTAGCCCGTCCTTCATGACATAATCCGTAGCGCCCCGCTTCAGCGCCAAGACGGCGACTTCCTCGCCAATCTGGCCGGAAACAATGATGAACGGAATATCCAGCCCGGTGGCCTTGAGAATCTCAAGCGCTTCCAGCGCGTTGAATTGCGGAAGAACGAAGTCCGCCACAATGACGTCGATATCTCGCCCGAGGTTGGCCGCGTAGTCGGCCTTCGAAACGACGAGACGCTCCAGGACGTCGAAGCTGGAGTTTCTGAGCTCATGGCGGAGAAGCTCCGCATCACCTGGATTATCCTCCAGGATCAAGACCGTCAGTGGACTTTTCGTGTCCTTCATGTCAAGCAGCCGGTATAGAAAATAAGGCTTTGCAAAGCAAAGCCCTTTCATAGCACCCGTTTGTGATTATAGCATGCAAGAAACCGATGTCTAAATTATGAATACAACCTATGTGAAATACTCATGAAATGGTCTTATTTGGAGTCTTTAATCAAATTAAAATCGTTTTTAGATTTAATTATCTTAATAGGTAATAATTTGTAGTGTCTCCCCTTACGCGTTACGTGCACGTGCCCGCGCGTCGGGAGGCAGGCAGCGCGGTCGCTGTGCGACCGCTTCCCTTACGCGCTACGTGCGCGTGAGCGCGTCGGGAGGCAGGTAGTGCGGTCGCTGTGCGACCGCTTCCCTTACGCGCTACGTGCGCGTGAGCGCGTCGGGAGGCAGGTAGTGCGGTCGCTGTGCGACCGCTTCCCTTACGCGTTACGTGCGCGTGAGCGCGTCGGGAGGCAGGTAGTGCGGTCGCTGTGCGACCGCTCCCCTTACGCGTTACGTGCGCGTGAGCGCGTCGGGAGGCAGATCGACATAGGTAGGCCCTCGCGGGCTTTCCCTGTCACACCACCGTACGTACGGGCCTCGTATACGGCGGTTCAGTAGAGGTTACGCTCACGTCGGA
>JACPCR010000078.1 GCA_016179685.1 Planctomycetota bacterium | reverse complement strand
TTCGCTAACCTTCTCCTGCACCAGGATGGTAGAGGACTTGAATGTGGGGCTGTTCTCCCACATTCTCACCTCCAGAACGCCGAGCATGCCCGGCACACGCAGCCCAGCGCGTCAGCGCTTCGTCTGGACCCTCAATTCCCATCTCGCGGACGGAACGCTCACGCGTTCCGCTACGCAGCGAAGCCCGTAATTCATCCCGTTGTCAGCGCTTCATCTACGTCCGCGGGGTGTCAGCCCCGAATGGCGCAGCCCAGCGCGTCAGCGCTTCGTCTGGACCCTCAATTCTCATCTCGCGGACGGAACGCTCACGCGTTCCGCTACGGATTCATACCTCATGGACTTGACCTGATCGTCCTCCCCGAACTTATTGAGAAGTTGCGGTTTTTTCTCTGGAGGAGCGCTTCCCGAACTCGTCCCTGTGGGACCTGTCCCGATAGGACCTGTCCCCATGGGAAGGGTCCGCCTGCCTCCCGAAGGGGTCCCGCTGGGATGTGTCGTGCCGGACACGCCTGTCTGTGCGTGCCGCACGCAGCCAGGCAGACAGGCATCCTGGGGCTGTCCGCGGCCACTTTGCGGAAAAAACGGACCTCAGAACATCGACTTCGGCAGGTGATGCCGACTGAGGCGGTAAGCGACGATCCGGGGAGTGGTGCTCAAGGCCCGGGCGGCTTGGGCCACGTTGCCGCGGGCGTTCTTCATGGCCTCGATCAAGATTTCCCTTTCGTAAGCCATCATCATGGAGTCGAGCGATCCCGGCTTCGTCGTGCCCGACGAGTTGCCCGTTTGAAGGGTGGGTGGCAAGTGGTGGGCCCGAATCACGCCGTCATTCGTAAGAAGGACCGCCCGGGCCAGACAGTTCTCCAGTTCCCGGACGTTTCCGGGCCAGTGGTACGCCATCATCAGTTCAATCGCCGGGGTGCTGATGCGGACGACGCTGCGATGGTGAAGGCGGGCGTATTTCTCGAGGAAATGGTCGGCCAAGAGGGTGATGTCCGTCTTCCGGTCCCGCAGCGGCGGCAAGTAGACGGGAAAGACGTTCAAGCGATAGTAAAGGTCTTCCCGGAAACGTCCCTCCTCCATCGCTTTTTCCAGATTGGCGTTGGTGGCGGCGATGATCCGGGCGTTGACGCGCAGGGGCTTTTCGTCTCCCAGGCGGTCCACCTGCCCCTCCTGGAGGACGCGGAGGAGCTTGACCTGGATGGCGGGCGGCAACTCGCCCACTTCATCGAGAAAGATCGTTCCTCCCTCGGCCAGTTCAAAACGTCCCTTGCGGGAGGTGACCGCGCCGGTATAGGCACCTCGAACGTGTCCGAACAGCTCGCTGGCCACCAGGGGCTCCGGCAGCGCGCCGCAGTTGACGCTGATGAAGGGGCCATCCGACCGGCCGCTCGAATAATGAATCGCCCGGGCCACCAGCTCCTTTCCCGTCCCGCTCTCTCCGCGGATGAGTACCGTCGTATCGAAGGGCGCCACCTGCTGGACTAGCTTGAAAACCTCGCGCATCTGCCGGCTGTTGCCGACGATCTCGCGAGGCTGCACCGATTCGGCCTGCATCTTCTCCAGCCGTTCCATCTCGCGTCGCAGGCTCTCCACCTCCTCCCGGTGATCCCGCCAGTGGCGAACAGCATCACCGATCATGGCCGCAATGACCGTCAAGAGCTGCAAGTCCTCCTCAAGGCTCACCCGCGGTCCCGAGAGGCGGTCCACGCTGAGTGTGCCGATCACCTCCTTCTGGCTGGTCATGACCGGAACGCAGACGAAGGCGATCTTCGAGCGGTCCATGTCTTTTCGGGAACCCGTACGGTCCAGAAAGAGCGGTTCATCCCCGATGGAGGGCACCAGGGCCGGGCTGCCCCGATGGATGACCTGTCCGATGATGCCCTCGCCGAGGCGGTAACGGCCCCGCTGGTGCTGTGAGGGTGACAGCCCGTGGGACGCCTCTATCCGGATTTCGCTGGTCGCCGGATTGTAGAGCGTAAGGATGCCACGCTCCATGCCATAGCCGGCGAGGTGTCCGAGGACGGCATTGAGAAGGCTTTGCAGGTCTTTCTGGCCGGAAAAAAGTTCCTGGCTGATATGGTAGAGGAGGTCAATTTCACGCCGGTCAGCCATGTTTTCAGCGGTGTCGACCAGGGAGACCGACGCCTCCTTACGCCCCGCGGGCGCGCCGCCACCATTCGACTCCACTGGATTCTGTTCAGCCATTACTTCAGGACAAAGAGGGGGACCGACGCCATTCAGCGGTGACCATGAAAGGCAACCTGACGGGGTAATTCATCCATGCAATTCCCATGCCTCTTCTCCTTTCTCCTGTTCCTTCTGCTGTAATCTGTGACCAGACAAGGGCATAAGGGCTCGCCTTGAGCCTCGCTGCACCGGGTCCGCCGCCGTCTGAGCTGCTCCTCCTTTACCCAATTCCTCCAGGGTTTGAGCAATCCTGGCTGGACCGCACGACACGTGCGCGTGGGGGCCTCTTGAAACCTCCTCCGCACCTGCCTCTTCGTTTGATGGCGACCTGGGTAGTCCGGCCCCTGATGTGCCGGCGGACACGCCGGGTATGGTGCTGGTATTCGACTTCGATCAGAGGGTCGACCTCGAGGCGGTACAGGTGCTTGCCGCAGCCGGACAGCTCTCTTGAGCATTCAGGGGGGCTCTCTTGAATGGTGGGACCTCGAGCACAAGGCCTGGACGTGGCATCGCTCGACCTGTGGGTCAGCCCAGTTTCACTGGGTGATTGGAGTCCACCAATCTACGCCTCGCGTGAGGCTCGGGATTCTGGATTCCAGCGCCCAAGTCAGCGAGATCGCCTTCTGGGCTCTGCCGTTTCAGGAATCTCTGGGGCCCGAAGCGCCATCATTTCCATATCCGCGAGGCCCAAAATGTCCTCCAAAAGTCAAAACCCAGAAAGTCGCAACACCTGCGTTCGCTGAGACTTAGCGGAGTTGTTTCTCAGGAACGCGGTTTACGAAGCTCGCGGACTCGCTCCGTTGTGCGGAGATGTTGGAGTCACGCCTTGAGGCGTGGCGCTGCTCGGACAACGGCTAAAGCCGTCACTCCAACTTGGGTTGAGGCCTTCTTCTTAAGTGGTTGTATACAAACGTGTGATCCATTTGTTTCTCAGGAGTAGACATCGCGCTGGTAACGGTGGGAGCAGGCCAGCTCCTGCAAATAGGCCCCGGCGTCCTCCGGAGGCATCTGGCCCCGGCTCGCCACAATCTGCTGAAGGGTGTGCTCCACGTCCCTGGCCATGCGCTTGGCATCGCCGCACACATAGAGAAAGGCGCCTTCGCAGAGCCAATTCCAGACTGCCTGGGCGTTTTCGAGGAGACGGTGCTGCACGTAGACCTTCTGCTCCTGATCCCTGGAGAAAGCGGTGTCGAGGCGAGTCAGAAGACCCTCGTGCAGGAGCTGCTCCAGCTCGGACCGGTAGAGGAAGTCGAACTCCTTTCGCTGATCGCCGAAAAAAAGCCAGTTCTTGCCGCGGGCGCCCGTGGCACGGCGCTCCTGCAAGAAGGCTCTGAACGGAGCAATGCCGGTACCCGGCCCGACCATGATGACCGGGGCATCCGGGTTCGATGGGAGGCGAAACTTGGTCGAGGGCTGGATGAAGACCGGCACCTTTTGACCCCGGGCTACTCGCTCGGCGAGGAAGGTGGAAGCGACGCCCCTCCTGAGATGTCCCTGATGCCAGTAACGCACCACGGCCACGGTAAGGTGGACCTGACCGGGATACGCCCTTGGCGACGAAGCAATGGAATAGAGCCGAGGCTGGAGTCTTGGAAGCACGGCCACGAAGTCCACGACAGGAGGCCTCGCCGATGGAAACTGCCGGAGCAGGTCCAGAACTTCCAACTCTTCCAGCGGGCATGCGTCTCGCCCTCCGAAAATCCCCTGCCGTAGGCTTTCCCCGCCGGAGGCCGCCGTGGCAGACCCGGCCAGGAGAGCCACCAGCTTCTCGCTCGGCCGGTTAACCGCATAATCCTCCTGAAGCGCCTGGCGCAGAGTCGCCCTCCTTTTGTCGGGTGTGTCGACTTCCTCATCACCCCGGCTGCCCAGAGCCTCGATAATGCCCTCCACCACCTGGGGACAATTCCTCGGAAAGACCCCGAGGCTGTCTCCAACCTCGTACGTCAGGCCGCTGCCGTCCAGGTCCAGCACGAGATGCCGGGTGTCCTTATTCGATCCGGGCTGATTCAGGGGCCGATTCTCGAGGAGCGGTGCGTGGAACGGCCTCTTGCGGTCGAAAGCGGGCCGGCCGCCCAGCGGCCGCAGAGTCGTACCATTCGAAGGCTTCGTCGCGGCAGCGCGAGCGAAGCCTGGCCGCGTCGAATGTCCATTAGGCGCGCCCGCGGAGGCGAGAACGACCACCGGAGTCGCCGGGTCGTTCGAGCTGAGAATCTCCTTCAGTTTTCGGGCCGTCTCCTTCCCACCCGGGACGCAGCGCGTCAGTTCGGTCTCCGCACCGGTGCGGATGGCCTCCGCATAGGTCTTGCACACGTAGCCACAGGCGCCGCAATCGAGCTGGGCCATGGCAGCCATGAGAACCCTTTCGAGGGGACGGCCCTCGGCGAGCTTCAGCCGCTCCTCCATCGGAAGCGTAGGGTCGTGCCAGGGAAAGGTCTCCTCCGGCTCGGCTGGCTTGTCCTGGCGTGATTCGAGCCTGAAGGCGTTGTCTCCGGCCGAGCTGAACGACCGTGCCGATTCCTCCGGGCACAAGAGGCCGGCGAAGAAGCCATTGAGCCAGGCTCGTTGCGCCAGGCTGAAGGGGGCGGATTCTGGAAGGCAGGGGACGGGTATAGGCATGCTGCGAGTATTCCGGTGTCAGGTGTCGTGAACGGTGTCTTTTGGAAGATTTGGGACACGGGCATGGAAGTGCGGCTGCACTTCCATGCCCGTGTCCTAAGGGAAGCCGAAGAGCGCCCGGAGGGCCTCGGCGGAATGCCGCCGTGTGAACTCTTGGAAGGTCTCCTCGGCTCCGAGCCTATGGGCGAGGTAAGCCTTCAGCATACCTTCGAGAAGCTTTAAGAGCTTCGGGAAGGGGACATCACGATACATCTCGTGTCCCAGTCCCGCATTGCTGGCGTAGCCTCCTCCCAGGAAGACGTGGTAACCCTCGACCCATTCATCGCCTGCGGGCACTTTCGTGCCGAGCAGGCCGATATCGCCGATGGAATGCTGGGCGCAGGAATTGGGGCAGCCGGTGAGGTGGATGTTGATGGGCTGATCGAGCACAAGGCGAGTCTCGAGGTATTGGACGATCTGGAGGGCGTGCCCCTTCGTGTCCGAGGCGGCGAGCTTGCACCCGCCGTTGCCCGTGCACGCCACGAGGCCGCCGCGGAGGGCGCTCGCCTCCCATCCGAGGCCCAGAGCCGCCAGTTCCCGCTTCACCGCTCCGACGCCCGCCTCGGGGACGTCCGAGACGATCAGGTTCTGCCAGACCGTGAGGCGGACCGTGCCGCTGCCGTGTCGTTCCGAAAGAGTAGCGAGGCCGGCCATCTGCTCGGCAGTCAGGTGTCCGGCGGGCAGGACGACGCCGGCGTAAAGGAGTCCCGGCTGACGCTGGGGATGAAAGCCGACGTGGCCGTGCTGGAGGACGGGGCCCCGCGGTTCGCACTCCTGCAGTGGGAATCGCCGGGGACGGAAAGGCAGGTGCTTCTCCATCTCCTCGAGGAAGCGCTCGATGCCCCAGCGGTCGAGCAGGTACCTGAGCCGGGCCTTCTTCCGGTCCGTTCGGTCACCCTGCTCGATGAAGATTCGAACGGCGGCGAGGGCAGAGGGAACGCACTGGCGGGTCTCGAGGAGCACTCCGGCATCCTGGGCGAAAGCCTGGTGTCCGGTGATGCCCCCGAGCTGGAGGCGGAAGTAGTCGCCGGGGGGCACGGGCCTGCCTGCAGCCACTCGGACGGCCTGGAAGCCCAGGTCATTGGTTTCGGCGAGGGAGCTGACGAGGCCGCCGCCGTCGAAGGCGACATTGAATTTTCGCGGCAGGCCGTAGAGCTCGCGGTGGTTGAGGATGGCATGATGCATCTCGCGCGAGAGCGGCCGCGTGTCGATGAGTTCCTGGGGATCGATGCCGGCGGTGGGGCTGCCCGTGATGTTGCGGATGTTGTCCGCCCCGGCGCCGCGGTTCACGATGCCCAGGTCGTGAAGCGCCGTCAGAACAGCCAGACTGTCTCCGGGCCGGATTTCACGAATCTGAAGGTTGGCCCGCGTCGTCACGTCGGCGGCCCCTCCGGCATATCGGCTGGCAATCTCGGCCACCCCGCGCATCTGTGTGGAGGTCAGGATGCCGCCGGGCAGCCGCAGCCGGCACATGAAGGCATCCTGAGCAGGCGCACAATAGAAAAGCCCCTGGAATTTGAACAGGAACACGTCGGTCCCCTTCGGAAATCGGCCCTCCTCCGCGTGTTGCTGCATCTCGTCCCACAGGTCGAGCGGGTGCTTCCGGCGCTTCGCTTCCTCCTCTGGAGCGAGTTTCTTGCCTTCAGCTAGAAACCGGTTCTGGGCCTCGATCCAGAGCGACTCGGGTCTTCTCGGACCGGCTTCGGGGCTGGCGGAGTCGGAATCGCCGTTTCGAGGGGAAAGCTGGACCTGCACGAAGGGGCGGCCGCCGGAATCCCGCTGCCCGAGTCCCAGCAGACCCGCGAAGGTGGGAAGACCGCGGGCCGAGCGGGCAAGGTCCGCACCGGCGGCGAACCCCTGGAGGTACGACTTCTGCTCCTCTGAAAATTCCGGGCCGGTGTTCATTCGGGGCCAATCCTTTCTACCCGCACGGCGCATTGTTTGAAATTCGGCTCGCGGGATATCGGGTCGGAGGCGTCGATCGTGAGATTGTTCGCATTGGCCTCCTCGAAATGGAACGGAATGAAAACCTGGCCCGGCCCGACGGTCGAGGTCACTCGCACCCGGATGTGATCGATGCTCCCTCGGCGGCTTCGGACGGAGACGCGATCCTGATCGCCCACGCGCAGGCGCTCGGCGTCCCGTGGATTGATCTCGATCCAGGCCTCCGGGGCAGCTTGTTCGAGGATCGGGACTTTTCCCGTCTTGGTGCGGGTATGCCAGTGCTCGACGATGCGGCCCGTGTTGAGGAGGTAGGGGTAGTCGCCGTCGGGCTCCTCCGGCGGGAGCTGGGACCTCACGGAGAAGAGCGAGGCCTTGCCGTCCTCGGTCTCGAACCGGCCAGCGGTATAGAGGCGGTCTCCGTTCATGGGATCGGCCTCGGGTGCGGGCCACTGGAGGGTGCCGTGCTCGAGCTTCTCGTACGTGATGCCCGAGTAGTCGCAGAGGCGTCCGCGCGAAACGCGCCGCCACTCATCGAAGGCATCACGGGGCATCTGCCATCCCGGAAAGAGGGTGTCACCGGCGCCCAGCCGGCGGGCCAGGTCGAGGAAAATCTCGAAGTCGGGCCGGGCCTCGCCCGGTGGCCGGACGGCCGCGTTGACCTTGGAGACGCGGCGCTCCGAGTTCGTGTACGTTCCCTCCTTTTCACCCCAGATCGCCGCCGGCAGAACCAGGTGGGCCGCTTCCGAGGTCGGCGTCGGATGGTAGCCGTCCTGGACCGCCAGGAACTCGAGGCCCCGGAGCGCCTTCCGCAGCCGATTCTGGTCCGGGTAGGAGACGAACGGGTTGGTGCCGATGATCCAGAGGCCCCGGATGCGGCCGTCCACGACGCCTTGGATGATGTCGGGGTAGGCCAGGCCGCGCTGCCGGGGGATGGACGACTCGGGTAGCGACCAGAGCTGGGCCAGATCCCTGCGATCCTCGACACGCTCGAACTTGCGGTAGCCGGGCAGGCTCGAGGTGAACGAGGTCTCCCGTGAGCCCATGGCATTGCACTGGCCGGTGATGGAGAAAGGCGATCCGCCGGGCACGCCCACGTTGCCGGTGAGGAGCGCGAGATTGATGATGGCGTTGACGGTCTCCGTGCCCTGGGTGCTGTGATTGACGCCCATGGTCCAGGCGAAGAAAGCGCTCCGGGCCGTTCCGATTGCCCTCGCCGTTTCGAAGATGAGGCTCTCGGGCAGGCGGGTGACGCGGGCGACGTGCTGCAAGGGATAGTGCTCGATATGCCGGCGCAGCTCGTCGTAGCCGCGGGTGTGCCGCCGCACGTAGTCCTCCTTCACCCAGCCCTGGCGGATGAGAAGATGGGCCAGCCCGTTCAGAAGATACACGTCCGTGCGCGGGCGAAGTGCAAGAAAGTGGTCGGCCAGCAAGGCCGTCTTCGTCACACGCGGATCGACCACGATGACCCTGGCGCGGTCGGGCCGGTCGAGGTTCTTGAAGAGCCGGTAGGCCAGGATGGGGTGGTTGTCCGCGATATTGGCCCCGATCAGCATGACCACGTCAGCCCTTTCGATGTCCTCGTAGTTGCCCGGCGGGCCGTCGCTTCCGAAGCTGCGCTTGTAGCCCGCCACCGCGCTGGCCATGCAGAGCGTGGTGTTCCCGTCATAGTGAGGCGTCTGGAAACCGAGCTGGACCAGTTTGCCCAGGGTGTAAAACTCCTCCGTGACGAGCTGGCCCGTGGACAGGACGGCGAAACTCTCTTTACCCTGGCGGTCCTGGATGGCCTTCACCTGGGTGAGAAACAGTTCCAGCGCCTCGTCCCAGGAAATGCGTCGGAAGCCGGACAGGGACTTGCGGGCGGGATAGAGGGCCCTGCCCGGTGCGCTGATGGCGACGTGTTCGGCCAGGCCCTTGGGGCAGAGCTTGCCTTCGTTCACGGGATGGTCCGGGTCGCCTCGCACGCTGACGACGCTGTTCCCGCGCACGCCGAGGAGCATCCCGCATCCGACGGAGCAGTACCCGCAGGTGGTGGGAATCCAGCGATCGGGAATCTTCGCCCGGGCGAGCACGCCGAAACGCGGGTCTCTCCCGTAAGTAAAGTCTTCCGGATGAGTACTGAGCCCCAGGACGTCGAGGAGTCGTGCCCGCCCCCTGGGGTCAGAATGCCCGGCACCCCTGCCGAGTGAAGGTTCGATCCTTTTCCGGTTCACCATCGGCTACCTCCTGGGGGCAGCGAAGCTGCTCGGGGTGTGGCGCGGCACCACCGTCACGAAAAAGAGATACCGCCCGGCCAACTCGGCGGCGACGCACACGACCAGCGCCGCTGCCGAGATGGACACGGACGAAGACGTTGCGGATCGGAACGCGGCAAGGGGTCCGAGGGCCGCTGCCGCTCCGAACAGAAGGGTCCGCAGCCAGAGAAGCCGTCGAAAGTGCCGGGTCATCAGGACCGCCGCGCCCTTCACCGAGGGGTCATCGGCCGTGATGCCCTCCAGGACGAGCGACCAGGGCACGGAGGCCTGGACGATCGCGGCCACGGAGAGGAGGCCTGCCATGGCCCAGACGGCGAGGCCGGGGACGACGGCCCCGCCGTCCGGAAGCACGCCGGGTGCGGCATGGAGAAGGCAGAACAAGCCACTGGCCGCACCCAGCACGGCGGCCGTGCAGAAGAATTGCACGGTGGTGCGCCGGCTGTTCCAGGCGGGCCTGGCTGGCAGGCGATAGATGCCGGCGCTGCAGAAGATGCCGAGCAGCCCGGCAAGCAGCGTCAGGACCATCGGGGCGGAAGGCGGCCCCGACGTGTCGAGCCCGGGAAGCCACGACGGCGACTTCCACGCCGCGAGATGGAAGAGGCCCGGAGCGGCGCAGAACCCGGCGAGCAGCGTGTAGAGTGAGAAGGCGAGGACCTCGCGGCTCAGCCAGCTTCTCTTCCAGGCAATGAGTGCCCTTGCGGCGTGGAGGGGCCTGCCCAGGTGGAAAATGGCCGAGGCGAGGGCCAACTGGGCGAGCCCGAATCCCGCCAGGGGCAGGAGGCAAGCGGCTGAGGCCCGGGCTTCCACACCGGAGGCCATCTCCATCTGGAGGAGAAGCGCTGCCGCGAAGAGTCCCACGCTCCATTGACTGAGCACCAGGAAAAGCACGAGCGAGCCATGTGGCGCTTCGGGTCGCAGGTTCTGGGCTTCCGTCTTGCCCATGGACTCGGGCAAATCTTCGGGCAGCGTGATGCGGGTCGTCGAGAACGTCACGTCCGCAGCGGGCACACCGGGCGCGTCCGCCAGAGCTATGGCGCGCCTCCACTCGAACACCTTCACCGTTTCCACCTCGATGGCGCTCGATGGGCACGCCTCGACACACGCCGGCAACTGGCGCTGCTCGAGACGATCCACGCAAAGATGACACTTGGTAACGACGTGACGCTCCGGATGATACTGGGGCGCTCCATACGGGCAGTTCCAGACGCAGTACTGGCAGCCGATGCACGCCTCCGCGTCATGAACAACGATTCCGTCCGGCCGCTTCGTATAGGCGTCCACCGGACAGCCCTCGAGGCACGATGGCTCGAGGCAGTGATTGCAGCTCATGGAGAGGTAGAGACGCCGGACCTGCGGGTAGCTGCCGCCCTCGATCTCTCCGACTTTCCTCCATTTCACCTCCGCGGGATTGTTGTTCTGCTCATTGCAGGCCACCTCGCAGCAGCGGCAGCCGATGCACCGCGTCAGGTCAATGTGGAAACGGTATTGTTCTCCACGGCCTGGGATGGGAAACTGAATCTCTGAAGTTTGCCGCCCAAGGCGTTCCAGCGCCTCCCGCCCGTCGAGGACCGGTCTCGCCTCCCGCCGAAAGGGGGCGTCCACCTGAATCCGGACCAGGACCTGAGGGGCAGGGAACGTATTCACGGCGTGGTCACGAGGCAATAACCTTGCCGGTCACAGGCTCTCCCCGCTCAGATGGCGTAACCAATTTTTCTAAAACAGGTTGCGGCATCTATGGCCGTTCTTGCGCGCCCGCGTGCGGCAAGAATTTTGACAAACTTGTCCGGAGGCCAACAATCTTGTCGAATAGCCGAGTGACCCATCGGTTGCCAGCCTCGGCTCGCGTTGCGAGAATAGTCCAGAGTGGCCTGCCAAACCCTGGAGTCTGGTCATGCGTGAGAAAACCATCGTTGGACTGGCCCTTCTGCCACTGGTCCTGACGGGCTGCGTGCAGCTCTGCGGGCAGCGCGTCTCCCTGCGTTACGATGAGCCGAAGGACGAGCTGCACCTCCTCATCCTCTACGACGGAATCCATGATTCCGGGTCAACCCAACATGGAGAGGGTGCCAAGCAAATCCCTGTATTCGTCGAACAAGGCGACTTGTTCCTGGTCGATTGGCCCTTTTATGTCTCTCGAAAGTTGATTCAGGAGTCTTTCATGCAGCCGGAAGGGACCCCGCCGGCGCAGCGGACCTTCGGAAAGGCGGTGCTCGATTCCCTGCGTTGCGTGTCCCTCGGCCACTACCGCGACCCGGAGGGCCGGATCGGTGCGGCGCAGCACGTTGTGCTCCCCGGAGCGAAGGCGCTGGCGGGCCTGGCGAACGCGGCGCTCTCGGAGGAACTGCTCCAGGCCAGCCCCCAAGAGGGAAGCGAGCCGAAGAACTCAAGAACGAATGAGCGGTTGCGCCAGGCGGCCCGCGAGGGCCGGGCATGGATCGCCCTGGACGGCCACTCGCTGCTGGTTTCTTTTCCCGTTCATCCCCGCGAATGGGCGGTGGAGAAAATGAATGGACTGGCTGGGCTTCTCACTCGTGGCATCGAGGGAGAAGCGGCTGCCAACGGCGAGGCCGTGTCACGCCAGATTTTGCGAAACCTTCAATACCTGACCTGCGCGCCGGTCAGCCTCTCCGAGTCCGGCGGAGAGGTTACCCTTCGCGTGGGGGACAAGATGGCCGCATCGACCCTGCGTTTCCGCCTGCGTGAGAAGTACGAGCCGAGCCTCGAGGAAGTGGTCGTGAAAAGCGTGCCGCGGTCCCTGGACGAGGCGATGTCCCAGCAGCTTCTGGCCGGCCCGGATGCGAAGGCCGATGAGAACCTTGCCGCCCTCCTCGACTGGGGTCCCCCTGAAGAACGCGTGCGCGTTCTGCTGGCCGTGGCGGAAGGCAGGGAGGAAGCCGCAGCCCAGAAGGCCGTGGGCCTCCTCCAGGAATTTGCCCAGTCGTGGAATCGGGAGCAGGTCGTCCCGCCAGCCCCGGCGGATTCGGCCGACCTCGCGGCCTATCTTGGGTGCTGGAAGACCTGGTATCGGAAAATGATCGCCTTCCCGCTTGAGGAATAAAGGGCGGAGGTCCATTGGGACGCCGCCCCTTATTCACAGGAGAAGATGCATTTCAAGCACTGGCGTGTAAGTCGTTGACTCGATCAGGATAACCCGAGGCCCCCTCATGCCCCGCGCTCAGAACGAAACCTTCAAGTTACCCGGCCGCCCTCGCTCCCATATTCTCTTCGTACTCTGCCCGTGTGCCTGCGCTGTGTTCGGCCTCGCGGCAGTCTTCGCCGGCGAAGAAGACCCACGGTATCTCTCCCATCCCCCGATACGCAAGATGCTGCCGGTGGGCAACCGCCCCATGGGAGGAGGGCCCGGGTATTTCGTGGACCCGGACAGGGGGGATGACGACCATGCGGGGTCAAGAGCCAGGCCATGGAGAACGATCAACAACTCCCTGAAACGGCTGTCGCCCGGTGATACGCTTTACTTGCGGGCGGGCATCTACTTTGAGAACGTTTACTGCGCGGTGGCGGGCAAGCCCGACGCTCCGATCACCGTTCGAGCCTACCCCGGCGAGCGCGTCATCATTGATGGCGGTATACCGGAGTTCCAGACCAAGCCGGCCAAGGCCTGGAAGCCTTTCCCGGACGGCGCTGCCGGGGAGTTCATTTCCACGCAGACTTACAAGAACATCCGGGACGTTGTGGGGCTCTTCGCCGACTCGAACGTAGGACTTCAGACCTACTGGCATCTCATGGACTTGCGGTCGGCCAGCGATTTTTGGATGACTGATCCGGAAAAGAAGGAGGAGATTGCACCCGTGTATTGCGGACCGGGCATCTGGTATGACCGGGAGACGGGACACATTCACGCTCGGTTGGCGCACACCCATCTTCCGAATTCGAAGGTCGCCAACTACCAGGGGGAGACGGACCCCCGCAAGCTGCCGCTGGTCATCGCCCCCTTTCAGTCCACGCCGCTGTTCGTCGACCTCGCCAAGCACGTGCGTTTCCAGGACTTGGTTTTCCGTGGCGGCGGCTACAAGACGGTCCACCTGCTCCTGGGCGTCAACGTCAGCTTCGAAAACTGCACCATCTTTTGCGGCACGTATGGCATCTGGGCGAAAAACACGGGGCCGCTCAAGATGACCCATTGCGGCGTCCATGGCATCATCCCGCCCTGGGGCTTCGCCAGCGAGAACGGCCTCCAGACCTACACCCCGCGCTACACCGATCCCTTCCTTCGAGATGCCCTCCCGCTGTATTGTGAAATGCCGCTCCCGCCCTACGACCGGGCCGTCAATATTTACCAGAAGAAGCCCTATGCGGAGGCCTTGAAGAACCGCAACGTCGCTCGCCTGAACAGCCATGCCCTCCTGGTGACCGAAGGCGGCTACGAGTTCGAGACGTTTTTTTATCCCTTCAACCATGACTGGGACGTCTCTTACTGCGAGTTCACGGATGGACACGACGGCGTCTATCCGAGCGGGCGCAGTATCCGATTCCACCACAACTGGATCGACCGTGTTCAGGACGACGGCATCTACCTCAGCAGTCCCACACCCTACGTGAGTGACGACGTGTACGTTTACCAGAACTTGTTGACGCGCACCCTTTCGGCCTTCGCCCTGCACGGCCGGGGCGGGCCCAAAGGGGACATCTACGTTTATCGGAACATCGTGGACTTTCGCGAGCCTACACTGCGCATCCGTCCAGGTCCCGCGAAGCCGGAGGGCGAGCTGGCCTCGGGCCAGATTTTTCTCAAGCACGGCTACGAGCTGTTGAACGTGGAATCCATCTACTGGTATCAGAATACGTTCATCGCCCCCGTCACCCATGGATACACCTACGCGCACGCCACCCTGCTCAATACCAGCGAAACGACGGTCCGACGCTGTTTCAACAACCTCTTCGTCTATCTCAGCAACTATCCCCCGCCCGGCCATACCTTCAAAGCCGCAGGCGTGGGGACGACCACCCACGACATTCAGATGGACGGCAACTTGCACTGGTGCCCGAAACCGGATGAGAAAATACCGGAAGGCTTCTTCGATATGGCCCGAACGTGCGAGGCCGCCCTGCGCTCCAAGAAGATCTATCCCGCAGGCTGGGAGGCGAATTCGGCCATCGCTGATCCCCAGTTTCTGAAGTTCAGCGCGGAGTCGGGCGCTTCAAACGATTACCGCCCCCAAGCGGGCGGCCCGGCCGCCGGGAAAGGCATCGTTCTGCCTGCGGAATGGGAGGATCCCCTGAGGCCAGCCGCGGGAGCGCAGCCGGACATCGGCGCCCTGCCGGCCGGTGCGGAGCCCCTGAGAGTCGGGGTGCAGGGACGCATCACGGCCGGCGCGGCGGCCAGTACGCCGTAACGAAGGCGCATGGCACGGCCGGTGGAGCCGGTCCCCATAGGTGCCAAGTTAAGGAAGATAATGGGCTGATTGGCTTCTTACTTTCAATCCTGCTTTTAATCTTCAGTTTCTTAATGATTTGTATACAAACAACTTAAGTAGAGATTGAAAGTAAGATTCAATGCAGAAGATGACCCCAATTCGGCCTTCTCGGTGTGAGGCAGACGGGTCAGGTTTTCGCCGTTAGCCGTTCCGGAATCCGCGTAGCAACATCACCCGCGTCTGCTGGGGCAGCAATATAAGGGCCTGACACGCCGGAGGAGGCTCAGACTCCCCGTCCAGCGCCGATACGGGCATCAGACCCGGCTTCGGCAGGAAATGTTGTTCCTGCGCCGTCGGATTCCGGATGAAGGCCACCCGCTTCCGGCCGTCACGCCCCACCCGGATCAGCAGGGGCGGCTGGACCGGATGGCCCGGATTGATTCCCGCCGCCTCGGCCACCTCGCTCAAGAGGCCCGGTAGATTGGACTCCGTGGTCGAAACGGGTGCAGCGGGCGATCCGGACGCAACGGGCTTGCCGAACCCGGCATAGAAGCTCCGGCCCAGCAGGCTTCCATAGCGCCACAGGGTTGCCTTGCCCGCCCTGCGCCTCGTCCCGCATACGCCGGCGGGCCCCCGCGCCGAACAGGCATGAAGCCACGGCTCGGCCCCCTCAAGCGCGTACTCTTCGAAAAACTGCGAACCCGACGCCCGGTACATACCCGATTGCAGCATGACGCTCTCCGCCGCCGTGAAATCGCACCGCGCGCACCCGAACATCTTCTCGATCACCCCCAGCTCCGATTGAGTCCGCAGCCAGCCGTACCCGGTGAAGTGCCCGAGCATCGGCCCGGCCAAGATGGAGATGCCCCTGCCGGCGGCCTGCTTCAACCGGCCAATCATCGCCTCCGTCATCACCACGTTGTCCGGCAGGACGAGCAGGCGCACGCCGGGTGGAACGCCGCGTTTCTCCCAGTGAGCGGACGAGAGCGAGGTGACCTCGTAGCCGCCGAGCGCCAAGGCCCCCAAGATGCCCGCCAGCTCCTCGATTCGCGAGGCGTGCAGCGATCCCGACCCCAGGCCGACCTCGTAGGCAAAGCCGTGCCAATCCACCACCAACGCCGTCTGCGCTGCCGGCCACTCGAGACCCGCCAGAAGCCCGCCGTGCCGCTCCAGCGCCTTCCCCAGGCGACCCACCGCCTGCGCCCGCCGCGGCACACGCCCGTTCTCCAGCACGAGCCCGAAATTGGGCGACTCCGCCCCCACCCGTTCGGGCCGGTACTGCCAGAACAGGTTCGTCGTCGCTCCCAGCGACATGTACATCAACGGCAGGCTCACCAGCTCCTCCGGAGTCCGCGTTGTCGTCGGATAGTGTGTCCACATCGCCCCACCGGTCATCTCTACGACGCCCCAAGGCTTGCCGGACGCCGCCGCACGCGTCACCACGGCCGACAGCAGGTGTTGCCAGGGGCTCGAATCGTACATGCTCGTCCCCCACGAATCGACGAGCGCAGCCACCTCCTCCTGTACCCAGGGCGCCGCGAGCACCGAACCGACGCCCCCGGCCGCATGACAGAACACCGCCGCACGCGGCGCGGACGACCTCACCAGCCCGCGCCGCCACCGGAGCTGGTCCGCGACGCGTCCCGCACAAAACTCGACAATGTCCAGGTAATCCGCCGGCAGCCCCTTCGCCCGCATCTGAACCTCATCCCATCCGGCGTAGCTCGTCAGGTGCACCCGGTTGTAACGCCTGATCGACTCGTACTTGCGACGCAGGAAGGCCCGGAACAGCCCGTGCTGGCTGGGATGATTGACCTGTGCTCCCTGCATCCCGTAGAAGGGCATCACCTCGTTCTGCAGGGCAAGACCCGCCAGTGCCTTGTGCCGGCCGTACTGCAGCGGAAAGCGAGGGCTTTGACCCACCGTGGCCGGCCACTACAATCGGCGCGTTCCCCTCCCCTGGGGCCGCGCTCGGACGTTCCATCCTGAAATCATCCGATATCGTGCCCTGGCTCGCGGCCACCGGCCTCCACACGGGCCGATGGAAGAGGCAGGCCCAGAGCGATTCTTCGGGCGGAATTCTTTTTCTCATGCAGTTCCCTTCCTTGTTCAAGGCCTTCTTCATTCTGTATGCCCTCTCCTTCGCCGCGCTCGCTCAGGAGACCGAGCGAGCGAAGCCCGCCCGCATCCTCATGAGCTACGGGCAGATGGGAGCGTCGTACGACTGGTTCAAGGCCCGAGAACCCTATTTCCACCACCTGTATTATCAGCGGACCGACGGACACGAGCAGTCCTGCGCACTCAACCTCCATCACCTCAGCGACTATTCAACGCTCGTTCTTTGCCCAGGCCTGAATGACGTGTCGGCTCCTTTCACGCCCTTGGCCCGAGTCAGCACGAGAGACATGGAGACCCTTGGCGAGTTTGTGAACGCTGGAGGAAACCTGGTGCTGGTCGGGACCGCTGTCTATTACTTCAATAGCCCCGAAGGACTGAAGCTCATCGGCTTGACGGCACTGCTGGACGGGTCCCAGGCCTACCGGTCACCGTGCGCCTCTGACCTGAAGAAGCATCCGGTCTTCTCCCTCTTCGTTAGACCCGATGTGGACGAGGTTGACGACACTGAAATGGAGGAAGCTGAGGAAGCCCAGGGCGCAAAGGAAATGGACCGATCGTTGATGGCGACTCCCGTGGCGTCCAGAGTTGCCGATGCCATCGCCGTCCTGAAATCACTGGATGACCCGCCTCGAATCGCGGCATCCGAACGAGCGCTGGGAAAAGGCAAGATTCTCGTCCTGCCACAGGAACTCTTCCCGCCCTTCAGGAGCCAGACACGCCAGGTCGCCCCGGAGGACGTCGATTCCCGATTGGAAAACTTCTTTCCCCGACTCTTCGATCACTTGCGTATGCCAAGGATAGGCGATGCCGTTCGGGCCGCAATGCGGGACTCGCCGATCGCCGATCGGAGGCTCGCGGTCTGGTTTCGAGAGCCGGACCACACGATCTTTCAAGGAGCTGCGATGCTGTTGCGGCCCGCGCCCGCCGACGCTTCGGAACTGCTGACCGAAGTTCACCGCGTGGTCGGGATCAACGAATACGAGCGGATTCCACTCTATCTCACCGTGCAGGGGATCGAGGGAACTGTGACCATTCGTCTCGTGCAGGACACGCCGGCGAAGCCTGACCTTTTTTCTCGGGCCAAATTGAGATTCCAGGGCCCTCCAGCGAATGACCTGCCGGGTCCGACTGTTTACCTTTCCGACCTCGAACGGGACGGTAGGGGGTGGGTGGTGAATCCCGGCCCCTCGGGAACGATGACACTCTGGCTTCAAGTCCAAACGGCCGGTGTCTCGGCCGGCGCTTACAGCGGCAAACTCCTCTTTACCTGCTACCGGGGTCAGCAGAGCGTCCAGATAACGCTGGACGTCCGGCCCGTGGCGCTTCCCGACTATCCGCTGCACCATTTCGAGGCAGAAACGAATGCTCTGGCGCAGTTTGTGAGCAATAAACCTGAAAATATAGCTACGGCAGCCCAGGACCTGGCCGAAGCGCATTCCGACCATATCATGACTTTGCCAACCCTCTATCAGGATGTGACCGTTCGCGAGACGGGTCGGCCGCTGGCCGAGTTTCTCGTGGCCGAAAATCGGGAACGGTTCGAGAAGGGAAACCTTCCAGGGCTCGATCTGACCGAGGCGGCAGACTGGTATCTTCACGAGGCCATCCAGCATGGCCTGATCGTCCATCGCAGCTACTACCATCTCAACGCCGAGCGCTACCTCGGGTTTCTCCGCGCGATGTTCGACAATCGGGAGCTTTCGGAGAAGTCGCCGGAGTATCTAGTTTTCCTGCGGTGGTATCTTGTCGAGACGCTGGCCTACCTCCGGGAGAAAGGCTTCCGTTTTTGTTATCTCAAATTCGGCGACGAATGGATGCCAGAGGAGCTTCCAAGCTTTCTCGAGGGCGTCCGGCCCGCTCGTGAGGCGGGCTGGAAAATCGCCGCCAATCCGAATGGGCCCAGCGTGCTGGGCGCGCTTCACTACCGCGCGCAACTCAGGCCCGTGATCGACCTTTACTGGGAATCTGCGGGACCGCAGCACTATGTGGCCTGCGCCGGGGAGATTGGCCAGGAGCGGGAAGTCGTCGCGCCGGACGGGCTGTGGATGGTCACCACATCGAGCTGGTGGTGGAACAAGACACTGACGGCGGGCTTTGAGCACGGCTACACGATGGCCTACAACGACGTGCGCAGCCTGCACTACCACGGATGGAGCCGAGGCGGCAACCACGGCGTTTTTCTGGACATGCGCCAGGGACGCTTCATCGTCCGGCCCAGCATCGGCTATCTGCACCTTGGCGAAGGCGTCGAGGAGGCCGAGTTCCTCACGATGGCCAAGCGCCTCATCCGGTACGGCCAGCAGCATGGACGCCACATGAAATCCTTCGAAGCCCGACTGGCCTCCATCGTCGGACCCGAGGCGACGATCCTCCCTATGATTTCCGGAGAGGGCGACAAAGCGGCATGTCTGCTGGGCTATCTTCCGCATCCCGAGCCGGGTACGGGCCTGGCCACCTACCGCCGCGCCAAGGCAGCTTTGCTGGGCCTGATCGAGGACTTGCGCGAGGACCTGTGCCCGGTGGAGCGGAAGCTCCGGTGGGGCACCTTCTGGCTTTACGACGGCCGCCTCGTGCCGCTGACCCTAGCGTGCGGCCCCGGCCTTGACGCAGCCATGCAAGTGCTCGAAGGCGGTCTTCTCGCAAAGTCGGAAGGAACGGTCAAGATCGAGAAACTCACGGCAATCCGCGGCCTGCCCGACCGAGAAGGGGTGTCCGTCCTCATCCTGGACGCGGCAGACGAGTCGTTGCGGACTGCCCTTCTCGGGGTCCATCCCGAACTTTCGCTCGCCGCGGACTATCCTCCCAAGGATTCCTACGCCCTGTACGGGCCGCTGGAGGCCAAGAACGGCCATCGGATCGTGGTCGCCGGAAACGGCCCCGCCGGCGTCGCACTCGGCTGCCGGAATCTCTTGCGTTTCATCGAGGATGTCTATTGAAATCCGCTGCGCCCTTCGGGCTCGCGGATTTCAGAGCCGGGCTTGGCCCGGCTTCGCCGGCCCAACCCCTTGCGGGAAGAAAAGAAGTTCTTTATGAAATCCGCCTTGGAGGCGAATTTCAGGTGCACGGGCGAACTCGTCTGCTCGACTCGCGTTCGCCAAATCCTTGAGGGTGGCAGACTGGCGGCCGAACCGCATGAAATCGAGGAGCCGGCCGTGAGCCATTTCAGGTCCGAGCCTCGCTAGGTTGCGGCGATTACTCGCCATCAGCATCCCGCGGACCCAGGGCGGAGTCCGGCAGTCGGAGGAGGAGGAGGACGCTGGCCGCGGCGGCCAGGAACCCGCAGGCACCGAAGGCGAGGGTGCTGTGGCCGCGGTCGACCATCGCGCCGATGAGGAGAGGCCCGGCGAGCCGGATGGGCAACATGGAGGCGGAGACGATAGCCATGGTTTCCGCAGGCCGGCAGTTCCGAGCGCAGGCCTGCGCGAGGTTAAAATGGACAACGAACATGCCGGGCAACCAAACGGAGGCAAGGAAATAGGCGGCGAGGTAGGTGCTGGAGGAGGCGGCGGGCCAAAGGAGAAGACATGAACCCAGGATAAAAAGGGCGATCACGATGAACATGGCCCGCGGGTAACCGGCCCGGTCGGCATACCATCCGAGAGCGGGTCCGAGGAGGCAGATGGCAAGCCAGTTGGCCTGGGTGAGCCGGGCGAGCAGGGCTTCATCGGCGCCGAGCTGCCGGCGGACATGGCCGGCATAGAGGGGGAAGCCGCCGGATACGGCCAGAAGCCAGAGCGCATCCATGAGAAGGAAGGCCAGAAGCGTGCGGTTCATGCGGACCTTGAAGGCGAGGGACCGTAGCTGGGCGATGAGGGGGCGGTTCTGCGGGACGTGAGACGAGGGGCCTGGGCGGTAGAGGTAGAAACTGAATCCGGCGGTGGCCGCGAGGTAAAGGATGCCGGAGGTGGTGAAGGCGCGGGTGAAACTCTGGGGGGGCGGGCCGGCCTGGAGGACGGCATCGAGCGCGAAGCTGCCAAGCCAACCGCCGACGCCGTAGCAAAGAACCCGGACACCGAAGAAACGGCCGCGCAGGTGGTCCGGGACGGCTTCGAAAAGGATCGCCATGTAATGGGGGTCCGTGAGTCCGACCAGGCTGGAAAAGGCCAGAAGACCGCCGGCAAGGATGGCCAGCTTGCCCGCTGCCGGGATGGCCGGCATGGCCAGCATGCAACCCATGAGAAGGAAAAGCAGAGAAGCGATCAAATAGAGAAAAATGACCCTGCGGAAGAGCAGCCGGTCGTGCGGCAATAAGTAGAGGGTCAGCGGTTGAAGCAGTGTGAAGCCGGTCCAGTAAAGTCCTGGGATGAAGCCCACGATGGCCTGAGGGAATCGCATCCACTCGATGTAACCCGTGACCATCGTCGTGAGGTTGGAGACGGCAGCTGCGGCGCCCCACAGGAATTCAAAAACGAGAATCGCGACAACGTTGCGATCGGTCCAGATGCGGCGAGGCCATGGAAGGGGCAAGGGGTCAAGTTTGGACATGAAAGGGGCTTAGTAGGCCCCGCGCCCGCTGAGGACAACCCACGGGGTCCGCATGAGAATGGAAAGATCGAGCCAGAGTGTGCGCCTGCGGATGTATTCCAGATCGAGGCGAATCTGGCCCTCGAGATCGATCTCGGACCGGCCGCTGACCTGCCAGATGCAGGTGAGGCCGGGTTTGACGGCGAGCCGCTGGAGCTGATCGGGGGTGCATTGCTCCAGTTCGTCGATGGGAAGGGGGCGTGGCCCGACCAGGCTCATATCGCCGACCAGAACATTAAAGAGCTGGGGAAATTCGTCGATGGAGAAGCGGCGCAGGAGGCGTCCGACAGGGGTGACCCGGGGGTCGCGTCGATGCTTGACGCGTGTGCCGGAGATTTGGAGGGTCTCTTTGACCTCATTCCTGCGGGAGTGTGCGCCGGGGATCATGGTGCGAAACTTAAAGCAGAGGAAGGGCCTCCCTCGCAGGCCGAGGCGACGATGTCGGAAGAGGATGGGGCCCGGCGAGGAGAGATAGATGAGGGTAGCCGCTGCGAGGAGAAGGGGCAGGCTGAGGGCGAGCAGGAGGGCGGACACGACCATATCGAGGCACCGGGAAATGCCACGATAGCCGAGATGGGGTTCGGCTGCTTCAGGGATGATCAGACGCGCGGCAAAAGAAGCGGCGTATTCGGCTGAGGCTGTGGTCCGCTTCTCTGACATCGATGCGTGAGCGACGGCCCAATTTGAAAGGCAATCAAAGGATGTTAGAGGTCTCCGCCATGCGCCCGAGCTTGGGACATGGGGTCGAGACCCGGGATGTCGCGCCTCAGGTCTTGGCAGCGATGGCTCTTTGTGCTGCCCGGGCAAGGCGCGATTTCAGCCGCGCAGCCTTGTTCGGGTGGATGATGCCGCTCTGGGCCGCACGGTCGAGCCGGCTGGCAGCGCCGGCGAGCTGCTGGGGTAGGTCCGAACTCTTCGAGGCGATGGCCTGCCGGATGCTTTTGATCTGGCCCCGAGTGGCGCTCAATACCGCCCGGTTATGCAGTCGAAGCTTGCGGCTCTTTCTCAAGTAGCGCTTGGCCGCACGAGTATGGGGCATGATGCTGTCTCCTGAATGGTAAAGAAACTGAAGAAATTTTTTCAAGTTTGATGCCCCAAGCGCCTAATTCGAGCCAGAGCCACTGCCTTCGCCGCGTTTCTTCTTGTAAAGCTCTTCAATACGCTTTCCGACGTCTCGGAAGCCGATATCGACCTGATAGATACGCTTGAAAATCTCCTCGGCCTTTTCGGCCTGCGGGGGATGCGTGGACTCGTAACAGATGGCAAGCTCGTAGAGAATCTCCTTGGCCTCGTTGGTCATGCCCGTGGAGTCCTTCATGGCGTCATGGAAGCGTTCAGCAGCCAAATCAAACATGCCTTTGTGTTTGAAGCAGAATCCCAGCATGCGGTGGGATTCGTGGCGGTACTTGGGTTCCCGAGTGGATTGCTGGAACTGCTGAGCGGCCCCATCGATGTCACCGCTGTCGAAGAGGGCGTTCCCCAGCTTGAACTTGAGGCCGAGATCGGTCGGCGCGGCCAGCACCTGAGCCTTCAGGTGCTGAATCTGGAAAATCCGCAGCTCTTTGGTCGAAACATCGAGTTGTGTCTTGGCGGCCGCGTCACCCGGGCTCTGCTCGATCTTGCCGCGGAGATCATCGATGAGTCGGGTCCTTTCGGCGATTTCCAGCTCGGCCAGCTTGCGGTCCGCCACGAGGCTTCTGGGATCGATCTCCTTGACCTGCTTATAGATGCTGCGGGCCTGGTCCAAATTGTCCGCCCGAGAATAGAGATCGGCGAGCTGCAGGAGAAGCTTCGTATTGCGCGGGTCCTTCTCTAGCTCGCCCTTGACCCGGGAAATACGGGTGATGACCTGTTCCTCGGAACGGACAATCTGCTGGTTCTGCTCCAGTTTCTCAGCCTTCTCCTTGTCTTTGAGCTTGTCGACGAAGCCGCCTTCCACCACCGGCTGGTCCCAGCGGCCTTCCTTCATGGTCTTCAGTGCGGCGAGGTCTTTGAGCGCCTTCTCCGCTTCGATGTCAATCGGCCTCTGCTCGAGGACCCGACGGAAGCATTCCGCGGCCTTGTCAATGTCGCCGCGTTCCTTGTAGATGCGAGCCAGGTTGCGGATGGCATGAATATTCTTGGGATATTTCTCCTTCACATCTTCATAGACCAGGATGGAAGTGTCGAAGTACTTGGCTTCGGCCGCGCTCTGAGCGAGGGCCTGCAGGACCAGGGAACAATCGGGATTGTGGCGGAGGAACTTTTCGCATTCCTGCATGCGTTCCTCCTGCTTTTTCTTAGAAAACGTATAGATGCCAATCTTGACGAGAGGGACAAGGCCTTTCAATACGGCGGAGACCTTGACGCCGAGGCTCATTCCCCCGTTTTCCTGGACCTGCCGGCGCTGGGTATTACGCAAGTCGCGTCGAGCCTTCACAAAGTCAGGCTGAACCGTGAGAAGCTGATTGAAGAGTTCGACCGCGTAGTCGAAGTTGCCTCGCTCGGCGGCCTGCGCCGCCCGTTCGTACATTTTATTAGCATCCATAAGCCGCGTCCTCTACGGCTTGAAGAGGCACAATAATGGCCTCCGGGGCCGTCACGAGGTAAAAAAACATCCCCCCTGAAATTGGGCCAGGGCTGCTGTCAACCCCTCCCCAACTCAGGTCGTAACCCGTTACGCCAACAAGGGTTATCAACCATTGCCGCACCTCAAGTGTCGCGGCAAAATCTACTTATAGCATATCGGCATGATCGTGTCAATACCAGGAAATCGTGGCTTTGTGAAGCTTGAGAGGGACCCTGCGGAATCGGGGCCAGTGGTGGAAGACCGGCGCCGGAGAGGTTTCTGCCTCTTGCGCCGGAACGGGATGTGCGAAGTCAATCCCGCCCGGCTTAAGGCGGGCGAAGCCCGCAACCCAACAAGGGTGCAAAAGGTGTCAGGGTTCAGGGCTCAGCAATCAGCGGACGCCCGACCCGCCTCCCACTGGGACAAGTCTGGCGGGACACCTTTCAAGTTTGACGCCCCAAGCGCCTAAGAGGCAGGAGCTTCCCAGCAGCATCCCGCCGGGTGCCGGCGGAAACACATCATCCGATCTTCCCTGGCCCGGCGGCGACCTCGAAGCGATTCTTGTCCATGGCCTTCAGGTAACCCTCCTGCCAGGGGATGCGGCCTGCCTGGCAGAGGCGGAAGAGGGAGTCATCCATAAGCTGCATGCCTTCGCCCCTGCCGGCCTGAATGTAGGAAATGATCTTGTCCACCTGGTTCTGGCGGATCATCGTGGCGAGGGCTGGACTGCCGACGAGCACTTCAATGGCTGCGACACGGCCGCTCTCGTTGGCCGTGCGAAGCAGAATCTGTGAGACCACACCGCGGAGGGAGTCGGCCAACATCGTGCGGGCCTGGGCCTGCTGGTCGGCTGGAAAGACGTCGATGACGCGGTCCACCGTCTTGGCTGCGCTGATGGTATGGAGGGTGCCCAGGACGAGGCATCCCATTTCCGCGGCGGTCAGGGCCAAAGAAATGGTCTCGAAATCGCGCATCTCGCCAACCAGGATGACGTCGATGTCCTCCCGCGTGGCGCTCCGAAGGGCATCCGCAAAGCTCCGGGTCTCCCGCCCCACCTCGCGCTGGAGAATGACGGATTCCTTGTTCGTGTGCACAAATTCAATCGGGTCCTCGATGGTGAGAATCCGGCAGGCCCGGCTCGCATTGATCGAATCGACCAGCGCGGCCAGGGTGGTCGATTTCCCGCTGCCGGTGGGGCCGGTGACGAGGACCAACCCGGACCGGAGTCGTGCGAAGCGGTGCAGGGCTTGGGGCATCTCCAACTCTTCGAGGGTACGGATACACTCGGGGATGAGGCGAAAGACCGCGCCCGACCCGGCGACCTGTTGGAAGTAGTTGCAGCGGAAGCGAGCGACGCCGGGGAGGCCGTAGGCGAAGTCGAGGTCGTGATGGCCAGTGAAGGTCTGCCAGTCCTCCGCGCTACAAATCTCCTGGAGGAGAGCGTCAAGAAATTCCTGGTCGAGTGCGGGGTGCTGACCCAGGTTTTCCAGATGTCCGTGGAGGCGGACCTTGGGCCTCTGTCCGACCACGAGAAGGAGATCGGAGGCGCCGGCCTCTTTCATCTGCGCGAGGAATGAATCGATCTGGGCCAGGACCTTTCTCCTTACGAACGAAGGAGCGGGGCGAAGAGCGAAGCATTTTCGGCCCGGGGAACGGCCTCATCGGCGCTGACCTTCCCGGCCTCGACGAGCTCGAGGAGGCTGTCGTCCATGAGCCGCATGCCAAGCCGCTTGCCGGTCTGAATCAGGGAACGGAGCTGGAAGGTTCGTCCCTCGCGGATGAGGTTGGCGGCGGCCGGGTTCATCATGAGGATTTCGGTAGCGAGGGACCGGCCGAGGCCGTTGGAATTCGGGAGGAGGAGCTGGGAGACGACGGCCCTGAGGGACTCGGCGACCATGGCCCGGACCTGGGGCTGTTCCTTGGGCGGGAAGACGTCCAGGATGCGGTCGATCGTGCGTGTGGCGCCGCGGGTATGCAGGGTGCCGAAGACCAGATGGCCGGTCTCGGCCGCGGAGATCGCCATCGAAATCGTCTCGAGGTCCCGCATCTCGCCCACCATGATGATGTCGGGATTCTCGCGCAGTGCGGACCGGAGGGCGGTGGCGAAGGAATGGGTGTGCGGGCCGACCTGGCGCTGGTTGACGAGGGCGAGATCGCTCGGGTGGATGAATTCGATGGGGTCCTCGATGGTGATGATATGCTCCTTGCGGGAGCGATTGATGCGCCCCAGAAGAGCGGCGAGAGTGGTGGACTTGCCCGAGCCGGCGGGGCCCGTGATGAGGACAAGCCCCTGCCGGAACTCCGTAAGCTTGGCCAAGACGGCCGGGAGGCCGAGGTCATCGAGGGTCGGCACCCGGCCCGCAATGACGCGGAAGCTGGCGGCGATCCCGTGGCGGTCCCAGAAGGCGTTCGCGCGATAGCGGTCGCCGGGGGCCGGAGAGCAGGCAAAGTCCAGTTCCCGATCCCGCTGCAGGCGGTCGAGGTCGCTGGACGGAAGAATCTCCGAGACCCAGGCCAGGGACTGCTCGGCGGTCACCGCGAGGAGCGCCAGCGGCACGAGCCGCCCATGCAGCCGGAGGGTCGGCGGCAACCCGGCGCTGAGGTGGAGGTCGGATGCCCCGACCGACCGGGCATGGGCCAGGAGCGTGAGGAGATAAGGCTGGTCCGGGATCGGCGGAGGGGGGGGCAGCACGCGGCCCGAGGCCCCGGTCCGTTCGGGGAATGCCTGTCGCTCCGTGGCCGCCGCGGCCACCGGAGACACCGGAGCTTTCGTCGGGCTTTCCCGATTGGCTTCACGGGCCTGCCCGGCCTGCGAAGACGTCCATGGACCGGCCGAAGCGGCTGAGGTGTCCAGACCGGCGGGTCGAACCCGGGAGAGGACTTCCCGCACGGTGGCGGAGGAGAGGAAACCTTCCCCGGCGAGAATGTGGCAGACCTGCTCAATCTCCAGACCTTCCTGGCTGCCCACACGAAGGAAGTCCTTGCACTGTTCGAACTGGCGGCGCGTCAGATAGGGTCCGTCGCTCAGAAGATGCTCGAGCATTCGATATTCTTCATCACGGCGCGACATGGATGAGTTCCTTGCGGTGGAAGCGTCCCGGCACGACCGCCGCGGAAGAGCGGAAGACGGTAGAAAATGTATTGGGAGGAGGGGAAAGTGCAACCGGCATGATGAAGCGACGGATTTCTCGAGGGGTTTCCAACCGGTACACGTGTAAGGAAGTACGGGTGCACTCCAAGCTCGAAAATAAGGGCTTTACAACCCGCCTGAACTGTCGTTTAATATATGCCTTATAACGTCTGGCAGGAGAATTCTGCCCTTCGGGGCCCAGCCCGTGAGGAGGAAACGACATGAAGCGGCTTGGACAGCGGTGCATTTCTGGAATTCTTGTTTTCGTGTTCCTGTCTGCTGCTTCCCTGTGGGCCGGCGAGAAAGTCCGCGTCATCGTTGAAAAGGCGGACGTAAAGCTGGGCAAACAGGTCATCACGACACTCGAGAAAGGTGCGGAACTGGATGTGGTGACGCGCAAAGGGGATTGGGTCGGCGTGAAGGTGACGGTGGAAGGGGCCGTGAAGACCGGATGGGTTCTCGGGGCAGACGTGGAGACCGTGGCGCAGGCCGAGGCGGCCCCGGCCGCGGCTTCCGGCCCGGCGATGCAAGTGATGATGGACATCGGGGCTGGCCCGGCGTCCGTCGGGATTCCGGAGCTTGTGGCCTTTATCCGCTTCAGGAGCGTCTCCGATGTAACCGGAAAGGCGCAGCAGATGTTGATGCAAATCAACCCGATGCTGGGCGGGATGGTTTCTGCAGACTTTCTCGGTCAGAAGGTGGGCAATCCGGGACTGAAGGGGGTCGACCGCAAGCGGCCCGTGGCGATCGTGATATTGAATCCAAAGAAGTATTTGAATCCTGCGGTGGGTGTGATTCCCACCTCGGATTTCTCGGCGATCCCGAAGGGACAGGGTGAGGGCGGCATTCAGTGGGCGCAGGCGGGCACCTATGCGCTGGTGGGCCGGGATGCGAATGCGGTGGTCGCGCTTTCGGCGGCGCTGGGGGGGCTGCGGGGCATTCCCCTGGAGGGGATGAACGGCGAGGTGGAGGCGCGGCTCGATTGGGCGCGCATTCTGGAGCTGTTGAAGCCGGAAATGGAGATGGGGCTTCGGGCCCTGCGGAATCAGGCCGCGTCCGGGCAGGCCATGGCGGGATCGAACGTGGACCCGCAGGCGGCGATGGCGATGCTCGACGCGCAATTTCGAATCCTCAGCGATTTCATGCAGCAGATTCAGGAACAGACGATAAGCGTCGGGATGAGCGCGGACGGATTGCGGATACGGACGAGCATCGGGGCTAAAGAAGGGACGGTCCTGGCGCAGTGCATGTCTTCCCTGCCTGCGCCGAAGCACGCGCTGGCAGGCCTGCTGCCCGCTGGAGACTCTCTGATGAATTTGAGCATGGAAATCGGGAGCATGGCTGTTTGGGCGGAAAGCCTTCTGGGCGTTTACCGGCAGGCGTTGGAGGGGGCGAAGCTGCCTGCGGCGGACGTGGACCAGGCGGTCCAGGCGGCGAAGACCGTGATCCAAGCGCTCGATGGGAACGGCGCCATGAGCCTGTCTATGGGATCAGAGGGCATGTCCATGGTCTATTGCCTGGGATATTCGGGTCGTGCGGAATACCTCGAGGCCTACCGCCAGGGAATGAAATTCTGGACTCAAAGCTCCTCCCAGATGGGGATGCAAGTCCAGACCGATTTCATGCCGGCCGCCCGTGTCCAGGGTGAAGTGGAGGTGGACCTGTACACCATGATCTTCCAGATGGGGCAGCAAAATCAGCAGCAGCAGATAGCCGCTCAATTTCTCCATACGCTCTATGGTGGCGATACTCTGATCGAGGAGATTACCTGCCTGGATAAGGTCATCGTGATCACCGCTGGTAAGGAGGCCGCGAAGAGCACGGACTGGATGATCGAACAGGTGAAAAAGGGAGGGGGTCAGCCGCCGGAGGACCTGAAGGTCGTGCAGGGGCTATTCGAAGGCGGCGGGCATCTCTATGGCTCGCTTTCCCTCAAGAAGCTGGTGTCCGTGATCGAGCAGGTTGCCGCGCAGTTCAATCCCGCATTCGCTGGCGGCGGCGAAACGACCGTCGAGATTCCGGGCCCGCCGGTGGCGCTCTACGGAAAAGGAGAGGGGAGTCGGGCGACGCTGGAGCTCTATATTCCCACGAAGCCCATTGCAGTGATTCAAGCCTACTTCATGCAGAAAATGATGCAGATGCAGAAGCCGGGCGGCGAAGGCGGCGCGGAAGAAGCGCCGCCGGGCACTTTCTAGTGATTCGGAGCGGAGATGCCCCCGCCATTCCGCCCCGAAAAACTTTAGGAAACGGCGGAGAAACTGTTCCTGCCCCTCCTTCTCTCATTGGCGCATGGGAAATCCCGGCAGAATACACGTCCGGAGGGATCGGATGCCGGAGCCCGTCCGACTAGGTCCAGCGGAATTGAAGCAGCAATACGGACTCAGCGTGCGACTGGCCGCACGGGTGGGATCGCTCCTGAAGCGCCGGATCGGGCTCAGTGCCATGGTCCTCGAGCGCGCCGGACCCGGGAGTCCGATGGAGCGTATGCTTCTGAGCGCCGCGCTGGCCCGGCCCGCCAGGAAACTGTCGTCAGAGAGACTCCAGCAGGAGTCTCAGGCCGCAGGGGGCGAAGAACGACTGGCGGTCGAGGACTGGCAGGACTGGCAGGTGATCGTTCTTGAGGAGGAGTTGGAGGCGGAAGAGGGTTGGCGCGTCGCGGGCACGGAGCTGGTACAGAGGCCAGTCGGGCCGGGTTCTTTCCTGGCCCACGTTCCGGGCCTGGAGGACACCTCTGACCTCTTCACTCCCGGGGAGATTCGGCGGCTGAAGCTCGAGGCGGTGGCGGGCGCGGACTTAGCAAGGCGTCGAAGTGCGATCCGGCAACTGGCCCTTTCGCCGGCGCCCGCGCGGGAGAAGATTCTGGTCTACGTGGGCTTGCTCACGGACTCCGAAAGCGCGGTCCGTGCAGAGGCCGTCTCGGGCCTGGAGGCGCTGGGACTGCGCTCGGATGTGGCTTCGACGTTACGTGAGCTGGCGGAAGGGGACGGCCCACAGCGCATCCTGGCGGCCCGAAGGCTGTCGGCCCTCATCTCCGGCGGAAGCGGGCTGGAAGGCTACGTCATCGTACGCTCCCTGCTCGGGGGAATGGAACGGGAAAGCGAGTTGCCGGCCCGTGAGGCGATGCTGGCGGCCCTGGGCGCGGCCGCGCCCCTCCTGGCCCAGCACGCCCCGGAGTGCCAGGCGGCGGTGAGGCTCATCGTTCAACAGTTGCGCGAGAGGCCGGCGGAGCTGGGCGGGGAGGCGGACCGGGCGCTCGCCGCCCTGGCGGACCGTTCCTCGGTAGCTGCGCTGCGCCAGCTCTGGGAACTGGTGCAAAGCGAGAGCGAGCCGGCCGCTCGGGTGCATCTCCTGGGCTTCCTCTGCCAGAAGACGTTGCCTGAAGACCTGGCCCGGCCGGTGATCGAGCGGTCAGCGGAGCAACTGGCCGCCCTCACCTCGAACGACGAACAGGCCTTGCGGCTCGGCCACCTCTTGGCTGGGCGCGGGGACCTGGCCGCGGAGGCGCTCCTGTCAGCCTATCCACGGGCACACCCGCTGCAAAGGACATTCATGGTTCAGCTTCTGGACCGCCTCGCGTCTCGAGGAGAGCCGAAAGCGGACGCCCGCATCAAACAGGCCGTCGGGGACCTCTTCCTGAGCCTGCTGCAGGGCGGGGAACGTGCTGTGCGGCTGGCGGTCCTCGAGGGCAACCTGTGCAGCGACCGCGAGCTGGACCAGGAATTACGGCGTCAGCTCATCCACGAGATGATGGCGAACCTGAAAGAGTATCACCACCCTCGGACGAGAGGGCTGGTGGAGAGCACGGTGGCCCGGATAGGAATCCCGGCCCTGGGGCCCCTCATGGAGATCATCGAGACGGGGGTGCGGCCCCACGAGCGTGAAATGGCCCTGCAGTTTCTGGGAAAGGTTTTCCAGCGGGTCGATAAGCCCGGGCCGGAAATAGCCCGCGAATCGGCCGCGGTGATGGCTTTGTGCTGGAAACTGGCGCAGGGAGAATGCGTCGATCTCGAAAAGACGGCGCTGGTAGCCCTGGCGGACGTCGGGGCCTGCCCCTTCGTCCCGGGAGAGGTCCTCCTGGAGATATCTCGCTCGCTCCGGGACGCCCTGAAGCACGCCCGCAGGCCCTTCGAGGTGCTCCGAGCCCTCGGCACACTCTCCGCGAACCCCGCAACGCCCCTCGAGGAGCGGTTGAATACGGCAACCCTCTTCCTCCAGCTCTTCCGGTCCGACATGCCGCAGGTCAGCACGCGGATGTCGGAGTCCGGGAGCGAGCCGGTGCTGGAGCTGGGCCACGAGATTCTGGCCTACACGGAGATGATGCCGACGCTGCTTCAGGGATTCGAGTCGATCTGCATTTCCCCGGAGATTCCGATGGGTGTCCGGGAGCGCGTGGTCGAGGCCTTGCGGCTGAAATGGCGCGCTGTGATGGAGTTCCGGGAGGTGTGGGGCCCCGCCAACATCACGCGTCTGCTCGGGGTGCTCCGGACCATTGCCGCGTCGCTTGAAACGCAGTCCAAGGACCGGCTGAAAATCTTTCAAGCCTTGACGGCGGAAGTCCAGGATCCGGGAGTGCTGGCCGCCGTGGGCGAGATTTGCGCTCATGCCCCGTCTGACGCCAGCATCAGGTCCGCCTTGCCCGATTTCCTCGACCGCGTGCTGGCTTACTGGACGGAAGGCGGCCGGATGGGTCGTGAGGAGTCGCTGAGGGTGCTGCGAAGCCTCGGGCAGATGATGGCGGTGAAGCCGGAGGGCAGGGACGTGAGCCGGATGGGCCGACTGCGGGAGCGGGTCATCGCTCTCCTCTACGATGCCCTCCGGGAAAAGGTGCCCGGCGTCGGCGACGTCTTACGAGGCCTTTCCCAAAATCCGGAGCTGCCGGAACGGCAAAGGAATGAAATCGTCGAACGACTCGCGGGCCTTTCGTCCCTCGGTCGTCGAGACGCGGGGACGCGGGGACGTGGGCCATAGGGCCTCGTTAACCCTTTCGGAACGCCGTTCTGTCTTCATGCCGATGGGGCATAAGAATTGAAGATGCGAGATAAGCCGTCCCGGAATTTCCATGAACTTCGAGACCTTGATCCGCAACGCCACCATCGTGGACGGCACGGGTAGGATGCGCTTCCGAACGGACGTGGGCCTGGCGGGCGGCCGGATTGCCGCCATGGGTTCGCTCGTCCATGCCCAGGCCCGGGAGGTCGTCGATGCATCCGGCTTCGTGGTCGCTCCCGGTTTCATCGACATGCACACGCACTCGGACGTGACGCTGCTCGATGATCCCGGTGGCGAGAGCAAGATTCACCAGGGCGTGACGACGGAGGTGGTGGGAAACTGCGCCTTCTCGCCCTTTCCCGCCGGGGACGCGGGACCGGCTGGCCTGCAGCAGGCGCTCGGGTCGATCCTGCCCTCACGGGTCGAGTGGGGCTGGAGCACGCTGGACGGCTGGGCCCGCTGTCTGGAGGGCCAGGGGACCAGCCTCAACGTTGTCCCGCTGGTGGGTCATGCGGCGCTCAGGGTCGCCGCGGGCGCCCTGGCGGAGTCGCCGCCGACGCCGGACCAGCTCCGTGCCATGGAAAGGCTGGCCGGCGAGGCGCTCGAGCAGTGCGCCCGCCTGCACGGGCCGGCGGACGAGAGTTTCAAGGGACTGAGGGGCTTCGGTCAGCAACAAGCCCCCCCGCCGCGCTCACTACGTGCCACCTGTGCCGGGCGCCTTCACTTCCTCCGCATGACCTTGGCATACGAACGCGTAGAAGCCTCTGATGTCGAGTGGCTCACCCTGCCTGTCATAGCATAGACCCGTATCATGCCACAAGGCGGCGTGGTGTTGTAGTCCAGCCCCGAGGCCCCGGCGATCATGCCCGATGGCTGCCTTTCGAGCTTCTTTACTTCCAGCCCGAGAATCCGATGGGTGTCATTCTTGAGTGAATCACGTGGGACGTTCCGACAGGATTCGGGGCGAAGGATGACGAGGTCCGGAGCAGTCCATGGCCCCGGTGCTCGCTCACACTGGATTCCTTTTGCAAGGCCGACCGAAAGACACCGGTGGACAAGCTCGTCAAGAGGGTCATCCTGGGTGTTCCGCTTGTCACGCAGCCGGAAAGGGCGCGCCTGAGAGCCTTGAACGCAGAAAGTGGACCGAAGGGCAAGGAATGCCTCTGCTGCTCGATCATCCATGTGCAAGTGCCAAGAAGGCTACTTCCACGAGTTTTTCTGAAGCCATTCGGCGATGGCGGCATCGTAGCGGCTGGTGCACCGATACGCCTCGAGGGCCAGTTGCCGCCGGCGCTCCGGGGGGACGTCTCCGTGCTGCCGGAGTTCCTCGGCGATGACGGGATACTGCGCGGGATTCACGACAATGACGACGTCGCGGTGGTTCTTGGCGGCGGCCCGAACCATGCAGGGTCCGCCGATGTCGATGTTCTCGATGGCCTCCTCGTCGGTGCAGCCGGGCCGGGCCACCGTCTTCTCGAAGGGGTAAAGGTTGACGGCGACGAGGTCGATGCGCTCGATCCCGTGTTCCGCCAGGGCTTTCCGGTGCTCGGGCCGTGAGCGGATGGCGAGGAGTCCGCCGTAGATTTTCGGGTGAAGGGTCTTGACTCTCCCATCGAGGATTTCGGGGAAGCCGGTATAGGCGGAGACCTCACGGACGGGTATCTGGGCCTGGCGCAGGATGGCTGCGGTGCCCCCGGTGGAGAGGATTTCGACGCCGAGCGACTCGAGCGCCCGGGCGAACTCCGCGAGTCCGGCCTTGTCGCTCACGCTGAGAAGGGCCCGCTGGATGTTGCAGGTCATTTCGGATGTCCCCAGAGGAAGCCTTGACCATATTGGAGGCCGAGATTCCGGACGACATCGAGGTCCTCGCGGTTGCCGATCCCCTCGGCGATCGCTTCAGCGCCCAGGCTGTCGACCACCTTGACGAGGCGGCGCAGGGATCGCTCCTTGAAGGAGTCCTTGGCGATGCCCTCGACGCACTTGATGTCGATCTTGACGATGTTGGGCTCGAGGAGGATCAGGCGCTCCAGGTAGCTGTAGCCGAAGCCTACGTCATCGATGGAGATATGGATGCCCGCCCGCCGGAACGCCTCGATGGGCTTGAGCAGCGCGGCCATGTCCCCGATGATCTGCTGCTCGCTGATCTCCAGGCAGAACTGGCCTTTCTGGCGGTTCGCGGGAAACAGTTCCAGAATCCGATCGGCGGGGATATCCAGGAGAGTCGAGGGGAAGACGTTGAGGTGAAATCGGGCGGAGCCGTCCAGGGCCTCCGTGGCCGCGATACAGGCCTTGAGACACCAGCAATCGACGAGGGTGAGAATCTTCTTCTCGAGGCAGAGGCGGAAGAAGACGGCGGGCATCTCGAAGACGCCAGCGGGCCCGCGGACCAGGATTTCGTAGCCGACGGGCCTTTCATCATGAAGCCGCATGATGGGCTGCGAGACGGCGCGGAAGTGGTTGCCGGTCCGCAGGGCCTCCGTCACAGAGGCGAGCAGATCGTCTCCCCCGTCCCCGGTGGCCAAATTCTCCGCGTCGCAGACGCGGTTCTTCCCCGTTCGCTTGCACCGGGCAATGCCGAGGTAGGCCTGGGAGATCAGCACCTCGACGGAGGGGAGGTCCGCACTGACGCGGAGGACGCCGAGGCTGGCGGTGATCTTGATGGACTCGCTGGCGAGTCCGATGGGGCTCTCGCTCACGGCCAGGCGGATGCGCTCGGCCACGCGCATGCCTTCGACCCAGCGCGTCTCGGGCAGGAGGATCATGAATTCGTCGCCGCCAATGCGCGCCAGATGGTCATAGGGCCGCAAGGAGGTCTTCAGCTTGATACCGACCTCCTTCAGCACCATGTCGCCGACGACGTATCCGAGGCCGTCGTTGATCCGCTTGAAGTTGTCGAGGTCGACGATGACGGCGACCAGCTCGCTGCCGCCGCGCTTCATGCGGTCCACCTCGATGGCATACACGCGCTCGAGCCCGCGCCGGTTCAGCAGCTCCGTCCAGGGATCGATGAGCGCCAGGCGCTCCATCCGATCATGCGCGGCCTTCAGCGCCATCTGCATCCGCTGCCTCTCGATGGCGTACCGGATCGAGCGCACGAGGGCTTGGCCGTCCGCCTGGCCCTTGACCAGGTAGTCCTGGGCGCCCTCCTTCAGGGCCTGCAGGCCGAGGTTCTCGTCGTGCTGGCCGGTCAGCACGACGATGGGGACGTTGGGCGCGGCCTGGATCATCCGGGCGATGGTCTGCAGCCCTTCAGAGTCGGGAAGGGTAAGGTCCAGCACGATGGCATCGATTCCGCCTTCGGATGCACGCCCGAGGGCGTCGCTGAGAAGCGACACGCCGGCGGGCTCGAATCCGGCGTCATCGAGGACGAGCTGGAGGCGGAGGGCTTCCGTGGGGCTGTCTTCCACAATGAGGATGCAGGGCTCGCGGGGTCTGTCGGACATGCTAGACGGCCTCGACCAGTTGTGCGGGGATGGCGAGTAGCGGAAGGACGGAATCGGCGAGACCGGCGGCGACGGCGGCGCCGGGCATGCCGAAGACGACGGAACTGGCTTCATCCTGGACAATGACGCGGCCGCCGGCCTTGCGGAGCGCCCGCAGCCCGTCCATCCCATCATCGCCCATGCCGCTGAGAACGACGGCAAGGCCAGCAGTTCCGAAGGCCTCGCCGACGGAATGGAACAGGAAGCTGGCGGAAGGGCGCAGCCCGCCCACGGGCGGGCTGTTGGAAAGAAGGAGGGTGGACGGGCCGGTGACCCCCAGGTGATGATCATCGGGCGCGAGGTAGACGATGCCGGGGCGGATGGCTTCGCGGTCCTCTGCCAGCTTGACGCGGAGGCGGGTCGTCCGGGCGAGGGACTGAGCGAGTCCAGCAATGAAGCCTGGGGCCATGTGCTGGACGACGAGGATGGCCGCGGGGAAGTCTCTGGGAAGCTGGGAGAGGATGTGGGCGAGGGCCGCGGGGCCCCCCGTGGATGCGGCCACGGCAAGGATGCTGGCCCGCACGCCTCTCGCGGTGCCCGGCCGCCGGGAAGCGGACTCGGGCGCGGCCGCTGGCCGAGGCGTCCACTGGTGGACGACCTTGACCTGCGCCATGGCCTTGACCATGGCGACGAGCCGGCGGGCCGCATCCTGGAACGCGGGCGAGCGGGGCCCCGGAAGCCGTTCGAGGACCCAGAGGGCTCCGAGCAGGAGGGCGTCCATGAAGGCCTGGTTCTGACGGACGTCGAAATGTCCGCTGATGATGACCACGGGCGTGGGCGCCTCGGCCATGATGCGGCGCGTCGCTTCCAGCCCGTTCAGCCTCGGCATGCGGACGTCCATGGTGACGACGTTGGGCCGGAGGCTCTTGGTCATTCGGACCGCCTCGTCGCCGTCGCCGGCCTCTCCCACCACGCGAATCTCGGGATCGGACCGGAGCGTCTCGACCAGGAGCTCCCGGGCGGTGATGGAATCATCGGCGACGAGCACGCGTATCATGGCGCAACCTCAGAGGAACTGGCCGATAGTTTCCAGAAGCACCGTCTGGTCGAACGCGCTCTTGACGATATAGGCGTCCGCACCGACCCCGATGCCCCGGGCCCGATCCTCGTCGCTGGCCCTCCCGCTGACGAGGATGACCGGCAGCTCCCCGGAAGATTTTGACTTCCGAATCGCTTCGGTCAATTCGAAACCGTCCATTCGTGGCATCTCGATGTCGCTGATGACGAGATCGACGGGCTTTTCCTGGAGGACCTGCCAGCCCTCCGCCCCATCGGAGGCGACCAGGACATCATAGCCAGCGCCCTCGAGGATGCTCTTCTCGAGGGCCCGCGTGGTGAGGGAGTCCTCGACCAGCAGGAGGCGTTTCCGGGCCGGCGGCGGCGGCGGCTGAAACGGGCCGGCCCGGCCGGGACCGGGCGGCAACTGGAGCGTGTGCCTCAGGAGGTCCGGAACATTCAGGATCAAAGCGATGCGCCCGTTCGGCAGCGAGGTGGCCCCGCTGACGCTGCGGACGTGCCGGAGGCGCGGCCCCAGGCTCTGGACGACGATTTCCTGCTCCTCGAGGGCCTCGTCGGCCACGAATCCCATGAGCTGGTTCTCCGCCGAGGCCAGGATCAGAGCCGCCTCGCCCCGGGCCTTCAGCGTGGCCGCGCTGCGGAGACCGAGCGCTTCTGCGAGCGCCGCGATCGGAATCAGGGAAGCCCCGAGGGCGGCCATGGGACGGCCCTGCACCGACTGCACCTGCCCGGGAGCGAGGCGCTCCACCTTCTGAACGTGGAGGGCGGGCAAGGCGAAGACCTGACCGCCGTCACGCACCAGCAGGGCCCGGAGCGTCGTCAGGGTGAGGGGAACGGTAAAGAGGAAGCGAGTGCCCTGCCCCGGCACGGTGGAGACGTCCAGACTGCCGTGGAGCGCTTCGACGGCGCTCTGGACCACGTCCAAGCCCACGCCGCGCCCGGAAAGCTCCGTGACGGTGGGAGAGGTGGAGAAGCCGGGAAGAAAGATGAGGTGGATCGCCTGGGCGTCGTTTTCAGGCACGGGCAGGCCTTGTCGGGCGGCCCGCGCGCGGATGGCCTCGGTCGATAGTCCCTGCCCATCGTCGGCCACGGCGATCTGAACCTGGCCGCGGCAGAGGGAGGCTTCGACGGTGATCCGGCCTCGCGGAGGCTTGCCGGCGGCCCGGCGTGCCTGCGGCCCCTCGATGCCGTGGTCCAGAGCGTTACGGACCAAGTGGACCAGGGGGCCTTTGAGGGCTTCCAGGGCGGACCGGTCCAACTCGACCTCGCCTCCCTCGATGGCGATATCGACGCCCTTCCCCTGCGCCTTCTCGAAATCCCGGACCATCCGGTCCAGACCCTCGCACGCTGATCGGAAGGGGAGCATGCGCAGCCGCCGTACTTCTTCATCAATCTGGGCCGATGCCCGGTACTGGGCCAGGAACTGGTTGGCGGCGTTGGTTCGCAGCCGCTCGAGCTCCCGTTGCAGCCGGCGCAAGTTCTCGGTCTGGGCCCGGAGAGCGCGCCAGGTCCTCCGCGGAAGGGGCCCCAGGGCGTGGCCGTTGGGACCCCTGCCAGCAGCGTGCTGCGAAAGGCCTTCGGGCTGCGCCTGCGCCCTGCTGGCCTTTTCGCCGGAGTAGCGAGGCGAAGGGTCAGTTGGAGGAAGAAGGGATTCCAGGGTCCGGCAGAGGGCCTTCTCCACGCTCAGCCACTCCTCCGTCCATCGGCCCACGAAGGCCCGGATTTCCTCGATGGATTCGCTGCGAGATGCGCTCCACTGCAGAGCCACGCGAAGCTCCCCGCACTCGGCAAGGAGCGTATCGAGCTTTTCCGCGGAAATCCGGACGGTGCTGCCCGAGGCGGCGAAGGCGTGGCCCGGCGGGCTGGCCGCCGGCGAGGCCACCGGACCCCGCGGGCGCTCATTCGGAGCGTGGGAAGGCGCTGGAGCGGCAACGTGACCCCGCGGTGCGGAGGGGGCGGCAGCATCGGCCGATTCGGTCGGCGTGGAAACGGCCGGCGGAGGGATTTCGCCCCGGGCAGCCGCCTCCAGGCGCGGCAGGATGCGAGCGAGGGCCGACTCGCCGGGATTCTTGCCGGCCCGAAGGGTCTGGCCTGCGTCCTGGACGGCGTCTACGGACTCGAAGAGCAGCGCGAAGAGCGGGGCCGACAGGGGCCGCCGGCCCTCCCGGGCCGCGGTCAGGATTTCCTCGAGCTGATGCGAGGCCTGTTCGATCGGCTGCAAGCTGACCGCGCGGGCGGCGGATTTGAGGGTGTGGGCCGTGCGGAAGAGAGCCCGGAGGCGCTCCTCTTGCGCTCCACCTGGCTCGACCTTTTCGAGCGCGAGAAGGTCGCGGTTCATGGCCTGCACGTGCCCCTCGAGCTCGTCGAGAAACGTGACCATCAGACGCTGAATGAGCTTCTCCCGGTCCATGGCGATCCCTATCCCGTGATCTGCTGCCGGAGCTCGGAAGCCACCTGGTTGAGGTCGTGCGCCGCCTGCTCGCTCTGCCGCGTGGCGGCCAGACTCTGCTTGACGACCTGGTCGATGTTCTTCATCGCTTGCTGGATTTGACTCATGCCGATGGCCTGCTGGGCGGCCGAAGCGGACGTCTGGGCGGCGGCCTGGGAGGCCTCGGCCACCGTCTCGGCCAGCGCCCGGATCGTCTCGCCTGCGCGGTCCAGCGTCTGCACCGTGGCGTGGACGCTCTTCGTGGATTCCTCGGTGGACATCACGGCCTCGTGGGTCCCCTTCTGGATGTCCCCCAGAATCTGCCGGACCTGGGCGGTGGCCTTCTTGGACTGGCTGGCCAGGGCCTTGATCTCGCCGGCAACGACCGCGAAGCCGCGGCCCTGCTCGCCAGCTCGAGAGGCCTCGATCGCCGCATTCAGCGCCAGCAGGTTCGTCTGCTCCGCAATGTCGCTGACCGCCGAGATGATCTCGCCGATGGCCTGCGTCTTCTCCGCCACACCCAGAATGTTCTCGGCCACCGTCTCGACGCGCTCCCGCACCAGGTTCATGCCGATAATGGAATCGTTGACCGCCTGACGGCCGGAAGCGGCCACCTGTTCGGATTCTCGGGACTTGTCCGCGACGGCCTTGGCCCGCTGGGCCGCCTGCTCCGACGTCTGCTGCACCTGGCTCACCGTCGTGGCCGTCTGGGCCACCGCGCCGGCCTGCTGGCCCGCGCCGGTAGTCTGCTGGGCCGCAGCGGTCCGTATCTCGGCGCTGGCGGAGCTGAGGCGATGAACCGCCTGGGTGATGGGCAGAACGATGGTCCGGCCCAGGAAGTAAGCGGCGCAGACGGCGACTGCAAAGCCGCCCAGGCCGAGCACCAGCGTGCCGATGCCGGCCATGAGAACGGCCTGGTTGGCCTCCTCCCCTGCGGCTTCCATCTCCTTTTTCAATTTCGGCTGGATTTTGAAATCGAAAATCTGCTCGATGGCGGCCTGGTCCCTCTCGAGCCGCGCCAGAGCATCGCGTTCCCGGTCCTCCAGGTCCATGCTCTCCTCTCCTCGCTCGCGCAGCCGCTGAAATTCCCGAGTGACCTGCGAAAAGGCCGCCCGCTCCTCGGGGGAGAGAGCATTCTCCGTCAGCAGGGCGGACTGAAGCTCCTCGAACCGGACGGCAGAATCCTGCGCGGCACTCCGCACCTCAGGGTCCGGCGCGGCCACGTAGGATTCGACGGCCGTGCGGAAGCTCTCGAGCTGGCCTCCCAGCCGGGCGGCTTTTTCCAGCCGCCCGGCTTCCGATTTCGTGAGGCGGTCATCGGCTTCCTGAACCCTTTCGACCAGCACCTGATCCAAGGACTTCATGGCGCTCCGGAACTCTTGGATGGCCGCATCTTGCCGGTCCACTACGTTCATGATTTCCTCGGCTGACTGCCGAAACCCGGAGTAAAGGCCGCGGACGTCCTCCGTGAGGTCCCGCGTCTTCATGCTCTCGGCAAGCTGCTGGAACTTCTCCTCGTAGGCATGGAAAGCGACTGCGGCATTGCTCACCCGTTCCCGAGCCTTCGGGTCACGGGAACGCATGTAGCTCAGGACCCCGTTCGTGGATTCCTTGAAGCTGGATTCCATCTCCTGGACGACCTCCTGGAGGGGCTCCTTGATCTCCACCAAGATGCGAATATTGGATTTGATTTGCAGGATTCGGCCGTAGGAGAGGACGGCCTGGAGGACCAGGATGAGGTAAAGGATGCCGAATCCGACGTACAGTTTCTTGTCGATGGTCATTCGGTCTGATTTCCTCTCTGCGGCCCGCCGCGAAAAACGCCTATCAACGCCGGCGAGGCCGCCGGAGGGCGGCCTCGAACGGAATCGCCTCAGAGAATATAAGAGCAAGTGCGTTTCATTTCCCGCGGTTTAACTTCTCAATACGTTCAGGCAAGCTGTCGCCGTGGCGTCTCTAACCGGCTGTAAAGCAAAATGGCAATGGAAAACAAACGAGCGTTTTACCTGGCGGGCAAGCAGCATTTCTCCTTCGGGCTGCGCGGATTTCAGAGCCGGGGTTGACCCGGCTTCGCCGGCCCAACCCCGGCGGCCAAGCGGAAGTCTCTGACTCAAATTTCCAACTTCTTCGTTCATCCCGGAACATCTCAATTGAGCGCACGTCGGGATCGGGATCAAAAAAATTCTTATCCACTAAAGCGTGACTCAAACTTGAAAAGTTTTTTCAAGTTTGACGCCCCAAGCCCTTATGGCGCTTGCCCTTGGCGTTGATCCATGAACAGTCTGGAATCCCTGAGGAGAGCATCGCCCAGGAGCACGATTCTTGCTTCCGCAGTGACGCCGCGAAGGAGGCCCGCGTCTGCTCCGCGGACCGGCGGAGGCGGATGAACGTCCTGGGCCTTGAGGATGGCGACCTCCTCGATTTCCTCGGCGAGGACGCCGATCTCGGGCATTTCCCGGCCCAGGACGAGAATGCGGAGCACGTCCGGCAGGACGCCTGCCTCGATTCCGAAAAGCGGGCGGAGGTCGGCCACCGGCAGGATGTCGCCTCGGAGGGTCGTGACGCCAAGAAAACAATCGGGCGCCGCGGGCAGCCGTGTCACCTCGGGCCGGAGCAGAACCCCATGCACGTACCGGGTCTCGATTCCGTAACGTTCGGGCCCCAGGCGGAAGGCAACGATTTCCAGCTCCTCGGCCGGCCGACCCTTCTCCTCGACAGGCTGGGCGAGAAGCCGCGCACGCTCGTCCAGCACCCGAGCGGACTCCTCGGGTGAGCCGCACAGAATGTCCTCGGTAGATCGGATGGCCGCTTCGAGACGCCGGAGGATGCCCTCCCATCGGGCGTCTTGGCGCTCGGGATCGGGGGAAGAAGTCATGGACACCACAAAATACCTGCCGGTTTAAGGCCGCCAGACGGCGGCTTCGCTGGGGTACAACCCGGCCTGTTCTCACTCGGCCGGAAAGAGTTGCTGAGCGCTGTCCGCTAGCGCGTCGAGGGAAACGACGCGGACGGTATCCAAGAGATCGTAAGGCTTATCGCCAGAATAAACCACAATAATTCTCTCTAGCTTCAAATCTTCCAGCGCGGTGCGCATGGAAGGCGTCAGCTTCGGCGCGTCCGCCCGTTTGCATTCCACCCCCATGGCGCGTCCGCCTCTCACCAGCACCAGATCGATCTCTGCGCCGTTGTGCGTGGCCCAGAAATAGACTTTGTCCGACTTGACGTGCTTGCAGACCTCCTCGATCACGTAACCTTCCCAAGACGCCCCGCAGCGAGGATGGGTCAACAAGTCCTTCTCGGACCGGATGCCCAGCAATTGATGGAGCAAGCCGGTGTCTCGGAAATAAATCTTTGGCGCTTTGACCTGCCGTTTCTTCAGGTTGCCATGCCACGGCTGAAGCTGGCGGACCATGAACAGGTCCGTCAGAAGGTCCAGATAGCGCCGCGTGGAGAATTCGCTGATGCACAAGGAACGCGCCGGCTCGGCCGCGTTCCAGGTCTGCCCATGATAGTGGGCCAGCATCGTCCAGAAACGATGCAGGGTCGTGGCAGGTATCTGAAATCCCAACTGGGGAAGGTCCCGCTCCAGAAACGTCCGAATGAATTCTTTTCGCCATACAAGGCTGTCCTCTTCCGTGCTCGCAAGGAAGGATAAGGAATTTCATGCTGGGTTGTGGCCTTGGGCCACCTTAAGAATTCTTGATGGATGCCGCATCGAGGATTGCGAGCTTGGCGGCAGAGGCCTCGGCCAGGCGACTGGCGGATTCTCCTTCGGAGCACGCGATGACCTCGTCCGGGGGACGTGTAGCGGAAAGGTCACGGGCATTTCGATAGGCCCGGAGCGCTCCCGAAACGTCGCCCTCGCTCTGGAGGACTGTCCCGAGCACGAAGTAACCGATGGCGAGAGAACGGTCCAAATAGAGGGCGCGCCGGACGGCCTGCGAGGCCTCCGGATTGCGTCCAAGGTCCATGAGCAGCAGGGCGTGCAAGAGATGCAGCTCGGCGCAGGCCGGGTGTCGCTGTGCGGCTTCGGCAGCCTGTTGGACGGCATGGGCCGACCCTCGGAGGCAGGCCTGGGCCCGAACCTCGATGACGCAGGCCAGTGGATCGTCAGGTCGGCTGTGCGCCAGCTCGGCCGCGCGGGCGTAATGGCCTTGCTTCAGGGCTTCCTGGGCGGCCGGAAGAGCATTCGCCGTGGAGGCACTGTCTTCCGGGGCCGGTCGGGCCATGGGGCCGATGCCCGGCGCAGAGACGGTCCGTGCCGTGCTCAGGACACCCGCCTGCCCCTTTTCATCGTCCGGCGGCCCGGCCGCCGTACCCGACCTCGTTTCCTCGCCGCTTCGTTCCACGGCCCGGCACTCGGCCCGCCGGTAAACCACGCCGCATGGCGTCGCGATCGCTTCAAATGGCGCAGAGTCCCGAAGCGGCGGGTCCGAGACTCCGGTGACCAGCCACCCACCCTCCGCAAGGCATTCGAAGAGCCGCCGGGCAACCTCCTGGACCGTCTCCGGCTTCAGATAGATGAAGACGTTCCGGCAGAGGATGAGGTCCATCCCCCACGTCCCCGTGACCCATGAGGGGTAGGCGTCGATGGCCAGGTTCAGGTAATCGAAACGGACGCGAGTCCTGAAGCGTCCGTCGAGAAACCAGCGTGGGCCCCGGGTCCGGAAATATCGAGCGACAAAGGCCTCGGAATTGCCTCGCAGGGACCAGACGGTATAGGAAGCTTCATGGGCCATGGCCAGCAGTGACCGCGAGATGTCCGTGGCCAGGATATGGACAGCATGGGCCCCCAGGGATTCCTCGTCGAAGAGGATGGCCAGCGAGTAGGGCTCTTCGCCGGAGGCGCAGCCAGCGCTCCAGGCCCGAAGGATGTGCCCGACGGCGTGGCGTCTTCGGATGTCCGGGATAACCTCCTGCCGGATGAATTCGAATTGCGCCGGGTCCCGGAAGAAATAGGTCTCGCCGATCGTCACCTCGGCGACGAGATCATCGAAGCTGACCTGGCCGCCTTGCAACAGTTCCAGGTATCGTCGAACGTCGCTGACGCCAGCCTTCTGCATGGCCCGGCGGATGCCTGCCGCCGTGTCCGCAACCCGGCCAGGAGAGAGGACAAGACCGGTCCGGGCGCTCAGCAACGTGGCGACGACCTCATAGGCTGGATGGGGCCAGAGAGAGGAGGACATGGAACTCATTTTCGATGTTGTCAGATTCAAGCGAACTGGCCGTAATCTTACGGCGCAATGGCGATGAGGACCAGCGCACGCATCGGCTCTCAGACGCCCAGAAGAAGGCAATGCGCGCCAGCGAACGCAACCATCGCGCGCAGTTGAAGCTCTTATTCCACGCCACGGCGGCAACACTCCTGCAGTTCGGCCGCCGCTCGCTGCCTGGACAGGTAGGATTCACGCTGGTCTTGCACACCTGGGACCAGCAACTCCGCACCCGCCTCCACCTGCATGAGCTTATGACTGCCGGAGCGGTCGCTCCCGATGGGTCACGTTGGATACCGGGCGGCCGCAAGTTCCTCTTTCCCGTGCACGGCCCACCCAAGATGTTCCGTGCCAAGTTCCTCGACGGCTTGGCCAAGCGGAACGACGAGCCGATAAAACGCTATTATACCCCGATGGCTTATAGACCGGAACCGGATGACCCGGGAAAGGGACGGAGAATGCGCATAACCCTTTATTTTGTATCTGGTTATGTTCGAGCGATTTGCGCAACTATTCAGGAAATACGAGTCGGCAACCACGATCAGGCCTTCAGCAAAGCCGAGTTCTTTCGATTGTCACCGCCGGTGGGGCCGGCCCCACCGGCGGTGACAATCGAAGCAGGGCGAATCGAGATCGGAGGCTGAACTGGCCCGAAGATACGGGGTGAGTCGTGCAGCCGGGCACTTGCGGCTGGACTACTACGAACTCGAGCGAGGAGTACCGGGGAGGAGGCGAACAGCGGCAGAAATAGAGAGGCCGAGTCCTGTAGAGGTAGGCGGAGGAGATGGCCTGTGGGGAAGCTGCTCGGGATGGGAAAGAGTCTAGGGTCAGTGCGCGGTTGAGCTCAAACGGGGCTTGATAAAGGGGCTGACCTGACTGTAAAAGTCTTTGCCTTTCACCGCTTCCATCAACTTGCGGGCGTTGTCCTCACTGGGCGTGCTCAACAGCGTATCTGCCTCCGGAATGCCCTTCAGGGCGCTCAGGACGGCCTCGGCATTCGCCGCCCGCTTGACCTGCGCCTCCTTGTACTTGGCGTCTTCGCTCTTCGCGATGGCCTCTTTGGCCGATATCCATTTCGCCGCCTGCCCCGCGATGAAAATGGACGCAAGGTCCGCCGGAGAACGCTCCGACCACTCCTTCGTTGCAATCCTGTCCTGGTAATAGCGCAGGATTTCAAATTCCGCGTTGACCGGATGTCCGCCTGTCACCATCCGGGCCAGCTTTCCGGCATCCACGTCGGGCCTCGACATCCCATGACATCGCACGCAATTCACCGCGGTTTCAAAATGAAGCTGCGTAGACCATATCATCCCGGCCGCGAGGCAGTCCGCGATCCTCTTCGACCTGTGCTCGGCGGTCTCTGCGTCCTTCTTCACGTCCTTCCCGCCATAATCATAGTGAATGGGCAGCCACCCGGACGCTGCTCCATGACAGCTTTCGCACGACGGCCCGGCCTTGGCCACCATCGCAGGAGCGGCGGTCGAGGAAGGGTCCGCTTCCATGGTGAAATGGCATACCGTGCACTCCCGCGTTGTCTTGATGGTCGTTTTGACGCCGACGGCATCGAGGATTCCCTTGATGGCTGCGCGTCTCTGGCCGATGTTGCGGAACGACTTGAAATGCTCGGATTTTTCCCAGTTCTCGCACTCGTTCTTGTGACAATCGCTGCAGGCCTTGACGCCGAGAACCGTGCGGTTCTGGGCAACATCCGCGCCGGCGGCCGCGCCGGTTGTGATCAATGAAACGGCCAGCCCCAAGCAAGCCACGCACGAATGACGCATAAAGTCAAGCTCCGCTGAGAAAGCACTTCACGTTCTTACCGGCATCAAAACCTGATGCCCAGCTCGGTCCTCAGGCCATAAGAGTTATCTCTCGATTCCTGCTCGACGGCGAAGAGATCGATGTTGAAGAAGGCATGTTTCCCCACGGCCTGGGAGTACCTCGTTCCAACCCCCATGGCGTTGAATCCGCCCTTGGAATCATCCCGCTTCCCGCCCACCTCGAAGATCAGATGCCGGCGGTTGCGCGGAGGCAGCAGGATCTGATATCCAACCGCCCCGCCATACGCATCATGGGCCTTGTTGGAGATGGGCGAACCGGGCGCCAGGCCATTACCCGAGAACAGCAGTCCGGTACGGCCCAGCGGCCCGCCCATCATTCGGGCCGCAGGCGCGTACTGGTCCACCGCCCAAAACAGGTCCACGTAGGCAATATTGTCCGTCCCCGGCGGAGCCCAGGAGACGCTCGAATACAGCAAGGTGCCGTCCGTCGACTGCGCCGTCTCGTCAATGGCGACGGATTTGGCGACCCGGAACGTCGTCTCGAAATAGGTATCGAATACCTCAATAGGCCTCAAGACGCTTATGGCGGCGTTGGCCTGATCCCCGCCCCGGTCGGAGCTTTTCACATAGGTGCTATCCACGTTGACCTTCGAATGCCCCATGTCCCATTCGCTCAACAGCGCGAAAAGCTGGGCCTGCGGGTCCTCCTTGTTATTCGTTCGGTGGACCTCATCCAGCGCATACAGCGCCGTGATCCGCCCGTACGCGGAACCAAACCAGGGTATCGTGTTCCGGCTCAAGGCCACCGCGTCCAAGATGTCCGCAATCAAGAAGCCGTCCTGGACCATGACCGGCTGACGTCCGACGACAATTCCGAAATCCAGGGGACGCCGACCCTCCCAGTCCAGTTTGGGAATGATTTCGGTCAGATCGCCCTCGAAGAAGAGGGTGGTGATTCGGTCATTGACATGGTCATCCCACCCTCTATTTTTTTCGGGCTCGAAAATATATTTCGTGGTCATGCCTTGGTCATCGAGCGGATTGACGCCAAAGACGACCCTCTCGGTACCGGAAAAAGAAAAGTTGGCGAACAGGTCCATGCTCTGCACCCATTGCGCACTGGGCGCCGTGCCGTTATCGATGGTGTGCAGCCCGCTCCGGTATAGCCCATAAAGCACCAAGTACGGAGATATCGTCATCCCCGTCGGCAGCTCAAAATCGTAACGAAGTGGGCCGTCTCTCTGAAAGCCTTGGAAGAGCTCCAGCAGAGGGTCGGGCCGCTTCGGGATGATCTCCTCACGGATGCCCACGGCCTGGTCCGAATAACGCGACTTGCTCTCAGCCGAGGCGAAGGAGCTGGAAAGGCAAATCACCACCGCCGCCGCGCCCACCGATGAAATCCGCATGAGCCTGCTTCGCATGATATTCCCTTGTTATTGAATTGTTACCGTCTCTTTACGTTCCCAGACGACCACGCTGTTCTTCACCGTCCGGTCCACAAGCTCGCGCAGGCTGAACTGATAGTCGAATCCCACCGCGCTGATGCCGCGGAAAAAGAATCCGGCCATCTGCTGCGCGATGAGCTTCATCTCGAGCGTGTACACCTCGCCCTTTCTCAACAGGTCCGGATCCACGTGGTAATGAGCCCACCGATGCCCGCTCGGCTCGATGCTGCGCTTCATCACGCGTACCTCGTTCGGCTGTGCCAGGATCGTGGTGGCATTGGTCGGCGGCCGGACGAACATCAGGGTGGCCATGGAGAAGGGGAAAAACGACACCTGTGAACGCTCGCCGCCAAATATCTCCTTGAGGATGAAATGGCTCTGGAGATTGAAAATTTGTGTATCCAGGGGCAGTTCCCTGTTGACCACGTAAAGCGACAGATGCTCGCGCAAGTCGCCGTTCGGGTCCCGATCGCCGGAACGGAAGACCGCGTTTCCTTTGCTATCAGCCACCGTGATTTGCAGGAAGACCACCCTTTCGTGCGTGAAACCGGATGGCACATTGTGCGCATCGATCCCATTCTTGACCTTGATCCGGAATTTGAGCCCAGATCGGGCGTCGGCTTTTTCAAGCTCAAATGCCTCCACCTTGTATCCTTCTTTCAGAATCGCTTCGCGCTGGCCCCAAGCATATTTCAGCAGCTCCTGATTTTCCGTGATGACCTTCCTGGCCTCCACGCGGAGGTCGGGGTCGTCCCAGAATTGCGGGAACTTGTAGTCCTCCGGAACATTGTTCTCGAACTCGGGCGTGCCCCATCCGGCCTTGTGGTCGAACAGCAGCCACTCCTCGTAGTTGGCGATTTGCACGGCGTCAGGATTGTGCGGAAAGATGCCGGGATGCAGCACCGGGAAATCGGGTCCCGCGAAATAATGATTGCTAATCCGCCGGCTTCGAGTCTTGTGCTCACCGATGATAGCCGCAGGCCCCTCGTCAAACCCTTTGTTGTCGCCAGGCACCTTTCCCATGTGACAATCCTGGCACGTCACGTTGTCCCTGGCATCCTTGCTGGTCTTGTACTCGTCAAACGTCTCCTCGCTTCTCAACTGAGTAGGCAGCCTGGCACCATGGCACGGGGCGCAAAATACGGGCTGCCGAATCAGGGGATCTTGCTCCACTTTCGCATGGATGGCGCGTCCTTCCTTGTCCGGCGAGGTGGTCAATTTCAGGCTCTCCACCGCCTCCGTTTCTTTCTGAACGGTATTGTCCGATGGCCCGAAAATACGGCCGAATATCTCCCCCTCTTCGGGCAGGAACCGACCACTGATTTTCGAAAATCTCTTGTTCCGCCTGTGACACACGATGCACGTCACGCCCTCACGATTCTTCTGCTCCCGCTTCATGTTGGATACAGCGCTCGATAACCCCATCCTTGCGCCAACGGGGTTGTGGCATCGGGTGCAGGTGTCTCCGGCGGTGCCGTTCGTGATGAGTTGAGTATTGTTGTCGTTGGAGATGAACGCGGGACTCAGGTTCGAATAGGCGTGCTGGGAAACGGACCATTGACGGAATTGGACCGGGTGGCAGGGTTTGCACTCGAACGCGGTGGGGTACTGTTTGTCTTTGAACACCTCCTCATGCGCTAGGCGCTTCTTCTTCGTCGTTTCCTGTTCTTCCGCATGGAGACCCGAAGGGACACCCAAGAGGAACAGAACCAGCGTGCAGTATCCTCGGCGGAGGAAGACATGAGCGGAATGATTTATTTTCATTTGCAAGAAAAACTTTTGGTCTCTGAAAAAGTTAGAGCAGCCATGACTCGCTATCGCATTACTACGATTTTCAAGCCCGTACTCTGCAGCGAAATTTGCATGCCATCACCATCACAGGCACGCTTCTACCACCCTGTTCTCAAGATTTTCGTCGTCCGAAATCGGTCAGAAGCCGTGCCCAGGCATGCAAGAATTGGTTGAAGGGTTTGCAGGTTACGCAAGAAGTGTTCCTCACATGGCGTATTTTCATCATCTAACCCTGCTGCGTTCAGGTTCTAACCTAAGCCGCAAGCGCACTCCGATCGTCTTGTTCGTATCGATGCTGCCCCAAGATGTCATAACGACTTTGCCCAGTGCTAGTTCTGCAAGTTTCCGGCATCTCAATCATGCGCAGCTTTCGATCTAATATGACCCACTTTGTCAGGTTGAAAACTTAGCGCATTCTGCGCAGGGAATGCGAGGGCTTCTCGTTCATACGTTCCTTCTGAAGGGAAAATTTTGCGTTCTCGAATCCAGACCGAGTTGGTCAGGAAAGCGGGGCATTGCGTCACTCACAGATTCTTGGCAGGAAGCTGGTGATCCATGCAGCCCACCGCCCACAAGGTCCGCAATTAAACTACGCTGGAAAAGGAGTCGGGTGTCAGTGTCAGGACACTTCCGACACCTGACACCTGACACCTTTTCAAACATTTCCGCCGGGCCCGCCGAATGCCCAGAAGTGGGTGTCAGCATGCCCTCGCCTGACGACAGGCAGTCGGTGCGGAGATGTTCGGAGTTTCGATTCCAAGCGGTGTGGATTTTGCTCTGGCTTCAGTGGCTCAGCCGGCCCAACCGCTGAATGATGAGGAAGACGAGGATGAAGCACACGTGCCCCCGAAGAGTTCCTTTCAAGTCCAGGAGGTCATTCCTGACCTTACCGGCGATCGTTTACCTCGGCCTGGCATGCCTCCTGAATTCGGGATGCCGGCAGCCGAGCCGCCAAGGCAGGCCCGGCGACGAGGAGGTTTATCAGACCCACTGTGCGCGATGCCACGACCCGTATCCGCCCTCACACTTCGACGCCCGCTTTTGGCCTACTTTTCTGAAACAGCATCCCGAGGAGAAGAAGGAGCGTCCGCCGAAGAACGCGGTCAAGACCATCGAACGGCACCTGGGGCTCTAACTTGCCAGAATGAAATTCACTTCTTCGCGATATTACGGGCTCGGGCTTCCGTATGGACTGATATGTTCCTTTTCCTTTTTCTTTTTTCCTTCTTTTCCCTCCCGGTCCCCGCGGCTGCCGAGCTTCCCCCCAAGAGGATCGAAGAGGAATATCGCTCCCTTTCGCCCGAGCAGGCCTTTTATCTTTCCGCACAGGTTGCCGGAGTCGCTCTCCTGGAAGGCAACCTCGACAAGGCCAGAAAGGTCTGGATGCTTTTTGCACACCTGTGGCCGCGACATGCGCTCACCGCTCCGGCCGCCATTCAAATGGCCCTGATCGCCCGCCTCAACACCGATGCCGAGGAAGAGAGTCGGCGGCTCTTCCAGCGCGTCGCCGAAGCCCCGGGCAAGACGCTCCTGCTCGATTCCTGCCGGGAGACGGCAAGGCGCTGGCTCGCCCGAAGCCAGATCGCCAGCCTCCGGGCGGCCATGGACCGATATTACATCTCCCACCTCGAATACCCGGCCACCCTGGCCGAATTGGCCCTCGGCGGCTGGGTCAAGTCCAACGACCTGGTCACGCCCTGGGGCCGGCCGCCGGACTACCGGCGGACCCGCAGCGACTTGTTTCCTGATACCCCCGGCCAGGCCTATGAATTGTCCTCGGGCAGTCTGGCGGGCCCGTTGCAGCCGGAGAAAGAAATCTTGGAAGCGTGGCGTTCGAACCTGCCCAGGTGGGTGCTTTGGGGCATTGCAACGACATTTGACGGCCGGCCGAGCGCCCTCCTCGGCTTCGCCGAACAGGGTTCGAAGGCCGGAAACAAGGTGAGCGTCCCGCTGGGCGAGAAGTTCGAGGGACTCACCCTGGTCAACGTGGACCAGGTTGGAGCGATTCTAGGCGGGCCCGACTTCTTGTTCGCCCTTCCTCAACGCTTGACCGGCGCCGTCCCGGACTCTGGTGCGCGGGAGTGAAGAGTCAGCAGTGAACAGCAGGTAGCAAGAAGCGAGAAGCAAGCAGAGGGGTCCAGCCACTGGTCAGCCTTTTGCCCGCCTTCGCTTCGAGCTTCCCGCTACTTGACGTTCTTTTCCGCCTTTTTGAGCAGTTTCGGGGCCTCGCCCGCGAACGAGCTTCTCGGGTAAAGCTCGAGCAGACGGCGCAGCGTCTTGGCCGCGTCCGCGTACTCCTTCAACTCGAGCTGGCTTCGTCCCAGAAGTTCATAAGCCTCTGGCAGCCATGAGGCCGAAGCGGCGGCCGTGAGCGACCGTTTCAGCTCCTCCGCGGCGCGGCGGTAGTTCTTCTCGAGGTGGAGCGACTTGCCCCGGAGAAACAGGCTGCGGCCTCGCAGCACGTCTTTGGGAAACTCTTTTTCCCACTCGTCCAGAATCTCACGAGCAGCGACGTATTTTCCTTCATTCAACGCGCCCATCACGGATATCTCGTAGCCGCCAATCTTCAACTGCTCCGCCTGCCACCGCACGCGCTGCGCCTGCAGGCCTTCCGCCTTCTCGTACATCTGCCGGGCCTTCTCGACGTTCCCCTCCGCCAGGTAAAGGCTGCCCAGGCGCAGGCAGGCGACCTTCTGGGCCTCCTCTGGAGCGTCCTTTCCGAGCTGGAGGAGGCGCTCGAAGAGACGCCGCGAGGCCCCCGGGTCCCCCGCGTCCTCACCGTAGGCGTCGCCGAGCGTCAGACACACCTCGGCTACCGCGGACGCCATCACGTTCGGAAATCGCTCGAGAAAGGCCTCACCGGCGGAGACCAGGCCTTCAGCCGCCTTCATCCGGCCGAAGAGCCGGATCATCCCCAGGAGCGTATTGGGGGTGACGCCCTTCGTCGAGTATTTTGAGACGATCTCGACGAAGCGACGGCCGACGCGCTCGACCTCCTCCGGCGGCACCTCGAGGAAGGCCTTCGAGTGATGGTGCTCGAGATGGACCGCACCGGTCTGCAAGGCGTCGATCACGTGCTGGCGTTCATGGTCCACCGTGTTGTAGTCCTCGATGCGAACGTTTCGGACGATCTCCTCGACCTGGCCGGAGGGGCCCCTGGCCACCAATTTCACGGGATTCTCACGGACCTGGAAGAAGACGTGGACTGGGCTGTCCTCGGTCGAGGTCGTGCCGTCGCCGAAGTCCCATTCATAGCAGATTTTGGAGGACTTGGACTTGGCGCTCGTCTTGTTGTTGAAGCTATAGGAGACGGCCTCGGAGTCCCCGAGCGGGATGGAATCCTCCATGCGGGCCTCGAAATCGAGGGCGAACGACGAACCCCGGCGCTCCACTGACACCGTTTCGGCCGACAGCACCTTGGGGAAGTACTCGTGGCGGATGACGTCCATTTCCTTGGCGGACGGTGGCTTCCAGGCGGCGACGGCCCGGTAGGTGCCGTCCTGGCCGCCGGCGTAGTACTCGATGCGATGCAGCCCCTGCTTGAGCGCCAGCTCCTTCGTGTGAAAGACCTCGCGGTTCGCCGGGCCCCCGAGCTTCTGCACCACGAGCTGCCCGTCCAGCAGAACGAACGAGGGGCCGTCCGAGGTCGTGCCGATGGCGTACGTGCCCGTTTCGGGACACCGCAGCCACCCGCGGTAGATGGTCAGGTAGCGCTCCACGCCGCCCAGCGGGTTGTAATGGTTGAAAATCCACATGTTGTACTGCACGCCGTAAGTCGCCGTGGCCTTGGCCACCATCGCCTGCATCGCCTCCCAGCTCGCCGGCGTGCCTGGCGGGCAGGGCCGCGTCTCCAGGAACAGGCCCCGCTGGCACTGCCAGTTGTAGAGCGGCCTCCGGGCCTGCGGATTCCCGTAATAGACGGCGAACTTCAGGTCGGGATTCTCCACGCGGAACAGCAGGAGAAGCTCCGTCTTCGGATTCGCATGAACGATCTCGTAGGGGACTTCCCTGCTTCCCTGCTCGAGGATGCGGATATCCGATCCGTCCGCGTTGCAATGGCCATCCACGGCCAAATGCAGCAACGCCGCATCCATCCCGGTCTCCGGCTGTTCCTTGTCCACGGCCAGCTTGAAATCAGCTGCGAGCCCGCCCTGGAGCGCGCATTTCAGCGGGGACTTCTTCGATTCCGGAACGATGACGACGGATTTCCGGTATTCCCAGGCCGAGAGTTTCCATTCGGCCGTGGCGGCATGAGGGACAAGGAGCAGGACGGGAATCCACCCGAAGACTCGAATGAGACGGGTCATGTCAGAATCTCTCCCAGTGCAGAACCTCCGAAAGCGGCCGCTTTGCAGCTAGGGGCTGCTCGGCGGGGTATCCGATGGCGAGCAGGCTGATGAGCTTGCAGCCTGCTGGCGACCCGAGCATCTCGCCGATCTTGCCTGCGTAAGGTTTCTTGTCGCCCGCGACCCAACAGCCGCCCAGGCCGTGTGCCCGGGCCGCCACGAGGATGCAGACGGAGGCGTTGCATCCGTCCTCGAGATAGTACTTGGTGTCCTTGCAGAAGACGGCGATGCAGAGGGGCGCTGCCTTGATGAAATCCCCGTGATCGGTCGCCCCGGCGATGCGGGCCCGCAGGGCGGCATCTGTGACGGCGATGAACTCCCACGGCTGTATGTTGATGGCCGTCGGGGCCATCCTTCCGCAGTCGATCAGGTCTTCAATCACCTTCCCGGGAATCGGATTTGACTTGAAGACTCGGACACTGCGGCGCGTTTTCAGGGCTTCGAGCGCATCCATAAGGCTTCTCCATTCTTCCAGTAAGAAATTGCTGTCAGATGTCAGTCCTCGGGTCCTTTGTCCTTTTGTCCCTTTGTCCTCTTGTCCCCTTGCCCCTCGTCCCAAGTCCGTCGATGACTACACCAGCGGCACGTGGGTGGCCGCGGCCGCCTCCAGCGTGAGGGCGCGCAAGTCCTCGGGCTCGAGGTTGTGCACGCTGGTCTTTCCGCAGCTCCGGGCCAGCACGGAGACCTCGAGTGCGAGGGCATGGAGGAAGCGCTCGAGACTTTCCGAGGCGCTCGGCACGGAGAACTCTTTGGACCGCTTACGGATGCCGGCCTGCTGTTTCTTATCCGCTTGGGCATCGTGCCGCGGCAGGTCCTCACACCCCATGGCGATGAGCGCGGCCATGCCGATGACGGCCGCGTCGGCGCCCAGGGCCAGGGCCTTGGCCGCATCCGCCCCGCTGCGCACTCCGCCGAAGTAAGCCAGCGAGACCTCGCCCTCCGCTTTCCGCGCCCGCAAGGCCAGGACGACGTCACGGAGAACCGACAAGTCCGGCTCGCCGAAGCGCTCGCGCACCGGTGTCTGCGGGGCCGGGTCCTGCACGGTCCACGCGTCCACAACGATCAGGCGCGCTCCTCGTTCGAGAGCGCAGGACACCTTCCGGTCCACGTCTCCGCCGCGCACGCAAACTCCCATCGGCACGCTCCCCTCAGGCCGCAACCGGACATCCGACCATCCATCGGGACCCGGCATCGCGGGCCAGGAGACCGCCACGGAACGGGCCGAGTGAACGCCCTCGATCAGGGCTTGCTCGACCGGGCCAGGCAAAACATCGAGGCCGCCCACCAGGATGGGGATGGCCGCGGTGGTCACGGGCGCTGGGGGATGGCCGAGAACCGTCGCCAGATCACACGCCTCACGATAGGGATCGATCACCAGCCTCGTCAGGTTGGCAGGCAGAAACACGAGGCCATCGAACGGAGAGACGGCGTCCTCGATGCCGGCGCCGGACGGCCCAACGGCCGCTCCACCATTCCCTCTGCCGCCCGCTTCTTCTTCCTCAGCTTCCTGAAACGAGGCTGGAAGGGTCCGACCCGCAGCGCGGTACACGCCCTCGATCACTTCCTTCGTCCAGGTCCGGCTCTCCGTCCGCCGGACACCTTTGTGAACGTGTTCATCATCTGCGGGAGTGGACTTAAGATTCAAGACTCAAGACTCCCCAAGTGGAAGCCCCGTCACCGCGGCAGCAAGGCGCGTCCGGGCCTCGAGGTCGCCTCGGCCCAGTTCGTGCACGCGGGCGCGGCCGCACGAGGCGGCGATCCGGCTCATCTCCTGGGCCATCGAGCGCAGGAAGGTCGCCACGGCCCGCGCCCCGGCTTCGATATCCAGCCTCTGAATGCGCTGGGGGTCCTGGGTCGCAATCCCTACCGGGCACTTGCCGGTGTGGCACTGCATGCAGGCGACGCAGCCCATGGCCAGAAGAGCGGCAGTGCCTACGGCCACGGCCTTGGCCCCCAGGGCTATGGCTTTCGCTGCATCTGCTCCGTTGCGGATACCCCCCATCAGCACCAGGTCCACTTCGTTTTCGAGGCCCAGCTCCTCGAGGGCATGCCGGGCCTGAACGACCGCGGCGATGACGGGGATGCCCATGTTTTCCGTAACGACCTCCGGCGAAGCTCCGGTGCCCCCCTGCATCCCGTCAAGGGCCACGTAGTCCACCCCGACCTTGGCGGCGATCTTCATGTCCTCCCGAACGCGGCCGGCCCCGATCTTCAGGCCCACGGGAATGCGCCAGTCCGATGCCTCTCGTAGTTCCTCGACCTTGATCACCAGGTCGTCCGCGCCCAGGATGTCCCCGTGCCGGCTGGGGCTTCGCAGGTCGATTCCCTGTGGGATTTGCCGTACCCGGGCGATCTCGTCCGTGACCTTGCTCGCCAGGAGCTGTCCGCCCAGGCCCGGCTTGGCCCCCTGGCTGATGTAGATTTCCACAGCGTCGGCCCGGCGCAGGTCATGCGGATTGAAGCCGTATCGGCCCGGCGTCAACTGGTAGATCAGCTTGGTCGCCGCAGCACGCTCCTCTTCGAGCATCCCGCCCTCGCCCGTTCCTGACGCCGTTCCCGCCCGTGCCGCTCCCTTCGCCAGGGCGATCTTAGCCCCTTTTGAAACGGCGCCGAAGCTCATCGGCGCCGCCAGAATCGGGATGTCGAGCTGGAGCGGATTCTCCGCGAATCGGCCGCCGATGACCGTGACGTCGATGCGGGCGACGGCTGGCAGCCCCCGCGCCACCCCGGAGGCGGAAGGCCTGACTCCGGACGCCGCCATTCGAAAGGACAGATCGTCAAAGCCCACCAGACGCTTGTGGGCGCCGAAACCCCGGATGCGATATCGGCCGATCCGGGCCTTCTCCTGGATGTCCCTGACCACGGCTTGCGTCCAGAGTGTTTTCATGGAAATGCGGTGTTTCAGGATTTCGCCGGGGCTTCCTTCATGATTCGGCCGCGGAGGTGGGGAGACGCTTCCGCACCGGCGTCAACGTGGTGCAGGCGCTTGCCGGAGACGACCTTCTGAAAGCGAGAGGGACCCGAGATACGGGACGTGGCGAGCAGTTCTTTGACCCATTCCAAGTCGCGATCAGAAGCTTCCACCTGGACCGCATCGGCGCCGAGTCGGGCGACATGGCCTCCCACGTAAATCTCGCCGCTGAACATGCACTCGCCCAGGCCAACCCCGGCGTTGCCCAGAATGACGATCGTGCCGCCCATCAGAAGGTAACCCGCCATGAAGCCCGCGTCCCCACAGCACAGAATGACGCCTCCCTTGGCCACCTGACCCATTCGGCTGCCTACACGGCCTTGAATGACGATGCGGCCGCCGCGCATGCCGATGCCAGCGACCGCCCCGACGTCGCCCCGCACGAGGACCTCGCCGGACATCAGATTGTCGCCCAGACCCCATCCTGCATTGCCCAGGATGTCCACCGAGGGGCCGTCACAGAGCCCCGCGCCGAAATAGCCCACGCTCCCCTCGATCCGAAGTCGGACCGGCCGGAACAATCCCACCCCCAGATTGTGGCGTGCATCCGGATGGCGCAAGAGAACATCCGGCGACTGTTGCGATGCGTCACGAAGCTGCCGGTTCAGCTCCCTTGTGCTCTTCCCTCTACCCTCGATTTCCAGCATGGTTCTTCCCGCGTTAAGTGAACGAGCTCGCAGGTGCGGGTGCACTTGCAAGCTCGTTCACTAGCCAGGTCTTCAGCGTGCCCGGCATGGGCTCAACAATCCTCAAGGACTCGTGAGGAAACAAACATTGCAGGGCAATCTCCTCCGTTGCCACCGCGATCAAATCCTCCCGCTCAATGTACATCAGGGGCTTGGCCGCCAAGCGGTCCTTGGCAAAGCCGATGCCGTCCGCGGTCGAGACCAGGAAAGAAAAGGTTCCGTCCAGTTCCCGTACGGCCCGCTCCAGCGCCGAGTGGAGCGATTCTCCCAGGGAGAGATGATACGCGAGGTAAGTCCCGATCAGCTCCGAATCGTTGTCGGTGCGGAAATGGCATCCCCTGGCCTGAAGACGCCTCTTGAGCTTGTAGTAGTTGGTGATCTGCCCGTTATGGACGGTCGCCACGTCGCCGTATCCGTAAGCCCAGAACGGATGCGCCCGGCAGGCGTCCACGTCGCTTTCCGTGGCCAATCGCACGTGCCCGATGCCGTGCGTGCCCGTAACCGAAGAGATTCCGTGCGCATGCTCCAGGTCGCCTGCCGAGCCGACCTCCTTCAGAATCTCGAGGCGCGTCCCCAGGCTGGTCACCTCCGCGCCCGGCTGCGCATCGATGGCCCGGCAGATATCCCGGACCGCTCCGCCGCCTTCCAGGACCAGGCGCAGATTACCGGCCTTGAAATCAGCGGTCTGGATGGTGATACCTTGAGCCTTCAGCGCCGCCGTCACCCGGGAGGCCGCCGCCGCGTCGCACCGCACCCGCGCAACCAGGCCGTCCCCATTACGGAACGGATAAACCGCAACACCAGTCGAGTCCGGTCCCCGATGCTGCAGGCCCCCCAACATGGCCAGTAGATGCGACCCGAGGGGGCCCGTATGCCGATAAACAATGCCTGCGATGCCGCACATAGAACGAACCTGGTGCGCAAGATTTGTATCTTGAGGGCTTTCAAGCCCCCCATTGACCCCGCATTTTTTTCGCAGTCTCGCCGGAAGACGTGCGCAGGGCCAAGCCTGTCCAGTGTCAAGCACCGTTCATGCCAGCGCGGCACAGAACTGCGGTGGAAAGCGGCAAGCCGGAAGCCGGGGGCTGGAAGACAGGCAGTAGGCGCAGTTGGTTCAGCAACTTCCAACGAGTTCGGGGAGATGGACCCGCCCGATTTCATCATCGGCGGAGACTCCTTCTCGTCGGCATCTTCCGCCCCCTCCAATGCATCGCTTTCCCATTGGACGGCGGTCCGTATCGGATGGCCTTTGCCCTTGGCAAGTTTTTCCTCAATCTCTCTTCATTCTTCATCCACGATCTTGTCATCGCTTCCGAACAACCTGCCCACCAGAGCCAGTCCGAACTTCTGCCTCCCTTCAAACGCTACATCCACGCCGAGCTTCTTGCGATAAGCCTGATGGAACGCGCTCTTGAAAGTGGATTTCTCTTGTTCTGAAATCGGCGGGCCCGAAGGGCGCAGTGGATTTCAAGAGATGATTTTCGGATGGGCTTCTGGTAGTATTCGGGCCAGGAGCGGCCTTCCTCCTGCGACCGGGTTTTTTCACCTGCCGCTTCGACGCCCGCTTCACCTTCACCATGAAGCTCTCCGTGCATAGCGTGGCCCTGTTCTCAAACGACCTGGAGCGGTCCGAGGATTTCTACGTGGATGGGCTGGGGCTTCACGTGGTCGAACGCACTCACGAGGCGCTCCGGCTGCTGGCGGGTGAGACGCTGCTGGTGTTGCATCGGCCCTGGCGTCCAGGGTGGAAAGCGTCGGCGCAGGACATCTTCGTGACGTTCGAGGTGAGCGACCTGGAGAGTTATTACTCGCTGCTGGTGGGCAGGGCGATTGCCGGCCCGGAGGATTATGGCTCCTTCGAGGGCGGGCCGATGCGGATTCGGCTGAAAGACCCCGACGGCCATGAGATTTCGATCCAGCAGCGGGCGTAGCCGCCATTTCTCACCCACTTTCTGCGAACGGGGAACGCGGGATGAAACAGGAGGTGACGCTCATTCAGATCATGGTGGTCATCTCGGTGCTGGCCGTCGTGGCGATCCTGGCCATCCCCAACGTGCTGGATGCCAAGCAGTCGGCGAATGAGACGACGGCCATCACGACGCTCAAGTATGTGGCCCAGGCGCAGGAATCTTTCCGTGAAGAGGTGGAAATGAACGAGGATCAGGACGACTCGGGCGAATACGGCACCTTTGCGCAACTCAGCGGGGTGGAGAAAACGTCGCGGGGTCACGTGGCGAATCCGCCCTACCTCGACGAGCGCTTCCGTCAGGCGGACCCCGAGGCGGCGATCGAGATCAAGGGCTACCGTTTCCGGCTTTTTCTTCCGGACCGCGCCCGGCGGCTGGGCAGCCAGGAGTTCAGCGTCACGGACGAGCGCGAGGCCTTCTGGTGCGCCTATGCCTGGCCCGTTCAGCCGGGGAAGACGGGCCGTCGCGTCTTTTTCATCCACCAGTATGGGCTCGTCTACGCCCGGGACGCGGCCCAGGCCCCGGGCCCGCCCGTCGTGGAATCCGCTTATCGGGGCGATCCTTTTGTGACCGATTTGAAACTTCCCGACTGGATGGTGGTCCAGTGAGCGGCCGTTGTCCGGTGGCCTCCCGGGTCCTTCTGAGTCTCTTAGCGTCCTTCCTGGCATGTAGCGGCGCGGCCGAGCCCGAGTTTCCCCGCATCCTTTCGCACACTCTGGAGGTGACGCTCTCACCGGCCGAGCACGTGATGAAGGCCAGGGACGAGGTGCGATTCGAGCCGCGGGCGGGCAGGCCTTTGTTTCTGCTGAATGCCGATCTGTCGATCCTGAGTCTGAGCCGGGACGGCGCAGCCGCGCCCTATAGCCGCACGCGGGTCGAGGGCGGCCACGACCTCATCGAGGTCGATCTCGGCCCGGGGCGGATGCGGCAGGCCTCACTGACCTGGGAATACCAGGGAAAAATCCTCTCCTCGATCACCGGCGAGAGAGGGTTGAGTTTCGTCCGCGGCGAGGAGAGCCTGGGCCGGATTGCTCCGGAAGGCGTCTACCTCGCGCCTCAGAGCGGATGGTATCCCGATCATCCTGCCTCCCTCGCCCTCTTCCGTGCTGTTGTCCGCCTGCCCGAGGCGTTCCGCGCCGTAACGCAGGGCGACCGGATCGAGGAGCGGGAAGAGGGCGGCGAGGCGGTGTCGCTGTGGGACTCGGGGGTGCCCGCGGACGGCCTGGTGCTGGTGGCCCAACGATTCGGCTGTGTGGAGCGCGTGGCCGGCCCGGTCACCCTCGCCGCTTATTTTCTGGCAGAGGACTTGCCGAAGGCGGACTTGTTTCTCGACGCGGCATCGGCATACCTCGCCACGTACGCGGGCATTTTCGGGCCTTACCCCTATCGGCGTTTCTCCATCGTGCAGAACTTTTTCTCGACCGGACACGGGCTGCCCGGCTTCACGCTTCTGGACCCGCACGTGATCCAACGCGGCAAGGAATCGCTGAAGCCGGGTTATCTCGACCATGAGATCGTCCACAACTGGTGGGGCAACTTCGTGTTCGTGGACGAGACGGGCGGCAACTGGTGCGAGGGGCTGACGACCTACTGGTCGAATTACTTCCAGAAGGAGCTGCACCAGGGCACCGAGGAAGCGGCCCGGCATCGCCGGCAGGCCTGTTTGAAGTACGCCATTCGGGTGCCCGAGGATCAAGATTACCCGCTTGGCCGATTCCGGGAGAAGCGGACCGAGAGCGACGGCGAGATCGGTTACAGCAAGGGCTTCATGTTCTTTCACCTGCTGCGCCGGTGGGTCGGAGAGGAGGCCTTCCGCTCCGGCCTGCAGCGGGTGATCCGGACCCGCGGCGGCCAGCGGGCCGGCTGGTCGGACTTCCAGAAGGCCTTCGAGCGGACCTCTGGAAAATCCCTTTCGGGACTGTTCCGCGATTGGCTGGACACGCCGGGGGCCTGCGATCTCCTGCTGGACGAGGTTCGCGTCGAGCCCCGGGCCAAAGGCTTCCGCGTCCGCGGCCGGATTCGCCATGAAAGCGGGCCTGCCGCGCCCGAGTCCCCCGTCGTGCTGGCCTGCGCCGGAGCAAGGCACGAACAGCGTGTTCGGCTTTCCGGACGGACCGCCTCGTTCGAATTCAACACGGACCGGATGCCTCTGGCCGTGGAGGTGGACCCGGACTTCCACCTCTTTCGACGGCTCAAGCAGGAAGAGTGGAGTCCGTGCCTGAACGCCTTGCTGACGCGCCGCCCGCTCGTCGTATTGGGAGTCCCTGAAGGTACGGCCAGCCCCTACGCGCTACTGGCCGAGCGCCTGGCCCAATCCGAGAAGTTCGAGGTTCGGCTGCTGGACTCCCTGGACGCAGGGAGTCTTCGGCGCCGTTCCGCCCTCTTTCTGGGCCCCTTCGAGCAGTTGCCGACCTTTTTCGGACGGGCCGGTCTGGCGGACGCCGGCCCCGGCGACATCCCCTGGTGCTCGGGCCGGCTGCGAATCGGACAGAAGGGCTTCCGCTCAGGAGATACGGCCTACGACGGCCCGGAGCACGCCGCCCTCGGCGTGGACCTCCGGCCCGACGCGCCCGGCGAATTCATCGGGTTCTATTCGGGTCTCTCCGATCAGGCCGTTTCCCGGTGGCCATACGTGTTTTACTACGGATGGGACAGCTTCGTCCTCTTCTCCGGCGGCAACCTCGCTGAACGCGGTGAGGCGGTCCTGCCGCCGGAGCGGACGCGGCGCGACCTGGCAAGCGATCTGGGGGCGGCGCTTCGACCGGAGGCGATGAGGGAGACCGTGGGGATGCTGGCCTCCTACAGCCGGTTTCCGGGCAACGAGGAGGCGGCGGCTGTCCGGGCCACCCTCGTGGCGAGATTGGTCGAGGCCGGCCTCGGGCCCGCCGGGCCCGATTTTCTGCAGCGCTTCGATATCCAGACCCTCGATCTGCGAGTCACGGAATCCCTCCGGCACGGGAGGAATCCGGACACTCCCAACCTGGTGGAGATCAACGCGGGAAGAAAGACGGAGCTGGAAGCAGCGAACGTTCTGGCCCTGCTCGAGGCGGGCCGCTCCGGCGCGGCGGACGAGGTGATCGTCCTTGCCGCCCACTATGACAGCCTCGGATGGGACGATCGAGGCGGCTTCTACCCGGGCGCGGATGACAATGCCTCCGGCGTCGCCGCAGCCCTCGAGATCGCACGGGCCCTCGCCGGCCTCAAACGCATCCTCCGCCGGTCCGTCCTCTTCGCCTTCTTCGACGCCGAGGAATGGGACCTGTTGGGGTCCCGTTCCTTCGTGGAACACCCGCCTCTCCCGCTGTCCCGCGTGAAGGCCATGTTGAACCTCGATTCCATCGGTTCCGGCCCGGATGGCAGGGTCTTCCTCATCGGCGCCTCCGTCCATCCGGCCCTGGCCGAACGCGTCCGGCCGTTCCTCCCGGGCCTGGGCCTCGTTGAAGGAAAGAACATCGATGCCCACGCCTTCCGGATGGGAAGCGACCATTTCCCGTTCCATGAGAAGGGCGTTCCGGTGCTCGATTTCTTCGCCGGGGACTACCGCCGGATCAACGGCGTCGAGGATACGGCGGACCGTATCCATCCGGAGCATCTGGCCAGCGTGGCCCGGCTGGCGTATCTGGCGGTCCTGAGACTGGCCACAGAGGAGTCCCTGGCCGGTCTGGGCCGCGGGGGGGAATCCAGCGAGCGATGAGGCCCTCGGAGATTCGGCAATTTTCGTTCAATAACCGTTCGAGCATGCTCTCAAATCCTTCCAGTCCTTGCCGCGCAGGTGCACTACCACGTCGGGCATCTTTCCGTGCTCGTCGATCTCAACGCCGAGCCGATCGAGATACCCGGCTTCGACGTGCCGCTGCTTCTGCCCGGTGTCGCCCAGATAGACGACCGTCCCGCCTGGCGTAAAACGAGGGCAGAATTCCTCGATGATTCTCTTCACGAGTTCGTTCTGACCACCAGCCGTCAGCGAGACCCTCTTTCCGCTGGGGAGTCTCACCGGAACTAGAGCCATCGCGCGCTCTTTGGGCTGCAGCCTTCCAAGGGCGTTCGCGGTTGCGATGAACGCCGCCAACGATGCCTTCCATGCTGGCGTGCCGTAGGTGCGAGCCAGCTTTAGGAGCGCAGGCGCCACTTGGTAGCGATTCGCGGGGCTATTCACGGGGCGATGAGGATCGTCAGGGTTCGCCACGAGAAGGCCCATCTGGACAAACTGGTGTACGCTGAAACGCCTTACGGTCTCGCGTGTGTTCGGTGCGTAGTCCTTGCCGAACTGATCCCGAAAAACGTCCATCATCTCGGTGATGCCGAGCATCGGATCGCTCGCGTCCGACCATGACTTGCGTCGTGTCATTCCTGGAAGCGCGAGGAGAACATGTGCCGAGCGCTCGTTCTGCTGCTCCCTCGGCACGTTCAAAGAAGCGAGTATTGCGAGCGCCTCGTCGATGCGTATCACCGTCGCGCTGCGTTTCTTCGTAGGCCGCTTAGCCACGGAAGAGAACCTCATCGACGAGTCGATCAAGCTCTTCCTGGGCAGGAAAACACTTCCCGATGCGCCGCCCAAGAGCGATGAGAGCAGAACGCGTGGGATAGGGCAGAGACCGCAAATCAGATGCGTTTACCCGCGTATGGCCGCTAAACTGGCGGAAGTAGGTGTCCACAAGCGAGGAGTTCAGGTACGCCGCGAGACCCTTCGCAAGGGCTGCTAAGAGGCCGCCACCTCGCGTATGGAAGTAGTTCACGTGGTTCTCGAACGCCACTTGGGATGCGTTCACACGCGCAGGGTCGTAGACGGCTGCAACGATCCGGCGTCGTTCCTCCTTCGTCGAGAATCGCTTCGTCAATACGTAGTGGCCCTCGGGGACCACGAGTTCCTCAGCCCTTGGCCCGAGAGCCAGGGCGTTGGGCTTCCGTGTCTTGCCATTGGGCCATTCGACGAAGCCCTGCTTGAAGTGGCACGGGTAGATCAGAGGCGCCGTGTTCTTCCCCGGCTGGGAACGAAGCAGGTCTCGGGCTCGGAAGTCGACGACGCGCCCCGTTGACACCGTCAATCCGAGGTCGGAGACCGTTCCTCCCAGGCTGATGAGCTGATCACGGATTGATTCGCCGTCCTTCTCTGGAACGACGTGAATGATCGCATGACGATCGCGAGGACGAATGAGTTCGTCGTGCTTGATCGTTCGCATGCGCAGGTCAGCGCCACCAGGCGCCGGACTCGCCGAAACGATGACGGCCGGTTTTGCTTCCGTGTTCTTCACGGCGTGAAAAACCACGTTCTCTTGCAGGACCTTGTCGTCCGCGAAGGCCGAGTCGCGCGCGTCGAATACGTGCACTCGGCGGAAACGCATGTCCCGCAAAAAGTATCGGCGAAACGCCTCGAAATAGGGACCATTGCAGAAACTCCTCGGGGTAATCGCTACCATCTCCCCGCCGGGCATCAGTAGCCGCGCGGCAACGGCCACGAAGCCCGTGTACAAATTGGTCGTCTCCAGTCCGACCGAACGAAGCAGCGATCGTTCCCGAGACTCCGTGCGGATCTTCCGGTAGGGCGGGTTGAGAATTGCACAGTCGAAGCGCTCCTGCTCGCCCGTTGAAAAGAGATCACCGGCGAGGGCGTTAGCACCCGCCGCCAGGAAATCATCGTCTACGAGTCGCCCCTGAAACGAGACTCCAACGTCCTCACATGCGGTCCCGCACCGATCCAGTGTCTCGCGCAGATAGCCGACGAGAAGGGGATCGACCTCGTAGGCCGTCACGGAGATCGTGGCCGGGCGCGTGGGTCGTTGGCAGAGGGTCAGCACCAAGGCGGCGCACAGCGTGCCGGCGCCGGCGCCGGGGTCAAGGATGCGAACTTCGGACTTCCTGCAGTCGAACATTCCGGCCATGAAGGTGGCGATGGGGCTGGGCGTCAGGAATTGCCCCATCTGGGCACGGCGCCGAGGGTCCAAGCGTGCGGAAGCTTCCTTCCGGACGTCATCCACTGCCAGCAGCAGTGACTCTGCCTCGCTGTTCGTAACCTCTCGAAGCCCCTGCTCTCGTACGTTGGTCATACTCACTGAGACCTCGCCATCGTTGTCCCGCTAACGTCAGAGTTCAGCGGCGCGCCGCCGTGTGGCGCGTCCGCTGGAACGATTTGTTAGGCTTTTTCAAGGACAATCTCGTGGCTGAACTTTGACGGTTCGCCCTCGACTCGCTTGGCGGTCATAAGTTTCCTCTCCTCCGCGCTCTTACGCAGGAACAACAAGTCGATTTGCCCTGATCAGTTGATATGGGCCGACTTTTCGGGCAAATTTGCCTTACCTCAATATCACGATTCCTCATCATTTTAGCCGGAGGGAATTCGACGGCAATGGCTGAGCATCAAAAGCCTCGACTTCCGGCGCACGTGCGGAACTTCATGCGCCTTCACCACCACTCCATCCCGACATGGTTCTCTTCGTGTTGATCCTGGCCTGCGTTGACCCGGCGCCCGGCGAGGGACAACGCGAGGTGACGTTTTCGACGCCGGACGGGGGACGGATTTCAGGCCGGCTCTACGGGCAGGGCCGACAGGGCGTGGTGTTGGTCCCTCCCGCCTTGCAGGGGATGGAATTCTGGGACTCGCTGGGCAAAGGCCTGGCCCAGCTCGGCTTCGCGGCGGTCACCTTCGACCCGCGGGGGCGCAACGAATCGAAGCCGGGCAAGGACCCGGCGGCCTTCGAGATGGACGTCCTGGGCGCGGTGAATGTCCTGAGGGCCCAAAAAGCGGCCAAGGTCTGTGTCCTGGGCACGGCCGGGGCGGCGGCGACCGTCGCAGCCGCCGCCGCGGCCGATCGCTCAAGCAGAATCCAGCAGATCATCCTCCTGTCGCCCGGTCCCTGCGAGGGGCTGGACCGCAGCCGGGCGCAGCTTCTCCTCATCGGCTCGAAAGACGAGAAGAATGCCAAGTATGCGGACCAGCTCTTCCAGGCGAGGAAGGAAGAGGCCCAGTATGAGGTGTTTCTCGGGCAGGCGCACGGGCAGGAGCTGTTTGTGGAGAAGCGAGGGGAGAAGGTGCTGGAGCTTATTGTCGAGTTTCTCGGGAAGGGGCCCCGCAAGGGCATGAGACGGCACGACTAAGGTGCTGTAACAAAATAACTCATCGGTTTGGCTTTATCCTATAGTTCCAGTTCTCGCCATGAAAATCTGCTGGATGGATATTAACCGCGCCCAAATCT
>JACPCR010000034.1 GCA_016179685.1 Planctomycetota bacterium | reverse complement strand
GCCGACGGTGACGACCGTGCCGTCGGCCGCCTCGTTCTGGTCGATGATGATGTCGCCGGAGGTGCGGCTGATGGCGGCCATGGTGGTGGCGGCGAGCGAATTGATGGTCACGTCGATGCCGCCGACCGCGTCGAAGGCGATGACGGAAGGATCGATGATCGTGCCGCCGGTGAGGCCGACGGTGCCGTCGGTGATGGCCGTAGCCGTCGCGTTGGTGGTTTCGAGGACCATGCGATTGGAGTCCGCATCCAGCGTGATATTGCTGGCGTCGACGCTGATCGTGCCCGTGAGCACGGTATTGGCGGTATCGCCGGCGTAGGTCGCACTGACGATGGTCGCGGTGCGGTTGCCGATGATGATGACGTCGCCGGCGTTGATATTGATCAAGTTAACCTCTCCATCATTCAACTCGAGGTTGGTCGCGCTGTCCGCGGCGGCGCTGCCGACGACGATGACGGTGCCTGCGCCGTTGAAGGGCTGGATGCGGACGTCGCCGGTGGCGGCGGCAGTCGTGTCGATCACCCCCGTGGCGGTCAGGATCACCTGATCGGCGGTGATGACGATATCGCCCTGGGCGTCGGTGATGGTGGTGGCGGCGTTGAGGGTGAAGGAATCGTTATCGCCGTTATTGGTGACGGTGAGGAGGATGGTCTCGCCAGCGCCGCCGGAGGCGGTGATGTTGTTGGCGACGGTCATGTTGCCGTCGAGGGTGGCGACGCGGATGTTGCCGGTCTGCCCGCCGGCGATGCCGGCGACGGCGGCGATGCCGTCGGTGGCGTCGATGTCGATGGACGTGCCGATGATGAGGCCATTGCTTTCACGGATGAAGACGCCGTTGGCGGTGGTGGTATTGGAAGCGGCGACGGTGGCGACGGCGGTATTGATGGGGGCGGCGAGGGTGCCGATGCCGTCCGCGGCGGTGAGGCCGAGGGTGTCGCCCGTGATGACGATGGCGGTGGGCAGCGCGGTGAAGGTGATGGCGTCGAAGGCGTCGATCTGGAGGTCGTCGGAGGCGGTGACGTTGGCGTTGATGGCGACGTCGCCGACGCCATTGGAATCGAGGATGACGTCGCGGCCTGCGCCTCCGGCGTTGACTGCGGAGGTGATGGTCAGGGCGCCGTTGTTGGTGCGGATGAAGATGTCGCCGTTGGTGCTCGAAGCGCCGGTGATGATGGTGTCGGTGCGGCCGCTGGTGATGGTGATGGTATTGACGGCGACGGCTCCGCCGCCGGCGTCCTCGGTGATGAAGGTATCGCCGCGGGTTGCGCTGCGCTGGATGGAGGCGATGTTTGCGGCTCGGGTGAGGATCGGGTTGGCGACGGTGCCGATGGCGTTGTTCGCGCCATCATTATCAGCACTGAAGGCGATGTTGCCGCCGCCGCCGTCTGCGGTGGCGATGAAAGCGGCTGCATTGGTGATGGCGAAGGCATCGCCCGCGATGAGGAGCGTATCGGAGGCGAGGAAATCGACGCTGGCCGTGAAATTGATACCGCCGCCGGTGGTCGAGCCGATGGTCAGGTCCGTAGTCGCCGTATTGATATTGGCGATCTCGGCGGCGGTAAGGCTCAGGGTGCCGGCGACTTCGGTGCCGATGGTGATATTGCGGTCCGCGGAGAAAACCCGCAGGGTGATATTATTGGCGCCGACGCTGAGGCCGTTGGTGATGGCCATGTTGTCGGCCTCGAGGACGAGGTGGTCGGAGAGGACGACGCCGCCTCCGACGTCCTGCGAGATGGCATTGCCGACGACGTCGTCGTTGATCAGGGTGATGATTTGGACGCTGCCGCCGGCGGTGGTGAGACCGGCGGTGCCGGTGATACCGACTGCGGTGAGGCGGGAGAACAGGAGGTTACCGCCATTTTCGCGGGCGAAGATATCGCCGGCCGCGGCGGCGCCGCCGGAGACGAGGGTGACGTTATCGCTGGAGGAGTCGATGGTGAGGGGGTTGGCGGAGGTGCCGATGCCGCTCCCGGCGTTGAACTCGATGTTGTTGGCGGTGAAGGTCGTGCCGTTCGATCCGTCGTCGATGATGTTGCCGGCGCCGCTGTTGCGGAGGAGGGTGTCCGTGGCGACGAGGTCGCCCGATCCGGACTGGATGTTGCCGGTATGGGTATTGTTGACGGCAGCGCCGTCTCCGACGGTGAAGGTGCCGATAATCAAGTTATCGATGCCGGTGATATTGGCGAGGTCGCCGGCCTGCAGCCGGAGGGCGCCGTCGGTAGCGAGACCGACCTCGATTTCGCCGGCGACGTTGGAGGCGCCGATGAAGGCGTCGGCCCCGGCGCCGCCCAGGTTGATGGTGCCGGCGATGCTCACCGTGCCGGTGGTGATGGCGGTGAAGTTCGCCGTGGTGGTGATCGTGTCACCGCCGGTGATGCTGAGGGACCCGGTCCCGTCCGCGTTGCTATCGGTGGTGAAGAAGATGCGGCCGGCGCCCGTGGCGATGTTCGTGGACGGGTCCTGGGTGATGCCGGACAGGCCAGTCACCGTGAGGGTGCCGCCGCCGGTGTCGATGTCCGTGGCGAGGCCCGAGTCCTCGAACTGCACGTCGGCCCCCGTCGAGGTGATGCTGATGGTGCCGCCCGTGGACGTGATGCGGTTGGTATGGATGACGCCTTCGGCGCTGAGGGCGATATCGCCGCCGGCGGCGGTGGCCCGGACGTCCGTGAAGATGACGTCAGTATTGGCATTTTGAGTGAGGGTGATATCGCCGGAGGTGGTCTCGACGCGGCCGCCGGGCCCGAAGGAGAAGACGCCGACCTCGTTATTGGCGTTGCCGGAGCCGCCGGTATCGCCCGCGAGCGCGTCGGCCGTCATGGCGAAGGCGCCGGTAGCGCCCGTCACCGCAGCGTTGATTGTGATGGTATCCGCTGCAAAGGCGGTGAAGGTACCGGTACCGTCGAGGGTCATGGCCGCGGTGAAGGTGATATCGTTGCCGGCCCGGAAGACGACGTTGACGTTGGCGTCGCCGGTGACGGTGGCGACGGTGAAGGCATTGACGACGGTGATGTCATTGGTGGCCTGGAACTCGATGGTCGTGCCGGCGCCAACGCCGAGGAGCACTCGGCCGCCGTTGTCCAGGCTGAATACGGAGGTCAACCCGGCATCGTCCGCGAAGGCCTCGGTCTGGTCGCCAGGCGGAGTGAATCCGGTGACGTTGGAGTCCGCAACACCGGTCCGGAAGTCGATGTTGAGCGGATCGAAGAGGATGTGACCCGCCTGGATGGTCCCCGCATTGACGTCGAGCACCTTTCCAGAGACCTCGACGAAGCCATTGGCAGCGCCGCCGAGGGTGGTGATGACCGAGCCGTCGAGCATATTCGTAGAATTGTCGGGTCCGCCGAAGCTGCCGTCTGCATTGGGCTGGTTGATGCGGACCTCACCGCCCGCGGCTTCGATGCGGCTCGTTCCCTCCATCACGGTAGCGCCGGAGGAGGCCACGCGGACTCTACCATCGGGGCCATTGGCCTGGACGGTGCCGGCCAAATCCACCCGGTTTCCCTCGATCACGACGCTGCCAGCGCTGGCGACCAGGTCGTTGGGAGACACATCGACGAGGGAACCCGCCTGTGCGAGTGCATCGCCGCCGGACTTCACGGTCACGCTGCCCCCGGCCGCGCTGGTCTTGGAGCCGGATTCGAGGGTGGTGCTTTCCGAGCCGACGAGGGTCACGCGGCCATAGGCGTCGCGGGTCGCGCCCGTGGCCTGCACGAGGCCGGCCTGTCGGACGGCCTTGCCCCAGATATCCACCTCGCTGCCCAGAATCTGGCCGCTGTTGACCGTTTCGCCCTCGGGAACGGTGACGGCCACGGCGACGTGGCCGTTAAGGTCTTCAGTCAAATAGACTTCGCTGCCGCCGATGAGTCCGACCTGCCCGCCGTCGGCCTGGATGGTCCCTTCGTTTGCCACTTGAGGAGCGATCAAGAACACGTGGCCGCCGTCATTAGCCCGAATCACGCCGAGGTTGGTCACCGAGCCCGCCGAGCTGTCACCGCTGAAGGCATAGTTCCCGGCGAGGAAGTTTTCATTGGACAGATTGAGCGTCGAAGCGATGAGTCCCCCCACGTTGACCTGGGCGCCCTGCCCGAACAGGATGCCGTTGGGATTAAGGAGGATGATTCTTCCATTCGCGTTGAGAGCGCCGAGGATGGACGACATATCACCCCCCAAGACGCGGTTCAGAGCGATCGAGCCTGCGCCCGGCTGTGCGAAATTGACGAACTCCTGTGCGCTGATGGAAAAGCCCTTCCAGTTGATGATCATCTTGTCGGAGGCCTGGTCGATGGTCATGCCGCTCCCGCCTTGGGAGATGGCACCGGCCCCGCCGACGATCACGCCATCAGAGGGCAAGGCATAGACCGGCACAGGGATAGTGCCAAAAAAAGTGGCTACGATCAGGACGAGAGCAAGCGCCTGATCGAAGCGCTGGCGCAGGCTAACCGGCTTGGAGACATCCAGTCGGGCTCTGGATGAGGGCTTCATCTTACGCTCCACACTGAAGAGAGAGGCGAACGGAAAGAATTTCTTCAAGAAATTCAACTTAGATTTCATACTTAACATCCTAGAAACAAACAAGTTAACCTACAAACTCGTAATTTTCAAATATGGTTGGAGTGACGGCTTTAGCCGATGTCCGAGCAGCGCCACGCCTAAACGCGTGACTCCAACAGCGCCACGCCTAAAGGCGTGACTCCAACAGCGCCACGCCTAAACGCGTGACTCCAACAGCGCCACGCCTAAACGCGTGACTCCAACAGCGCCACGCCTAAAGGCGTGACTCCAACAGCGCCACGCCTAAAGGCGTGACTCCAACAGCGCCACGCCTAAAGGCGTGACTCCAACAGCACCACGCCTAAAGGCGTGACTCCAACAGCGCCACGCCTAAAGGCGTGACTCCAACAATTCACAGGGATTTTGAACGTAAAATCTTTATCTAGAAGTACTTGCAGCGCTGAAAGCGTTACATCCATGTCGGGTCGACGTTGCATGCGTATGGAATCGGGCCAGAAGCTTCTTGGATTAGTTAGACGTTAAAACGGACGGTGAATTCAAAAATGAAATCCGCGAAGCCCAAAGGGCGCAGCGGATTTCATTAAAAGTTCAACTGGGCGCTGAAATAAATGATCGACTCGCCGCTGTCAGTCTGAGAGCCTTCCATAATTGCCCAAGCGGCGTCAATCCTAGCCAGGAAGTACTCCCAGAGTTGATATCTGAGGCCGACGCCTGCCCCTGCGATATCGGTGTAAGTCGGGTCGCCGGATATAGGGTCATCCAGCCGAACGATCCCATAATCCACAAACCCAACTGCCTGAAGGACTTCCGTCTTGTTTTTCGTGAATCGCGTCACGAGCGGAGGGAACGGTGCCGACCTCAACTCGCTGCGAATGAAGAAACCGCGGTCGCCCGAGATTTCTGACTGCTCGTAACCCCGGACACTATCCACGCCGCCAGCACGGAACTGCTCGGCAGGGATGAGGTCATCGTTCGTATACTGCCCGTCGGCACGCACGTTCCAGGTCCAACCGGCGACGATTTTCTGGTAGCGTTCGAACCCGAGCCTGTAATTGAAAAAGGAGGGGGTGGCTTCCTCGCGGAACTCTTCGAAGTCCTTGCGGTCGCCGTTGGGCACCACGCCGCCCCAGTTATAGCGCATCCCGAAGTATGCGAAGGTGGCGCCCCACGCGTCCCGTTTCTGGATGTTGTAACGAACGTATAAAGGAAGAAGGCCCACATCGGACCGGATGTCCGTGAACGTCCCGAACTCGAGCGCATTGTTGATTTGGGTGTATTCGACGCCAAGAGAGACCTTGGACTCGAAGCCCCAGAATTCCGGGACTTCCATGATCCCCTGGAGGCCGACCGTGTAGCCCTCGCCCGTGATGGCGAGGGTGTCGATTACCGTATCGGTATTGATGGCGGAATAGCCGCCGTAGATGGAGACGCTGTGACCCGTGGTGGAGATAGGAATAACGTAAGAGGTGCCGACAACCTGCACCTGGTCGAACTTGCCCGGGTTGAACTGCCAGAAGATAGAAGCCGTTTGGTCACGGTCGAACAGGTTCGTGTACTGGAAGGTTTGCTCGACCCGCATCCGGCCCGTATTGGGCGTCCCCGAGTTGTTGACCTCGATGGCGTAGTGGAAGGGGGTGATGGTATGGAACGGCTTGCGTTCCCGGACGTTGAAGGTGACGTCGCTGACGCCGGCGCCCTCGCCGGGCTTGAGGATGGCGGTGATCTGCCGGTCCGGATGCCGGTTGGCGCGGTCAAGCTGGGTCTCGAGGTCGCGTGCGTTGAGGAGTCCTTCGGCGTTGGCGATTTTTCCCTCGAAGAACCGTCTCAGGTTCTTTTCGGAGAAAAACCTGTTGCCTTCGAAGGCCGTGTTTCCGAGCTTCGGCTCGACGACCTGCACGACGAGGGGCTGGCCGCCCTCGAGGGCTTGCGGCGGGATGCCGATCTGCACGCCGCGGACGCCCTTCGCCGAGTAAAGCTCCTGGATCATGCGGTTGACCTCGATCTGCAGCTCCTCCGGGGTGAGCTTTTTCTGCGTGAGGGGCCGGAGGGCATTGTCGAAATCATCCTTGTTCAAGGAGCTGCCCTGCACGTCGAATCCGGAGACGGCGACCTTCTCGACGGCCGGCTTGAGCCCGCGGCGGTAGGCATCCTGGAACTGCCGGAATTCGTCACGGAGCTGTTGCAGCTCCTGGCGCAGTCTCTCGACTTCCTGCTGGAGCTGGTCCCGAGTGGGGGCCTCTTCAGCCTTGAGGACGGCGGCCAGCCAGACCGAGGCGGCCGTGAACGAGCAGACGAGCCCCAAGCGAAAAAAAGATTTTCGGTTCATCACGATGGCACGCTCCGTGTACATGGACACCAGGAATTCGCGATCGCAGTCGGCGGCGGAAGAGGGTATCGGGCCTGCCGCCGAATAACAACAAAGCAACCCCAGCCTCTTGTCGGTCCCATCAATGGTTGCCCGCAAATATAAGAAAGCCGCGGCGGCCAGGGGCCATCCGTTTCTTCCTTGAGCCAGCCTCATTCCTGGGTCGAAACAAATGTCGCCATGGAACTTAGGGGGTAGTTCCCGACCCGCTTTTCAGCCCAGAGAGCTGGCAGAAGTCTAACAGTTCAGACCGACTAAGCCAAAGTTGCGGCGGAAATTGCGTCGCAGCGCGAGGCCCAAGTCAGCCTGATTCGAAAGTTATAAGCCTGGAATTATTAGCAAGTTGCACGTAGGAAGTCAAGAAAAATCTTTTGAATTGAAATATTTCTAGCGTAGCTGGAGCGCGTCAGCGCTTCGGAATGGCCATGGTCCCGACGCCCGGAGGTCGTCGGCCACGCACTACACGCGTCAGCGCTTCGGAATGGCCATGGTCCCGACGCCCGGAGGTCGTCTCGGCCACGCACTACACGCGTCAGCGCTTCGGAATGGCCATGGCCCCGACGCCCGGAGGTCGTCGGCCACGCACTACACGCGTCAGCGCTTCGGAATGGTCATGGCCCCGACGCCCGGAGGTCGTCGGCCACGCCGTGAGCGCGTGGGGAGCGTAGCCGAAGCGCTCCGTCGCTTCGGAAGGATGCCAGCAGGATGCCTGTCTGCGTGCGGACACGCACAGGCAGGCTGGCGCTCCCAGGGACCGTCGGCACCGCGTGCTACGCCGTTGGCGTCATGGAAATTCCAAGCTTGCGTAGAAGCATGTCCTGGCGCGTCTGAGCGGCCCGATAGGACCGGCGCGCCGAAGCGTCCGGGGTGAATAGAGCGCCGGTCCGTGCCGGCACTCGCCCGAGGTTGTCCAGTACGCCGAGGGATTCGAGGGCCATCAGCGCGGCCCCCCGGCTTGACGCCTGTTTCTCGAGGCAGAGCCGGACCGGCATGCCCAGCACGTCGGCAAGGATGCGGGGCAACAGCCGGGACTCAGTCACACCACCTCCGGTGGCAACGACGAGATGATTCCGGGCAGCCATGGGTTGGAGGAGGTCATGAATGCGGGCAAATCCGAAGGCGACGGACTCGAGGGCTGCACGGTAGATTTCTTCTGGCCGCGTGGCGGCCCGGAGTCCGGCTACCACGGCGCGGAGGTCGCCGCGCCAGAAAGGGGCGCGCTCCCCATGGAGGAAAGGCAGGATGACCAGGCCGTGCCCGGCCGGGGGCAGGGCGGCGGCCCGGCGGTCCGACTCGCGGCCCGGCGGCAGCCTGAGCGCCGCCAGCATCCAGGCACGAAGGTTGCCCGCGTTGCTGAGGGACCCGCCGACCACGGTGCGCCGCGTGTCGATGAGGTAACAGAAGAGGCCAGTTGATATTGCGGGGGTGCAAAGCTGGGCCGGGTCCGTGACCATCCGGAGTGCGCCGGAGGTGCCGATCATGAGGGCGAGCCGGTCCGGACTGAGGCAGCCGCAGCCGACGTTGCTGCACGCGCCGTCACCCAGGGCGGGATACCAGGGCAGACCGCGGAGGGCCCGAAGCGAGGCCGGAAGGCGGTCTCGTTCACGCTCGACGGGCCGGCTGGCGTCCTGGATGGGCGTGAACTGATCACGCCGGAGGCGCAGGTGGTCGAGGATTTCTTCGTCCCAGTCCTGCAAAGCCAGGTTGAAGAGGCCGGTCGCCGAGGCCATCGAGTGCGAGCAGGAAGGCCGGCCGAACCACCGGAGGCAGAGGTATTCTCCGATGGACATCCAGGCCCGGGCTTTATGGAAGGTGGCCGGAAGGGTCCGCCGCAGCCACAGAAACTTGGCGGGCAGGAAGGAAGAGTGGAGCGGGGCGCCCGTGCGGCGGTGGAGCGCTCGAGCGTCGAGTTGTCGGCCGAGCCGCTGCGCGTCGGACTCGCTTCTCGTGTCAGGCCACATGAGGAGCGGCGAGGCAGCTTTCCCCCGGGCATCCACAGCGACCGTGCTGTGCCAGAAGGTGGTCAGGGCGATTCCGGCGAGGCGGGCTCGATGGCTCTGGCCGCACGCGGTGAGGACCCGTTCGAGGCAGGTCAGGGCTTGACGGACGAGCTCGTCCGCGTCCAGAACAAACCCGCCGTCGGCCGTCATCCTGGGCCGAGTGGGCGACGGGTCGGCGAGGCCGGGCACGCTCCTTCCCTTGGCGTCGTAGACGGAGGCGCGGACGCTGGAGGTGCCGATTTCAAGGGTGAGGATGAGGGGGGGCAAAAGAAGGTGTCAGGTGTCAGGTGTCAGGTGTCAGGTGTCAGGCGTCCCTTACACCTTTCTGTCCGCCATGCCAAGCTGGTCGAGAATACCGTTGAGCCACTCGATCTGAGTCATCGTCTTGTTCCGCTCTTCAAGGGTGAAACAGAGTTCCAGAAGCCGGTCGGCGACGTACTGGGCATCTTCTTTTCGAAGGTCAGCAGAATGGAACTGGAGGATACCAGCGATATCGGCCTCGTCCTGCATACGGGCGGCCAGTTCGGGCCGATTCGGGGCGGCGACCATTTTGAGCAGGAGGAGGTCTCGGGGCGCGCAGATGCGTGCGGGCACGCCTTCGATCTCGCCGGCGACCGCGTTTTGAACGGCGGCGCGCTGGTAGCGCAGCTTGGCGGGGAGGACATCGACTCGAGTGCCTTCGATTTCATAGACCTCGACGACTGCGGTACCGCGCAGGTAACAGCCCGGGAAGAGGTCTCGAACCTTTCCGGTATCCTCGAAGAAAATGGCCACGTCGACGTCCTGGGTGAGCCGCGGCACGGCGTGATGCGCCACGGCGAGTCCACCGATGATCGCATAGGGGATGTGATTGTCGTTCAGAGCTTTCAAGACCTTTTTCACGGAATCGAACAGCATGTAAGGTCTCCCCTTCCGTGTGAAGCTCTGGGCCAGCTCGATGCTGGTCTCCATGGCATTACGGCCCGGCCGCAGGTATTCGGCCTGACGCTCCCGCACGAGTTGGCGCATGCTGTCTTGCATGGCGTTCATTGTGTGCCAAGAGCGGCCCCATGTCTATCGGGATTGAACGGGGACGAGGGCAGGAGGGACAGGGGACGAGGGACAATGGACCATGGACAAGGGGACAAGAAGACCAGGGGAGCAGAGAACCCGGGGGCAAGCGGACGAGGAGAGCAGAAGACGCGGGGACGCGGCGACACGGGGACAAGGGGCAGTCCTCAGTCCTGCGTCCTCAGTCTTGAGCGCAGAGACGCCGATTCAACGCGCAGCACTTCGGGTACGGGGACCTCCGGCGCGCTCACGCGCGCGGTGCCCACGCCCTCCCGGCGGGATGAATTTCCAGGCGTCGGACGCGGGCCAGTTCCGAAGCGCTCACACGCTAGGCTACCAATGCAGTCGCACAGAGCCCGCACGACTCCGCGCAGCGGCCCAACCTCAACTGATGCGGCCGGCTCAGCGGCCGCACTACTTGGCCTTTTCCGGCACGGGCACGAACAGGCGGCGGATGCTTGCGTTGCCCATCTTGTCTTTGGCCAGGATGGAAAGGGCATGGACGCCGGGCTTGAGGTCCCTCAAGTCGATTTCGACCTCCTCCCTCTGAGAATCATAGATATCATCGAGTGATGGCAGGGATTCCCAGGGCTTCCCGTCGAGCGAGTAGAACACGGCCCCCACGTGGGTGAACTGGTCGAGGAACACCACCCGAATCAGGCAGCGGCCTTCCATCACTCCGCTGGGATGAACTTCCGGAATGCCTGGTCCCGAATTATCGACCAGGATGAGCGGGGTGACCAACTGAGTCTCCAGGCCGCGGGACTCCGTGTTGGATTCCTTGTCGTCGACCACGAGCTGCAGCTCGTACCAGCCGTCCGGGATGAGCAAGGTGTCCCACTTGAAGGTCGTGTCACGGGTCCGCTTGACGATCGGCTTCCAGAGCACGTCGTCCTTGAGCCGGAAGGCGAAGGAATAGCTGAGGGTGTCCGAGTTGGGGTCCGAGGCGGACCAGGAGAGGTCCGAGACGCTGCGGAGGGCTGCGCCCAGTTCCGGCTCGATGATGAGCGGGGCGGGCAGGAGGCCCGGGCTCTCGGTCGACGGTCGGCCGGAGGGGGCCTTCTTTTCCGTCTCGGTCTCACCCTTCTTTTCGGCCTTTTCCTGGGCCGGAGCGGCCCCAATTTGGAACTTGGTGATCTGAGGCGGGAAATTATTCTGGATATAGGTGGTGCGGACCTCGAGCAGCCGCGGCGTCACGTCGCCCTGCGCCGTGGTCAGCGTCGCACGGTACTGAAAGAAACGGGCGGGGGGACTCGAGACGGCCTGGCCTTCCGGGTGAGTGCATTCCTCGGACCAGGGACTCCAGGTCTCGTCGGGCTCGGCGACGTTGCCGGACCGGGTGGCGAGGGTGGCCTGCGTGCCGGGCAGCGACGCCACGCGCCAGGAAATCTGGCCGAAACGGGCGACGAGCGCAGCGTCCCGCACCTGCGACCAGAAAACACCCTTCTCCTGGAACTGGGGCGAAAGCTGATGGACGAGGCCGGGCGTGCCGCTGCCAACGAGGATATTGCCGTCCCGTGCAATGGCGAGCGCCAGCAGATTCGTCATCTCTGCGCCGTCGGTGATCTGCACGGCCTCGGACTCGCCACGCAGCCGGAAGAGCCCGATCCCGGGCCCGGTGCCGGCGTAAAGGGTTTCATTTTTGAGGGCAAGGGAATAGAAGAGACCGCCCTGGAGCGAGAAAATCCGGCGAAATTCTCCTTGTTTTTCCTGCCGGAATATGCCGTTCGTCTTCTGGATGACAATGCCCGCGTCACCCTGCCCGCGTTGCATGCTGCGGGGAGGCACAGGCGTCGCCTCGGGCTTGGACTCCGCCTCGCCCGCCTCGCCTGCCTGCTGCGCCGCCGCCCTGTCCGGCGCCGGCAGGGTCGGCTGGCTCTCGTTCCCCTGGGCAGCGGCCTCGCCGCCGCCAGCGGGTGCGGCGGCCGCACCGGCTTGGACTCCCTTGACGCCTGGCAGTGGCCCCGTCGGAATCTGCGCGCCCGATGCGGTGGCGAAGATGAGACGCTGATCGTCATCAAGGGCCATGCATCGAATCTCGCCCAGGTCGGCATCATAGAGCGTGCTGGCCTTGCCCTGATTGATTTCATAGACGAGGCCGCGTCCTGCGGTCCCAGCAAAGAGGCGGCCGTCCCTGGCGCGCGCCAGGCACAGGACATGAGCATCTTGAGAATCATAAACCGTTGAAATATCATGGTTTATGCCTATCTTGAGAATCTTGCCCTCCGGCCCAGTCGCCGCATAAATCTCCCCTTGGGCCGTCACATCCATTGACCAGACATAGGCCTGACCGGTCTCTGCATGGAGCTGGGCCTGTCCCTGAGGTGAAATCTGGAAAATTCGGCCGGAAGGCGCAATCGCCGCATAAACATTGTCCTGGCTATCCACGGCCAGGCTCGTCACCTCCGGATCGTCGCTGTCCCAGACCACCTCGGTCTTGTCCGGCGTGATCTTGAACAGGATGCCCTGATGACCTGAGCCGGCATACACCGTGCCCTTCGAGTCCACCGCGAGAGACCATATCAGGGCAGCCCGGTCATCCTTGAGAAGGATGGTCCGCTTGGGGCCGAGGGCCAGCTCCCCGGCGGCAGAGACCGTTACTCCTTCCAATTTTCCCTTGGAAAAGTCCTCTGGCCTGGAATCGCTCCAGACGTCGCCGGGCGCTGCGGAGGCGGGGGAAGCGAAGAGGGAAAGGGCAAGGAGGAAAGGCAAAGGAAAAATCTGCCAAATCCCAGACGCCTTTGGCGAGCAAGATGGCCGGCAAAACCCTTCTAATGTTGACATTTTTTCACACTCCAGCCCGAAGCGCACACGCACGGCGGCTACGCCCCTGCCCCCATATTGTTCAGTTAAGCGCACAAACTGTCGCTTCCGTATTGTTTGGCATTGGCGAGATCGAAGCGATGTGTTGGAGTCACGCCTTCAGGCGTGGTCTTCGCAGACAACGGCTAAAGCCGTCACTCCAACCCCTGCACAGACGCCTCTGGCGCTTAACAGAACAGTATTGCGACTAGGATCGATCACCGTTTTATGGCCAGCGGAAACCGATGCCGGGATTCGATGACCCAGGGTGTCATGAATTCTGTTTCGATGACCTCACGGATGGGGGTAGGCCCGCTCAACACGGGATGGCGGATGGCAGCGAGGACCGACATTGGCAGGCTGGGCAGCTCGACGCCCTGGATGGCCACGCCGCCTCCCGAGGGTGTCAGTCGAACGTAGAGCTTGCGGCGGTCCTCGGGCCTGGCCAGCCACTCGATGAATTGAGTCAAGTCCTCTGGCTTCAAGCGATTAGGACGCTCCTGCTGCTCCGATAGACGCCGATTGGAGTAGTCCAGCACCGATACCAAGACGTTGCCTTCGGCGACCGTATCCGGAATCCGGATGGGAATACTGAGGACCTCCGGCTGCTGCTGGAACGGCCGAACGAGGACTTGCAGCTCCAGTTTGTCACCCGGGGCGACCTGACGGAGGGACGGGGTGACGGAGAGGACGTCGCCCGTGCGCCGAGCCTCCTCGATACGAATCTTGACAGCGAGCTTTTGGACATCGAATTCGTGGAACTCATTATTGAGCAAGCGGACGATGGGCCGGCGAATATCTTGAAGAAGGCTTAGGTTCGCCTCGGTTGAGCAGCGCCGCGGCCCCGACGTTCTCGGCCAAGCTGGCGGTAAGCCAGGGATGGCGGAGCACCTTAAACTCGTAATGCTCGCGGAGTCCACTGGCCTTCCATTCGAGATCGACGACGACCTCGACCATGGGCGGCGGAGGGCCCAGGACGCCGACGAGCCCGGCGTCCTCATCGACCCGGACCTGGCCGAGGGTCTTCATGGCCGATCCGATCTTGAAGGAAAGCGACTGGCTTGGAATGACTCCATGGATGTAGGCGGCAGCGAGCGGGAACTGGACCCGGCCGGCGGCGAACATGGGGTGTCCGAAGCCGTAGACGCGGTCACCGGCGACCTCGGTGACGGTACCCACGGCAGAGGCGGAAACGTCGCCCTGGATCAATTCAACGGCCATGGCGCTCCCGGGAACGAGCGCGGTATCGGCCTCTTGGGACTCACCGCTGCCCACCCCTCCACCCGGCACGAAGAGGAGGTCGAGGTGGCCGAGCTGCTCCTGGAGGCGCCTCTGGGCGAATTCCGGGAAGCCCGAGAGGGACACGGGCGTCCGCACGGGGCGCATCGTCATGAGGGTCTCACCCGTTCCCTGTAGGCTACAACTGAACTCGTCCCGATGAGAGGCTGGAGACTGAAGACTGAAGACTGAACTTGTCCCGAGGGGAGACTGTAGGCTGCAGGGCGAGCCAGAAATCGCACGGTCGGTCTCTGCACAGCCGGCTGTCCGAGGAAGCCGAAATCGATTCGGCTGACCCGCCCGACTTTGGAGGCCGTCACTCGTTGGCTTCTCGATGCCCATCTCGAGCATCTCTCGGATGGGCGTGACGCCTCCCACTGCCTCTTCGGCGAAGCTCCAGGTGTAAGCCACGGCGCCGATCATCTTGTCCTGGATGAACACGGGGCTGCCGCTCATCCCCGCAAGGATGCCCGTCTTGTCGAGGACCGGGCTGGTGGCCCGGATCAGAATGACGTCGTGGCCGGGCCGAACCTTGCGCAGGACGCTGATGACCTCGACCTTGAATCGTTCGACGCGGCCGCCCTGGAAGACGGTCTGGCCGTGGCCTTTCATGCCGGGCCGGATATCGGGGACATCGAGATATTTCTTGGGGTCGAGCGCGTTGGCGTGCGAAATGGCGGCCAACAAGACCAGGCTCAAAAGCAATAGAAGAACACCGCGCCGGGAAGGCTGTCGCATTTCCCCAGGGTCTCGATGAAGGAGGGATGTCGGAGAAGGAAGGGGATTATAGCCGGTGTCCGTCCGCGCGCCAATGGAATGGGCCGGAGCGCCAGCAGGATGCCTGTCTGCGTGCGGACACGCACAGGCAGGCTGGCGCTCCTACTTGACCCGCTTCAACAGGCGCTTATCCAAGTCATTAATGGCCGCGTTCCGCCTTGCTCTTGCGCTTGATGTCTTGTCCGTGAGCCCGTTTGTAAGTCTGAATGTCCTTGAACTTGCCCGACGCGTCTCGTTTCGCGTAAAGCTTCTTGCCCGCCTTGCTGCGATGCGTCGTACGTCTAGCTTTCCCAGCCATGTGATACTCCTTCCTGGAGAAGAGAAAAAGAGATAATCAGACATTTTAGCAGATTTCGAGAACACTGCAAAAGCATGGACCCGGATGCTCAGCGATGGGGGTAGGGAAAGATTTCGAACCCAGGGTGGCGCTTCGGTGACCATGGGCTTTGGAGTTTAACCCGCATTTCTCACACGACGTGTTCGAAATGCGCCCTGCGGGCTTCGACTCGAACGACTTGCGTCATTTTCGCTCAGGGCTAACCTGGATCGAGGCGCCAGGAAGGCCGCGTTGAAGCCTGCATTGCAACGGATTGCTGCACAGGTGGATATCGAGCGTGCCGTTGCGATTTGTGAGAAAGCCGGGTTAACCCCTTCGGGGTATTGTTGGACCCCGTTGGGGTCAAAGAAACGAGGGGTTTAACAATCACGCGCATCAGATACGATTCCGAAGCGCTCACGCGTTTCGGCTGCATCCAGAAAAGCCCAGGGTAACCGAGTCCGTCGGCGGACAGGGTGCGATGACATCGGCGTTTAAAAAGGCTTGCGCTCGAAGGGAATTACAGCCTATTCTCCGCACACGACCTCGACGCTGGCGGCAAAGGTCATCCCGCGGTCGCCCGAACGGAGCAAATCCGCCAGTACGAAGGCCGCCGAAGGCTCGATGGCCTGCTCCCACAGCCGACGGCCGTTGACTTCGACCGTGACCGGCCGGTGGAGGTCCAGCATTCGACTGCTGAGGAACAACCGGATTTTACGAGCGTTGCGAGTGACCAGCCTGAGGGTGTTGCCCTCAGCCCGGGCCTCAATCCGGACCGGCGGCTTCAGGGTCCGGATTCGCTCGATCTCCGAGCCGGTGGTGCTGTCCAGGATGCTCAATTCCTGGCTGGTGTTGCCGGAGGCTTCGAGGATTTCGACCCAGAACGCCCGGAAGTGGTCTTCCTGTCCGGCCAGGAGGGTGAAGGAAGAGGGATACGGCCGGCGCTGGCAAGGGGCCATCCAGGCCGCCGCCTCGCGGTAGTCGTCGGCGTGCACCTCGTGCCCGCGGTCCTCGTGAATGACGAGCCGATGAGGTATTCGGAGGCGTTGCAGGCGCGTCGCGGCCCCGCGGACGGGCCCCAGCGGAATGCCTTCGTCCTTCTGCCCGTTCACGATGTAAAGCGACAAGGGGCCGAGGTTCTCCAGGCAGGCCAGCACTTCACGCGGCGAGCCGATCAGCGGCGCAGCCGCGGAGAACCAGTCCGGATGGTGCGCGGCCAGATGCCAGGTCGCATGCCCGCCCATCGATACGCCGGACACGCTGAGCCGGTCCGCATCCACGTGAAGCTGCCGGAGCATCCAGTCCCGAGCGGCCCGGAGGTGTCGCTGGCTCGAAGTGGTGATGCCGAACCCCCACCGCGGGTGCGCGGTGGGGCAGGCGAGCAGGAGGCCGTGCTCGGCCGCGGCCGCCGCCCAGGCCTCAGCCGCCTGGCGACCGCTGCCTCCCATGCCGTGGAGCGCCAGAAGCGCGGGCGAGGGCTTCGAGGAGGAATAGGTGTCCGGGACGCCGATGACGAGTTCCTGCGGCTCGCCCGCGCCCTCCACGGCATAAAAGGCTCGGTAGAGCTTCAGGCCAGGGAGAGCCCGGACCGGCTCGAGTCCTCGGGGAAGCGCGGCAGGCTCTTCGGATGGGTCGGTCGCCGCCCGGGCCGTGGCTTCCGCGGCGTCGGAAACGGGCCCGCGCCAGACGCTCGCCAGGCGCTCGAACGCCTCGATGGGCAGATCGAAATCCGCCTTCAGGGCGTCGAGCGCCCGTTGCCGCCGGCCCGGATCGACTTCGGCGAGGCAGGCGTCGATCAGGGACTCGAGGCGTCGCAGGCGCTCGGGCGAGCCCAGCTTCTCCAGGGGGAACGAGGGTCCGTAGCGCTGCCGCGCCTCGTCGGGCCATTGCTCGGCCCGGACGGGGAGGGACAGGAGAGACAACAAGAGGACAAAGGACAAGGGGCAATGGACCATGGATTATGGGGAAGGGGACCAGGGGACAAGCGGACCAGGAGAGGAGCAGCAGAAGACGCGGGGACGCGGCGACACGGGGATGGGGGGACATGAGTTTCGTTCTTCTCGCCTCACCCGTTCGCCACACGTGGGGCTTTGGGCCATCCCCTGGCCAGCGCTCCACGCCTAACGCATCACGGACCACGCTCCACGCTCCCCTCGGCCCGTGCTGCGGCGCGCTTGCGATCGGCCGGGGCGAGCTTGAGGTTTTTCCACCGCGGGTGGATACGGGCATCGAGGTCGAGGATTTCCTGATACCGCGCACGGGCCTCGTCCTTCCGATCCAGACGCCAGAGCAGGTCGGCCAGCGGCAGGTGCGACGCGGGCCGGGTGGCATAGAGCTGGGCTGCGCGCGCGTATTCAGTCAGGGCCGGCTCAAATTCGGCCGGGCGACCCGGCCGCTCCTCCCCGACGGCATATTCTTGAAGCACCCGGGTGCGAAGGAAGGCCGGGGGCCGCTGGGCCAGCAGATCGAGGAACTGCCCGAGGTGGAGGTGGTAGACGCCGCGGAGCGGCGCGAGCTCGATGCCCCGGCGATAGGCCTCGTAGGCCTCCTCGGCCGTCCGGCCCTCCGGGTTGAGCAGCCAGCGGTATTGCAGGGCGGTAGCCAGCTCGAAGAACGATTCGGGGTCCTGCGGATTCTCCTGGACGGCGTTCTGGAGAGCCTGCACGGCGCGTTCCAGCGGCTCGGCCTGCGGCATCCCGCCGGGGAGCAGGGCTTGCGAGAGCCATACCCGCGCCTCTCTTTTGTGAGCCTCGGACGAGGCCACACGGGGGAACAGAAAGGACGTCAGCGCCAGGAAAAGCGCCAGGGCGGCCGCCGTCAGACCGATCTGCGCGGCGGGTGAGACACGGGCTTTCCAGGGCTCGGCCTCCGCCTGCAGGGTCACGGCCAGGGCAGCGAGAAGCCAGAGTCCCTGGGAGTTCCCGCCCAGGGAGAGGTCGAAATCAATCAGGCTGTGGAGCAGGATGCCCGCGGCGGCGGCGAGGTAACCGGCCCGGAGGAACACCGCCTCGCGCGGGCCGGTGACCGGCTGTTCCTGTGCCGCGTCCAGCAGCACGTAGCCGCACCACACGGCGAAAAGCACGGCGGTGATCCACCCGTAATCCGTGGAACTGGGCAAGTTCTTGAAAGGTTGGGCGAAAGCGATGACGGTCAGGAAGCCGAGGGCGCCGCCGAGGAGGGGCGTGGCCCAGTCCGACCAGCGATGCCGGCCCGACGGACCGGCGTCGCTTCCGAGGGGCATCCTCAGGCAGCGAAGAGTCCAAATGGACCAGGCCGACAGGAACGCGAGCAGGCCCCACGCGCCCACCTCGGTCCAGAGCTGGAGGTAATGGTTGTGCGCCTTCTGAACCTCGCTGGCGTCCAGGGTCTTGTAGACCGGGTAGGCCTCCTGGAAATTGGAGAGGCCGACTCCGAAGCAGAAGTTCGCCCAGCCGGCGGAGAGCATGCGCCAGGCGGTGATCCAGTATCCGAACCGCACCTGGAGGGAGTCAGCGAGTCCTGCGGCGTAGCCCTGGAAGCGCGGCACAGCGAGGAGCAGGGCGGCGGCTGCGGCCAAGCCGAGGGAGAGGGCCACGACGGCGGCGACGCGGGTCCGCCTCGGAATCTGGCCGCCGAGCAGGAGCACGAAGAGGATGGCCTGGAAGGGGACGCAGGCCCAGGCGCCCTTCGCGCCGGTCCAGGCCAGGGCGACGAGCACGGCAGCGAGGAAAGCGGCGTGGACCGCTCGGGCGAGCCGCCCGCGCCCGCTTTGTGCGTGCCCCGTCCAGAGCGCGACGACGACGAGCGGAAGCACCATGAGGAAGTAGCCGGCCAGGACGTTCGGCATCATGAAGGTGGAGAAGACCTCGTAGGTGCCCAAGCGCGACTTGAAGTCCTCCCAGTTGATGGCGTCCAGGCCCAGCATCCTCTGCGCCTCACCTGCATTCTGCTCCACCCACGCCGTCATCTCCGGGAAGCCCCGGACCCGCTGGTGGAGGGCATAGAGCGTAACCACCAAAGCCGTCGCCAGGAACACGCGCTCGAGCGTACGCCGGCGGTCAGGGTCGTCCCGGACCACTTGGACGACCAGTCCGAACAGAAGGAGATCGACGAGGGACTCGAAGGCGGCGGCCATCGCCGGGAACTTGCAGGACGCTCGCAGGACCGAGACGACCATCGATGCGGCGAAAAGGAGCAGGGGGACGCCCAGGCCCGTAGGCGCGATCCGGACCTCCCGCAGGAGGACCATCCGGAACAGCCAGAAGAGTGCGGCAAAAAGGGGAAAAAGCTGGAGCAGGGCGGCGACCTCGACACCCTCGATCTGGCCGGAGGTCAGCGGCCGCACGGTCAGCGACGCCGCCAGGAACACGAGGGCGGCGCGGTCAATGAGGTGCAGGACTCGTGCTCGGGAGTCGGAGGGCATGGGGGCAGTGAGCCGTGAGCAGTGAACGGAGTCTACAACCTACACCCTTCAGCCTTGAAAACAAAGGGGCAATAGACCATGGACCAGGGCACCGGAAGACCAGATCAAGACCCGAGGACCCAAGCACCCGAAGACCAGTAGACCCCAGGACCAGTAGAACTCGAGGACGAGCAGACCGAAACGGAAGAAGACCCGAAGTCAGAAAACTGGATAATATCGTTTATGACCATGAAGACCCACACAGGCGAGGCGATGGAACATCGGAGACGGCAGCCCATACCGGACCGGAAGATCAAGGTGGCCATTATCATCGAGGCCACGATCGGGGGCACCCGCGAGCACCTGAGGCAGATCGCCCGCCGCATCAACCTGCGACGGTTCAACGTGACCGTCATCGCTTCCGCATTGAGGGACCCGGGATTTCAGCAGGACATGGAGCGGATGCGGCGCTGGGGCCTCCGGGTGCTGCTGTTGCCCATGCACCGTGAGATTCGGCCGGGCCAGGACCTGCTTTCGCTGCTGTGGTTATGCCGCCACTTCGCCCGCGAGGGCTATGACGTGGTGCACACGCACAGCTCGAAGGCGGGCTTCCTGGGCCGGGTGGCCGCCGGGGTGAGCGCCGTGCCCCACGTCTTCCACACGCCGCACACCTTCCCGTTCCAGTCGCCTCGTTGTTCGCCCCTGAAAGGCTCGTTCTACCGATTTCTGGAACGATTCGCCGGGCTCTTCACCGAGAAGATGGTGCTGCTTTCCGAGGCCCAGCGCAGCCTGGCGCTCGGGTCCGGCCTTCTCCACGAGGCCCGAACCGTGGTGATCCCCAACGGCATCGCCGTACGCTTGCCGGAGGAGCTGGAGGCCTCCAAGGTGTCTCGAGCCGAGCTGGGCCTGCGCGACGGGGACGCCGTCATCGGATGCGTGGCCCGGCTGACCTGGCAAAAGGGACACGAGCACCTGCTGGCGGCCGCCGCACAACTCTGCGGCCAGCGCAGCGACGTCTCGTTCGCCTTGGTCGGGGACGGGGAACGCCGGTCCGAGCTGGAACGCGAGGTCGATCGGCTCGGACTGCGAGGCCGGGTGCTCTTCCTGGGCCAGCGTGAGGAGGCACGGAACATCTACCCGGCGTTTGACCTCCTGGCGATTCCCTCGCTCTACGAGGGGTTGCCCTACGCCGCCCTCGAGGCGATGGCGGCCGGATGCCCCGTCGTCGCTTTCCGCCTGCCGGAACTGGCGGAACTGATCGTCCACGGCCAGACCGGCCTGTTGGCCGAGCCGGGCCAGTCCGAGGACCTGGCGCAACAGATTCTCAGGTTGATCGAGGATGGGGAGTTAAGGGGCCGGATGGCGGCCGAGGCCCGACGCGTCGTCGGGGAACGCTACTCCGCCGGGCCGTTCATCGAAAAGTTGGAAGCGCTTTATTCCGGAGAGGAATACAGGCCCGAGTGAAAGCCAACGATGGCCGCATGCGGGATCGGTTGGTGGTTGGTGGTGAAGAGCCGGCGACCGAGTGGGAGGCTGCGATGGCCGCATGCGGAATGAAATGGGACGCCGCGGCCGTCGCCCTTCCGAAGCGCAGGAGTGCTTCGGCATCAACACGAGCCAAAGAGATCGGTTTGAGGCAACGCTTCGCTAACGCTTGGAGAACTGGAAGCCGCGACGCGCCCCGCGGCGACCGTAGTGCTTGCGCTCCTTCATCCGGCTATCCCGCGTGAGATGGCCGGCGTCCCGAAGAGTCGATTCCAGGTGAGAATCGGCCTTGACCAGCGCACGGGCCACGCCGAGCCGGATGGCGCCCGCCTGGCCTGTGTTCCCGCCTCCCTCGACCTGGACGAGGATATCGAATTGAGCGGTTTTCTTGACCGTTTCGAGGGGCGAGCGCGCGATCTGCCGCAGCCGCTCAACCAGGAAGTGGCTGTCCAGATCACGCCCGTTAACGGTGGCCTTGCCCTGTCCTTCGGCAATTAGCCGCACCCGGGCAACGGAGGTCTTCCGCCTCCCCGTGCCCCAGTAGATGGTCTTCGGCGCTTCGACTACCGGAGTTGCCTTGGCCTCTTCCGCCACCTTGGTGCCTTCTTGGGAATCGGTCATAGGGCAAGCGCCTCCGGTTGCTGGGCTTCGTGTGGATGTTCCGGTCCGTTGTATACCTTGAGCTTGCGAATCATCTGCCTGCCCAGCCTGGTCTTCGGGACCATGCCATGAACGGCCAGTCGGATGACCTGGGATGCATTCTTCTGGAGCTTTTGCCCGAGGGTCTCCGTCCGAAGTCCGCCGGGGTATCCAGAATAGCGGAAGTAGAGCTGATTGGACAACTTACGCTTACCAACGGCGATCTGGCCGGCATTAATGACGATGACAAAGTCGCCCGTATCCACATGGGGCGTGTAGATGGGCTTGTGCTTCCCCTGGAGGATATGCGCAATCTTGGCGCAAAGACGGCCAAGATTCTTGCCCGCCGCGTCCACGACAAACCACTTGCGGTCGACCTGGCCCTTCTTGGCCACGAACGAAGTCATGGGCCGATTCCTCGAACACACGCTGATGAGATGGAAGCCCACCGATGTCGAAAGGGGTGTGATTATAGCAGAGCCCGGCCCGGTTTCAACAACTTTCCCCAGCAAATGAGTTCAGATATAGTGCAGCACTATACCCGTTTCACGGGTGCGCGGCGCATGCCGTTCCCCCACACCGGTTCAGGTGTGAGGACGGTCCGCGACCCCGGCGCAGTTCGTGAGGTCCGCCGACCGTCCATGCCGATTCCGGCGTGGACGCGCCGTTTCGTAAGAAAGACGCGTCAAGAAATCTCTGACCTTGAGGCCCGGGGCAACAGAGCGTATATTCGAACTGGCCCGGTCAAGATACGCTGCGTTTCCGTTTTCAATCGATCCCATCCTTGCCATGGCCCCTGCCCGATTGCTCTTGCTCCTTCCCCTAGTTACTCCGCCTCTTGCAGCGCAGGATGAGGAGCGGTTCGACGGCGAGTCGCTGCAGGGCTGGGAAACGACCGACTTCAAGGGCGGCAAGCCCGAGGGCAGCAACCTTGGCGTCTCGAACAAGAGCGTTTCCTTCCACTACCGCCGGGAGGTGCTTTCACCCCTGGCGCATGCGGCTCTCCTTACGGAGCTTCAGGAAATCCGGCTGACTCTTCGGTCCCAGGTGAACGGGGCGTTCATGCTGGGAGTGGAGGACCGGGACGGCGCGTCGTTCCATTTTCCCTTCGATCTGAGCGCGGGCCAGAGGAAGGAGGTACGGGCGCGGCCATCCGATTTCAAGTTGAACGACGATTCGAGGGTCCGGAAGCCGGTGCTGGACCCCCAACGACTCGGGTTGGGATACGTCCTGCTGGACTTGGGACCTCTGCTCGGTTCTCGGGGCGAGAACGTCCTCGCCGTCGATACCGTTGTGGTCCGGCGTTCGGCCTACGCCCGTCTGCCGGCCCCGCTCATCGTCGACCGCTTGATGGAAATCTCCCAGAGTTCCATTCTGGCGGGCGATCTGATCATCCGGAAGGGCGGCCACCTCAAGGTCACGTCGCCCCGGTTCCTTCTTCTGGGCGACGTGCGGGCGCAGGACGGAATCTTCGAGCTGGCCGGCGGTGTTTTCTCCTTGCCCCAGAAATACAACCACGAGCGATCCCTCATCTTCCGCGGCGCGTCCCGTTTTCGACTCGAACATTCGCTCTGGACACCTGGACTGCCTGCCGGAGTGAACTTCAGCGACGCCTCGGCCCTCGAGGTCGAGGACAGCGAGTGCCAGGGCGGCCTCACCTGCGACGCGGGCGACGGGACCCGAGTCGCCATCCGCCGGACGCGGCAAACGGGCGAATTCGTCATCGCGGCCGGAGCAGACATCTCCATCGAGGATTCGTCTTCCGTGATCCTCTGGCTGCCGGTGGGGCCCCAGATCAAGGGAAAAATCTCCCTGCCTCCCGGGTCGAAAGTCGAAAACTGGACGTCGGGGCCCGGCATGCGCGTCCGGGTCCGTCGCTGCGAAAACGTCCTCTGGTGCATCATTTCCCAGCCAGGCTCGGACGCGGTGATCGAGCGGACGGACCTTTACGCCGCCGGACTCTACTTCGATGGAAACGCCCGAGCCGCCTTTCGGGGCGTTCAGAACGGCCGCAGAATGCAGGACTATTCACTTGAAGTGTCGGACCGGAAGCTCCGGTTCGTCGATTGCCGGGTCTCCGCCTGGAACTTCTACTCGAACGGGAAGGCCCGGGTCTCCGTCGAAGGCAGCACCTTCGGGGAGTCGCTGGCCTTTGGTGAGAGCGAGCTGGACATTCGGAACTCCACGTGCGACGGGAGCGGAGGTTACCTCGGAAGCTCGAACCAGGCGCGGTTGAAGCTCTCCGGCTGCAAGGTCTCCTGCCTGGTGGTTGCCCGCGACGAATCGTCCATATCACTCGACCGATGCGAGGTGTCCGGCGACGTTCGCGCCACGGCTCGATCCTCGCTCCGCCTGACACAGTGCCGGGTCAACGGCCGGGTGGAAAAGGATGCCGGCGCACAACTCATTCAGGAATAAAGAGCCATGAGCCGACTGTTCTGGTCCGAGCGGGGCCGGGCGCTGGTGGCCAATAACGAAGAGATCACCCGCTGGCGCTGGGCCAAGAAGATGCTCCGGCTGCCCGCGGCCGCCGAAGGCGCGCCGGCCGATCTCTGGCTCTATCTCAATCAGTACGACGGCAACCGGCGTCCCCTTCGGGTCGCCCTGAACGGGCGGGCGCTGGGACATCTCGAGCCTGATCCGGGCTGGACTCGGAGCTGGGGCTGGTGGCGGCTGGCGGTCCCTTCGGGTCGGCTTCGAGCGGGTTGGAACGACTTCGTGCTGTCGTGCGACAGCTTGGCGATGAATGCGTGGGCGCTGGGCATCGAGAACGGGCACGGCAATCCCCGGAGCTTTCTGAGCGTGGACCGCGGCCGGACCTGGCGCAACGAAGGCATGGGCGCCCACGGCATTTTGCGGGGCGAATACCTGGTTCGGCTGCGGGTGCACTCGGCACGGCTGCGGGACCCGAGTCCGCCGGCGCCGGTCTACGAGGACCCGAGGCATCCGCGGGTGCGCGAGCTGCTCGACCTGCTCCCGGCGCGGCTTCGGCGAATCCGGGACCCCTGGCGACAGGCGCTGGCGCTCCGGACCTGGGTGGCGAGGTCCTGGACGCATGATCCGTCGGGCCGCAGCTATGCGCCGTGGGACCCCTGGACGGTGCTGGACTGGGCCCAGCGGGACTGGGGGCACGGCCAGGCGGGCAAGGTGACCATGTGCGTGCATTTTGCGGCTGTTTTCGCCTCTCTGGCGGCGGCGCTGGGACATCGGGCCAGATGCCTGGCCGTCACGTCCGTGTTCAACGGCTGGGAAGGACACTTCATGGCGGAGGTCTGGGACGCGGCCCGGGGTCGCTGGGTCCTGCACGACCCCAATTACGACGTGCATTACGAGGACGGCCGGCCGCTGGCCGCCGCGGAGCTGGCCGACCGATCACACCGCGGCACGGGCCTCGAAGCGCTGGTGCGCCGCGGCCCGGGTTTCCCGAAACAGCCCCCGCGCGTCGTCGAGGCCTTCCCACTCTTCGCTTCGGGCCGGCCCTTCCGCCTCCTCGGACTCTGGACGCTCAACGCGTACGTCAGCGAACCTGCGGCCGCGCCGCCGAATCACGGCTCGATCGTTTACGGCGAGACGGACTTTGTGTGGTATCATCCCCGGTCCAACGAGGACCTTGCCCCGATGTTCCCCTACGGGGCGGGTCGGGCCTATTTCGACGCTCCGCCGCCGAAGTTTTGACCCCTCGGAAAGGAAGACCCTATGTCCACGGTGACTGCAGCGCTTCTGGGCCTGGATAACCCGCATTCCTCGAGCTGGTTCTCCGCCTTCAAGCATTCGCCGCACGTTCAGCGCACGGTCGTGTTCGGCCCGGAGGGCGACTGCGCGGGTGCGGACGCGGTCTACCGCGACCTCGATGCGCTGCTGAAGCAGGAGTCGCCGGACTTCGGGCTGGTCTGCACGCGCAACGATCGCGCCCCGGCTCTCGCAGCCGCGTTGATCCGAGCCGGAATACCCACCATCGTGGAAAAGCCCGTGGCGCGGACCCCGGGCGAGGTGCGACGCCTGACCCTGCTGGCCCGCAAGCACGGCGTCGTGCTCACCGCCGGCTATTCCAACCGCTTCCAGCCGCTGGCCCAGGAGTTCCGGCGTCTCGTGCGCGAGGGCGCCCTGGGCCGGGTGGTCTCCATCGAGGCCAATATGGTGACCAGCACCGTGCGCCAGCGCCATCCGGACCACTGGCTCTTCGATCACGCGGCGGCCGGCGGCGGCATCCTCTCCTGGCTCGCCTGCCATACCTTCGACCTCATCCGCTTCATCACGGGTCTCGAGTTCCGGCGCGTGTCCGGGCAGGTCGCCACGCTCAGCGGCGAGAACATCACCGTCGAGGACGTGGCGGCGGTCAGCTTCGAGATGTCCAACGGCGCCCTCGGCACCCTCCATGCCGGATACGTCCTGCGCAGTCGATACGGCGACATCAAGCTGAACATGCGCGGCACGCTCGGAGAGGCCTCGTGGCCGATGTACGGGCTCAATGGCCGGATGGATACCCTGTACGTGCGCAGCGACGCACCCGGCTGGGAGACCACGGCGCGCAAGGATATCACCGCTCCGTACCGGGAGGAGCCGCCCGGCTACGGCGAGTCCCTGAGCCAGGCCCTGATCGCCAACGTCCTCGCCGCCGCCAAAGGGAAGCGCAAGCTGCTGATCAGCGGCGACGACGCCTTCCGCGCCCTCCAGGTGATCGACGCCGCCTATCAGTCCAGCCGCACCGGCCGTGCCGTGGCGCTGCGCGGCTAAGGGGAACCAGTCGTTGAAGCGCTCACTCGGTTTCCTACGCGGAGCGTTCCGGAGTTTGGCACTTTTTGACCATTGACACAAGCGAGTACCGAGTTCCTGCGGAGCGCCAGTATCTCCACGGTGGACCCCGTCGGTACGGATGGCTTTTTATTGGTATTTTAGAGATTAATAGCTCAAATACCAAGGCTGCCGGCAAGATGCCGGCGTTCCCAGTGGCCATACCGACGTTCGAATGAAAATCGGCCAAACTCCAGCACGCGGAGCGTGGTAAAGCCCTCCCCGACTTTATCGCTTCCGTGGGGACAAGCGTGGGAGGGATTTTCGATTCCGGGCTTCGTGGAAGCGCGGAAGCGCATCCACACTGGCGCGCCTCGACCCTTTCACTCGCCGCGACGCAAGGTCGTTTCATGCCTCCCCTATCTGCCCTCATCGCTGCGGCTGGCCTCGCCCCGGCTTACGCGGCCTGGCTGGTCCTCGAATGGCGTCGAGGAAGAAACAGGGGCTCGCCCGCCGAAGGCGCGCGCCTTCGGCCCCTGATCGGGCGCTACGCCCTGGCCTTTGCTTTCCCTTTCGCCCTTTTGCTCATTGTGCTGGCCCAGTGGCAGGCCGGCGAGCCTCCATCCATTGGGCCCGCCAACGCGCTGGAGAAGGTCGCCGCGTATCGCCAGCACGCCTCGGATTTCGATCTCCTTTTCGTTGGAGATAGCCGTGCCTATTGCGCCATGCACCCGGAACGGCTGGACCCCCTCCTCGGCGTGCGATCGCTCAACCTGGCGCACTGGGCGCACTGGTTTCCCACGCAATACCCGCAGATGCAGCACATCCTGGAGGCGGCCCCGCCGGAGACCCTCGTCGTCTGGTCCGTCGGTTACCAGAATTTCCGGCCGGTGCACGCCTCCGTGGGCACGGCGTACCCCATTGGGCGGTCGAACGAGGCCCGTTACCTGTCCTGGGGCTTTTCACCGGAATCGCTGCGGGAAAACCTGGCGGAGTACGGCGATTTCGACTGGGCTGAGCGTTTCGAGAGGGGCAGGCCCAGTTTCACGCTCGGCGACTGGCTGGACCTCCCGGGGCGGCTGCGAGCCCGGCTGGACCGGTGGTCGGAACGCCGGATCGCGGCCTGGCGGCCGGCCCGGGCAGGCCTGGACCCTGCCGGCCGCGAGCAGCGGGTCCGCCGCCTCCTCGAGCAGGCCCTCGAGGAAGTGCGCCGAGACCCTGCCGTCCGGCAGTCCGAGGTGCGCACAGAGAACGACGGCGGGCGGCTGACCTCGCTGGCGGTGGTACGAGCCGGGGGCGGCTATGAGCGCATCGAGCTCGACCCCGATTTCTTCCGCATGAAGCAGCGGGAGCACGCGGCCGAGCTGGCCCGGGCGGCGGAGGACGAGCCGAAGGAATTCGAACCGGACCCGGCGTACTGGAACAACTTCGCTGGCGTTCTGGACCTTTTTGCTGGGCAGCCCGTGAGGCTGATCGTCAACGAGATGGCCGAAGCGCCCTACACGGCTCTGAGCCCGGAACGCCGGGCTCGATTCGAGCGCTTCATGGCCAGCCGGGTACGGCCTTTCGTCGAGAGTCGCGGTTTCCCCTACGTGCGCGTGCCCTGGGAGACCTTCACGGACGAAGACTACTTCGACTACAACCACCTCAATCGCCGCGGGATCGAGAAATTCACTCCCCTGCTGGCCGAAGCCCTGCGTCCCTACACCCTCCAGGCCGAAGACCGCAGGGGACAAGGGACAAGGGACAAGGGGTCAAGTTTCTCCTCTCGGAGCGTGATGTACGAAGCTTGGGACTCGCTTCGTTGTGACAGAGAGAAACAAGATCGGTGTGAACCACGGAGAGCACGGGGAAAACCAACAAAGGTATTCATCAGAATCCCTCCGTGTCCCCCGTGTCCCCCGCACGGAATAGGTCATTGCGGATGATCGCGGGCATACCCTCCGGCTATCACCGAAGATTGCTCTGATGCGGTCGATAATCCCATGCTGTTCAATTCCTTCGAGTACCTGTTTTTTTTCACGACCGTGTTCGCAGCGGGCTGGTGGCTCGTCGGCTTCCCCCGGGCGCGCCTCTGGCTGCTGCTTCTGGCGAGCTATTATTTCTATACCGCGAACAACCACTGGCTGATCCTGTTGATCCTGGTCTCGACGCAGATTGATTACGTGGCGGCCCGGCGGATCGAAGACAGCCCATTGCCGCGCCGGCGGCGGCTTCTCCTGGCGCTGAGCGTCGTCATGAACCTGGCCCTTCTGGGGGTGTTCAAGTATTTCAATTTCTTTGCCGGGACCCTGGCGGCGATCGCCTCGTCCGCTGGATGGAAGCTTTCGTGGGTCGACCTGAACATCGTTCTGCCGGTGGGCATTTCGTTTTACACCTTCCAGACGATGAGTTACACGATCGACGTGTACCGGGGGGTCATTCGGGCGGAGCGCGAGTGGCATCGTTTCGCCTTCTACGTCACCTATTTTCCCCAGCTCATCGCGGGCCCGATCGTCCGCGCGGCCGATTTCATGCCGCAGATACCCCAGACGCCCAGGCTCGATGCCCGGGCATTCGAGGCCTCCATCGCCCGTATCACCCTCGGACTCTTCAAGAAAATTGTCGTCGCCGACACCCTGGCCGTTCATGCGGACCGGGCCTTTGCCGCCCCGATGGATGCAGATTTCGCCGAGGCCTGGCTGGGCCTCTACGCCTTCACGTTCCAGATTTACTTTGATTTCTCCGGCTATTCGGATATCGCCATCGGATGCGCTCGGCTCATGGGATACGACCTGCTCGAAAACTTCCGCAGGCCCTACGTGGCCGCCAGCTTTTCCCAGTTCTGGCAACGCTGGCACATCTCCCTCTCCGGCTGGCTTCGGGACTACCTCTACATCCCGCTCGGGGGCAACCGCGGCGAGACGCGGGGAAGCCTCCTCCATGCCGTCCTTCCCGCCGCGGCGGCCACCGGCTTCCTCGCCGGGCCACCGTGGCTCGGGCCCGCCGCCTCCGCCGCCTACCTCGGCTTCCTCGTCTTCCAGCGTGGAGTCACGAACAACCTCATGCTCACCATGCTCCTTGGCGGCCTCTGGCACGGGGCCGCTTGGCACTTCGTCCTCTGGGGCCTCCTCCACGGCCTCTACCTCGCCGTCGAACGCCGGACCGCCCCGGACCGCAAGAACCCGGAATCGTCGCATCGCTCCGTCCTGGCCCTCACCCTCCGCCGGCTCTTGATTTTTCACGCCATCGTCCTGACCTGGCTCGTCTTCCGCTGCCCGGACCTCCCGAATCTTGCCCGTTATCTGACGGCCATGGCGCAGCCTGACCGCGGGGCCGTGCTCACGGTTGGAGACGCGGCCGCCGCCGCTCTGGTCCTCGGCGGACTCGCTTTCCAGTACGCGGGCGAGTATGCCGACCTTTCCGGCAGGTTTCTAGCCCTGCCCGTGTGGCTCAAGGGGCTCGCCTATGCCGCCGCCGCTGCCGCCGTCCTCGTCATGAACAGCCAGGGCGCCCAGGCCTTCATCTACTTCCGGTTCTAAGGCGGGCGAGGCTCGCAACCCAACCAGGCTCGGAAAGCTGTCAGGAGCGCGGTTTGCAGGGCTTGAGGACGGGCTTCGTTGTGACAGAGAGAAACATGGGTTGAGGTGGCCGGGGTAGAGTTTTGCTCGTGCAAATCTACGCGTCGCGCGAAGAGGTTGGAGTCACGCCTTGAGGCGTGGCGCTGCTCGTACAACGGCTAAAGCCGTCACTCCAACTGGAGTTGAGACCTTCTTAAGTGCTTGTATCCTGCGTGTTATGCGTTTGCTTCTTCGCAACCGGCTGGGATGCCCCCTGCTCGGCCAGAGGGTCTCAACTTACCCGAACTTCTTGGGAAGTTACTTTGTTTGCTAGGAATCAACGGACACCCGGCATCGGACACCTTCAACATCTCCGCTGAAATCCGCTGCGCCCTCCGGGCTACGCGGATTTCAGACTCAAACTGAGGCAGTTTTTTCAAATTTGACGCCCCGAGCGCCTAACGCGGCGCCCCTCCATGACGGGAAGCGCGGGTGCACTTCCGCACGCGTGAACTATACTTTGTGGGCGTTAGCGGTTGTCTCTTGAAGATTTCCTTGTCCTCCTGGCATCGCATGTCCACCACACCTCGAGCGATTCTGCTGCCGCGGCGGGCGCGGCCCTTCGTGTACGGCCATCCCTGGGTGTTCAGCGGGGCCATCCATCGAATGGAAGGCGAGGCCAACGACGGCGACGTCGTGGACCTTTGCGACTCTTCCGGCCATTTCATCGCCCGTGGCCTCTTCAACTCGCGGTCGCAAATCCGGGTCCGACTCTACACCTGGAATCCGGAACAGCCCCTGGATATGGCCTTCTTCGAGGCCCGCATCCGCTCGGCCGTGTCCTACCGTGCGGAGCTGCGCCGGCAGGGCTTGTTCGGATGCGACGACGCGTGCCGGATGATCCACAGTGAAGGCGACGGCCTGTCGGGCCTGATCCTGGATGTCTACCCTCCCTACGGGGTGGTGCAGTTTCTGGCTCTGGGGCTGGACCGACGCCGCGGCGACCTGTTGCCGAGGATCGCGGAGATCGCCGGCCTCCAGCATCTCTACGAGCGAAGCGACGGGGCCATCTGCCGCTACGAGGGCCTCGAGCAGCGGCGGGGGCTGCTCCTCGGCCAGACGCCTCCACCCCTCCATCCCTTCCGGGAGAACGGGATGACCTTCCTGGTCGATCTCGTGGAGGGGCACAAGACGGGCGGCTATCTGGACCAGAAGGAGAACCGGGCGCGTGCGGCCCAGTGGGCGCGTCCGGGCCGTGTTCTCGACGCTTTCAGCTACACGGGTGCTTTCGGCCTGCACGCCGCCCGGGCCGGCGCCTCCATCGTGGCCATCGACGAATCGGCCCGGGCCCTCGAGATCGCCCGGGAGAACGCGGCCCTTCAATCGGTCTCCCCGGACCGCATCGAGCTGCGGAAAGGCTCGGTCGTCCCCGAGCTCCAGCGGCTCGGCCGGTCCGGCGAGCGCTTCGACACGATTCTTCTGGACCCGCCCAAATTCGCGCATTCGCGCCCCGACCTGGAACGCGCCCTCCGCGCCTACAAGGAAATCAACTTCCTGGCGCTCCAGCTCCTCGAGTCGCCCGGCCTCCTCTTCACCTGCTCCTGTTCCGGGGCCGTCACCCTCGAGATGTTCCAGGGAGTCCTGCACGAGGCCGCCCACGATGCGGGCCAGGCAGTCCAGGTGATCGAAGTGCGCTCGCAGGCGCAGGACCACCCCGTCCAGCTCTCCTGCCCGGAGTCCCGTTACCTCAAGTGCCTCGTTTGCAGGGTCTCGTGAGCAAGGCCGATGCTCCAAGGGTTGATGGTTGATGGTTAATGAGGAATGGACGAGGCACGAGGTGGCCACTGAGAGTCTTAGGGCCTGTCAAGAAATAAACTGTGCAATTTGCCAGGGTGATTTTGGCGCGAGACAAGGAGCGAGGAGCGTGATGTGCCTGGAAAGCACAGAAGCGAAGAGCGACGAATCGCAGCCCAAAAGCGCCCTGGCCCTTCGGGGAGGCCCATCTTTGGCCGGTTGCTTCGTTGCTCCTCCTCGACGTATCCTACGGATACGCCATCGTCGT